>NZ_BJDO01000005.1 GCF_005405185.1 Secundilactobacillus hailunensis
CGAACAAATCGGGTTGGATGAAGTCCACGCCGAACTCTTACCTGAAGAAAAAGTTGAGTACATTAAAAAGTTCAAGGATCAAGGTCGTCACGTTGCCTTTGTTGGTGACGGAATCAACGACAGCCCGGCTATCGCTACCGCCCAAATTGGAATCGCCATGGGCAGTGGGACTGACGTTGCCATTGAAACTTCGGACGTTGTGTTAATGCAGTCCAGCTTTGAAGCTCTGGTTCACGCCTACGCCCTTTCTAAGAAGACCGTTATCAACACTAAGGAAAACATCGCCATCGCGATTGGCGTCGTCATCTTCCTGCTAATCGGTTTGATTGTCGGCTTCATCTACATGGCCAGCGGGATGTTTGTCCACGAGGCCAGCATCTTAGTCGTGATCTTCAACGCAATGCGGCTGATCCGTTACGGCAAGATGCCAACTCAGGCACAGCAGACCGCAACACAAAAAACTTCGCTAACTTGATTTACGTCAATTTCAAAACCAGTAAAACCAGTTAAACTATAGATAATCAAAACAAACAAGAACAACTAAAAAAGGAGATCGTTATTATGACAAACAAACGTGCGACTTTACAATTAGATGGATTGACCTGCCCGTCATGCATGACCAAGATTGAAAGTGCCCTGGCTCACCAGCCCGGTGTTGAGAACGTGAAAGTCCTGTTCAACGCCAGCAAAGCCAAAGCCGACTTTGATGACAGCCAGGTCTCCGCTGAAGAGTTAGGCCAAGTGGTCGACAAGTTAGGTTATGAAGTGAAGAAGATCCGGGTAAAAGACGCAGTCGCTGCTAAGTAGGAGGAATAAATATATGACGACAGATGTTAAAGATTTAGTAGAAGAAAAGTACCAAGCCGAAGTTAAACAAGCCGACATCGATCACCATACCCCCACCGCTGGGGCGATGACCGGCCACATCGTCTCGAATCTTCGAGTGCTGGATGTGAAACTCCACCAAGCCAAATGGTTTATGAAAGGCTTTGAAGCCTTAGCCGTTCGTCCACTCTATGACGAACTGATCGACCAAGCCCGCAAAGATTATGATGTGGTTGCTGAAGCCCTTCTAGACGAAAATGAGCTGCCACCTTCGACTACCGAAGAATACGGTAACTACAAGATGCTGGATGAAGATGGCCGCAACAAGTACCTGACTACTTCCGAGCTGGTTGATATTACCGCTCACGACTACAACACGGAAAACCTCTTCGTCACCCGGGCGATTAAGTTAGCTGCAAAGGAAGACCGGCCAGCTTTAGCACAAACCCTAACCACCCTATTAAAACAAAACAATCACGCTATTCAACAACTGCAAGCACTCCTAGGTAAGACCGCTTGGGAAGGTTTAGTTGAAGAAGACGATGATGATGACGATGATGATTAAATTAAATGGCTGACCGGGAGTCACCAATTTAATAACAAGCCCAGTTTTCAAAATCCGCTACCAATCATGGTAACGGATTTTTTTAATTTCTGAAAAAATATCGTATAATTAATGGAATCAGTAGTGAAAACGGCTTGTTTAAGTCTTTACAGCAGGTGTTTCACATGAAACATTACTGTAAACTACCGTCTTTGTTTTAAAGTTAATATTGAATAGAAACGAGGAAGTTAAATGACGCATCAGATTTTTCATTGGTTAATCGTACGGACGGAGAGCCCTTTCCTGCTCTAAATAGAACATTCTACCTTTGCACACTATTCTATTCGAAAGAAGACTTCCTTATATTATGGATGAACCACAATCAATTTCTCGTAAAACCGTTTTAATTATGGCGATTGCTACTGGTGTGATCGTCGCTAATCTGAACTTTATCCAACCCATCGAAGGCTTAATCGCTAACGATTTTCACCTTTCCAAAGCAATCGTCGGTGTGCTGGCAATGCTGACACAGATGGGATATGCTGTTGGCTTATTATTGATCGTTCCCCTAGGTGATATCTTTGACCGTTATCACTTGATTCAGTTCATGATGGTCCTGTCGATTATTTCCCTGTTCATTGCGTTTATATCACCAAATGCACTTGTCTTTGCCATTGCCACCACTCTGATTGGAATCACGTCAGTAGCACCGCAGATCATTATCCCGTACGCCGGTTTTCTTGCACCAGCGATGCAGCGTGGCAAAGTATTAGGTACCGTTCTAAGTGGCCTGTTGACCGGGATCCTGCTGTCACGATCCTTTAGCGGTCTGCTTGGGAGCGTCATTAATTGGCAATATATTTATTTGATTGCCGCGATAATGGACATCATTTTACTGCTCATCGTCCATCAAGCAATGCCGCGGGATCCCCGTGGTCACCAGCATTTAAGCTATGCGAGCGTTATTAAATCATTGCCGCGTCTATTCACCACTCAACGAAGATTACGCGGTTCGTCGCTCAACGGTTTTACTATGTTTGCCGTTTCTAACGTTTTATGGTCAACCCTAGCTTTCTATTTGGCTGACCAGTACCACCTGGGCAGTAACGTCGCTGGGTTACTAGGACTATTGGGCATTGCAGGCGTTATCGTCGCTCCCTATATTGGTAATCTGGTAGACCACCGCTCACCTCGGCTGACCATCGGATTATCAGTTTTCTTCTCCAGTATCGCCTTCCTGCTATTTTGGCTCATCGGTCACTGGCTGATTGGATTGATCGTTGGAATCGTCTTACTGGATCTGGGAACTCAATTCAGTCAGGTGTCCAATCAAGCCATCGTCCAATCCTTGAATCGTAAAGAAAGCAGCCGCAATAACTCCATCTTTATGTTCAGCTACTTTCTCGGTGGCTCACTAGGTACCCTATCCGCAACTTGGGCATGGAGTATCGCCAAATGGAATGGTGTTTGCCTTGTCGCGGTCGTCTTCTTAGTCATTGCACTACTTGGACATTTAATTTTAAAAGAACCAGAAAAGCTACACGATTAAAATTATATGTGAAAACTGTTTAATTAATTAAAAATTTATGTTATCATTTATAATATAAATTTAATACAGTATGCAATGAAGAGAAGAGTAAAGGAATTAGTAAAGTTGTAGAGCGACCATCGTTGGTGAAAGGGTGGACTAGAACGTTTCTTGAAGATGAGCTCTGAGCAATTATCAAAAGTGAAAGCTTGCGGTACGTGGGAAGCACGATAAAATTCCGGGCATGTTTGTGCCTTTGAGGTAGCGATGGTAACGTCACTACGAATAAATGGGTGGTAACACGATCAAAAATCGTCCCTGTACAGAATAATTCTGTGCGGGGACGATTTTTTGTTTGGTAAGCATACTCTACCAACGCGTTATCAAAGTAGATTCTCAGATTTTTAATGATTAATGAGTGGCTTAAGGAGGCCAAAAACATGTTGAAAAAAGAGAAAATTCAGGTTAACAAAGACGGGACTCGCCGTGGTCTATCCAACATTGCTGTTCAAATGATTGCGTTTGGTGGCTCGATTGGGACCGGACTCTTCTTGGGTGCCGGCAGCACGATTCACAGAACCGGACCATCGATCTTGTTAGTTTATTTAATCATCGGTGGCTTCTTCTTCCTCATGATGCGCGCAATTGGTGAAATGATGTACTCCGATCCGGATCAACACACCTTCGTCTCGTTTATCAGAAAGTACGTTGGCTCAGGAGTGGGTAAATTTGCCGAATGGAGCTATTGGCTGGAACTGATTTTGGTGGCAAACGCCGAACTCATCGCGCTATCAACCTACGTCCAGTTCTGGTTCCCACATAGTTCCGCCGCCCTAGTTCAACTGGGCTTCTGGGTAGTTTTGACCGGCGTTAACATTGCGATGGTCAGTTCATTCGGCCATTCCGAAACGTTCTTATCCGGGATTAAAATTTTGGCCATTATCGCGCTGATATGCGTTGGTATTTATTTAGTATTCATCCATCACCAAAACCCCGCTGGCACTCACGCATCCTGGGGTAATTTAACCAACCACTTCACGATGTTTCCAAATGGGTTCCATCAGTTTATCATGGCCTTTCCAATGGTCTTCTTCGCCTTTCAAGGAATGGAATTCGTGGGAATTACCACCGCTGAAACCAAGGATCCTAAACGCGTTTTACCAAAAGCAATCAACCAAATCATTTTCAGAATTCTGCTATTTTATATTGGTTCGCTGGTCGTGATCATGGCGATCACCCCTTGGCGTTCACTGAATCCGGCTCAAAGCCCATTCGTGCAAATCTTTACCCTTGCTGGGATGCCAGCTGCCTCTCAGGTGATCAACGTGGTGGTTATTGCCGCCGCAATGTCAACTTTGAACAGTTCCATTTTCTCAACTGGTCGTCACTTGTATCAACTGGCATTGGAATCACACAGCAAACATATGAAGCCATTCACCAAAGTTTCTACCAATGGGATTCCCATCGTTGCGGTACTGTTCTCCGCAGCTTGCATGTTGTTTGCCCCAATCATCAGTTCGTTCAACGCCTTGAGCACGGCGTTTACCTTCATCGCCTCCGTTTCCAGTGATATTTATATTCTGGTCTGCATCCTAACGATGGTGGCCCACTACAAGTACCGTCGTTCCGCAGATTTTCAGACTGACGGCTTCAAGATGCCTGGCTACAAGTGGTCCAATCCATTGACGATCTGCTTCTTTATCGCCATCTTTGTGAGCCTATTCTTCAGCCACGCATCGCTATTGCCGGCCATCGGTGCCATTATATGGGCAGTCGCGTTTAACTTGTTGCTTAAACGCAATGACGGTCTGAGTATTCGATATCAGTAATATTGATCTAACTTTCATTCTAAAAGAACCGGAAAAATTACATGCTTAAAAATGAAGAACGCACTCACCCGCTGAAATGCAAATGAGTGCGTTCTTTTAACTAAAAATAACATGATTGATTCCCGTGATATTCATCACATATAAGACCAGTATCAGGGCATTTACCGCAGCTGAAATCACAATAATGCCGTAGGAAAATGTGGCTGTAAAAAAGCCAAAGATCAACGGATTACGGTATCTTTGATGCTGATACGTAAATGTCCAAATGATTAAGACTAACGTCGCCACAGCTTGGACGACGATTCCAATTAAATAAACCGGCACAGTACCCAATTTAGCCTGGAAAAAATAAGTTAAGGCAGTAATCACATCAACAATAATGGCTAATAGCGACATAGCGTACCCCTCCCCCATTGGATTAGTAATCCTAATTATACACAAACTTGCCGCAAAGGTGTTTTTGGAAGAACCGCCAGTTTTAAAATAGAACGGTATTTAGTTAGTCGGCAGTTAAAACATGGATTCCAAATTATCCTGAACCTGTTTAAATTCTCGATGAGTCCGCTCAAAGTTTTGTTATTTAATCACGGATAACCGCAACTAAAACCTGTTCTAATGAGGCATCATTGGAAAATTATTCTTTCTTTTTAGTTAAGGGCAAGGAAACACGTTCTTTTAAGGACGTGATGAATTGCCTAGATTCGAGCCATCAGGTATAATAACGAGGTAGCGAAAACCAAGCTACAAAATATTGAAACGTCACTGGCACGGAATGCGCCTTAGTCAATAGCCGTAACCTCTGCACGCCATTCAACGAATGATGTGTAAGTCAGCGGTGTTCCTAGAAGCTCGTTACTTCAGTGACGAGTAGTTCACAGCCAACGTTGTGCTCTCATGGTAGGATATAGATATATCAAATGAGTTCAAAGTCATCATAAACCGTCGCGGTCGCTACCCGTGACGGCATTTTTTTGCAGCTCGAATTGTCAAATTAAATGCAAAAATGACCTGATCCTAATATTTAAAGGGATCAGGTCATCATTGTTCACCATATAAAGTTATTAATTATTAAGTGAATCAGTCAGTTTACGGATTGGGTACCAATATAATTAGCATATAGCCAGGTTCTGGCGCCTCACCACCCAGTTCTGCTCCTGCGTACTGAGCGCCAATTGACCAACCAGTATACTTAGCTCGAGCAGTGGCACCATAACCAGCCTTTTCAAGTGCCTGTTCCATTGCTACATGGTCGTATGGGGCATCAGCATCAACACGGATAATGACTGCACCATTACCATTAACATGCTCTTCACCCAGCGTTTCCTGTATGCTTTGAGTCGAATCATCAAAGTCTACAGCATCACTATAACCAGAGTCAAAAACATCGTTTGCTGCTCGTGTAATCTGAGAACTATAAATAGTGTGTGGGAATAACTGCATTAGATAAGCTCCACCGGCATCAATTCCACTACGAGGATCTTTTTCTAGTGCATTCCAATCCACATTTTCAACTGTGGTGCTAGGTGCAATTGACTTGCCACCAGTTGTTTGTGTGTTAGCACCACTAGTTGGTATTGTTGGTGTAGTTCCAGTGCTTGAAGCAATTGACTTCAAGTAGCCATGCCATACCCAGCCTGTGCGGTGACCCACACGGAACTTGTAGTAAACGGAAGTCTTACCGTTCTTGGTCACATGGGCCGCGTAGTATTCTTCAACCTTTGAACCGTAATAGCGCATGGTACCCATCTTACGGGATAAGCGACCATTGTTATAAACGTAGGCGTTCTTGTTAGTTACTGAGACCGTCTTGTTTGGGATGTTCTCGTAATACCGTACATAAGTCCGAGCCTGTGCGTTGGCTGGGGTTGCTGATAGGCCGAGTAACAAGCCACCGCCGATAACCAATGACAAACCCAATTGTTTCTTTAAGTTCATTTTAAAGTTCCTCCCTTTAATGCAATTTAATTATAGTCTATTTTTAGGGGGACAATATACAAGCATTTAAAGCTAAAAATGCATAAGCAAAACACCTTAAATAATTGCGGATCTCACCATCAGAGATTTTAGATTATTCACAAAAATGGCTCGATCCCCATATTTAAGGGATCAGGCCATCATTACTTAACCTATTTATTTAATTATTAAATGAAATTATCAATTTATGGATTTGGTACCAACAAAACTAATCCCATACCGCCTTGTGGACCTTCATCTGTATTTCCTGGTTCTTCATACTGAGCACCAATTGACCAACCAGCAAATTTAGCACGTGCATTAGCGTCATAACCAGCTTTGTCGAGTGCTTTTTCGATTGCAGCGTAATCATCCAGTTTATTGGTAGAAGCACGGAACCTAATAGCAACAAAACCGTTCATGTTTACACCCGTACCCCATGAATTTTGGTTTATACCATTATCGCTGTCATCAAAATCTGCCTCATCAGTAGTGTTCCATGAATATGCGGTAATTTCTTCTACTTTTTGATTGTAAATAGTTTTAGGGAACATCTGCATTATAGCAGCTGTGTCTGAATAGACTCCATCTCTCCTTGCAAGTGCGTTCCAGTCTTCATTTTCAACTGTGGTACCAGGAGCGATTGATTTACCGCTAGTCGTTTGTGTGTTAGTACCATTAGTTGGTGTTGTAGTCCCAGTGCTTGAAGCGATTGACTTTAAGTAGCCATGCCATACCCAGCCGGTGCGGTGACCCACACGGAACTTGTAGTAAACGGAAGTCTTACCGTTCTTGGTCACATGGGCCGCGTAGTACTCTTCAACCTTTGAACCGTAGTAACGCATGGTGCCCATCTTACGTGATAAGCAACCATTGTTATATACGTAGGCGTTCTTGTTGGTGACTGAAACCGTCTTGTTAGGGATGTTCTCATAGTACCGTACATAAGTTCTAGCCTGTGCGTTGGCTGGGGTGGCTGATAGACCGAGTAATAAGCCGCTGCCGACAACTAACGACAAGCCTAACTGTTTCTTTAAGTTCATTTCAATATCCTCCCTTTATATCCAAACTCATTATAAGTCTCCCCCATTTGTAAAACAATAAAGTCAATGTGAAATGAGCTTTCTTGATGTTGATTATGTATGTAAACATGCGTCGATCTGCATGCTTACAATATATAGATTATGCTTTGCCTCCTGTATTCTGTGGCAGGTTATCAATTTCCCAACTAGGTAAGAAATGAGTACCTGAAACATTGGATGTACCTCCATTATCAGGTGTATCTGTTTCTCCAAAACGGTGTTGGATTACTTGGCCAGCGGTAGGATTAAGCTGAATAACTCCCCAGCCATTTTCTTCAATATCACCGAGTCTAAATTGAGTAGTTTTAGCATTATCAAAACGATCTACATCCAGTGCCCGATCAGCAACCCCAGCTAAGGTAGTTACAAATTCAATTCCACCGGAAGTAGCATAATTATCACAATGAGTATGACCTGCAAAAAAGCCTAAAATATTATGATACGTACTTTGATGATTAACCAACGAAGTGTAGATATTACCACTTGCTGTAACACCGGGTTTATAGGATGTTGTGGTGCTATTTTCAAACAGACCATCGACATCGGCATTATAATTCCAAGCAGAACCAATTCCATTTAGCGCGATATGGTCAAATACTACAATTTTCCTATCTGCAGAGATCTCGCCTAGTGTTTTATTTAACCATTTTTGTTGGCCTGCTGAATAATCTGTGTGACCGTGTCTGTACGCTTCGCGGTTGGGGTTAGGATTGTCGGCCATATCAAAGCCATCTAAAACAAGAACCGTAACGTTACTGTCAGGCACATCATAACGACCAAACACTGCGTTATAGGGATTAGTTTTAATACCCTCAATTTCATCGTTCACAGATGGTACATTGAGCCATTGAGAAAATTGATCTAAACGTAGTGGCGCAGCCTCGTTGTTAGTGATAACTTGATCAGCATTATCAAGAGTCTCATCACGCGCGTAACCAGAATTATCATCGTGGTTACCCTGTAAGACAATGAACGGCCGATGACTTAATTTAATAGCATCCATTGCTCGTTTAACATCTGCTACGGAAAAGTTTTTCGGTTTAACACCATCATTTAAATCACCACCATGGACAACTAAATCAACTCCGAAATTAGCAGCATAGTAGCTCATCAGTTGCATATTGCGTAATACTCGTGCAGTAGATGGTGTTTTGTAACTATCTACATGAGTATCAGTTGTATATGCAATCGTAACGCAATCTGACGCTGCTTCCTGATCGATTAAGTCTGACATTTTTTGCATAGCAGCTAATTCATCAGTTGTTGGTTGAACTGCAGTAGTAGTATCAATATCGGTAATGCTCGTTCCTACTTCCCAAGGTCGGGTGTCACGCCGAGTATCATCTGTGTCGGTGGTATAAGGCCAATACTCTGAAATTGGTTGGATTTTTCCTCTGTCATTAATTACATACGAATAATCTGACTCATCCTTAGCTGCACCAGACTTTCCACTTCGATGGATACTCTCAACATTAACATACGTACTTACCGGCAAAAATTGTCCATTTCGTAAAACGACCCAGAGGTGTCCGTCATTAAAGACTTTTCCAGTGTAATTAATGGGTGTACCTTTTTTGTATAGGCGAATGTTTTGCACGCCATGTGAATTCATATATGCTTTATCTCGGCCCCAGGCATCAGAAGTAATTGTTAATGTTGCTACCGTTGGATAAGTCACGCCTTCGCCAGCTGGTTCTCGATTAGGATCAGAGGTCATTGCTGGCATTGGTGTATCTGTACCATTATGGGAACGGGTAATCTCGGTTTCACCGCCACCCGTAGTAGTCTTTTGTGGAATAACCGGGTCGCCAGGATTAGTATCCGTCCCATAATACCGGAATGGACTGATCGTGACATATGGTACATAGTAAGTTAAACCATTCGTATTTACATATTGGAACCAGTAGTGACCGTCGGCTTTAATCTTGGCGTTATAGTCGACCGTTTCACCAATTGACCATGAATCCAGATGCTCAGCATCCATGTCTGTTGAGGCGCGACCTGCCACGGGTTCGGAAAAGGTAAACTGACCAGATTCTGTCAGCGTTGTGCCATCAGGCGTTTGATTAGCAACATCAGCACCTGCTTGACCAGTTAAGCTACCTAATTCACCGGTTTGACCAGTCTCAGTTCCAGTTGGTGGCACGATTGGCTGAACACTGGCATTGCTGTCAGTCCCCAAGTATTCGCCAGTATCGGTATTGGCATATGGCGCGTACCGAGTAGTACCAGAAGCAGATTCATATGATAACCACAACCAGTTACCATTCTTTAGTTTCTTGGAATAGTTAACACTTTCACCAGATTCATAATAAACAATTGGTGTCGTGTCAATATTGGGTTCGTTTCGGACGCCAGCTTGAGCATTAAAAGTAAATGTCCCGTTAGCATTAATCGTATACATATCAGGTGTATTTGAAACATCAATAGGCATAATTTTTACCTCACTTTATTTTTATTGTGATGCTGTAATCGCGATTACAGTGACCATTCTAGTGAGGTTTCTAAGCCCTACGTTCCGGATTTGTTGCAATCTACAGAATAAAAGAGCCACCGAATTTCTCGGTAGCTTTTACTATAAAATACCTGCAAAATCATAATTAAAGTCCGTTTTTAACTGATACCCATTATTGGTATACTGCCAAGCCTGGGCATTATCTACTCCGGGTTGGCTGACACCGTAAGAAGCAACCCAGATAGCTGGCAGATATTTTAGCTGAGTACGTTTAATTCGCTGACTATTAAACCAGCTGGCTGAGGCGTAGACGACCAAGTAGTGAAAGCCCTGTCGGTATACGTAATCTAAGAACAGATTGATATCAGCAGTCACATTGTATTGTAAAGACTGATCTTCAACATCAATGGCACACACAGTATCCCTGTTTAGACCAAGCTTAATGATGTTTTTGACGAACCATTTAGCTTCATTTACGGGGTCGTTCATTCCGTAGCGCTGACTGTTGCCTCTAAAATAGTGATAGACACCAATTGATTTGAAAAAATCAAAACCGTTCAATAGTTGTATACCAGCCTTAGGATTCACATAATGCGAACCGTTTTCAGATCCTTCCGTTAGCTTAACGAATAACCCCGTTGCGTGGTTATGTAACTTTCGCATGTAGTCCAAAGTATCTGGCTGAAACGAACTGATATCAGCAAATTCAGTTGTCATTTCATTTACCTCCATTCGCAGTTAATAGCTCTGGATCAGCAGCAGTTTCATCAACTTTGACTGCTTCGTGATTATCACCTAGAGTGACGTGCTTATATTCCTGGTAAGCTAGTTCAACCTTATCGGCCACAACATCTTTAGAAATATTGCCAGCTGTTTTTGCCATATGCTGTAATACATAGTCTACTGCTTGGACTTTTCGTTCACTCTTAGAAAGTGCGGCATAATTGGCCATCGCAGCCACGGCTGAATAAGCTAAATTATCAGCAATCTGTAGGCACTGCTGAACTTGTCGGTTCTTTTCAGTGGCCATTTTTTCTGCAATAAAGGGATGTAGTAGCTTATAAACCGCCGGAATAGTGGTACAAATCAAAGTTACGATTGACGCAAAATCTAACGTTCCTGTTGTCATAATAAAACTCTCCTTTCACTAATACCCCAATTCTTGTTCCAATAACTTAAAAAAAGCTGTCCGTTTACGGCTCACACTGGATTTACTCATATTCAAAACCATTCCAATACCTTCCAAGCTTAGATTGTTATCATGATTAAAGTACAGTTGTTTGATAATTGTCTGGGTATCTTTGTCGGAATATTTTAAACAGTAGCTGATGCACTGCTTATTGATTTCTAGTTGCGCTAAGCAACGATCTGTACCGATACAATCATCAAATAACATAGTTCCCACTGCCAATTTAGATAGCACATGGCTATGCCCTTGATATGAATATGAAAGTTCCGCCACTCTCACGGCCATATACTTATCGATCTTTGGATAATCCCGCAAGATACTTTCTAAATGCTGACGCTCATAATCGTCCATAAAAATCACCTCAAAATTATAGTTTAGAAACTTAAACTTGTTTCTGTATTACAAAGGACTTAAAACCTATGTTAATAAAATGGGAAAGAAACGTATCCCGGTTTTGTTGCAATATATCGATTCTTATCCATCTCCCTAGAACATTTAGAATGTTAATAGTAATCACGTTAAAAGATCCCATATAACATCACTTCAAAATCAATTATAGAACGTACGTTCCCCATAATTCAAGACTGCTAACTTTAAAATTCTTGACTTTTAATAGCTAATCTGAAAAACAAAAATGGTCTGACTCTGTCGAATACAGGAATCAGGCCATTAATGAATTACTTATTTAAATCTATCTAACTTCGTTGTAACACTTCAGCAGGTACGAGCAAAGGAAACTTATTACAGAATTAAATATAGCTTTAATAAGAGTATATTTTAATCTCTGCTATAAGATAGAAAAACTTTTTTAAGACAGTAATATTCAACTTTTTTAATAAATTATTCTCCTAAAAGATTCGATGAAAGTACGTTTATATTTACACTTCTTATGTTCTAATGACTAAATACGGTAAAGAGCAAACACATGGTTTATTTCAAGTAACTAGTTTATAATTAGGTGGTTATTGGAAGGGGAGATTTATTATGAATTTAAAGAAACAATTAGGCTTGTCGTTAGTTGTCGGTGGTGGCTTGTTACTCGGTCTATCAGCTACCCCAGCCAACGCACAGGCTCGGACCTATGTACGGTATTATGAGAACATCCCTAATAAGATGGTCTCAGTCACCAACAAGAATGCCTATGTATATAACAATGGTCGCTTATCACGTAAGGTAGGTACCATGCGTTATTACGGATCTAAGGTCGAAGAATACTATGCCGCTCACGTGGTTAAGAACGGTAAAGCTTCAATCTACTACAAGTTCCGTGCCGGTAAATACACTGGCTGGGTATGGCACGGCTACTTGAAGTCAATTACTTCAAGTACTGGTGTTACCCCTACTACCACGCCAACGAATACTGGTACAACCACTAATACTGGTACAACCACTAATACAGGTAACACAGGCGCAACTAGCACTGATTTAGCAGCAGTTGAGAACATTAACTGGAGTAAGACTAATGCAGTTGGTCCTTTTGCTAGTGACCCAACATTAATGCAAATGTTCCCTCACACTACATTTAGCAATTTTCTATATTCAACAGCTAAAAGTTACGACAACTTGGACGATGGTGTTGATCGGGTAGGTTACTTTGGCCCTGACATGACTAAGACTATTGATAATAATTTGCACTTACCTAGTGGTACTGAGCCAGTAATTGTTCATGCTGACGTTAGTGAGCCAGAACCATTTACGAAAGCTAACATTGACACAGCTTTGACAAAGGCTGGTTATGATGCAAACACCCGAGCTAAGTACAGTGGCTGGTATATCGGTGGTAGCATTGAACCTGAGAGCTGGGCTGATGAAGGTGCATACGGTGGTATGACAACCATCATCTTAGTGCCTTCAAAATAACCTCTTAAAGATTCTAATTTAAGAGTATTACTTAATAACAAATAACTATAACTAAATAATCTTATCTGGTTAGGCAACTAGATTTCACTTTATGCAAGTGAAATCTAGTTGCCTTTTTTGATTGTACCAGTATGCTTTTCTTTAGAAAAAGCAACCCCCAAGGTATATTTTGGGGGTTGCTTTCGAAGGAACATGTAGTAATCATTTTAGTTACATTGTCCAAGTTGGTTTAAATGCAGGACCTGAAAACCCAAATCGATATTGTGTCACTTGATTTCGTGTTGGATTGATTTGGATCACTTCCCAAGCGTTTTCAGATAATTCACCAATTCGACGAGTATTCTCCCCGTCACCACGATCAGCTATACCACATGTAGCTTCAATAAACCGAATACCACCTGAATTAGCATTATTATCAGTATGAGTGTGACCTGCAAAGAAGCCTAAAATGTTATGAAATGCTGCTTGATGGGCAACAAGCATATTATAGATATTTCCGCTTGCTTTTACACCAGGTTGATAAGATACCGTTCCAGTATTTTCATAGCGATCGTCATAACCACTGTTATCTTTCCAGTTATCAATACCTGCCAGAGAAATATGATCAAACAAAACTATCTTACGAGTACCACCAATTTTATTCAGAGTATTCTGCAACCAATCTTGTTGTGCTTGAGAATAATCGGTGTGTCCATGCCGAAATTCAGTACGTGTTGGATTAGTATAATCCGCCATATCAAAACCATCGAGTACGATAACTGTCACATTGCTATTAGGAATTTCATATGTGCCAAACACCGCATTATTTGGATTATCAGATGGAATGTTTAACCATTGTGAAAAGTTGCTAGAACGCAATGTAAAAGCTTCATTATTAGTAATTACTTGATCCCCATTGTAGTTTGTTTCATCTCTAGCATAACCAGAATTGTCATCATGATTACCTTGCAGAATGATGTATGGTCGCTGACCGAGTTTCATGGCATCCACGGCACGTGCAATATCTTCTTCAGAAATATCTTTTGGTTTAACACCATCATTCAAATCACCGCCATTAACCATCAAATCAACGCCATAATTTTTAGCATAATAACTCATTAATTGCATGCTCCGTAAAACACGTGCAGTTGAGGGAGTTTTCCAGCTATCAAAATGAGTATCCGTAATGAAGGTAATTGAGACACTGTCGGGATCCGCGTTAGTTTCAATTTCAGAAGAAAGTTGATCCATGGCAGTTTTTTCATTATCGGTAATTGTCGGAAGATTTCGAGAATCAACATTTTCGATGTTAAGGTTTTCCTCCCAATCCTCAATGTCAGTTCGCGCATCCCCTATGCAATCGTTATTGTACGGAGATAATTCATGAATCGGTAAATGTTTTCCAGTATCGTTAATAACATAAGAGTACGAAGATTGATTTTTAGTTCCACCTGTCGAATCGCTGTAAGTAGTTTCAGCATGTTCAATCGTACTTACAGGTAAGTATTGACCGTCTTTAAGGATTACCCAGCAATGATCATCATTAATTAATTTGTGAGTATATTCAATTTTTGTACCGGCCGTATATCTGTGAATCTGGTTAGCCTGGGTGGGATCCATGAACGGTTTGTCACGTCCCCAAGCATTTGAAGTAATTGTTAAAGAACTAACTGAAGGATATTCGTACTTCTCACCCACATTGGTACGTGTGGAAGTACTAGTTAAATTAGGCGTGCCGGTATCTGTGCCTGTATGAGAACGGGTAATTTCAGTTTCACCGCCACCAGTAGTAGTCTTTTGTGGAATAACCGGGTCGCCAGGATTGGCGTCCGTCCCATAGTAACGGAATGGGCTAATAGTTGCGTATGGCACGTAGTAAGTTGAACCATTCGTATTTACATATTGGAACCAGTAGTGACCGTCGGCTTTGATTTTAGCATCATAATCAACCGTCTCGCCGATTGACCATGAATCCAGATGCTCAGCATCCATGTCTGTTGAGGCGCGGCCTGCCGCGGGTTCGGAAAAGGTAAACTGACCAGATTCTGTCAGCGTTGTGCCATCAGTCGTTTGATCAGCAACATCAGCACCTGCTTGACCAGTTAAACTACCTAATTCACCAGTTTCAGTACCGGTTCCAGTTCCTGTACCAGTTGGTGGTACGATAGGTTGAACACTGGCATTACTATCGGTTCCTAAATATTCACCAGTTTCTGTATTGGCATATGGTACATACCTAGTAGCACCAGAAGTCGATTCATAGGATAACCATAACCAGATACCATTTTTTAGTTTCTTGGAATAATTAACACTTTCACCAGATTCATAATAAACAATTGGTGTCGTGTCAATATTGGGTTCGTTTCGGACGCCAGCTTGAGCATTGAAAGTAAATGTTCCGTTAGCATCAATTTCATACATATCAGGTGTATTTGAAACATCAATAGGCATAATTTGTTACCTCACTTATATTTTATTGTGATACTGTAATCGCGATTACAGTGACCATTCTAGTGAGGTTCCTAAGTCCTACGTTCCGGATCTGTTGCAATCTACAGAATAAAAGAGCCACCGAATTTTTCGGTGGCTTTTACTATAAAATACCTGCAAAATCATAATTAAAGTCCGTTTTTAACTGATACCCATTATTGGTATACTGCCAAGCCTGGGCATTATCTACTCCGGGTTGGCTGACACCGTAAGAAGCAACCCAAATTGCCGGCTGATACGCACATAAGTCCGAGCCTGTGTGTTGGCTGGGGTTGCTGATAAGCCAAGTAACAAACCACCGCAAATAACTAACGGCAAGCCTAATTGTTTCTTTAAGTTCATATCAATGTTCCTCCCTTTAAAGCAATTTAATTATTGCCTTTTTTCGGGGGGGACAATGCAAAGGCATTTAATGCTAAAAATGCATCGACCCTAGGTCCTAAATACTGCCAGGCTTCGCTACCGAAACTTTTAACGTGATTTGCAAAAAAATGACCTGATCCCAATATTTAAAGGGATCAGGTCATCATTGTTTACCATATAAAGTTATTAATTGCTAAATGAATCATTCAGCTTATGGATTTGGAACTAGTAAAATTAAACCATCACCATCTTTTGGCCCTTCGGAATAACTACCTGGTTCTTCATATTCAGCACCAATTGACCAACCGGTAAATTTGGCACGTGCACTAGCATCATATCCTGCTTTTTCAATGGCATTTTTAATTGCAGTATAATCATGATACTTATTAGTGGAAGCTGTAAATCGAATAGCCACAATTCCAGTTGAATTTACACCATAGCGACTAGAATTCTCTTGTAAGGCCTGATCGCTATCATCAAAATCAGCACTATCAGCTTCATTCCAAGATAAATTAGCTACATTCTGGACTTTTTGATTGTAAATAGTTCCAGAAAATAGTTGCATTATATAAGCCTGATTATCGTCAACACCTGCTTTTTTTGCAAGTGCAGTCCAATCCTCATTTTCAACCGTAGTACCCGGTGCAATTGATTTACCAGATGCAGTTGTTGAAGGATTCTTTGTTGAAGCTGGAGTAGTTGACGTAGTAGCTCCTGTATTTGAAACAATTGGCTTTAAATAGCCATGCCATACCCAACCCGTTCGTTTACCATCACGAAACTTGTAATAAACTGATGTTTTACCGTTCTTAGTAACATGAGCAGCATAATACTGCTCAACCTTAGCATGATAGTTCCACATGGTACCAGCTCGATGCTTTAACGAGCCACTTGTGTATACTGTCGCATTCCGATTAGTAACTGTTGCATTTTGGTTTGCGATGTTTTCGTAGTAACGCAGATAAGTACGTGCATGTGCCGTGCTTTGTGTTACTGATAAACCAAGCAACATACCACTGACTACTAACAACGAAAGACCAACTTGATTAAGTTTTTTCATTTTAAGTTTCTCCTTTTAAGAACAAATTTAAGTATAGCCCCCCTTTTTCATTTAAGCAATAAATCTAATATCAATAAACATTCATTAATTACTATTGCACTTATGTAAGCAAGCATGCAACGCATGCTTGCAGTATTCATTATGATTCTGCCCCAGTATTCTGTGGTAATTTACCAATCTGCCAATTAGATAAAAAGTACTCATCGGGATTGTTACTTATACCACTCGTTTTACCGCCAAAACGATGTCTAATAACTTGACCATTTGATGGATTAAGTTGAATAATTTCCCAACCATTTTCTTCAATATCACCCAATTTAAAAGGGGTACCATCTGCTACAGTTGCACTAACAAATTTAGAACGATCCGCAACAGCAGCTAAGGAAGTTACAAATTCAATTCCTCCAGAAGTTGCATAGTTATCTAAATGAGTATGCCCAGCAAAAAATCCTAAGATGTTATGATGCTGATTCTGCTGATTAACTAGAGACGTATAAATGGCATGGCTTGCCTTAACTCCTGGTTGATATGAAACAGCATCCGTATTATTTTCATCAAGTTTTTCCCAGCCATCATGATTCTTCCAGTCAGTACCGATACCACTTAGTCCAATATGATCAAACACGACAATTTTTCTATCTACAGAAATTTCACCTAATGTCTTATTTAGCCACTTCTGTTGACCTGGCGAGTAATCAGTATGCCCATGCCGAAATGACTCACGATTTGGGTTAGGATTATCTGCCATATCAAAACCATCTAAAACAAGAACTGTAACATCACTATTTGGCACATCATAACGACCAAACACCGCATTATTAGGATTAGTCTTGATACCATCAATTTCATCCTCAGTAGATGGTACATTTAGCCATTGTGAAAATTGATTTAAACGTAATGGTGCAGCTTCATCATTAGTAATAACCTGATCACCATTCTCATGAGTCTCATCTCGCGCATAACCAGAATTGTCATCATGATTCCCTTGAAGTACAATGAATGGCCGACGACTCAATTTGATGGCATCCATAGCTCGTTTAATATCGGCTTTTGAAATGTCCTTAGGTTTAACCCCATCATTTAAGTCACCGCCATGGACAACTAAATCAACTCCGAAATGATTAGCATAGTAACTCATCAATTGCATGTTTCGTAATACCCTGGCCGTTGATGGTGTCTTATAACTATCAACATGAGTATCAGTAGTATATGCAATAGTAACGCAATCTGGTGCAGCCGCAGCATCAATGGCTTTAGACATATTTTCCATGGCCGTTAATTCATCACTTGTTGGTTCAACTTCAGTCGTGGTATCAATATCAGTAATACTCAATCCACTTTCCCAAGATTTCGTATCGCCAACACTATGAGGAAATTCGCTCGTAAAAGGCCAATATTCTTCAATAGGTTGAAAATGCCCTGTATCATCAGAAACATAGCCGTAATCTGATTTATACTTTGAATCAGTACTATTGTGAATAGTCTTTGCATTATCATACGTACTTACGGGCAAATATTGACCGTTTCGGAGAACAACCCATAAATGGTTATCGTTAAAGAGTTTCCCCGTATAATTAATTGGAGTATTTTTCTTATATAAACGAATCTGATTAGCTTTATTATTAGGATCCATAACTGGTTTAGCACGTCCCCAAGCATTAGACAAAAGCGTTAACGAACCTACTGTTGGATAGATATATTGATCACCTTCACCAATATATTCGCGCACAGGATTGGAATCCATTGTTGGCATGACCGTATCGACCCCAGTATGTGAACGTGGTGTTCCAGTCTGCGTAGTACCAGTATCTTTTTGAGGAATAACCGGGTCGCCAGGATTGGCGTCCGTCCCGTAGTAACGGAATGGGTTAATGGTAGCATATGGGACATAATACGTGGAACCGTTAGTATTTACATATTGGAACCAGTAATGACCGTCGGCTTTAATCTTGGCGTTATAGTCGACTGTTTCCCCAACTGACCATGAATCTAGATGCTCAGCATCCATGTCTGTTGAGGCGCGGCCTGCAGCGGGTTCGGAAAAGGTAAACTGACCAGATTCTGTCAGCGTTGTACCATCAGGCGTTTGATCAGCAACATCAGCACCTGCTTGACCAGTTAAACTACCTAATTCACCAGTTTCAGTACCGGTTCCAGTTCCTGTACCAGTACCAGTTGGTGGTACGATAGGTTGAACACTGGCATTACTATCGGTTCCTAAATATTCACCAGTTTCTGTATTGGCATATGGTACATACCTAGTAGCACCAGAAGTCGATTCATAGGATAACCATAACCAGGTACCATTTTTTAGTTTCTTGGAATAATTAACACTTTCACCAGATTCATAATAAACAATTGGTGTCGTGTCAATATTGGGTTCGTTTCGGACGCCAGCTTGAGCATTGAAAGTAAATGTTCCGTTAGCATCAATTTCATACATATCAGGTGTATTTGAAACATCAATAGGCATAATTTTTACCTCGCTTTATTTTTATTGTGATACTGCAATCGCGATTACAGTGACCATTCTAGTGAGGTTTATGCTGCCCGTGTCCCGGGTTTGTTGCAACTCACGGGATATAAAAAAGCTGTTGAAAACTCGACAGCTTTTTATTGTAGAATTCCAGCAAAATCATAATTAAAGTCCTTTTTTAACTGATACCCATTATTGGTATATTGCCAAGCCTGGACATTATCTATTCCGGGTTGGCTGACACCATAAGAAGCAACCCAGATAGCTGGCTGATATTTTAATTGCTCCCTTTTGATCCCAGACTGTGGGAAGATATTGATGATGTGAACTGGGACAAGCTCTAGGCTTCAGAAACTTAAAACTATGCACTCACGGAGAATGCTTTTACGATCTTGGTTAGAATAAAAATGACCCAATCCCCTTGTTTAAAGGATCAGGTCATCTCTATTGAATTTATTACTTGTTAAGTAAATCAGTCAGTTTATGGATTTGGTACCAAGTAGACTAAAGCATCACCCGCTTGTGGCCCTTCATCTGTACTACCTGGTTCTTCATATTCAGCTCCAATTGACCAACCAGCAAACTTAGAACGGGCGTTAGCATCATAACCAGCTTGGTCGAGTGCTCTTAAAATTGCAGCATGATCATATGGTGCTTTGACCGTGAACGGAATCCCAACAAAGCCGGTACTGTTAATTGTTTTAGATGAACTAACACGATGACCATAGTCTCCACTTATGAAATGAGTGCTACTTAGCCATCTCTGTAAGGATTGCTGACTTTCGTCAAAATCTACGCCATCTGCTGATCCGGCACTCCAAAGTTGTTGAGCAGCCAGTTCAACTGAACGGTTATATATGGTGTCTGGGAACAATTGCATAATATATTCCTGTGTACTATCTAAAACATCACGTTTTTCAATAGCCGACCAATTCATATTATCAACTGTTGTGTTAGTTGGCGTGGTTGCACCACTAGTTGGTGTAGTACCAGTGCTTGAAGCGATTGACTTCAAGTAGCCATGCCATACCCAGCCAGTGCGATTACCAGCACGGAACTTGTAGTAGATTGAAGCTTTGCCGTTCTTAACCACGTGAGCAGCGTAATATTCTTCAACCTTTGAACCGTAATAACGCATCGTGCCAACCTTACGGGATAAACGACCATTGTTATATACGTAGGCGTTCTTGTTAGTTACTGAAACCGTCTTGTTGGGAATATTCTCATAATAGCGTAAATAAGTGCTGGCATGTGCCGTTGTCTGCGTGGTTGATAAACCGAATAACAAGCCACCGCCGACAACTAATGACAAGCCTAATTGTTTCTTTAAATTCATTTCAATATCCCCCCTTTACGTACAACTCATTATAAATCCCCTCTATTCATAAAACAATGAATTCAATGCTATACAAGGTTCACCTAGTCATTATGTACGCGGGTATACGTATGCATACCCGTTATTTACTAGAAATGGCTTAGTTAATAGACCACTCGCCTAAGTAACTTTCTGAGTCGATATGTCCATTTTGCACGTTTTCATCTTGTTCAGAGCGTCCAAATCGATGCTGGATGACCATCTTACCATTAGTGTTGGTTGGATTTAATTGAATAACCTCCCAAGCATACTCATTTAAATCATCACCATCGTAATCACGTGCTTCTCGACCGTCACCACGATCAGCAATATCGCATGCAATAGTCGCAAAATGTATATTGCCAGAGTCTGCATAATTGTCACGATGAGTGTGACCGGAGAAGAACCCTAAAATGTTGTGTTTCTGCGCTTGATTATCAACCAGGGCAGTATAAATTAATCCACTGCGTTCAGCAGCTTCCTGATAAGATTTGGCGCCAGTATTTTCATACAGTGATTTAAAATCATCAAATTTCCATTCAGTTTCTTTAATACCTTTAACCGTTAAATGATCAAATACAGCAATTTTACGGTTTGAAGGGATATCGGCAAGTTTCTTAACTAACCAGTCACGTTGCTGCATAGTGTAGTCAGTATGTCCATGTCGGAAAGATTCATGATTTGGCTCTGACACATCAGCCATGTCGAAACCATCTAAAACAATAATTGTTACATTACTATTTGGTACATCATAACTACCAAACACCGCATTATTTGGATTTTCACTACCTGTAGGGACATCTAGCCACTGTGAAAACTGATCTAAGCGTAAGGGCTTAGCTTCATCATTAGTAATAACCTGATCTGCATTGTTATTTGTTTCGTCCCGTGCGTAACCAGAATTATCATCATGATTACCTTGAAGAACAATAAATGGACGATGGCACAACTTAATAGCATTCATGGCCCGTTTGATATCGGCAATTGAAATATCTTTTGGCTTTGCACCATCATTTAAATCACCACCATGAATAACTAAATCCACACTATAGTGATTAGCAAAATAGCTAACTAATTTAAGATGACGTAAAGCCCGTGCACTGGAAGGCGTTTCATAACTATCAAAATGAGTATCAGCCATGTATGCTATCTGGATCAGCATCATGATCAATATCAGCAGCTAAGTTATCCATAGCAACCTTTTCGGCAGGCGTTGGCTCAATTTCAGTTGTAGAATCGATATCTGTAATTGTTAATCCCTTTTCCCATGTTGCTGTATTAACTTGACCATGTTTCATTTCCAAAGCATAAGGCCAATATTCTTCAATCGGCTGAACTTTTCCAGTATCATCAGTAACATAACTATAATTTGACCAGTTGTGAGGGACTCCCTTAGTGGCACTATCAACAATACTCTTTACATTTTCATACGTACTGACTGGCAAATATTGGCCGTTTCGAAGAACAACCCATAAATGATCATCATTAAAAGTTTTTCCAGTATAATTAATTGGAGTACCTTTCTTATATAACCGAATTTGATTAGCTTTATTATTAGGATCCATAACTGGTTTAACACGACCCCATGCATCAGAATGAATTGTTAATGACCCAACCGATGGATAAATATAGGCTTCCCCGACAAACTTTCTTCCTGGATCAGAATCCATGGCCGGCATGGCTGTATCGACCCCAGTATGTGAACGTGGCGTCCCAGTTTGGGTAGTAGTCCCGGTATCTTTTTGCGGAATAACCGGATCACCAGGATTAGTATCTGTTCCATAATACCGGAATGGACTGATCGTGGCATATGGTACATAGTAAGTTGAACCATTCGTATTTACATATTGGAACCAGTAGTGACCGTCGGCTTTAATCTTGGCGTTATAGTCGACCGTTTCCCCAACTGACCATGAATCCAGATGCTCAGCATCCATGTCTGTTGAGGCTCGGCCTGCCGCGGGTTCGGAAAAGGTAAACTGACCAGATTCTGTCAGCGTTGTGCCGTCAGGCGTTTGGTCAGCAACATCAGCACCTGCTTGACCAGTTAAGCTACCTAATTCACCAGTTTGACCAGTCTCAGTTCCAGTTGGTGGCACGATTGGCTGAACACTGGCATTGCTGTCAGTCCCCAAGTATTCGCCAGTATCGGTATTGGCATATGGCACGTACCGAGTAGTACCAGAAGCAGATTCATATGATAACCACAACCAGTTACCATTCTTTAGTTTCTTGGAATAGTTAACACTTTCACCGGATTCATAATAAACAATTGGTGTCGTGTCAATATTGGGTTCGTTTCGGACGCCAGCTTGAGCATTAAAAGTAAATGAGCCATTAGCATCAATTTCATACATATCAGGTGTATTTGAAACATCAATAGGCATAATTTTTACCTCACTTTATTTTGATGCTGTAATCGCGATTACAGTGACCATTCTAGTGAGGTTTCTAAGCCCTACGTTCCGGATTTGTTGCAATCTACAGAATAAAAGAGCCACCGAATTTTTCGGTGGCTTTTACTATAGAGAATACCTGCAAAGTCAAAACGGTATTTCCTAATATTGTAAACCAGTCAATAATGCAAAGGCAGCTTGAGCTTCAGCCAAATATTCGGGTTGAAAACAATCCTTTAGTTCGGTGTAAGTGTCCTTTAAAATTGCCGGTTTGGTCTGTTCAAACAGCGCAGTCAACCTTTTAGTAACGTGCTGTTGCTGATCTGGTCTGGCATATTTCACAAAATACTGCACTAACTCAGTTTCGCCATGATCAACCCGATTCGGGTCAGTTAAGACGGCTTCATAACGTGCTGTTTTAACTTGTAAAGCCAGTAAAGAGATATCAATCTGTCTGCGCTGCATCCGTAAAGTTGCCTGTTGTTCCTTCAACACCTTTAACCGTTGTTCAACCGTTTCCTGGTTTAAGTCAGTTGATACCACGATCTTCTTAATTTGCTTGATTGGCACCCCAACTTCACGGAAACATTTCACCAGATTAACGTCACTCACATCGCGGTCTGAAAACTGGCGGTAGCCATTTTGATTCCGAATTAAATTCGGCAAGAGCCCCAATCGATCATAATAGCGCAGGGTCGGTACCGTTAAATCAGTTAATTTTGCCACTGCTTGAATGGATTTCATAAACATTTCTCCTTGCCCTAAAGTGTACTTTAGGGAATATACTTCGCTTGAATCATAACCGAATCGGAGGAAATACGCAATTGGAAAACTTACAGCAATCCATCAACAGTCCCTTTAACTTTCATTCAACTGCTAAGCAAATTATGAAAAATATTGATTTAACGTGCAAGTACGCCATCGTTACCGGTGGTTATAGCGGGATTGGTCTGGTCACTTCATTAGCTTTAGCGCACGCTGGCGCTCAAGTCACGGTCCCCGCCCGTCATCCAGAAACGGCGCGGGAACTGTTCGCAAACGAACCTAATATTACCGTTGCGACCCTTGATTTAATGGATCCGCATTCAATTGATCAGTTTGCTGATAACTACCTTGCTAGCGGTCATCCGCTGCATATTTTGATCAACAGCGCGGGCATCATGTTCCCACCCCTACGCCGTGATTCACGGGGGTATGAATCCCAATTTTCAACTAATCATTTGGGTCATTTCCAACTCACACTGAGACTGTACCCTGCTTTACAAAAAGCTCACGGTGCCCGAGTAATTGCTGTATCCAGCCGGGCCCAACGAATGGGTGGCATTCAGTGGGATGACATCAACTGGGAACATACACCCTACGATTCTCATCTGGCCTACGCACAATCTAAAGTAGCCAATGGGCTTTTCGCCGTAGCGTTAGACCAATACGGCAAAAGGGATAACATCCGTGCATTTGCTGTTCATCCCGGACTAATTCCGACGTCCGGCCTCGGTCGCGCTTCTGGCCAGTATCATCCGTTCATGAGTCGCTTCATCAACCAATTAGGTCTGCTGCACGTTAGAAATACCATTGAAGCAGCTAAGGTCGGCTTCCGAACTGCGGATTACGATTACTATAAAACCTTGCAGCAAGGTGCTGCAACTCAGCTTTGGGCAGCTACTAGTCCCCTGTTAAATGACATGGGTGGCCTTTTTCTCGAAGACAGCAACGTGGCAACCGCAGTATCCGCCAACTCCGATTCCCGCTTTGGAGTCCGCCCGTGGACCATCGACCCCCATGATGCAAAACGCCTCTGGACCATCAGTGAACAGCTGACGAATACTAAATTACCGCAAAATTAAAACCGTTAAAGTTGCATTACCTTTAACGGCTATCGCATTTATTTCACTCAACTAGACACAACAAAATCTCCCTGCAAAACTACTTTAATCAAAGGTTGTAGTTGAAAATACACGTTACAAGTTGTGGTATGAAAGAAAGTTTAGATAGAGCTTTTGTTGTCGAAGCAGGTGTATCTCTTGATTAATGTAGTCTGCCAGAGAGATTTTTAAGTTGCTAAGCGCTCATTGATAAAGCGCTTACATTTTGATTATAACACGCTTAAAGTGACCCTGTTCAAATAACGATTGGACGGCATTTACCTTGCCGAAAACCACCATTAATGATGCTAGATCATAGCACGCAAAAGCCCACCGAGTGCGTACTCTGTGGGCTTTGTTACTAGTATTCATTTTAATATTAATTAATGATTGTGAACTTGCTGCGATGCAACACTGCTGCGATGTGCAGCAAAGACTGGCCGTAAGAAGTGAACCCCAAGGCCTAATACCAAACCGACTACAGCTGGCAAGACCCAGTCCATGCCGATGCTTGCGAATGGCAGAGCACCCTGCTGGAACGTTGCGACGGCTTTACCAAAGGCACTTTGACTGACAACAGCTGGGAAGGCGTCGATCATGTCAAAGAATGCGGGAACGGCGGTGCAAACAACGACGAATGCGTAAACCACACCATCCCGATGGAACAGTGGTGAAAAGACTGACAACAAGATCAGTACCATGGCGAATGGATACAGGAACATTAACATTGGTGTTGACCAAGCGATGATGGTATCCAAACCGAAGTTAGCGGTCAAGAATGAAGCAGCACACATAAATGCGAGCCATTGACGATAGCTGACACGGCTGAAATGCTTGTGAAAATCTTGAGCAAAAGCAGTAACCAAACCGATAGCAGTGGTCAAACAAGTAACTGTCAGTAACGTTGCTAATAGTGCATGACCAAAGGTACCCAAGTAATGCGTCACCAGTTGGTTGAAAGCAACCCCACCATCAGCAGAAACTTTATATTTACCTAACGTAGTAGCACCTAAGAAGATAAGACCAACGTAAATCACACCAATCGTCCCAGTTGCCAAGACACCTGCGCGAGCAGTTACTTTAGCATTTGAACTAGGCTTCGTCTTACCAAGTTGATTAACGGCGGTAACGACGGTAACCCCGAAGGCTAAGCCGGCTAAGGCATCCATGGTGTTGTAACCTTGTAAGAAGCCGTTGAAGAATGAAGCGTGCTGATAAGCGGTAGTGACGGCCATTTTGCTAGCGTTGCCCATTGGATGAGCAAACCCCATGACGAAGACCGCGAAAAGCATCAGCAGAAATACTGGGTTAAGCACTTTACCAACACTCGTCATGACGTTTGATTGTTCGTATGAAACCAAGAAAGCTGCACCAAAGAACAGCACTGAGAAAACTAATAGTCCACCATGTGCCCAGCTTGCAGGAATCAATGGCTGAACCCCAACTGAGAAGGGAATTGTGGCTGTCCGGGGAGTCCCGAATAACGGTCCGATGGTGGCGTGAATCATGATCATGAACACCAACGCGAATGCTGGACCAAGGGGACGACCGATGTCATAAACACCCTTTGAACGGGTAACGGCAACCGCTAAAACTGACAGTAATGGCAGTAACACCGCGGTAACTAAGAAGCCAACCGTTGCTAAGCCCCAATGTGCACCGGCTAATTGACCTAAATGAATTGGGAAAATCAAATTCCCGGCACCGAAGAAGAGTCCGAAAAGCATTGAACTGACGACTAAATATTGTTTCACTGATAAGGGTTTAGGATTTAAATCTTTGACCTGTTCCATATCTGAAGACCTCCGTATTATGTGTATGATTGCTAATTAAATAAGTATGAGTCTGAATCTGACTAATGTGACTAATCTGATCTTCCACTGAAACCACCACCTTTATGTGTTTGATAAGCTATGTATTAAAAAAGCACCCTTACTCCACAACATGTGTGAACTAAGGGTGCTTTTACACTGTACCACCTTATAATCGTTATTTTATCACTAAAATAACCTCTTCACGTACGGTCGCAAGGACGATACGCTAACTCGATAATGGGAGTGCCCAACGTACGTTACTTAAATTCGGTACGTCGCTCAAAAGGGATTTTCACTGTTCAACTCTGGCTTCCTCTCACCAAACGAAGCTCGCTTACAGGTGCTGAACAATTACTTAACTTTCTCATAGCGTTTTAATTTGTTTAACAAGTTCCATGATAATCACATTAGATAAGAATGTCAACATAATTTTTTAATCTTTTTGCCATAAAATAGTTCAAATACTCACAGCTAAAACTGCGGCATCTTCTTCTCATAAGCCTCAATCTGGTCCTCATACTGCATCGTAATGGCAATATCATCCAGACCATTAATGAACTTATGCTTCCAGAGTGGATCAATGTCAAAAGCAAATCGATTCCCATCATAGCGCACTTCTTGTTTAGGTAGATCCACGGTGATCTTAGCATCCGCTGGCGCAGCAGCTAAAATTTCCCGTTGATCAAGCGGCAATTTAATGGCCAGAAAGCCATTTTTAGTACTATTCATATAGAAGATATCGCTGAAACCACCAGCAATAACGGCCTTAAAGCCGTAGTCCTTCAATGCCCAAACGGCGTGTTCACGGGAAGATCCACAGCCGAAGTTATCGCCCGCAACTAAGATCTCCGCACCCTGTCGTTCAGGCTTGTTCAAGATAAAGTCTGGATTAGGCTTGCCATCCTTATCATAGCGCCAGTCAAAGAATAGATGACGGCCATACCCGACTTTTAGAATGTTCTTTAAAAACTGCTTGGGAATCAATTGATCGGTATCAATGTTATCCTTCATGATTGGAATTGAAGTACTCGTAATCGTTGTAATGGGTTCCATTATGCGACGCCTGCCTTTCTGATATCAACAAAGTGGCCATTGATGGCTGCGGCAGCCACCATTGCTGGACTTGCTAAGTGTGTCCGCGAACCAGCCCCTTGACGGCCTTCAAAGTTGCGGTTGGAGGTTGACGCACAGTGAACCCCTGCTGGCACTTGGTCTGGGTTCATCCCTAGACAAGCTGAACAGCCGGGTTCACGCCAATCACAGCCAGCATCCTTAAAAATCTTATCAATGCCCAATTTTTCAGCCTGTTCCTTAACCGTCCGTGAGCCAGGAACAACTAAGGCCGTGACTTGCGGTGCAATATGGTGACCCTTCAATACTGAAGCCGCAATCTTCAAATCAGATAGCCGACCATTGGTGCAAGAACCGAAGAAGGCAAATTCAATCGGAATTTCCGGTGCCGTTTGGCCTGGTTCAAGGCCAACGTAGTCATAGGCCTTTTGATCGTCTTCATTTTTAATTTCTGGGAATGGTTGATCGATTGGTACCGCCATGCCGGGATTAGTTCCCCATGATACGAATGGTGCGAGGTCGCTGACATCAAAATCAATCACGCGGTCGAAGGCAGATTCATCATCCGTATAAAATTGCTTCCAATATTCAATCGCTTTAGCCATGTTCTTAGGCGCGTATTTACGACCAGCAACGTAATCAAAGGTCGTTTGATCAGGCCGCATGGTACCAATCTTAGCACCGCCTTCGATCGCCATGTTACTCAACGTCATCCGTTCTTCCATGCTCATTTGTTCAATGGTATCGCCGTAGAATTCAGCCGCGTAACCAGTCCCAAACGAAACTCCTTCACGGGCGATTAATCCCATGATAATATCCTTAGCATAAACGCCTTTTGGCAGCTTGCCATGAACGTGGATCCCCATGGTCTTAGGTTTCGTCTGCCAGATGGTTTGCGTTGCCAGCACGTGTTCCACTTCTGAAGTCCCGATACCAAACGCAATGGAACCAAATGCCCCGTGAGTGGCGGTATGTGAATCACCGCAAACGATAACCATGCCAGGTTGTGTTAGCCCAAGTTGCGGTCCAATCACGTGGATGATGCCTTGATCTTCATCACCCATACCAGCTAACCGAACACCAAACTCCTTGGCGTTTTTAGCCAGCGTATCGATCTGCTTACGTGAAATTTCATCCTTAATGTTAAAGATATCTTTGGTTGGCACGTTATGGTCCATCGTTGCGAACGTTTTATCGGTCCGGCGTACTTTACGATGATTTTCGCGAAGTCCTTCAAAGGCTTGCGGTGACGTCACTTCATGAAGTAAGTGCAGATCCACGTAAATGAGCTGTGGGTCGCCCTCTTTTCCTGTAATCACGTGCTGATCCCAAATTTTATCAAACATGGTCTGGCTCATATGAATGCCTGCTTTCTTTAATATGGTTAATAATTGTCTTTGTCATTTCATCAGTAGTTGCTTTGCCACCTAAATCAGGTGTTACAACACCGGCCGCTACCGTTTGGTTGATTCCATCAGTGATTTCAGTGGCTAAATCAGCGCGGTTAAATGAATGGGTCAGCATCATGGCCACTGACCGGATCATTGAAATCGGGTCGGCAATCCCTTTGCCGGCGATATCTGGTGCGGATCCGTGAATTGGTTCATACAGTGATGGCCCATCAGTACCGCGGCTCATAGATGGAATGGTTCCCAGTGAACCGGTGGTCTGAGCAGCTTCATCACTGAGGATATCGCCAAAGAGATTTTCAGTGAGGATCACGTCGAATTGACTTGGTGACGCAATGATTTTCATGGAGGCCGCATCAACGTAGCTGGTGTCATAGGTCACATCCGGATACTCCGTGGCAATTTGCGCAACGATCTTGCGCCACAATTTACTGGTATCCAGCACGTTCGCCTTATCCACTAAAGTGACGTGCTTCCGGCGCTTCATGGCCATATCGAAGGCCACCCGAGTGATCCGTTCGATTTCTTCGTTGGTATAACGCATGGTATCTAGCGCGTAATCAGCGGTGGTTTCCCGAGGCTTACCGAAGTAAATACCACTGGTTAATTCACGGACGATCACAAAGTCTACCGGTTCGGTATTTTTAATGGGCGAATATTTCTGCATTGCGGGACTGATCTCCGTTGGTCGGATATTAGCGAATAAATTCAACGCTTTTCGAATGGCCAGTAACCCGTGCTCCGGTGTTTGTGGTACGCCATCCCACTTTGGCCCGCCAATGGCAGCCAGTAAAACAGCATCGCTTTGCTTGGCAGACTGCAAGGTTTCAGCCGGTAACGGTTCGCCGGTCTGGTCAATCCCGGCACCACCAAATGGCATCTCATGAAGCTGGTAATCGAAGTTTTGCCCCTCACTGACTGCAGCCAGGACCTTTAATCCGGCTGCCATGATTTCTGGGCCGATATAATCACCGGCAAGGACTGTAATATTAACTGTCATGATGCTTTCACCTCACTGTATTTGTTCATAATCACTCGAAGATCATCTTCGGAGACAATGTCGGTATGATCCGCTTTATTCTTAAAATGGGGGAAGATGATCTTCATATCGTCACGGTCAACGTCGTAACCCATTTTGTGCAATTTACTCATCACCGCGTGGGAACCTGAAAGCTTCCCAAGTGGCAACGTGGTCTTAGCAGCACCAACCGATTCAGGGGTCAAAATTTCGTAAGTCTGTGGGTTCTTAAGCATCCCATCTTGATGGATCCCTGATTCATGGGCAAAGGCGTTGGCACCAACCACCGCCTTATTATGCGGTACTGGCATCTTAGCGAATTTGCTGATCATGTCGCTGGTGTGCTTAGTTTCCTTCATATTAATGTTGTTGGTGACATCGTAATAATCTTTACGAACGTACATTGCGGCGGCAACTTCTTCCAGCGCTGCGTTACCAGCACGTTCACCAATTCCGTTGATGGTTCCTTCAATCCGAGTAGCACCATTTTCGATTGAAGCTAAGCTGTTCGCAACGGCCATGCCAAGATCATCGTGACAGTGAACGGAGAAGGTGTATTGATCAAAATCAGTGACGTTTTCGCGCAGGTTCTTAAAGAGTGCAGCGAATTCAACGGGGTTGGTGTAGCCCACGGTGTCTGGAATGTTAATCACGGTTGCCCCGGCTGCAGTGGCCGCGTTAATCGATTCAACCAAGAAATCAGGCTCAGTTCGAGTCGCATCTTCTGGTGAAAATTCCACGATGTCAAAGAACTTATGAGCGTATGAAACGCAGTCGGTAATGGTATCGATTACTTGTTGTTTGGACATGTGGAGTTTGGAGTCACGGTGAATTGGACTGGTGGCAATGAAGACGTGGACTTGTTTATGGGCAGCATCTGCAGTGGCTTTGACACAGGCGTCAATATCACCCTTTCGAGCTCGGGCAAGACCAGTCACACAGGTGTTTTTTACGGCTCGGGAAACAGCTTGAACAGCTTCAAAGTCGCCTTCGGAAGCAACTGGAAAACCGGCTTCGATTACGTCAACGCCCCAGGCTTCAAGCTGTTTGGCAATCGCCACTTTTTCATCAATACTGAAGTTGACGCCAATGGTTTGTTCGCCGTCACGCAGCGTGGTATCAAAAAACTGAATTTGTTTAGTCATATGTATATCCTCCTAGATTTGAGTAATTTAACCAAAAACAACACCCCATTCGCTTTGAATGGGGTGTTGTTTTGCCAAGCCCCATTTCATAACGCAAATAGGACTTGACGTGTTACACAATGTCAAATCCTAGGTCATAATAATAAGGCTAATAAAGAGGTTGCAAGTGTTGAGTTGTTATTGAATTGAACAGTCATCAGATGTACCTCCTTATCTTTTTGGTCGTTTTTAGTATGCTCACAGGTTAGCATATCAAATGAGAGCTGACAAATCATTTTCTAATATTCCTAACAATTTACTCATTAAATTATTAGTTTATATCAAGCTACGCCTAGCCTTCTTAAATCTCCTTCTTCTTTACTATTCTTTTTTCTCATGAATATATTCTCTATTAGTTAATATTCTATTGGAATACAAAGACAATCATCGTAATTTGTCATGCTAGACGATACTAATTATGCTATACTACTTTTATGAAATCATGAATTTGTTATAACGAAAGGGACGATCAACCTCATGAATGAAATTAAATCACAACGTCAAATCATTCAAGTTGGCAATTCATTAGCGATTACCATTCCCGCAAATATTGCGCGTAAACTGAAAGTCCAAAAAGGAGATGCCATCGACGTCTCTTTTCGAAATGATATCCAGCTCGATGATCAATTTTTCCAAAGTCTAGAAACAGTCATCGATCAATATGATGGCGCGCTCAATCAACTACGAGGTGAACAGTAATGCGTTATCTAACAGCAGATGAATTAGTCGCTATCAACAGCCGGCTAGTTCTCAATGACAGCCAGCAGCCCGGCGTCAACAATATCGACCAGTTGGATAAGATTATCGCGGTTCCCCAATCCACCTTTTATGATCAGAGCCTGCGAGAAATGGTCGCCAATAAAACCGGTTTTTTAATGGAATCCATTATTTCCGGCAAACCGTTTTTGAGCATGAATCTGCAAACTGCAATGATTGCCGTAGCGACCTTAGCTGATTTAAATGATTATCACCTAACCTTTACCAACGATGAGTTCGTGGATCTGGTTAACCGCGTCAATCAAAATAACCTTGAAGCAACTGATCTGTTCGGTATTTTTAACAGCCATTTAAAGCAAAAGTAAATAGTAAAGCGCAGCTCAGTTTCCAAAATTTGGAAACTGAGCTGCGCTTTTTTATCAACGACTTACTTTTATTCTATTCACCATTTCCCGGTACTTTTAGCTGCTTCAAAACTTCAATAAACCGTTCCTCTTCTGGTGTTAAAACGTATCCTTGGCGCGTGACAACCGAAATATTAAACCGTTCAGCTACCGGATCCAAGACCGTTAAACAAGCCAAAGACTCCTCATCTGCTGGACCCACTACATCCCGGACCAACAAACTGATCCCAAGATTTTCTTTCACCAGACTGGTGATCCAGGACGTATCCGGTGTTTTATAGATCACTGGCGGATTCACGCCCGCAAACCGGCTAAAGGCTTCAAATGCCTTAGGATGAACAAAGCGTCGATTTAACATAATAAACTCTTCATCGGCCAGTTCTTTAAAATACACGCTGCCCTGATCAGCCAGCCGGTGCTGCCGGCTCACCACGACCACAAAGGGCCGACTGCCAATGTGACGAACGCTTAACGAAGGATCATGCAGTGGTAAAACTGAAGCCAGTAAAGCAACGTCAACTTCGCCGTTCTTAACAGAATCTAATAGGTCACCAGACCCAGTCTCAGTGACGTCTAAGCGCTGTAAGAGCCCCTCTTTTAATAGCTGACCAGCCAATGAAGGAAAGTATAAGGAACCAATGATTGGCGGCAAGCCAAAGCGAATCCGCGATAATTTAGCGTTTTCAATTTCTTGATGGGCTAACGTTAAATTGGCGGTGATCATGCTGGCTTTTTCGTATAGCAACAATCCAGACCGGGTAATTTCGGTCCGATTGTGAGCACGATCAACGTGCACTAATTCATCTTCAAATTCTCGTTCAAGTCGTTTAACCGCCTGAGTGATGGTTGGCTGTGAAACATTAAACGCCTTAGCAACGGCAGTATAATTACGCTTTTCGACCAATGCTTTAAAGTAGGCTAAGTCTTTTGTGTTCATTTATAAAGCTCCTTAGATTCAATTACTCATCATAGCTTAGCGTGAACTACTCGCAACTAAAGTAGCGAGCTTCTAGGAATACCGCTGACTTACACATTATTCTTTGAATGTCGTGCAGAGGTTACTTACGGCTATTGACTAAGGCACGTTCCATGCCAGTTATGGTTCAATATTTGGCAGCTTGGTTTTCGCTACCTCATTATTATACTTGATGGCCCGAATCTAGGCAATTCATCACGTCCTTAAAAGAACGTGTTCCCTTGCCCATATACAAAAAGTTGTGCCCGTCTAAATAAACAGGCACAACTTTTTTAAATTCTAATTTAAAAACATTTTTTACCACATACCGAGTACTTTCATCCAAAGAGAACCAACTCCGCCCCAAACAACGAGGTAAACCAGACCCAAGATGAAGTTTAGACGCCACCAGTCGCTTTGCTTGTTGTAACCAGCACCAAACAGTGCGGAAGCAGGACCGTTAGCATACTGCGTGGTTGAACCGAAGATCGCACCGGTAAAACCAAGCATCATTGCGGCAAAGGTTGCGGGTGCACCAGCTGAAATGGCAACGGCCAGTAAGGCACCATACATTGCTGTAACGTGAGCAGTACCTGATGCAAACAGGTAGTGACTGTAGAAGTAGAACAGAACTAAGACAGCCAACACAATTCCCCAGCTCATGCCGTGGAGGCTACTACCCAAAGCTTTTGATAACCAAGGAATAAAGCCTAAGGTGTTTAATTCATTGGCCATAAAGATCAAAATTGAGAACCAAATGATGGTGTTCCAGGCACCAGTTTCGTGCAAAATATCACTAACACTTAAAACGCCAGTCAATAGCAGTAAAACAACGGCTAAGAAGGCAACCGTAGAAGCTTCCAAACCAACAAAGCTAGAGATCATCCAGAGGAATAGGGCAATTACGAAAACAGTTGCCATGATCTTTTCTGGCGTGGACATCTTGCCCATTTCAGCCAATTCTTTGTCAGCCCATTCTTTGGCATTAGGAGTTTCCTTGATTTAAGGTGGGTACATCTTGTAAATCAACCATGGTACTAATGCTAAACAGATAATACCAGGAAAAAGTGCAGCGATGAACCAGCCCATCCATGAGATCTGAACGTGCATTCCTTTAGCTAAAGCAACGGCAACCAAGTTAGGCGCCATGGCAGTCATAAACATCCCAGAGGTGATAATATCACCATGGAATTCAGTGAACATCAAGTATGAACCGATCTTGCTCTGTGTGCCATCTTTAGGCGTTGAACCAAACGTATCGGACAGAGATTCGATGATTGGCATAACGATCCCACCGGCACGAGCCGTGTTACTTGGTGTGGCTGGCGCAGTGACCAGATCAACACCGATCAAAGCGTATGACAGACCCAACGTTCGTTTACCGAATAAGCGAACGAAGATCAACGCGATTCGACGACCTAATCCGGTATTAATGAAACCGCGTGACAGGAAGTAAGCCATCCCGATCATCCAAACAGTATCATTACCAAATCCGACGGCAGCATCTGCCATCTTCACTAAACCGAGTAAAACGGACGCCGTAATACCAATAAGTGCTACCCCAGCAATGGGAAGGGGCTGTGTAATACAGCCCAGAATGGTGGCAATAAAAACAGCTAACATGTGCCAAGCGACGAGTGAAACACCGACTGGCTTAATTGGTGACAAGAACCAAATAATCAAACCGACTGCTATCGGTAAAATAAATCTCTTATAATTTATTTTATTGAGTATCATTTTGCTACTCCCTAATAATATATATTAACGCGTGGTGCTAGTTAAATATTGTTGTACAAAAATAGCCTGAATCGGCTACACTTTAGTTACCGCTAACTAAAAAAAGCAAGACCAATATCAGATCACGTCAAGTGTAATCAAAGTACGATTAAATTTCAATCCCCATTGAACCGCTGGAGTGAGGTTTTAGAACCGCTATATCAGCGCTTTATTTCCCAGTTTGATTCGATTTAGACGAAACGTTAAACAAGCTAAATTAACTGATGTAGCGCGGTATTGGCTTTACTGTGTTGGCAAGTCGAACTAGGCATGACCAATCAACGGCGATTTTATCGCTTCCTAGTGGTTTTCAGAACTTACCAGAACGGTCTCGTTTCAGTCGGATTTGTGCCCGTACTAATCGACTTTTTCAATTGATTCGCTGCGCTTTAATCCGGACAGCAATGCCCCAACCAAGCTATACCATCATTGATAGTTTTCCGATACCACTGTGTCAAAATATTCGTAATCGCCGCGCAAAACTGTTCAAACCGAATGCCGATATTGGCTATAATGACACCAAAAGAATGTGGTATTACGGTTTCAAAGGTAGCTTTGAAGTCACTAATCAAGGCGTTGCCGTGGCTTACACCATCACAGCAGCATCAAAACACGATATTAAAATGGTACCAACCCTGGTTAATCAATATCCGTGTCAGCATATTCTAGGAGATGCCGGGTATCCAAGTCAAAAACCACATCAACAGTTAGCTAAAATCGGCGTTGATTTTTGGACGTCGAAACGCCGAAATATGAAACAACCGAAAGCAAATCAGCGACTACTAAAACGGAAACGTCGGCATATCGAAACCATTTTTTCTAAGTGGGTAAGTTATTTTGATCTGGAGCATAATCGTGCTAGATCATTGGCTGGATTTCAAACGCGAATTGAACAATGTTTGTTTGTCGATACTTGTTTTAGAATTAACTAGCACCACGCGTAGTCATTAGTGTAGTTGTAGACGATTAACGATTTATCTTCACTCAATCGCAGTTGAAAAGCCTTGCCGGGTGTTGCTGGCTTACCTGATTTTGATTGATCGAGTTTAATTTGAACAACATCTTGAAGTTTAGCCATAAAAAATCACCTCATCATAATTGATAACTAAAGGTTGAAAGTTAAAAATGTACAATAAAACCCCGGCTTACCGGGGTTTTATTGTACAAAAATAGACATGAATCACTCCACATCTGTATACTTAAAGTGTCTAATCCCAAATATACGGAGGAGTTTCATGCCCATGTCTACTATACAATATAATTCCACTAATATTCACCATTCTTTTCACCATTTTTCAAAATTGGTACACCTTTCCGCCACGCTACGGCGGTCTAATATTTCGAAATCACGCGGTATTCGCACCGAGTTACTCTTCGAATGGTTACTGACCACCATCTTTAATCGTTACTCGATTTTTAGAGCCGAAAAAGCCAATGGTTTTTCGAAACGCACCGTACGTAATTGTTTAAATAACGCTCATACTAACTGGCAACGCTTAGTTCAATTAGTCGGGATTCATTTGATTGAATATGTCCAACACTTCACCGATAATCGTCGACGTCAGGCTTTGATTATCGATGATTCGCTTTTTAAGCGGGAGTTTTCTAAGAAAACCGAGTTATTAGCGCGGGTCTTTGATCATGATAAACAATGTTACTTTAAGGTTTTTCGCGCTCTAACCTTAGGTTGGAGCGATGGCAATACTTTCCTGCCACTTCATTTTGCGCTGATGTCTTCTCACAACGTTAAAAACCAGTTAGGGCTGTTCAACGCGACTGATCAGCGTTCTTTAGCGGCTCGACGTCGGTCACAAGCGGTCCGTAAAATGATGATGTGGCTCTCGAATTAGTGGATGATGCCATTGCGTCTGGTGTTAAAGCCAAATATGTTCTTTTTGATAGCTGGTACGCTTCACCGCATATGTTTTCGGAACTAGTCAAACGCCATCGTGACGGCATCGGCATGCTGAAGAAAACGCAAAAAGTTTACTTTCGTTATCGTGGTCGTGAAATGGACGTTAAAACGCTATATGCCATTCTCCGTCACAGTAAGTGGTCGACTAAGACCACTTACCTGTACAGTCCAATGGTGACATTTGAAGTCGCTGGTCAGGCTATGCCGATGAAATTAGTCTTTGTGACCAAACGTGGTCAAACCGATCAGTACTTGGTTTTAGCGGCTACTAAGCTAAGTTTAAAACCAGCTGAAATCATTCAACTATACGGTCGTCGCTGGCAAGTTGAGTGTTATTTCAAAGTCGCTAAACAATATCTTCAATTTAACCAAACCCAAATTCAAAGTTATGACGGCTTGTGTGGCCATTTAGCGATGGTCATGTTAAGCTATGATATTTTGGCGTTATCACAACGTGAGAACACCGATGAACGTACGCTAGGGGATCTATTTTACGATTACGGTCGTCCATTACCCGATATTGAGGTTGCCAAAGCCTTGGGCTGGTTATTAAAAACGATAACTGGTCTAGGTGAACGCTTTGAAATGCTGACTGCGGTTCTTGATGCCATTTTCGATGAGTTCAAAAAAGCATTACCCAGCGGCCTCACGAGGCTGCTGGGTAGTGCTCAATAAACTTAAAAATACTATTATTTGATGCCACATGCCTTTTGTATCAAGGACTGTGGTCTGTTTTGGTACTTTCAACCTTTAGATTGATAAGGTGATTCTGCGCCGTTAGACGCATTCATAGACGTTCGGTTATAGTGCGCTTACGAACTAAGAACGTGTTTTTTTGATATATATGCCGTGACATAAAATATACTCTTTCCTAGTTAACGGAAAGCCATAAATCACTTGACTTTTGGTGGGAAACAACCCTCAAAAGCAAGTTAAGTTTATTGAATAAACTTAACTTGCTTTTGAATCTTCTTAATTTCAGCTTCCTTACGTTCGTTAAAGATAACCTTGTTCTTCGTAAAGAGGTTATCGCCATTCGTATCGATCGAAACGATCAGTGGACCAAAGTCTGACACGTCGCATGACCACATTGCTTCAGGCATGCCCAGATCCGTCCACTTAGCATCAACGATCTCATTAACATGCAACCCACCATAAACGGCGTTACCGGCAGGATAGATCAAGTGCAGTGCCTTATACTTTTTGCAGGCGCGTTCGGTACCAGGACCCATACCGCCTTTACCAATAATCAACTTAACGTGAGATTGTTTGATGAATTCTTCTTCAAACTTCTCCATCCGCATACTAGTAGATGTCCCAATAGCAACCATTTTATACTTGCCATTACCCTCATCTTTAACAATGGGGCCAGCGTGCATGATTGCCTTGTTCGCGATATCAATTGGCAATGGTCGATGCTGTTCAACAAAACGCCGGTGAACCATATCACGTGCACAGGTCATTGAGCCGTTCAGGTAAACCAGGTCGCCTACGCGGATATCTTTAATATCATCATCAGAAATTGGGGTGGTCAAATGATAAGTTTTCATTTTAAAGTTCAACTCCTTTGTTATAAGGTAATTCATAGTTCAGATCTTCATCAAATTTAATCAAGCCACGTCGGTGTGACCAGCAGCCGGTGCTGACCGCAACACCCAAGTCTGATGGATGGCGGGCAGTGTTAACCACGTTGACGCCGTAAACAGACTTCTTACCACCAATACCTTGCGGGCCAAGGCCAATGTTGTTGATACCATCTTCAAGCAAGTGTTCCAGCTTGGCAGCATTAGCGTTAGAGTTTTGACTATCTACTCGGCGCATCAGGGCCATCTTAGAATTAAAGGCTGCCGTTTCAACTGAGGTACCGATACCAACCCCAACTAACAATGGCGGGCAGGCATTAACCCCATAACTCGTCATCCGATCCATAACGAAACGCACAACACCTTCATAACCTTCACCAGGCATGAGAACTTGAGCTTCGCCAGGTAGCGTACAACCACCGCCGGCCATATAAACGTACATCTGAATGTCAGAACCATTACCATCAACTTGTAAGAAGACGGAAGGAATGCCATCACCAATATTCAGCCCAGTGTTGAATTCATCAAACGACTGGAGTGCGTTAGTCCGCAGTGGTGCTTTCTTGGTTGCACGGTAAACTGCGTCCTTCAAAATGTCATTGAGTTCGCCTAATAGTGGAAATTTAGCGCCACACTTAACGAAGAATTGTAAGGCACCCGTATCTTGACAGCTTGGCCGCTTCAGTTTATTAGCCAGCATTTGATTTTCCATCATCGTGTCGTAGAAGAGCTTTTGAACTGGATCAACTTCCACTTTTTGTAGTTCTTGTAATTTGGCTGTAATATCGTCTGGTAAACGGTGGCTGACCATCACAACGTAGTCAGTAAGAATGTCTCTCATCCGTTGACCCTTGGCAGATAGAACAGGTTCTGTATAATCATAGGTCTGAGTCTTAGCAGTATCCATTTGATTTTTCCTCCTTTAATTCATAAATTTAGTGTAGTTAGTTTGTGTTTAAAAAACTAACCCTTATATAACTTGTTTTATCAGAAAAATAAAATAATCAATTTGGTTAATATTAAAAATTAACTATAAGACGGCAAAAAAAGAAACGCACCATCAACAGTCAAAAAGCTGTTAATGGTGCATTTTATAGCTGAAAATAGCCATAATTTGTGATGGGTAGTTACCTGATCTTCTCACAAAAATTGACTATCCAAGATTTATTGATTGAGCAATGATTTTAATTTATCGACCTTCGTTTTAAGCGCCTCATATTCCACAAAATGTTCTCGATAGGAACAGGTGTTACAGACGCTAAGCTGATTGACTGCAGTGTCTCCCGCCCAATCGGTGAGCTGATGGGTGACCCATAATTTTTGCTCGGCTGAAAGCGGTCGTCTGAACTGATCAGCTTGCGCACTTTCATTTTGCGAAAGATGATTGCGATACTCAGATGGGGTCTGACCAAAATGTTTTTTGAACATCATATTAAACGACTTGACCTCTTTAAAGCCGTTGTTGAAAGCAATGTCGGCAATCTTGGTATCCAGATCGCCCAAAGCAATCACCGTGTGCTGTAGGCGACAGCGTGTCAAATATTCATAGAAGTTAATCCCAATTTCCGACTTAAATATCCGTGAGAGATAGGCGGTTGAATAGTGGCTCACAGCCGCAGCAGTCTCTAGAGTGATATTTCGCGCATAGTTAGTATTAATGTACGTAATGACACGGCTGAGTGAGCTCTGGCGATGCTGGGGCTGATTATTACTCATGTTATCCGTATCTTCCGGATCAAAGAAATCGTTCACCAAAACACCGATCAATCTGAAATAAAGCAGATTCATGTTGAAGTGATTCAAATGATCAGGTTTCAAGCCCAGACTCAGTTGCGCCATGATTTGGCGAATCAGATCATAATCATGATGTTGCGGTAATTTGACACTGTTAAGTGCGAATGCGCCATGGTCGAGATCGATCCCTTGGTCGAGTAAAAAGGTCGGCATAATGCGTAGCCGCATAGCAATACATTCACTAGACAACGCAAAAGTCGCGAAACCACAGTTGGCGTTAACAAGCAGAAGATCGTTTTCGTGCATCGTATAGCGCTTGCCATCCACGTTAGCTTCTACCGTGCCTTTCAGCAACCAGATCAGCTTCACTTGCTCATGCCAGCTGTAGTGATAATTGCCAATCATATAAGTCAGCAGATCAAATTTAACCTGAGCCACTGAAGAATAGGTGATGTCATTTGTCATATGATTTCCGCTCCTTTTTGTGATTCTTAGTTGCCTTTAGCTTTCTTTCTCTTGCAAATAAATAGTCCATTGAAACATATCAAGTCAAGATTTGACATTTTTTAGCTCATTCACCTGTATAAGTTTTAACGCAGCACAATTGTGACCGTAAATGTACTCGTTTGCACATTATTTAACAATTCGGAGGAGGGGTATTTTAAATGTTTTGAGTGAAGTTAAAATTATCTAAAATATTATTCATACTTCTTAACAAATGTTTTTTCATAATATTTTCTGCTACCTCAGCATGACCTTTTTTGATCTCAGTGAGTAATTCAATATGTTCATGTGCAGATTTCAAATGATGTTCCAAAGCTGGATGAATCGTATTGGTGCTGGCCCCGTTCCAAAGTTCTTCGAGGATTTTATACAGTTTATTGTTATCGGCAGCTTTCCAGATAGCGGTATGGATTGTCTGATTAAGTGACGCAAAATCTTCAACTGTCGCAGCTGGTGAATCAATTAAAGCTCGTTCCCGATCGATTAAACCTTGAACATCCATTTGATTTTCAGTGGCCCGTTTGACTGCGGCACTCTCCAGAATGATCCGGACTTCAAAATGATCAGTTATGAATTTTTTATCGATCTTACTGACGATAGCACCCTTGTTCATCCGAAGAACAATGAGCCCTTCTGAGCCCAGCTTTTGAAATGCTTCGCGCACGGGGGTCCGGCTGACACCCAATTCAGTCGCAATTTGGGTCAGACTAAGTTCTTCTCCCCCAGAATATTCACCGCTTAAGATTGCTTTTCTCATAATAGAAGCAACCCGTATGTTTGTGGGCATCTGTTTGATAGGTTCCATGTAAATTAACCAGTCCTTTTATAATTTTGAGTCTGAGTAATCGTGGTGAAACTGATAGGTTAATCGCAAAACTTTATAGAATAAGTATACTAAAAACGATCGATAAAGTTAAATGTTTAGTTACTATAATGCCTGATGTATCAGTTATCTACTCAGTTTAAAATACCGATGAGGTCCCTATTATATAGCAAATAAAGATGGTTTTCCGAATCGGAAAACCATCTTTATTTGCTATACTTCGAAATCTAACCAATTTGTGGCCTAATTTCCTGATGATCACCAAAACCGCGTACTTTCAGCCAAAGCACTAAAATCATTTAATCATCAGTCACGCAAGGCTTGACTATTAATCAACGCCTAACTTATGACGCATATACGGTTTGATACCGCCAGCGTCAAGAATCTTAAGGGGTTGACCGGTGATTTTTTCAGATTTGAATTCTTCTCCAGTGGTTAAATCTTTAACAACACCTTTATCAAGGTCAATTTTCAAATCATCACCATCTTTAACATGTTGACTGATTCCTTTGCAGATAACCGGTACCAATGACAAATTAACAGCGTTGCGGTAGAAGATTCGAGCAAACGAGTCCGCAATAACGGCACTGGCACCCATGTGCAGCATCGTAATGACGGCATGTTCACGACTCGAACCACAGCCATAATTAGTCCCGGCAACGACGATTCCACCCTTAGGGAAGTTCTTACCAATGTTTTTATCCACACCCTCTAAGCAATGCTTACCGATTTCGACTGGATCAGTCAGTTCCAAGTAACGACCAGGATAAATTTGATCGGTATCAATATTGTTACCTAATACAATGATTTTTCCTTCAATTGTCGTTTTCACAATTTATTCCTCCCTGTTAGTCTGTCACTTTAATTTCATCAAGATATGGTCTAGGGTCCGTAATCTTTCCGTTCAAGATACTAGAAGCAACGGCTGCTGGACTAGCCAAATAAATCTTGGCATCAACGGATCCCATCCGTCCTGGGAAGTTCCGGTTGGTACTGCTCATGCAAACTTCACCGGAAGCTAAAATTCCTTCGTGAATACCTAAACAAGCAGCACATCCAGGAGCGGCAATCGTTGCGCCAGCAAGAATTAAGTCTTTGATATACCCCTTTTCGATACATCTGCGCATCACTTCTGCTGAAGCGGGTACAATATCTAGCCGTTTGAACTTTGGAATACGTTTGCCCTTAAGAATTTTGGCAGCAACTTCAATATCTTCGAATCGACCACCGGTACAGCTACCAATGTAGCCTTGATCAAGTTCAACATCACCGTCTTTAACAACGTCGGTCAAAGCATGAACGTTATCAACACTGTTTGGGCAAGATAGGGTTGGTTGCATTTTAGAAACATCGAATTGGTGGCTTTCTTGATATTCAAAATCATCATCGGTGTATTGGACTTCAAAAGGTTTAACCGCCCGTTTTGAAACGTAGTCTAAAACGGCTTGGTTAGGTTGCATGTAAGCTGTTTTAGCACCCATTTCAACCGCCATGTTGCAAATCGTCATTCGACCGGCAACGCCCAGTTGGTCAACGTATGAACCGGTGAAGTCAATGGCTTTATAAACCGCGCCATCCGCTTTAAGTTTACCCAAAACGTTTAAGATAACGTCTTTAGGAAAGACCCCTTCAGGAGCTTCGCCATCTAGTCTAACTTCAATGATTTCAGGTACTCTAAACCATAGCTTACCAGTCAGGAGAATCGTTGCCATATCCGTTGCACCGACCCCCGTACCAAAGGCACCAAACGCACCATGGGTAGTCGTATGAGAATCAGTGGCAACCAAGATCATCCCTGGATAAGCTAATCCAGCTTCTGGCATTACTTGGTGACAAACACCCGCATTCGTATCAAAATGATATTTCAAATTATTTTTCTTGGCAAATTCGCGCATTTCCTTGTGGTTTTGTGCGGCCTTTTCATCTGGAGCTGGTGCATAGTGATCAAAGACAAATGTGCACTTCGTATTGTCCCAAACCTTTTTACCACCCATTTCATAAAATGAATAAACCGTTTGTAAATACAAATCATTAATTTCCGCAAAATCAATGTCTGCGGTTACAATTTCTCCAGCTGAAACATGATCTTTTCCACTATTTTTTGCAAGAATCTTCTCTAAAGCATGCATACCGTTCACTCCTTCTTAAAATTAGATATCGTATATTGTATACAATATTATTGCTCTTGTTCCCAGTGAAATTCAATAGCAAAATTAGAATATCCTTAATATTCTTTTTTAGAATATCATCAGCCACAATGAACACTCATCGGCTAAGCAACGCCTCCCGAAGTATCACCTTAAACCGCGTTAGGTCGGGTTATGTTTAAGAAATAAGAATAGCGGCTGGTTCCCTAAAGTTCCGGAAACCAGCCGCTATTCTAGGTAACTAAACCGTATTTTGATACTCGGTTACTGATCAATTCTGATAGTCACCATTTTGCGATATTTTTAATTGTTTCAAAACTTTGATAAACCGTTTCTCATCAGCGGTCAATATGTAACCTTGCCAAGTAACAATGGAAATATTGAACCTTTCAGGTAATGGATCCAGGATGGTCAAACAGGCCAGTGATTCTTTATCGGCAGGACTGATCACATCATGAACCAACAAACTGATCCCCAGATTTTCTTTGACTAGACTTGTGATCCACAAAATATCTGGGGTTTTATAAATAATCGGTGGATTAACGCCCGCGAACTGACTAAAGGCTTTAAAGGCTTTAGGATGAACAAACTTATAGTTTAACATGATAAATTCTTCATTAGCTAGTTCTTTAAAATAGACGTTGTTTTGATTGGCTAGTCGATGCTGACGGCTGACCACGATCACAAAAGGTCGGCTGCCAAGGTGCTTGACGTTTAATAAGGGATCGTGAAGCGGTAAAACTGAAGCCAGCAGTGCAATATCGATGGTTCCCTCTTTCACAGCAGTTAATAAACCACCAGAACCGGTCTCAACTACGTTTAAGCGCTGTAAAAGTCTGTTTTTTAGCAACTGACCAGCCAGTGAGGGGAAATACAGTGACCCGATGATCGGTGGCAGGCCAAAGCGAATTCTCGATAATTTTGCGTTTTCAATTTCTTGATGGGCCAAATTTAAATTGGCCGTAATCGCGCTGGCCTTCTCATATAATAATAATCCAGCCCGGGTAATTTCGGTTTGACTATGGGTTCGATCGACGTGAACCAATTCATCTTTAAATTCTCGTTCAAGTCGCTTGACCGCCTGAGTAATGGTTGGTTGCGACACATTAAAAGCCTTAGCAACAGATGTATAATTTCGCTTTTCAACTAATGCTTTAAAGTAGGCGAGGTCTTTCGTATTCATCTTTACTACACCGCTCCTTAGATGCAATTACACATCATAGTTTAGCAATAGCTTAGCACAAACGAAAAGATCGTGCTGGCTGGGCAATCCCAAGATCATTTCAAAACACACAAAAAAAGACACAGCCACAATAAATGTGACTGTGCCGATTGGATCTCAACAGGAGCTAGTTAACAGCGACTTAAGAAGCCACCAGCAAACCGGATTGACCTGAATTTTCCACTACTTATTACTTATAAGCCTTTACTTGGTCATCACTAAGTTCGTCATTCATATGGCCGCTTACAAAACCACCAAGATCTAACGAGACATACTTAAAGCCCAAGCCCTTCAATGTTTCATTGACGCTTGCACCCATGGTTAATAAGGCGGTCATTTTATCTGCAGGGACTTCAATTCTAGCCACTGTATCATGTACTCTAACACGGACAGTACCAAAACCTAATGACCGCAGATAAGCTTCCGACTTCATAACCATATCGATCTTTTCTTGGGTAATCGTGGTGTTATAAGGGAATCTTGAAGACACACTGCATGACGGTACCTTGTTCCAATTAGTGAGTTGATATTGACGAGCTAGGTCACGCACATCAGCTTTGGTAAAGCCATTGATCTCCAGTGGACTAACAGCTTTTTCTTCATCCCGGGCTTTTAAACCTGGACGGTAATCAGCAAGATCATCATAGATGATGCCATCAAAAACAACACCGCTTTGATATTGTGCTTTAAGTTCATTCATCCGTTCATAAAACAGCTTTTTAGCCGCATACCAGCTGTTGGCCGTGTTATGACGAATATCGTCATTGGCTAAGTACGAAATTTGGGTTTCAACAACTTCTACACCCAGTGAACGACCTAATGCAATTGCTTTGTTAAACTCTTCATCGCTAAAAAGTTCAGAATTAGCAACAACCGCTTTCACATTTTGACTGCCTAATTGATTCATGGCAGCCTTTAAAATAACCGTGCTGTCAATGCCACCAGAAAATGCGACCAGTGCTGAGTGATACTGTTTAACAGTTGCATTCAATGCTTCTTCTTTGCTCATTACTATATCCATGATATTCCCTCCGATTTCTAACCTTGATAGCGTTTCTTAATATTGTCATACACTGTATCCAATGATAAATCAAATTTGTCAGCGATCTCTTTGCAATCCTCATACTCCGGAGTGATCCGCTTAACAGCTTTAAAACTGGCAATTTTTATTCGAACTGGCATATTTTTATAAGTTATTTTTTCAAAACTTCTCTGCATGATCGTTCTTTCGTACGGGATGTATCTGACACCCTTAGCAGTCGTATATTTGAAAACCAGTTCCGTTAACTTATCTTGATCCTGTTTTTTTACTAGTAAAGTCAACTTAGTTCCTGGTCGATTTTTCTTCATCTGAATCGGGATAAAGAACGCATCTAGCGCGCCGTTGGCTAACAATTTATCCATCGCGTAGCCCAGACTTTCGGCAGTCTGATCATCAATATTGGTTTCAATTTGAACCACCTGATCATGCGTCCCCGAAACATCGATATGGGAATCGGTCTTCTCGAGAATAAAGACCCGTAATGCGTTAAACAGACCAGTATCGCGTTTACCAAACCCGTAACCAATTTTTTGAATATCGTCATTTTGATCAAGTGAACTGAATTCACTCACGAATTCTTTAACGATTCCTAAACCAGTTGGGGTCAGCAGTTCCGTGTGAACATTGACGTTTTGTTTGACTGGGATTGTTCGTTCAGTTAGCATCTGTGAGACTGCGGGGACGGGAACCGGCATCCGGCCATGAGCAACATCGATAAAACCGGTGCCATCTGTAATGGTCGAACACTTAACGTCATCAACACCCAACAGCTCCATGGCAATGCAGGAACCGACAATATCAACGATGGAATCTAGAGCGCCGACCTCGTGAAAATGAACTTCATTCAGCGGCACGTTATGAACCTTAGATTCAGCCCGACCAATATCTTGGAAAATTGAAATGGCGTGTTTTTTAACCGTCTCGGATAATTGACTGTTCTCAATTAACTTAACAATATCGTCAAGATGGCGACCATGATGATGCCCATGGTGTTCCTGCTCGCGATGTTCAATGAAGCCGTGATCTTTTTCTTCACCCGAGTCCAAAACAACATCAAAGTTAGTGCCATAAATGGCGCTTTTGGCAATTCGTTCAGCCGTCAAAGTGTAGCCGCTGACGTGCAGTTTCTTTAATTCTGCTTCAATATCGTGAATATCAACGCCTAAATCAATCAGCGCTCCAAGGAACATATCGCCACTCATACCCGAAAACGCATCTAAATACAAAGTCTTCATTACTTTAACCCTCAATTCATCTACATATGATTAATCACACTGGCAGAATAAGCAGCGCCAAAACCGTTATCAATGTTCACGACCGTTACCCCTTCTGCACAGGAATTTAGCATCGTTAAAAGTGCGCTGAGACCGTTAAAACTGCTGCCGTAGCCAATACTAGTTGGTAATGCAATGACGGGGCTTGCAACTAGGCCGCCAACCACGCTGGCCAATGCACCATCCATGCCAGCTGCTACAATGACAACTTTGGCGCCTCGAATGACGTCTAAATGTTCGAATAGCCGGTGAATGCCAGCAACTCCCACGTCATAAACACGTTCAACACGATTACCAAACGTTTCGGCCGTTACAGCCGCTTCTTCAGTAATCGGAATATCAGAGGTTCCCGCACTGACGATTGCAATATATGAATCTGGTGAGGCCGTCATTTTGTCGCCAATAACTAAGCAACGCGCGGTTTGATAGTATTTTGCCTGTGCAATTTTTTGAGAAACATAGTGGGCTTTTTCAGGAGAAATTCTGGTACATAAAACGACTTGCTCATTTTCCCGAAACTTTTCGATAATTGCGGTGATTTGTTCAGCAGTCTTTCCTTCACCAAAAACGGTTTCCGGATAACCCGTTCTTTGCTGACGTTCTAAATCAAGATCAGCAAACGGCAAAGCCTCTTTATTCGTGACCAATTTTTGCCTAGCCGTATCAACATCGATGTCGTGTCGCTGGACTGCCTTTAAAATGTCGATCATCTTATCTTGCCCCATAGCGTCTCCCTCCTAAAATCTACTTCGTTACTTCTGGAACCGTCATTGAACCAGCTGGTAAAACAATCACACTTGCGCTATCACCCTTCTCTGCCAGAGCCGCTGCATAGGCCTTTTTAAGGTCATGGAACGGCTTAAAGTGAACGTTTTCCATTTCCTCGTCAGTTAGATCAGTAACCGCCCAAGTCTGCGCCCAAATATCAATTTGAGCCATTTTAGCTGCTTTATGGTATCCCAGTTTCCAACTAGAATGAATTTTGTCCAATACCGCTTGAGGATCCTTTTCCGAACTTAGCAGATCATAGAAAGGCTTAGGACCAATGCCAGTCCGGCACTTAGCGACCAGAATTAAAATGCCATCCTTGTTTAAGGCTAATTTGCCGTTATCAAGTGCTTTTTGTGATTGATACAGATCAACATCCATTGGGTATGGTGCCACTGAAATGACAATGTCAGCCTTGTGCGGGATCTGAACGCCATAGACTTCTTTAGCCTTATCGATACCAGCGTAAAATGATTTAGTTAAATCGCCAGTCGTGACTGCATAGATTTCATGGCTGCTATCGAGCACCATTTCAATTGCAAAGATATGGATGTCTTTTAACACATGCATGGCATCCATCATGTCTTCGTGAACTGGATTACCATCTAATGCTAATGCCCGTGCTGAATCCTGTAAGGCCAAATAATGGTTTTGAGAAATCGTATCATAGGAAGCTACCCCTGGCAGGAAAGATTTCCGACCACCCGTATAGCCAGCAAAATAGTGCGGTTCAATTGAACTGATTGGCACTACTTTATCCGCATCCGCCACAATTTTATTAATGTACATTTCAGTTCCGTTAGACGATTTCCCGAGAAATTCCATTTCGTCATTGTGACAATCATGGCAATGAATCCGGTTCTTCTGCTTCAAGTCTTGATAAATGTCTTTCCCAAAAATAAAGTTATATTCTTCTTCAGTAGGTGCCCGGTGGACCCCAGTGGCAATAATAAAGTAAATATTTTTATCTTTGATCTTGGGATAAATATGACTCAAAACTTTGGCGGTTGGTGTTGGTCGTGTTCCATCATTAACGATAAAGACGACTCGTTCATCAGTATCCATAAACTTTTCAAAGGCTTCTGAATCAAACGGATTGTCTAAGGCTTCATCAATAGCTGAATCTTGATCCACTTTTTCAACTTTATTGGGATTAAAAACCCCCGTCAACTGTGAATCCTGAACATCAATATTAAATTCTTCATCTTTTCCGTATGGTACTCTGACTTTCAAAAGATCACCCCTCAATATTTAGTCTGATTCTAGTGAATCGCTTTTTCCTTCTTGTTTAAACCGAAATAATACCAACCGAATAACGATACTGACCATAACACAACGAATAGCACCACTAAGCCAATTCCCAAATGGAAGAAGTTCAGCCCCTCTGCCCATGAAATTAAAGGATTATCAACTTTAAAAATAAGCTTAAAGGCTAATAATAAATTAACCATCCCAGAAAACAGCGCAGCAAGTACGGAAAGTCCCGTTAAAATCATATTGTAATAAACCTTTCGTACCGGGGATGAAAACACCCAAGAATAAGCCGTACTCATAAAAATACCATCACTGGTATCAAGAAAACACATACCAGAGGTAAACAGCAATGGAAAAGATAGTACGGCATACCATGGCACCCCTTGACTCGTAGTAACTGCAGAAGTCGCCAGCACCGCAATTTGAGTTGCAGTATCAAACCCCAACCCAAATAGAAATCCAATGCAGACAATTTGCCAATTATGATTGATCAGGTGAAGCATTTTCTCAAAAATCAGGTAAATCTTTGATTTCTCAATTTTAACTTCTTTGGCTGACTTATCTAAGTGCTTAAATTCCTTCCAGATATTCAGAAAGATAAAAACGTTGACAATCGCTAAGAAAATCAGCGTGACACCAGCAAAGGTCGTGCCGATAATACTACCAACACTCTTTAGTCCTGGTAAGAGTTTCTTGGATAACTCCACGAAGAAAATCGTCACAACGGCCATCAAAATTACCACTAAGGAATGCCCCAGTGAAAAACTAAAACCGACCCCGTGGGTGTTACGTCCATCATTGATCATTTTTCGGGTAATGTTGTCAATTGCAGTAATGTGATCAACATCAAAAGCGTGCTGCAACCCAAAAGCAAAGGACAGGAAGGCCATTGATAATAGTGACGGGTATTTCGCCATATAGGAAATTACCAAAAACGTACCAGTAATAAACATTACTAACACAACGCCCCCATATTTAAGAATATCTGGCATCAGCGGGTACTTATAACGTTTTTGCACAAAATCACCAACTTTCATTGACTTAACAGACAATTTCGCACGATATTTCAAATTGTAGTTGATAGACCAATAAACTTCTTGGAATTATCTCCTTGAAGTTTATCGTCAGTTTATTCATTAATTTTTGACTTCCCGTTCAGATAAATTGATTGCTATGTTTACCACATACCAATGACTTTCATCCAAAGTGAGCCAGCACCGATCCAAATAATCAGATATACGACCCCCATAAGGGCGTTCATCTTCCACCATTCACCTTGAGTAACGTACCCAGAACCATAGAGTATTGGTGCAGGACCATTACTGTAATGAGTGGTTGAACCAAGCAAGTTACCAAAGAATCCTAACATTAAGGCAGCTAGCATTGTTGGCACACCAGCAGCAATAGCGACAGCTAAGAACGCACTATACATTGCACTAACGTGGGCTGTTGCACTAGCAAACAGGTAGTGACTGTAGAAGTAAGCGGCAATCAAAATAATCATGACAAGTATCCAGTTCATACCATGTAATGAAGATCCAATAGTCTTGCTCAACCAAGGAATAAATCCAAGAGTATTCAGCTGAGTAGCCATCATAACTAGAACAGAGAACCAAGCCAATGTGTTCCAAGCTCCAGTTTCTTTAGTAATATCTGACCATGAAAGAACACCAGTCAACAGTAAAAGCGAAAGTGCAACAAAAGCTGTTGTAGTTGCATCAATGCCAATGAATGATCCTGATACCCAAAGTACCAAGGCAACCACAAAAACTAATGCCATGTATTTCTCTGGTTTACTGAATTTTCCCATTTCTGTTAATTGCTTTTCTGACCACTCTTTAGCATTTGGTGTTTCCTTAATCTCAGGTGGAAAGATTTTGTAGATAATGAAAGGAACAAGAATTAGGCAAATCAAACCTGGGACCAAACCAGCGATAAACCAATTCATCCAAGTAATATGAATCCCCATCGGTTTCGCTAACGATTGTGCCAATGGATTAGCAGCCATAGCGGTCAAGAACATAGCCGAAGTAATAATATCCCCTTGAAATTCTGAATAAATGAGGAAAGAACCAATTTTTCTCTGGGTATTATCCTTCGGGGTTGAGCCAAAGGCTTGCGCCAAGGATTGAATAATTGGATACATAATTCCACCAGCACGTGCAGTGTTACTTGGTGTAGCAGGAGCAAGAACTAAATCCACTCCAATAAGCGAATAAGCCAACCCTAGAGTCCGTTTACCAAAAAGTCGAACAAAATTAAAGGCAATTCGCCGACCTAAACCAGTCTTAATAAACCCTCTCGAAATGAAAAATGCCATAACAATTAGCCATATACTAGTATTCCCAAAGCCTGCAATAGCCGTATCTACTGGTACTTCGCCAGTTAAAACCGTAATAGTAAATCCAATAATTGCAACACCACCAATCGGTAGTGGTTGGGTAATACACCCAATAATAGTTGCAACGAAAATTGCAAACATATGCCACGCTGCAATAGAAACCCCAACAGGTTTAAATGGCGTTAATAACCATATAATAATTCCAACTGCTAGCGGTGCTATAAACTTTCTGTATTTAACCTTTCCCAGGCTCATTTTCTTAACCTCTTTTGATTATTCCCCGAAGGTTTCATTATTATTTTTCGTTGATGTAGTTGAAGACTTGTTCCCCAGCTTGACGGCCGAAGATCACCGTTTCAGCAATTGAGTTACCGCCGATTCGGTTATTACCATGCAAGCCACCAACAATTTCACCGGCAGCATAGAGGCCCTTGATGGCTTTACCGTCATCATTAAGCACTTCTGTCTTATGGTTAATGGCAATACCACCCATTGTATAATGGACGGCTGGTGCAATGTGAATCGCGAAGAATGGCGCTGTTGAAATATCACGTTCCATACCAGTGGTCCGGCTAAATGCTGAATCATCTTGGTCAGCAACCGCGGTATTCCAATCAGTAACAGTCTGCTTCAACGCTGTGGCGTCAAAACCTAATTGATCAGCTAAATCGTCCAACGACTTACCCGTGTGAACTAACCCGATTGAGTCGTAGAATTCCACCGCTTTAGCCCGGTCACGAATGCCCTGGTCAAAGATCAGATAAGCACCGTTTTCCTTCAAACCATCAATGGCAGCCGTCACGTTCTTACGGGTATCCAATTCGTTGACGAACCGGTCGCCATGCTTATTAACTAAGATGGCACCTTCACCACGAACAGCTTCACCGATGAGGTAAGCGTGCGGGGTATCCTGTTGAACAGTTGGGTGAACTTGGACTTGATCCATATCAACCAATTTAGCGCCTAACGCCTCTGCCAGCTTGATACCGTCACCGGTAGCACCTGGTTGGTTAGTGGTGTTCATGCCCTTTAAATCAGGACGGTACTTCGTCAGCATCTCCTGGTTGGCACCGAAGCCACCGGCAGCCAGCACAACGGCATCCGCTGTCAGCGGACCGCTTTGCTTACCAGTTGTGGCCCGTACACCAGTCACTTTACCTTCATCATCAGTGGTTAATTCAGTGACCTTTAACCCTGCAAATAGCGGAATCCGTGCTTTTTGCACTTGCTTGAGCAGTTCTGTCACCAGAAAACCACCAATCGCAGCTAAGGAATGAGGCCGGTGGGTTCGCATCTTGCTCATCCCACCAGTGATCGTGAGTTCATCCAAGATGATGTCGTGATCAGCTAACCAGTCGATGGCCAAAGCAGCGTGTTCACTGAAATACTTCAGTAATTCAGTGTTGTTCTTGCCACCGCCACCTTTTAAGGTCTCGTCGTAGAATTCTTGGTAGCTGTCGACTACGTGGTGCTGTAACTGAACGTTGGTTTCGGCAGCGTTCATTCCGGATGAAGCCCGGTTAGTGTTACCACCCAGTTTATCCATTTTTTCAAGGATAACGGGTTTTAAACCTAACTCGTGTGCCTGAATGGCAGCCGTCATACCAGCTGCACCTGAACCAATCACAATCACGTCGTAGTGCTTACGCAGCCGCGTGAGTGAGGTTGGTTGAAAATGAAATTTTTCAGCCATGATTTTGCTCCTATTCTTAATCTATTGTGCTTTTAAATTTACTTTTGATCGATGTTGGTCATGTTGATTGGGATAACCCAAGCATCGTATTGTTCTTCAGTCAGTAAGCCAGATTTCAAAGCAGCTTCTTTCAAATTAGTACCTTCAGCTAAGGCTTCTTGTGCAATCGTGGCACTTTCGTGGTAACCAATGTGTGGTGATAAGGCAGTAACCGTCATCAATGAGCGGTCAACTAATTCTTCCATCCGGTCTGAGTTAACACTCAAACCATGGATCATCTTGTCAGCAAAGCCACGCATGGTTCCTTCCAATAATTCAGCTGATTCAAGGAAGGCTGAAATTAAAACTGGCTTGTAAACGTTCATTTCGAAGTTACCTTGGCTAGATGCCATATCAACAACGACATCGTTACCCATAACCCGAACAGCAGCCATGGTGATGGCTTCGGCTTGAGTTGGGTTAACCTTACCAGGCATAATCGATGAACCAGGTTCGTTAGCTGGAATGTTTAATTCGCCATAACCGGCACGGGGACCTGAAGCTAAGAACCGTACGTCATTGGCAATCTTCATCAGATCAGCAGCTAAGGTCTTGATTGCACCGTGGACCACGTTTAAGCCTGAGTGGTGAGCTAAACCGTAAAATTTGTTGGTTTTAGCTGTAAAGTGCAGGCCGTAAAGTTCGCCCATCTTGTCAGCAATGATATCGGCAAAGCCAGGAGCAGCGTTCAAGCCAGTCCCAACAGCGGTACCACCCATTGCCAGTTCACTCAAAGTCTTACCTAAAGTCTTTAGGTAATCCAAATCATGTTCCAATGCACTAGCCCAGCCAGAAACTTCTTGGCCAAAGGTTAATGGTGTAGCATCTTGCAAGTGGGTCCGGCCAATTTTAACCGTCTTCCAGTATTTTTCTTGCTTGACCTTTAATTCGTCGATCAAGTGCTGAGTTGAATCTTCCAAACGGCTAACTGCCTTGGCAGCTGTGATGTTCATTGCTGTTGGGAAGATATCGTTAGAGCTTTGACCCTTGTTAACATCATCGTTTGGTAAGATCTCAATGTCAGCGTTGAGTTTACCAGCTTGGTGAGCAACGACTTCGTTGACGTTCATGTTGGTTTGCGTACCTGAACCAGTTTGGTAAACGACCAATGGGAAGTCCTTACGTAAGTCCTCATCGTCAAGTGCAAGTAAGGTATCAATGGCTTCGACGATCAAGTCGGCCTTAGCACCGTCAATATTCTTTAATTCTTTGTTGGCAGTAGCTGCGGCTTTCTTGATCTGCAGCAAAGCCTTGATAATTTCCAGTGGCATCTTTTCACCAGTTGGGAAGTTGTTACGGCTTCTTTCGGTTTGAGCGCCCCAAAGTGCGGTAGCGGGAATCTTAACTTCGCCAATCGTATCTGATTCAATTCTGTAATCTGACATTTTCTTGACCTCCATTGTATTTGTAACTGCTATACAGGTAACAACAAAAAGACTATCGTGATATTGTTCACTAACATCTATAGAATAATAGCCAAATACGTTATAGTCAAAAACTACTCACTTCATTATATTTGCTTATGAGGTTGCTATATCGGCGATCAATTAGTATTATGCCCCCATTTTATATTTTACACAATCCAAATGAATATTTTTTAATTTAGTTTACATTTTCACACATATTTTTTGGAATCGTTTTCACAAGTTATTCCCCATTTTGTACTTTATAAGTGGCGTCAGTTGAGAAAAATCGGTATTTTAATGCCGAGATGAATCAATGTCTTGGACATCCACCGTTGTATCGGTCTAATTGTGAGTCAACGTATTGAACTATTGTTTCTTTTGAAGCATTACCAAGGGTACTCATAAAGAAGCTAGGAGACCATAAATGTCCGCTCCAGAGTAATCTCTTGGTTTGTGGGAACTGAATAAACCATGAACCACCTTTAAAAGCTTTAACGATTGAAGATGGCGCTGATTTATTCACTACTTGGTAGTCCAAACCAGTTGAAAGTTAAAATCATACACATTAGGATGTTCGTGCTTAATCATACGTTTACCTAATTTCGTTGGTATATAGCCACTTATATTCATTTTTAGCATACCATTATGATATACTAGAAATGGAAAAGAGGTGAACCTATATGACTTTAAAAGGGATCAAATTACGGCTATATCCTAATCAAGAGCAGCAACTCAAAATCAAACTCAACTTTGGGTATAACCGTTTTGTTTGGAATCAAATACTAGCGATGATGGTTGAAAGATATCAAAATAACCCAGAAGCTAAATTCTTAAATGCGTTTGCCTTGAATAATTTACTGCCAGCCTTGAAGACTGAGTATGAATGGTTAAAAGATGCTGAAAGCACTAGCTTACAGTCAACCAACCATGACTTAGTAGAAGCCTATAAAAAGTTTTTTAGGCTGCATAAAGGCTTCCCTAAGTTCAAATCTCGTAAGTACCCGAAGCAGAGCTATCAGACCAAGTCGGTCAATCACAATATTAAACTAGTTGATAATCACCACATCCAGTTACCCAAATTGGGAAAGCTAAAATTTAAATCAGGTAGAAAACCAGTTGGCAAAATCAAGAATGTGACTATTCGCCTTTCAGCTACGGGTAAGTTCTATGCCATTATTCTAGTCGACACTGACATTAAAGCCTTAGCCAAGACCGGTAATCCAGTTGGTATTGATCTGGGTGTTGCTGACTTAATGATCACCAGTGATGGCGTGAAATACCCAACGATTCGCTTTGATAAACGACTCAGTAAAAAGAAACATTACTGGGAGAAACGTTTAGCTCGGAGAAGGTTACAAGCTCAGCAAGAAATTGCTTGGGATAAACACAACAAAGTCATTGAACCCCGCGAGCTATCAGACTTTAAGAACTATCAAAAAGCTAAAAGAATGGTCGCTAAGTATGCGGAAAAAATAGCCAACCAACGTAACAATTACTTAAATACGTTAACAAAAACTTTGGTAGCCCAATATGATGTGATCTATATTGAAGATTTGAAAACCAAAAATCTCCTTAAAAACCACAAGCTTGCTAGAGCAATTGCCAATCAAAGCTGGCGGGAACTACATCGAATGCTTGAATATAAGTGCGTTTGGTATGGAAAACAGTTAGTCACTGTTAATCCTAGAAAAACTTCTCAAATATGTTCCAGCTGTGGCTATGATGATGGTAAGCACACTTTAGATATTAGACAGTGGGCCTGTCCTAATTGTGGCGTTAGCCATGATCGAGACATTAATGCCGCAGTTAATATTCTACAAGCGACTGCGTAACTTGGAGTCTAAAAGACTATCTGGCATGGAACGTGCCTTAGTAAATAGCCGTAACCGCTGCATGCCATTCGGAGAATGCTGTGTAAGTCAGCGGTGTTCCTAGAAGCTCGTTACTTTAGTGACGAGTAGTTCACTTAATCGGATTTATGTTATTATTCCCCATTTTATAGTAGAATTAACTTCTAAATCAGGTTTATTTCGGCTGTCATTTATAGAGAGGAATTTTTTGTTGCGTATTAAACACTTACTATTCGGAACTTTAGTTGTACCGCTCGGCCTACTCTTAACCGCTTGCGGTAATCAAAAGGTTCAGACGCAACCAGTCACTAAACTGGCATTGGTTAAATCAGGCCAGACTGCCCGACCACGTATTTGGTATCATGTTTCTCAAGCTCAAAATCAGGTCACTGCCAACTCTGCCGTCAACGGAATCTTTGTCCTTCAAAAAGGTAAAGCTACTACTTATATGTTACCAACTGGTAAACAGCCGATCTCCTTAAAGCAATTAGCCAAAATGTCGACTGCTGAACAGATCAGGTGGGCGAAAAATAAGGACCAAGAGGCTTTTCACACTGGCGTTACTGCTCAGCAAGCTCAAACAGCTAATAATATTGCAGGCATTAAATCTGATTTAAAACAACTACGAAGAACCAATGGCGAACCATCACAAATCAAAGCATTACAGCAGTATTTGAAAATCAATCAAGCGATTCACGATAATCCCAGCAGCTATGCAGCACCAATTGCTTATCCGCTAACCGCTGTCAGCCAAGCTCATAGTGAACAATTCGGGCTGAAACTTTATCCGGTAAAGACCGTTCAGTACGGTGATGCTAACATCATTACGGCCAGTGAACTATCGCTGAGTAATTATAATTTTAATCACCGCATCCAGCCTGACAAAATTGCCGGCCACTACTACGGTGGTTACAGTTCCGCTATTAACGCGCATCACTATTTCATGCTGACCCGAGTGACGAAGCACACCCGCATCGTTTATGATCGACAAAAATCGGCTAATATTGTGAAGACCGGTACAACTGACTAACTACTCGAAAAAGCGCAATGACCAGTTATGACACCTGATCATTGCGCTTTTTTACTACTACTTATTCACTACTGCTTACTCTCGTTCATGGCCGTAGCCTGCCCGTTCTTAATAGACAAGATCACTGGACCGCTCTTAGACCGTTTCACTTGCAAGGTATAGCTGCCCTTTAACGACTGATCAATGGACTGCGACATCTTTACATAGTTAGCTGACATTGTCTTAATTGATTTGGCATTGGTTTTAGGATATTTCCACATCGTCGTGACCGACTGAATGTATTTCGCATTAGTGGGTGTCACTGTGTAGGTCTTAGTATCCTGATTGAAGCTCACATCGCCGACATTTTTACCATACGATTTCTGCAGTTGCTGCAAGATACTCTGTTCATTTTGATGCTGCTGCCTGATTGATTCAGATTCGGAGCTTTTTTGCGCAAAATAGAGATTGGAATTGACGTTATTTTTAGTTGAGGTCGTTTGCGTCTGCTTAGGTCTGACCCAGCCCTTTTCATAAACATAGCCAAAGCTAAATAACAATCCAAGCACACTGATAATCGTGAGTATCATGGTTGTGCCGACTAACCCGTTATAATGAGCTGCGTACCACCATGACAGTGCGCCCATGATAGTCATGAGGCTAAAGATAAATACCAGAATGATTCCCATGTCGTATCCCCCTAGAAAATTAAAATTTAATTGTTTTAGATTTCGTTGATTTACCTATCTATTATAATTCTTTTCTAGTGGGTAAGGCTAAGGATACGCAAAGAGAATCAATTTATTGCTGTATTTGAAAAGACAGTCTTAGCATTGATCAGCCTGCCCTTATCTTTTAAATCACGCCTTGTGCCAGCATGGCCTCAGCTACTTTACTAAAACCGGCAATGTTTGCGGCAGCCAGGTAATCAGTCCCCAGATCATACTGCTTGGCAGCGGCCGCTGATTCATCGAAAATACCCTTCATAATCGTCTTCAACCGGTTATCAACTTCTTCAAAAGTCCATGATAACCGTTCACTGTTCTGACTCATTTCAAGGGCAGAAACAGCAACCCCACCAGCGTTAGCTGCTTTAGCAGGGCCTAAAATGACGTTCTCCTGTTTAAAGACTTCAACTGCCTCGGGTGTACATGGCATGTTAGCACCACAGGCAATCACCGTTGCCCCATTTTGAGCCAGGCGTTTAGCCTTGGCACCATCAATTTCATTTTGAGTCGCGCAGGGTAACGCAATATCATAATCAGTATCAAAGTCCCAAACGGAACCGGTCTGATAGGTGGCTGTCTCAACCCGATCAGCATATTCCTTGATTCGGCCCCGCTCCACTTCTTTAATTTGCTTAATCAGTTGATAATCAATGCCATTAGGATCATAGATAAATCCATCTGAGTCTGAGGCAGTGAGTACGGTTGCGCCAAGCTCGGTGGCTTTTTGAATCGCGTAGATGGCCACGTTGCCGGCACCTGAAACTTTGATCTTCTTACCCGTTAGCTGATCGCCCTGCGCTGCTAATAGAGCTTCCGTGTAATATAGCAGACCATACCCAGTCGCTTCCGTCCGGGCTAAACTGCCGCCAAAAGATAATCCTTTTCCGGTTAAAACCCCTGCCTGATAACCATTTAAGCGACGGTATTGCCCATACATAAAGCCAATTTCACGTGCGCCGACACCAATATCGCCTGCTGGAACGTCTAGGTCTGGTCCAATATACTTTTGCAGCTCCGTCATGAAGCTTTGCGTAAACCGCATCACTTCGTTATCAGACTTACCCTTAGGATCGAAATCAGAACCGCCCTTACCGCCACCAATTGGCAGGCCAGTCAGGCTGTTTTTAAAGATCTGCTCGAAACCTAGAAATTTAATGATCGATAAATTAACGGTGGGGTGAAACCGTAACCCACCCTTATAAGGACCGATAGCTGCACTGAATTGAACCCGAAACCCACGATTAACTTGAACGTTGCCTTGATCATCCACCCAGGGTACCCGGAATTGAATGACCCGTTCCGGTTCCGTCAAACGACCAACGATGTTAGCCTTAACGTACTCTGGATGCGCCTCAAGTACCGGTGTTAAAGTCTTAAAGAAGTTATCAATGGCTTCTAAAAATTCAGTTTGGTTAGGGTCACGCCGTGCAATATCAGCCCGAACCCGCGTTAAATAATCGGTTGCAGTTGTCATGAAATCGATCCTTTCTATAATCAGTTCTAAGCCATACGTTGATGTTAGTATAGCACGATAACGTTTACTAATAAACGTCTAAATTAAAAATAAATGAGAAAGCATTCTAAAGTAAAGAGCCGCTAAATTTCCTAATTGAGGAAATCTAGCGGCTCTTTACTAAACCAACTGACACTTGTCACGGGCGTTGATTGCTTACGCACGCCATTTCATTTTAAGTTCAACTTCATCCGTATCCTGATCCACTACCCGATCACTTTCATCAAAGTCATGTTTTTGGTAAAAACGGACAGCTTTTTCGTTTTTTTCATAAACCGCCAGATCAATTCGTTGATAGTCTGATTTTAAGGCAAATAACAGCAGACTGCCGATACCCGTGTTACGATAACCCGGTTTAACAAACAGTCCCGCCAAATTATACATCTGCATCCCAGCAAAGCCAATGATCTGATCATCTTGCTGAACGACATAAATAGTGGCCTTAGCCAATTGCTGTGACACTTCGGTAGCCTGATCTTGCCAGTATTTAGCAGCAACAAACGGGTGAGCATCCAAATTACCGGCGAGCCAAATGCTCATCAGTACCTTCTGATCAGTTTCAGTCAAGTTCTCCAGCTTTTCAGCTTTCACTTTTTGACCCTCTCTTCTCTTTTACTCTTTAACACAATCTTTAAGGTACGCCGCTCAGCACTAAATGGCAAGTTTTCACAACTTGAATAGGTATTTCCACGTTTGGCCCTATTTAATCTTGTGTTAATGTTGCACTCATTTGTTTTTAATGTTATAGTAACTTTAATCCAATTAAACAGAGGTGACATCCACTTAGTTTCACATTGTCGTACATATATCTTTAATCTGAAATGGAGGGTATGCGTATGAAAGAAACGACTACATAATAATTGATCATCCTTATGAATCCGGCAGTTTTTTACTCATTTTTTACTCATCAAGTTATCGGATTTCATAAGGCTCATCAAAGTGACTTTATTGATGGCACACTTGCGACTCATATAGCTTCACCATTTAGATGTTTCACGATAGAAGACCGACCGCGTTGACTGAATATATCAGCCAACGCGGTTTTGTGTTATCTTAAACCTATACGAAATTTATGGAAGGCGTGACCCCTAGATGATTCAAAAACAATATTATGGCTTAGGAACAGTTATCACCCTCTCGGTAAATGAACCAGCAACAACAGCTGATCTCGATGCAGGTAACCGTCTGATCAAACACTACGAAGATATTCTGACGGTCAACCGCCCCGTCTCTGAAGTTATGTCCGTTAACCACGCGGCGGGAGAAAAGCCCGTTCAGGTCTCCAAAATTACCTACCAGCTAATCAAACGCGCGGTGGCCGTCAGCAAATGGCAACTGGGCTTTAACACCGCTATTGGGCCGTTAGTCAAGTTATGGAAAATCGGCTTTGATGGCGCTAATTTACCGGCTGATACCGAGATTAAAAAACGGCTCCAATTAATTGATCCCAACGATATTCACTTGGACGATGATCAGCAAACGGTCTTTCTCACCAAGCCCGGTATGGAAATCGATCTGGGAGCCATCGCGAAGGGCTACATTGCCGATGCCATCAAGGATCTGTGGGTTTCCATGGGCGTCAAAAGCGGCATCATCGACCTAGGCGGCAATATCTTACTGGTTGGTGACAGCGCGCGCCCCAATGGGCTATGGCGCATCGGGGTCCAAAACCCGCTTAAACAGCGTCACACTGCGCTAGGTATTCTCACCACCCCCGCCAAATCGATCGTGACTTCGGGCATTTATGAACGCTACCTTGTCATTAATGGGCATAACTACCACCATATGTTTGATTCCAAGACCGGTTATCCCATTCAAAATGACTTGGAAAGTGTCACCATTGTGAGTGACGTTTCCATCGACGGTGATATCTGGACGACCGAGGCCTTCTATCAGGATATCGATAAGGGAATTCCGTTGATTGAAAAACAGCCAGGCTTAGACGCCATTTTTGTCACTCGTGACTTCAAAGTCGCCATCACGTCCGGTTTAAAGGATCGTTTTGAATTGACAGACGATCATTACCACCTCATTTAAACAACGATTAAATTAAAAAAGCGCAGCCAGCTTGCCTAAAATTCAGGTCAGCTGGCTGCGTTTTAATCTGCTTAAATTCAATCCGTCATCAACGGGTATTTTTTCGTAACTAATCCAGTCAGGTACACACCCAGTCCCAATACTAAGAGTAAAAAGAAGGTGGTACCCAAGAAGAAGTCTAATTTCTGCAGCCATGAATAGCCCACTACGCCGATCAGCCACCAAATAAAGTTTAACGGTACTGACAGCCGTTGGTGCATCAAAAAGACGCTCACGAATAAAATCGCAAACAGTGGTGCAAAGACTGCCCCAATCGCGTACAGGAAGTTCTGGTAATACGACATCGAAACAAACAGGGCAATCAGTAAGCCTAAGATCGTCACCCCAATCGCAATCAGGTTGACTCGCTTAGTTTTAACCAAGTTAGCCACGTTCGTTGCCGCTGAAAAGGCATCCATAAAGGTTGTTGTCACCGTTGAAAACACAATGACTAGCAGCGCAATCATGCCCATGCTAGAATGCGACAGCACCGTCGTAAAGTCAGATTGTCCGGTTAAAATCACGGTGAACAATCCCAGTGAAAACATGCAAAAACTAGCGACAAAATAACCGCTCACACTGGCCATGCTGGCTCTAAACGGATGGTCAGTATGCTGGGTATAATCCCCAATTAATGGCAGCCAGGACAAGGCCATGGTGACGTTCAGTTCAACCGCGCTACCAAAACTCAACGGTGAGAGGTTGGCGCTATTTTGCAAACGGCCCTCTTTGATAATGGTCCACAGCATCAGCAACATGCCAATTGCTAATAACACCACGATCACGTTGTTGACTTTAAACAGCCAGTCGTGATCCATCAGCAGCCATACCACAATCAGCACGGCCACGATCAAGGACATCACCAAGACTGAATGGTAGTTAAACAACGTCTTTGACAGCCCGTTCATCGCTAACTGGGCGTTGACGATCATTACCGCCGTCCAGCCGAGTAACTGTAAGGCATTCAGTCCTGAAAACAACCAGACACCCTGTTTGCCAAAGACCGTTTTAGTGGCCTGAATCGCGGTTCGGTTCTGCTGTGCTGATAAGTAACCAGCTGGCAGCAAAAAGACAAAACAGCCTATGATATGCCCAATAAAAATTGCTAGCAGACCACTCTTCCAGCCTAGTGGTGCAATCAGCGTCCCGGTCACAATCTCGGCAATCGAAATCGCCGCACCCATCCAAAGCAGAAATAAGCCGCTTGGTTTTGTGTTACCCATTAAAATCTCCCTTTCTTCAAGTAAAAAGACCCTTCAGCCACAGTTAGTTCCGCGCACCGAAAGGTCATCATTCATCTAGATGTTCGTGTACACTTTCCTTCGCAAGCATTAACTTAACAGGTTCAAAGGGACCAGATTCATCTATCTCAGCCAAATGGCGCCCCTAGTGCATCAAATTGACAGTTATTATTTTAACATACTTACAGTAATCGAGCGTCAGACGTAAAGCGTAATTATTACAGTTTAATTACATCAAGTCGAATCAGTAGCAATTTGGATCAATTATTGGTAAATTAGTAACATTGTTGTGGCAGATAAATACTACTAACACCATTGACCGCAATTACTTAATGAGTTGATTACAGTACATCACTAAGTCATTGGAGGAAAACATGGCCAAAAAATCAAAGATTGCACGATATAACAAGCAACGTGAACTGATCGAAAAATACGCAACGATTCGGCGCGAATTAAAGGCTACAGGCGACTACGAGGCGTTGGCACAACTGCCAAGGGACTCTAACCCTAACCGCCTGCGCAACCGGGACAGCCTAGATGGCCGTCCACGCGGTTACATGCGGAAGTTCAATATGTCTCGTCTGAATTTCCGCCAATACGCGCACCTTGGCCAAATTCCAGGTGTTCGTAAGGCTTCTTGGTAAGCAATAAAAAATTCTCCCAGACCTAAGTCTAGGAGAATTTTTTATTATTCTGGCGTAACCGTGAAATGAATCAGGCTGCGATCGTCAAAGGACCGATTACCAGCCACCAGCCCCTTAGTTGACCGATAAGTGTGGCTGCAATTGGGATCATTTTTCAATACATCGTCTAAACCAGCTTCTGATACCGCCAAAGTTTCAGCCGCTTTCGGGTAGCCATCACTGGCTAAAACGATTTGATGGGGCTCATTAGTTAACGAATAAACTTTCAAAAGTGTTTCGGGAATGGGCTGGCCATTAAAAATACTATAACCCCACTCACTGTCAGCCAAATTAGCAAATTGAGTGGCTTTTAAGATCCACGGTAAAATCGCCTTACGACCGGGATCTGCCTGCTGGTCGCTATCGGAAGACAAGCGCAGGATCAAACTGCGCATATTCGATAATACCAGATCACTCGGTTTCGGATTGGTCAGCAGCTGACCGTCCAGATTGATCTGGGCGTCACCGACCTGCCACAGCTGATTGTAATACCGCGAATAAATAACAGCGACGGCCTGTAAGCCCTGACTTTTAGGATCAGCCGTAAAATCAACTTGCTGGTAAAAGGCTGCAAACCGCTGATTGACTCGTTTGATCAGCTCTGACAATGTTGTTTTCTTGGGCAGGCCTTCAAGAATACCCGCAATCATGGTGGACGCTAATTTACCAGTGGTTTTACCCTGATACTTAAAGTGCGACTTACTGGTAACCCCATCAACAATGGCAATGAAATCCGCTGTATTAACGATGGTATCTTCACACTTTTCATCACTGACTTTACCGCGAATAAATGATTCTAGAACCTGAATTGATGCCAACCTATCGCCCCTTCTTAATGTGTCTAAGCTCATCATAGCAACTGACCGGTGGGTTTGTAAACTCTCACAGCTCAACCGACACCAAAAACGAGTTGCCTTCAAAATCAGGCAACTCGTCTTTAACCACCTATGTTAAGATCTACTACTTTTTAAGCGTTTTGTGAAACCTTTTTATCGTCGGCTTCATAAACGTACTCACGGGTCATTGGTAGGCCAGTACCACTAGGTGCTTTAACCAATAGGTACTGCATAACGTCAATGTTGCCACCTTCAAATGAACCGGCACAAGCTTGCAGGTACATTCCCCACATACGAGCAAATTCTTTGCCGTACTTTTCGGCGGTCTTATCTTCAACCTTCTTGTAGTTTTGATACCACATTTCAAGGGTCTTTTGATAATGTCGACGCAATGGTTCAATGTCAGAAAACTGGAGTTTGGCATCCATAATGTGCTTCAGATTTTCAGCCACGTTTGGAATGTAGCCACCAGGGAAGACGTACTTGGTAATAAAGGGATCGACCCCAGCGCCTTCATGCTGACCAGTAATCCCGTGAATCAAGGCACGGCCATTTGGCTTCATGAAGTCGGCCACTTTCTTGAAGTACAGGCCAAGATTTTCCTTACCCACGTGTTCGAACATTCCAACGGAAGTGACGTAATCGAATTGATCATCCACTTCACGATAGTCTTCTAGCAACACGTTAACTTTGCCTTCAAGGTGACGGTCTTTGATTTGCTGTTGGGTATAGTCGTATTGTTCCTGACTAAGAGTAATACCCGTGGCTTGCAAGCCATATTCTTCAGCAGCCATAAACAATAACGTTCCCCAGCCGCTACCAATATCTAATAGGCGCTTACCAGGTTCAGTCTTTAATTTATTTAAGATGTGGTGCATCTTGTTCACTTGGGCTTCTTCCAAAGTGTCGTCATCATGTTCAAAGTAGGCACATGAATACGTCATCGTCTTGTCCAGCCACATTTCATAGAAGTCATTACCAATGTCGTAGTGACTCTGAACGTCTTTTTCACTATTCTTTTCAGAATGTGAGACCTTTGGAAAATGCTTGATAAATGGATTATTCGTCAAAAAGCTATGGTCTGTACGGTAAGCAGAGGCCACCAGTTCTTCAATGCTGCCATCGATTTCAAGAGCACCTCGCATGTAATCTTCAGCTAATGTCAAAGTCGGCTCGTCAGTAAAACTCTTCAACGGGAGCTCTTCATTCATCCGGACTTTAACGACCGGTTCGCCTTCACCATAAGTTTCCTCTTTACCATCCCAATAGGTCACAGAAATTGGAATATCAAATGCATGGCTCAATAATTGTCGATATACGGTTTTCTCTAACACGTAACTGCCTTCTCTCTTATAGAATTAATACTGAAACATGATCATACTCTGTTAACTTAATTGACAAAACTAACTAATTCACTACCTTACAAGTCCTCAAAAGATTTGTCAACGGGATACACTTTTACCTTAATTAGTTATCGCCCGTCTTTTCCCTCTCAAGAGCCACTTACGAAATTCTTCAATTAATACGATTGGGATTGGAATAATACACAAGAACAGCCAATCTGTTCCTAATAACGGCGTCATGTGAAACATTCCTTGCAGCACTGGTGTGTATGACAAGATCGTTAACAGGATAATTTCAAAAATAATCCCCGTCCAGATCATGTGATTGCTGAATAAACCAATTTTGAATAACGACTCATCCTTGGTTCGGCAGTTCAAAGCAGCCGCAATCTGACAGAAAATAATGGCTGCCAGCGTCATCGTCGTGGCCCGACTGTACCCGATACCGCTTGCAAGCAATGCTTGATTCGGCCAGCCCGCTTGGATATTAACGAAGAAGTAGGCCACTGTGGAAACAACGGAGGCAATCGCGCCATACCAAGCAAAGGCTTTCCATAAAATGCGTTTATTCAATAAGTGGGCGTTATGGGCCCGCGGTGGTTGCTTCATCACCCCTGGTTCGGCCATTTCAGAACCAAGTCCCAGTGCTGGCAGCATATCCGTTCCCAGATCAATCGTTAGGATCTGCATGATGGTCAGCGGCAACGGAATCAGCCCGCGACTAAACAGAAACAGTGCTGATGGCACTGCTTCTGGCATGTTGGAGTTCAGAATATAGAGCAGGAACTTTTGCAGATTACTGTAAACGGCCCGGCCCTCTTCAACGGAAGCCACGATCGAGGCAAAGTTATCATCCGTTAAGATCATATTCGCGGCGTCCTTAGCTACATCCGTACCCGTCACACCCATGGCCACCCCGATGTTCGCTTTCTTCAAAGCGGGGGCGTCATTTACACCGTCACCGGTGGAAGCCACCACTTCGCCCATGGTCTGCAAAGTCGATACGATCCTGTATTTCTGTTCAGGCGCCACCCGGGCAAAAATAATTTCACCCTTTAAGGCTGCTTTCAAATCGACATCACTCATACTGTCCAGTTCGGTCCCCGTGACCACCCGGACCTGGTCAGAGGTTAAGCCAATCTGAACCGCGATTGATTTAGCAGTTAACTGACTGTCACCAGTCACCATAATGATCTTGATTTGCGCTTCATGGCACTTCTTCACGGCATCGTAAACTTCGGGACGCGACGGATCAGACATCGCCGTTAAGCCCACGAAGGTCAGCTGTCTTTCAGCGTTGGCAATTTCTAGACCATCAACTTGGTTCTGGTTTTTAAACGGTACTGCCCGATAAGCAAAGGAAAGCGACCGTAGCCCCTGAGCGGCGTATTTTTTATTGGCGGCATTAATAGCTTGTTTATCCGCATCGGTTATTTCCCGGGCAATGCCATTTTCTTGAATCATGGTGCATTGGCCCAGCAGATCACTCAGAGCACCCTTAACGTAAATATAGAGCTGTTGATCTTCTTGATGGATCGTGGTCATCATCTTACGGCGTGAATCAAACGATAACTCTTTGATGCGCGGCATAATTTTTAAATGCTGTTTGGTATTGAAGCCCGCTTTTTGGCAGAGAATCACTAGCGCAGCTTCGGTCGGTGTTCCCAAAATTTTAGGCTTCTTTGACTTCGTATCATTTTCAACTTGCGTATCGTTATTCAGCGCAGCAATTGAAATCAACCGGTTTAAATCCGGCGTGCCAGCTTTAGCCACCGGCTGATTATGTTGCTGGACTTGGCCATTATTAACATAACCCTGACCAGAGGCGGTAAACTCCCCCGTCAGTAACCAGATATGATTGACCGTCATTTGGTTTTGCGTCAGTGTCCCCGTTTTATCAGAACAAATCACCGTGGTCTCACCAAGCGTCTCCACGCTATTTAGATCCTTGACCAAAGCGTGGCGCTTCGCCATTTTCTGCACCCCCTGCGCTAATGATAGGGTCACAGTTGGTAATAATCCTTCTGGGATAAACGCCACAATCATGCCTAATGCAAAAATGAATGATTTATTGATTGGATAATGAACAAAGAAAATAGCGGTAATAAAGAACAAAGCCCCAATAATCATCGCAATGATGGAAACCTGCTTCGTCAATCGGTTCAGTTCCAGTGTTAAGGGACTAGTAATGTTACTCTGTTTTTCAGTTAGCGACGCAATCTTACCAAATTCAGTGTTCATACCTGTAGCAATAACCACCGCTTCTGCAGTACCAGCACCCACCGCGGTACCGGCGTAAACAATGTTTGATTCAGAATATTTACCTTCACCAGGTGTAAATTCAACGCTTTTGGACTCCGGTACCGTTTCACCAGTCAACGCCGATTGATCGACCTGCAGCGAAGTCGCTGCCATCAATCGCGCATCCGCTGGCACCGCATTGCCAGCTTGAAGGTCAAACACATCGCCGGGGACGAGGTTCAACGCGTCGATTTGTTTAACTTTACCGTCCCGATGAACCCGCGTGTAAGTTGGTAGCATAGCCATTAGGGAATCTGTCGCTTTAGCCGCTCGATGCTCCTGCCAATAACTAAAAACGCCATTAATAATATTGACTGCCCAAATGGCGATTCCCAGCTCCACGGAGCCACTCAGCATCGCAATAATACCGCTAACCCACAGTAGGATCGCCATCAAACTGGTAAAATTCTTCAAAAAGATCACTAGCTGTGATTGCTGCTTTTGCCGATGAATCGTATTTTGACCGTATGTTTGCAATCGTTTGACTGCCGTATCTTCACTGAGACCCGTCTCATTCGTCTTCAAATCACTCAAGAGCTCATCTAACGGTCTTGTTGCGTCTGGATTTTCATCACTCATCACTATCGCCAGCTTACTTTCAAATTAATGAATGCGTGCTCACTCAGCATGATTGTTCACTTATGCACATTATGCATCTTCTATTCAGTTTTGTATTTAAATCACTGCAAAAAGAGGCTGAACCGCATTGGGTTCAGCCTCTTCATCAGCTGTTAAAATTAAATGCTTACCCGCGTAAGTTAATCATTAAATCAACGCGACCTTGATCTTGTGATTTAATTTTTAATTCGTTCTGGGCATTAGTAGTAGCCAGCTTCCCCTTTTTAATGAGGTTTTGAATCAATCGCTGACCAAAACTGTTGCTCATTCCTGTAATCATCCAAGTTCGTTTCATATGCCCAGCTCCCTTCAAGCGTGTGTTAGTTGGGGAACATTCTACGCTTAATTAATATGAAGTCAAGCTAGAAACCTTCTTTTCGACGATTACTTAGCCGGTTCAAAAACCGTTCGCGCAATGCCAAACGCTGACCACGCCTTGGACCAACCGGTATAGAAAGCTAATTGGGTGATTAATTCCACCATTTCAGTTTTCGTCACACCATGCTTTTTTGCGATTTTCATGTAGGCTTCTAATTGCGGAAAGAGGTCTTGTGCCATTAATGCTGCATAGGTAATTAGGCTACGGTCGCGAGCTGGTAACTGTTTTTCGCGTGACCAGACTTGACCAAATAACACGTCATCGTTCAAAGCTGCAAATTGCGGTGCGAAGTCGCCTAAATTATCCCGACCGGCTGTTTGTTTTTCTACCATTATTGTACCTCCTAATCTAATGCATCATAGTCAGCGTCACTCACCGGTGCCAGCCATTCTGGCGTTCCCGCAGTAATCGCAACGTGGGCAAACCAGCTGTCCTTAGCAGCACCGTGCCAGTGTTTAACCCCATCGTGAGTCACAATAACATCGCCAGCAGTTAGTTTCTGAGCTGGTTTCCCCGCTTCTTGATACCAGCCACGACCACCAGTAACGAGTAAAATCTGAAACCCATCGTGGTGAATATGCCAATTGTTACGGCAGCCGGGTTCAAAGGTGACGTTACTAACACCAACGTTTACGGCAGGGTCATTCACTAAACTCTGTAAGTAGCTTTGACCCACAAAATACTGCGCGTAAGCCTCATTTTTATCTCCTAATGGGAAAATACTATTTTTAAGTTGTTCGTCTCTGTTCATCTTTAATTGCCTCCTAAGCCTGTTTAGTCGGATAAATCGTAAATTCATTCACGTTCACGTCTGCCGGCTGATCAATCGCAAAGTCCACTACCCGGGCAATGGCATCCGGCGTGATGCCGACTTTGGCATACAGTTGCTTCATTCCGGTCAGGGCTTGCTGATCCGTAATCGTCTGTAGTAATTCGGTATTGATAGCTGCCGGATACAGAGTAGCTGTCCGAATATTGGTTCCTTCTTGCGCACTTTCCGTCCGAATCACTTCCATTAAATTGCGAACAGCAAATTTGGTTGCCCCATAAACACCTGATCCCGGAAAACTCTTGATGCCGGCAACTGAAGAAGTCGTAATGATCTGACCTGACCGCCGTTGAGTAAAGATCGGCATCACGGCCGCAATGCCGTTTAACACGCCCTTTAAATTAATGTCGATCATGTCATTCCACTCAGCCGTTTTTAACGCACTGATTGGGGAGGATGGCATGATACCGGCATTGTTAAAAATCACGTCTGGCTCGCCAAAGGCTTCTTGCGCAACGGCCACCAGTGCAGTCAAATCTGCTGGCTGCGTCACATCAGTTACCCGATTGATTGCCTGACCACCAGCTTGCTGTATGTCATCGACAATGGTCTGTAACTTACCGGCGCGGCGGGCACCTAAAACCAATTTTGCGCCATGTTGAGCTAATAATTTAGCAGTCGCCTCACCAATACCAGATGATGCACCGGTAATCAGCACGATTTTATTTTTAATTGTCATATTTTCTCCTTTGCATTGCCCTTGTGACTTCAACAAAGCTTAGTTTAGGTTGAAATATAGTATACGTCTAATACTTAAAAAAACGGTTACCATGCTCAACAAGCATAGTAGCCGTTTCAGAATTAATTTTGAAAACTGTCTTTGAAACTCTTAATAAACTGATCAACAACGGGCGTCAAAATTCGTTCTCGTCGCCAAACTAACACACAGTTAGTTTCAATTGACGGTGCTAACGGAACGAAGCTGACTTCTTTAGGTTTCCGCCCGCTAATGGCCCCTTCGATCATTAAGGCTGGCGCAACCCCGTGGGCAACCAGTGAAATGACGTTAAAGGAGAGATTGAAGTGCCCTTTTACCTGCAGTTTTGAAATTGGCACCTGCGCCCAGTGACTAAGCATCTCTTGAACCTCATGCCGACCGGATAGGAGCAGGGGTATCCGTGTCAGATCAGTGGGGGAAATCGAAGCCTGTCGGGCCAATGAAGAGTTAGCTGACACCAATAATCCCCAACGTTCACGCCGTGGTAAAGTCAACGTTTTATACTTTGTCGTATCCACTGGCTGCAATAGGATCGCCACATCTAGTAAACCCTTATCCAGCCGTTCTTTAATGATGTCGCTAGTACCGCTAAAGATGTCAAAGGTCACCTGCGGATAATCGTGCACAAACTCCTCTAATATCATAGACAGCGTATCAGAATTATCTGCTTCGACACAGCCAATTTTGATGTTACCACTAAATAATTGCTGTTTGCGGGTCTCAAATGCTAGGGTGGTTTGCTGAGACAATTCTAAGATTTCCGCCGCCCGACTTTTTAGAAACAACCCCGCATCCGTGAGTGTTAAATGATGATGTTCACGAATAAATAACGCCGTCCCCAATTCGTCTTCCAGAAGTTTTAGCTGCCGGCTCAAAGTTGGTTGGGTAATATGTAAAATCGTGGCTGCTTTGGAGATGTTTTCCTCCTCCGCAATCGTGTAAAAATAACGCAGCAATCTTAGTTCCATAATCTCACCTCCCTGCATTTTGTTTAAGTCTAATTGCTGGTCACTGGATTGTAAAGCCGGCTATCAAGTTAAAAAACATTTACATGTTAATCTTAACTTCACTCGTCTCAGCATTAAGTGCTAAAATAACAGCATTAACGTTCAAAGGAGTACTAATATGATTTTACAACGTACTAATTTACCTAACATCAATCAGATCTCTGATGAAATGAGCCATGTGTTAGGTGACTATGACACCACTGAAATACGCCGTTTCTTTGTTTATTATCAGCAGTGCCAAGCTGGTGCCAAAGAGTTTGGGACTAAGCTGGAAAACCTAGATAGTGAATTTGAAATGCTTGAAAATCATAACCCGATTCACCATATGGAAACACGGATGAAATCCCCCCGAAGTCTTTTACGCAAACTAACTAAAAAGGGGTTAGACTTCACGTTTGATGACATTAAAGATAATATTTTCGATATTGCTGGCATTCGGGTGATCACCAATTACCTTGATGATATCGAAACCGTTGAAAACGCGTTGACTAAACAATCCGATGTCACGCTGTTGAAACGTAAGGATTACATTTCTAATCCCAAACCAAGCGGTTACCGAAGCCTGCATCTGGTCGTTTCCGTCCCTGTCTTTCAAGCCAGCGGACCAATAACAACTCCCGTGGAAATTCAACTACGAACGGTTGGCATGGATATGTGGGCCAGTTTGGAACACAAACTACGCTACAAAACCGATGTTGATAAACAAAAAGTCGAACAATTTGGCGATGAACTGAAGGGCTACTCGACTGAACTCAATCAGATTGAGACGCATATGCAGGGTATTTTTAATAACTTACAGGAAAAATAAGGCCGATTCTTTGGTAAATATGTTTCACGTGAAACATTTCAATTAATAAAGCGGACGGACACCATCAAGATCAGTGTCCGTCCGCTTTACTTCTTTAACAGTTTACTACTATATGTTAAGCGCTACTTTTCTTAAAGCTGTTTCTCCAAATTAAGCATTTCAATTAACCCATCCGCACAATCAGCGCCCTTATTACCACCTTTGCCACCAGCGCGACTAATTGCTTGTTCGAGATTATCAGTGGTTAAAACACCGAACATGACTGGCACTGGTCCAGTCAGAGACACCTGTGCTAGGCCATCAGCGGTTCCAGCACATACATAATCATAATGCGAAGTTTCACCGCGAATTACAGCACCAAGCGCAATGATGCCATCCACCTGGCCACTGTCCGCCAACTTCTTGGCTATCCGTGGTAACTCTAAAGCACCAGGGACGGTCGCTACTGTAATATCAGCGTTACTCACACCATACTTTTCCAATTGTGAAACTGCCCCTTGTTGCAACTTCTCCGTTACCAGTGCATTGAATTGCGCCACCACGATACCCACTTTAAAATCATGGTTAATTCTCGAATGATTTAAGACGTTCATTTAATTGACCTCCTTTAAAAGATGATGGAATTTATTCTTTTTAGTGGTTAAATACGCTTTGTTTTCTGGTGTTAGCCCCGTTTCAAGCGCTATTCGCTGATTAACCTGAATGCCATGATGTTCTAACTGCTGAATTTTATCCGGATTATTCGTCATCAAGTTAACCGTTTTGACACCTTCTTGCCGTAAAATGGTCGCTGCCAGACCATAATTACGGTCATCAGCCGGCAGGCCTAAATGTAAATTTGCCTCGACCGTGTCAAGTCCTTGTTCTTGCAGTTCGTAGGCCTTTAACTTATTAGCAAGACCAATGCCACGTCCTTCTTGGCGCAAATATAGCACTGCCCCTCGGCCAGCCTGTTCGATTCGTTTTAGTGATTCAGCCAGTTGAGCACCGCAATCACAGCGTTTTGAACCAAACACATCACCCGTTAAACATTCCGAGTGAAGCCGTAGCAATAATGGTTCATTACCTTGGATATTCCCCTTTGTAATCAGTAGTGTCGGTTCGCTATCGACACTGGTCTTAAACGCTTTCAATTTAAAGTTGCCATACTTAGTCGGTAAGTTAACCTCAGTAATTGTTTGAATCATTTTGAGCTGGCGATACTGTTGCAGTTCTGGAATTGTGATCATTGGTGTCTGGGTCCCTTCTGCATAGGCTTTAAGATCCTTGCGCCGAGCCATCGTCCCATCTTTTTTAAGGATCTCACAAATATAAGCGACTGGCTGACTGCCCGAAAGTTTCGCCAGATCAACCGCTGCTTCAGTATGCCCATCGCGTTCTAACACGCCATTATCCCGGGCAATTAAGGGAAAGACATGGCCTGGATGATAAAAATCAGCAAACTGACTACCCGTCTGAGCTAACGCCGCAATGGTGGTTGCCCGATCGTAAGCGGAAATCCCGGTACTGGTCGTCCGCGCATCAGTACTAATTGTAAATGCCGTCCCGAACGCATCCGTTGCATCCGTTACCATTGGTTTTAAGCCTAATCGTTGTGCGACCGTCGCACTCATGGGCGCGCAGAGCAGTCCCCGAGCCTTGGTTACCATTGTGTTAACAGTTGTCGGCGAAACATATTCGGCAAGTCCCACCATGTCCCCTTCAGCTTCACGGTTCAGCGAATCTGCCACAATAATTAAATTGCCCTGCTTAAGCGTTTTGATTGCTGCTTCAATTTTTTGAGTCAATGCTTGATTTGTCATTGAATTGCTTCCTTTCGCTGCCTCGCCACCACATATTTTCCCAAAATATCCGTTTCAATATTGACTAAATCGCCAATTTGGCGATCTCCTAAGGTTGTTTGCTCTTGAGTATACGGGATTAAACTCACACTAAATCGCCGAGCATGGGTCTGTGTCACTGTTAGGCTGACACCATCGATTGCGATTGACCCCTTTTTAACAATATAATCCTCATATTGAGAAGCAATTTCAAAACTTAATATGATGGCATTTTGGTCTTGCTCACGTTGAACGAGTTTCGCAGTAGTATCAACATGTCCTAGTACAAAATGACCATCTAACCGTTCAGTGACACCCAGTGCAGGTTCTAAATTGACGCGGTCATTTGTTTTTAATTGCTTGAGATTAGTTAGTCGGCTGGTTTCCGGCATCACTTCGACAGTAATTTGACCAGCTACAGCTTTAGTCACTGTCAAGCAGATTCCATTAATGGCATAACTATCGCCAGTATGCGGTCTTAATTCGGTCAGTACGGGAGCGCTAATAGTTAATTTTGCGGTATCCGCCGATCGTTTCAGTGCCACAACGCGACCAGTACCCTTAATAATTCCGGTAAACATCTTTACACCCTCCTAGTCTGAATCCGAATATCTGATCCCAGCATTGAGACTGTTGGCTTTTCAAACCCTGTTCGTGCTGTCAGCGGCTGCCCAATTACAGCGGGTAAACCGGTACCACCCAACACTATTGGTGCCACGTAAATCACCAGATCATCCACTAGTTCAGCTGCAATAAAGTCTGCCTGCAGATGACTGCCGCCTTCAACTAAGAGTGATTGAACACCCTCATCCGCTAATTTTTGAACCATTGTTTTCGGTGTCCAGTGCGGGTTAACGAATACTTGAATATTTGGGGGCAGCTTGGTCGACGATGCCGTTGCACTGAAGAACCAGGTGGGCGCAGACTGATCAAAGAGATAGCTCTGTCGGTCCACGTCATCGATATGCCAAACGAGTGCTGCTCGAATTGGCGGAAATACCATCGGATTAGTTCTAACAGTTAGGCGCGGGTTATCAATTGATAGCGTATGTTCGCCCACTAAAATCACTTGCTGCCGGTGTCTTAACTGCTGGACATCCTGCTGAGCTGCCGGTTGTGTGAGTAATGTCCGTTCCTTTTGAGCACTATTGATCTTACCGTCCAGTGACATCGCATACTTTAAGGTCACTAACGGTCGCTGATGCTGGTAAAAAAAGCGATACGCAACGTTTAATCCCAGTGACTCACCAAGAACCTCAACCTGGATTCCATGCGCCTTGAGGATTGCGACTCCCTTGCCGCTGACCAGCGGATTAGGATCCAGCAGTCCGATAACGACGCGGGTAATACCGACTTCCGTTAGCCGTTTCGCACATGGCGGCGTTTTCCCATAATGACTGCACGGTTCCAAAGTGACATACATTGTGGCACCCTTAGCCTGACTGATATCTGCTAGCTGTGCCAGCGCGTCAATTTCTGCATGTCGGTGACCGAACTGATGATGATAACCCACTGCCAAGACTTGCTGATCTTTGACGATCACTGCGCCAACTTGCGGATTAGTCCAAGTGGCTTGACCCTTTTTAGCGGCATCGACCGCCATTTGAAGATATTTTGATACTACCAAACCTCATTCACCTCACGAAAAAAGACCTCGCATAATAAAATGCGGGGCCTAATTGATTGATAAGCTAAACAAGATTTCATACGGAATAGTACACAAAAAAGTGTACACCAATGGTACGAAATAGTGCGTTTCTTCTCCCATCCAGACTTTAACTGTCGGTCCCAGACTCTCACTGGGTCAACCGCGAATAACGCGGGTCACGGACTTCAGCCATGTTGCGATCGCTTGTTCAATCTAACTGTCACCATCGGTCGGGAATTACACCCTGCCCCGAAGAAATCTATTCAGTTTTCATCGAGTATCGTACTATGAATCAATTTAGAATGCAAGAAGCATCGCTAACTTATTCTTTAATCGCAATACTCCGTGCCCGCAATGCCCACAGAATCGTCACGGTATCAACGACTTCTTGTAACAAAGCTCCAATAATCGCCGGAATAACACCAAAGCTGGCAATTAACATTAATACCGTACAGATCACGATACCCACCATCACCGATTCACGAGCAACCTGCATCGTTGACCGGGAGATTTGGACGGCAACCACGGTGCGCCGCAGATCATCCTTTAAAATTACGGCATCCGCCGACTCACTGGCCGTGGTCGCACCGCTAGCACCCATGGCAATTCCCACATCCGCAGTGACCAATGACGGCGCATCGTTCACCCCATCACCAACCATGGCCACCGGTTTCAGATCTGCTGGCACTTGTTTAAGCACCTTGATCTTCTCGCCTGGCAAACATTCTGCATGAACCTGGTCGATGCCAACCGCTTGAGCAATTTTTTGGGCAATGGACTGCCTGTCACCGGAGATCATCATCAAATTTTTAATCCCCAGCTTGTGCAATTCGGTCATGGTCGTGACTGCTTCAGGACGCAATTCATCCGTAAAGGTGACACAGCCTAAATACTGACCGTCAGTCGAAACGTACACTGCTGTATCCTCAACTTTTTGAATGGCACCAGCAGGCATTGCAAAGTCGGCTTTACCTACCCGAATCAGCTGACCGTCAATCATCGCTTGAACGCCCCCGCCAGTAGTTTCCTTAACGTCAGTCACCGTTGGCAGCTGTTCAGGAGCTGCTTGCATCAGCGAACGCGCTAAAATATGATTAGACTGCTGTTCGGTAGCTGCTGCCAGGATCAATAATTGATCTTTCGAAACGTTGGGCTGTACCAGAATGTTGCTCACCTGTAAATGACCCTTAGTAATCGTCCCAGTTTTATCAAATGCCATCGTCTTAACCTTTGCCAGTCGTTCTAAAGTCGTCCCAGTTTTCACAACAATGCCGCTCTGACTGGCCCGGCTCATCCCGGCAACTAACGCGATTGGGGCCGCTAAAATTAACGGACACGGTGACGCCACGACCAGCACTTCGGCAAAGCGTACTGGATCACCTGAGACGATCCAGGCAGTCCCCGCGATCACGTAGGCTAAAATGGTAAATGGAAGAGCATAGCGGTCAGCCATCCGGACAAAGTGAGCGGGCTGTGACTCCGCCTGTTTAACTAACCGGACAATGTTTTGAAATTGACTGTCGGCGGCTTTTTGATCTGCCACCATCTGGATGGAAACATCTCCGTTAACAGAACCTGACATAACGGTGTCACCAGTCGTTTTATCGATTGGACGCGATTCCCCGGTTAATGACGATTCATCTAACGTTGTGTTACCCGATAGGATCGTACCATCAACGGGAATCACTTCACCTGGTTTCACAAGGAGTTGATCACCAACGCTAACCTGATCCACTGCAATGGCTTTGATATCCCCATTTACCATCAGGTGAGCCTGCTGCGGTGACTTATCTAGCAGCGACTGAAGGTCTGCATTAGCCTTGTGGGCAGCGTAATCCTCCAGCGCATCGCCCCCGGTCAACATCAGTAACACGATCAAAGCGGCCTAGTATTCACCGATAGCCAAGGTCGCAATCACTGCGGTAATCGCTAAAAGATCCACCCCAAACTTACCAGAACGCAAGGTTTTCACCATATCAATGAACATCAGCAATGCAATCAATGAGCCTAAAACCGTCACTAACACTTGCGCCCAAATTGGCTGATGCAAGCCAAAAGCTAAAATCAGAGAAATCGTGCCAACACCTACAACCGCCCACAACCGTCGATAGTTAGAAAGTTTTTGCATGATGTCACCTCCTAGAGCATACTTTTCTTTTATTATACCTGAAATGATTTTTACACTGTTAGCAATAAGGTAAGTTTTATAAACGATAGGCAGACACAAAACAGTCTGCTTATCATTTTAACGATAAACAGACTGTTTTGCCCCATAATAAATTTTAACGAATCACCATCACTGAGATCGGTGCGTATTTCGCCATGTAAGCGGCTTGAGAGCCCACGCGACGTTTTAACCCTTTTTTAGCAATGGAACCAATGATCAACACATCTGGTTTAACGTGCGGAATCACATCTTTGACGATCACTTCGCCAGGTTTCCCTTCAGAAACCAGTGCGTTGACCTCTTCGACGCCAGCGTCCTGTGCTTGCTTAACGTACGTCTTAATGTGTTCAACAAGTCCACTACGTTCCCCATGAATGTAGTCCTTATCCAGTGCTTCGTAAACGCTAATTTCGCGATCCTCAAGTACTGAAACAATCGTTAATGCTGCATGACGCTGTTTAGCTGTAGCAATCGCATACTGAAAAGCTAACAGTGCATCTTCAGAATCATCAACACCAACCAAGATATGCTGAAATTCAGTCTTTTTATATGCCATCATGAACTCCTATCTAGTCTTCTGTACCAAGTTTAGCTTTAAGCCGCTTGTTACCTTGATGCAGATCGTAAATCATCCATATCAATAATGCCATCACACAGAAGATCAGGAAGTAGGCAATATCATCAGCTATGGCAAATTGTGCAGCAGTCGCATGGGCTGGCAAGAAGCCTTCGATGTTAGCTGGTAGACCATCCATGTTAAGGAAGGTCAAAGCAATCACTGAGAACCAGCCAAGGATCTTAATAACTAAGTTGTTCTTGAACCGATTACCCATTTCCAGCTTACTGTCAGTCATCATTAATAATGGCAGCATTGAGAATGGTAAAGCGAATGCTAGGAAGACTTGCGAGTTATTCATTAACTCATTAAGTGCTTCGTGTTGTTGGATTGGATTCTCATGACTAGTCATGCCAACACAAATCAGAACAGGAATAACTGAAATTAAACGGGTCACTAACCGACGTGCCCATAGTGGCATCTTCATGTGAATGAACCCTTCCATAATTACTTGACCAGTTAAAGTCCCAGTAATAGTGGAATTTTGACCTGAAGCAAGCAGTGCAACGGCGAACAGTACCGATAAAGCACCGGACTTGGCAACGGCAATCAAAATTGGGTTACTCAACATGGAAGAATCAGATAGCGCTTGGTATAAACCAAAGAATGAAGGATCTTTAACAGCACCCGTCTTAAATACAGCAACCCCCATCACCAGCAATAGTGCGTTGACTACGAAAGCCAGTGAGAGTTGAATATTTGAATCCCAAGTTGTAAAACGAACGGAACGTGCAATCGATTCTTCATCAGTATGGTCAGTTTTACGTGCTTGTGAAATAGCTGAGTGTAAATATAGATTATGTGGCATAACAGTCGCACCAATGATCCCTAATGAACCAGTCAAAGGTGTTGAACCGTTCACTTTAATCGAACTGGAGAAAGTATCCTTGGTTGGAATTAAGCCACCAAAAACACCCAACCAGTTAGGATTTGACAATGCAACTTCATAAGCAAAGACAAACAGAATAACCAGAATCAAGCAAACAACAAGTCCTTCAATTTTACGGAACCCAATTTTGGTTAATAATAGCAATAACAAAACGTCAAAAACAGTAATGAAAACCGCGTATACCAGCGGAATATGGAATAATAGATAAAGCGCAATGGCAGCCCCAATAACTTCCGCAATATCAGTCGCCATAATTGCGAATTCCGTGAACAGCCAAAGAACGATTCCTAATGCTTTGCTGGTACGCGCCCGAATCGCTTGTGCCAGATCCATCTGCGTCACGATGCCAAGTTTAGCTGCCATGTATTGCAATAACATCGCAATCAAACTTGACATTAAGATAACAGACATCAGCAAGTACTGGAAATTTTGACCACCAGTAATTGAAGTTGACCAATTACCTGGATCCATGTATCCGACAGCAACTAGTGCGCCAGGCCCCGAATACATGAATAAAGTTTTCCAGAAACCTCCTTTGGGAACTTCGATTGAGCCATTGATCTCTTCCAACGATTTACCGTTGGCATATTCGATCAAATGGTGCTTACGTGGTGTTTTTTGATCCTTCAAAATAAGTGCCACCCTTCATAAATTTGTTAAGCGTGTTTATTGTACAATTTTTTTTACGTTTGTAAAATAGAGTTTAGGCATTCCTTAACCTCAATCTGCTTTTATGGGTCCGCTTTCATGTACTAGCCATTAACCCTGAGCGCCCGTTCAAAAAAAGTTGAACTTTTTTTACAAACTAGGAATTTTGCCTGTTTTTAGAGCTACTTTGCTTGTATTCACTATTATTAATATTTAATCTTATAAGTAAGAACAACGAAAGAAGGGATTACATTGAGAGACTTATTCATCAATTTGGCATTACCAGATCGTTAATGAATTGTTAATCACGAAAGGATGATTTATATATGGCAATCCACTCAGACAATAATCAAGTCACACCCCAGGCAACCGACGAACAAAAAGACGCCGGCCCCAGTCAGCAACCAATCTGGCGCCAATCGACTTCCCAACTAGAAACAAACTGGCAGACCAACTGTGAAGACGGTCTTAGTACAGTTGAAGCAAAAAAACGCTTCGCAGAACATGGCCCAAATGAGCTAGAAGCCAAGAAAGTGTCAAATTTGTTGCGGTTTATCAAACAATTTAATAACAGTATTATCTATATTCTGTTAGCTGCAGCCATCATCACGTTTGTGCTGCACAGATACTCCGATTCAATTGTTATTGGATTAGTGATCATTGCCAACGCATTAATAGGCTATTTTCAGGAAATATCAGCTGATAATGCCTTAGCAAAAATCAAAGATCTATTAGTATCAGAAAGTTTTGTGATCCGTGATAGTCAAAAGATCACGTTACCATCCCGAGAATTAGTGCCTGGCGACATCGTTCGACTGGAAGCTGGCGATTCCGTTCCAGCTGATCTGCGATTAGTTGAAGCTGATAACTTAAACATTCAAGAATCGGTACTGACTGGTGAAACTGATTCAGTAGAAAAGATTGAAGAAGCCATTGATGCTGACGATGTCCCCTTAGCGGAACGGCAAAATCAAGCTTTTGCCTCTACCGCCGTCACTAGCGGTTCTGGATTAGGAATCGTCATCGCTACTGGGCGTCATACTGAAATTGGTAAGATTCAACAAGATGTTGCGGAAGTTAAAGCTAAACCAACCCCGCTGATGCAAAACTTAAACCGGTTAGGCGTGGGCCTCTCAATTGCCATCGTGGTTGCGGCAATCTTACTCTTCATTTTAGGCGCGGTGATCCACGTCTATAGTTTACCTACCTTATTGATTGCCGTCATCACAATGGTTGTTGGTTCAATGCCAGAAGGTCTGCCAGCTAGTACCTCGGTGGTGCTGGCCATGGGAACTAGACGGCTAACAAAACAAAACGCCATTGTGAAGACCTTGCCAGCTGTTGAAACGCTGGGCGCCGTAGACATTGTCAACACCGATAAAACCGGTACCCTAACTAAAAACGAAATGACTGTAACTGATATCTTGACACCTGAACATCACTACCAAGTATCAGGGGTTGGCTATGATTCAGGAGGTGCCATCCAAAACCAGGACGGTAACACGGTTAACTGGCAGCAAAATAAGCATTTGAACTGGCTGGTCCAAATTGCCGGACAAACGTCAGATGCCGTTTTTAACCAAGAAGATGGTCAATGGGTCCTCACCGGTGAGCCAACTGATGGTGCGCTCACAGCACTTTATCATAAGCTCAATCACACCGAACCAAATGTAAACGAGATCGACTCACTGCCCTTTGATTCAGCCTTTCGCTATTCCGCACGGCTAGTCGATTACAACAGTCAGCGAGTGCTGATGGTCAAAGGAGCTCCCCAGACACTGGCAAACCTCATTGAAGCACGTGGCGGTACCGTTAACGCCGGCGTCATGAAAGAGCAAATGAGTCAACTGACGCAGCAAGGTAAACGAGTTGTCGCATTAGGCTATCAGGTTATTTCCCAGGAAATAACCGAAATCGATCCCGATATGATTGGTAAGGGCTTAACGTTAGTCGGCCTAGTGGGGATCATTGATCCACCACGTCCAGAGGTTGCTGCTGCGGTCAAAAAGCTGCGCTACGCGGGCATTCAAGTTAAGATGATCACCGGTGATGATCCGGATACAGCAGCCGCAATTGCCCAACAGTTAAACTTAGCCGATTCACCAAAAGCCATTACGGGTCCGGAATTAAATCAGCTGTCAGACGATGAACTGGCCAAAGTCATCGATAACTACACCGTGTTTGCCAGAACCACGCCTGCTGATAAACTCCGCATCGTCCGCGCCCAGCAGTCACTGGGTCACGTTGTTTCCATGACCGGTGACGGGGTCAATGACGCCCCTGCTTTGAAACAAGCTGACATTGGTGTTGCGATGGGAATCAAAGGAACTGACGTTGCCAAGGGCGCTGCTGATATGGTGCTTGCCGATGACGACTTCACCACGATCCTGGCAGCCGTTAAGGAAGGCCGCCACGTGTTCGATAACATCCGTAAAACGATTCGTTTCCTATTACCAACCAGTTTTGCTGAAGGACTTATCGTGGTGTTAAGTATCGTCTTGGATCAGTCGTTACCGCTCTACCCGACGCAGTTGCTGTGGATCAACATGGTCTCCGCCCTCACGATTCAATTCGCGTTTATTTTTGAACCAGTTGAATCCGGCATCATGTTACGGGGGCCGCGAAACGTTAAAGCCGGTATTCTGTCACGGATGGACGTAGTTGAAGTTATCTACGTCTCATTATTGATCTCTGGCTTAGGAATATTTGCTTACGACACGTTGGTCAATCACAGTATTACCGCCTTAATGGGTAGCACAATGACGTTAAATATCGTTATCTTTGGGAAGATCTTCTACCTATTCAACCTGCGAAATAACCATCCAGTGGTTTCAAAATACTTCTTCCAAAACAAAATGGCGTTTTACATCATCGCACTGTTGATCGTCTTGCAGCTGGGTATCATTTACCTGCCCTTCATGCAAGGCATCTTCCACACGACGGCCATCGACTTCCACTACGGTTGGGGTATTCCAATCATCATGGGCTTCATTGTCCTGGTGGTAACGGAAATCGTTAAATTGTTTAGGCTACACTGGAATCAGCTGCATAAAGATCGCATTAGGTAACAAACAAGTAGTAGATACTAAAAGCGCATGATGACTTATCATCATGCGCTTTTAGTATTTCCCGGGGCATAATTTCCCAGTTCTTCTCTTATGCTGTTAATCTGAAATATTCCCACATATTTTCACTACTAATATATGACCATGTTTCAACTCATCAACTTAATTTAATCTGAAATTCTTCTGGTCCATTAATCGACTCAACACTAATTTTTTGCCCGTTTTCCAAGGAATCATCACACCAGAAATCAGAGTGAGTATGTCCCTTAAACCAAAACTGATACCGTGGACCTTCGGGGGTCTTCTCTACATCAACTGACGCCTGACTGCCATCCGATAACTTGACCATTTCAAAACCTTTCGTTGGATGCATGTAAATAGTTGTCATAATTTCTACCTCCATGTTGCATGGTAACATATTTTAGGAATGCCTAAAAATAATTCGCTCAAAAAAATAGCCACCCTTGAGATGGTATTTTTCGGCTAATTTTTACAAATCTAGTAAATGAACCCCCCGCACGCTGCGAATCTGATCCGTCACCACTAAGGCGTCCGGGTCCACGGACATAATGATTGGCATCACGGCCGTCCAATCCCGGTTACTGCAGACATAGAATAACGCATCCGTATCTTTCTTGCTATAAAAACCCGTTGCTTTTAGCATGGTGATTCCCTGTCCTAACTGAGTCGATAAAGCTTCGCCAATCGCTTGGTTTTTGGGAGAAAAGACTAATACCGACCGCTTGGCACCAACCATATCCAAGTATTTATTCAGCACAACCGCTGAGACGTATAGTTCCAGTACCGTTAATAACATGTTTTGAAAGCCAATCACCAGCCCTGACGGAATCGCTACGATCAGATCAAAAAAGAGCATGGCAGACCCATTACGAATCCCGAAATAGCGATTAACGATTTTCGCCAGGATCGTACTGCCGGCAATGGTTCCCTTAGCGCGGAAGATCAGTCCCATGGAAATCCCCATTAACACGCCACCCGTAATCGCAGCAATTACCGTTTGGGTCGTATGGTATGGCCAAAATACTGGCACTCTTAAAAAAATACTGATCCAAAGTACCGCCCACAGTGAATAAAACACAGTTTCCCGCTTTAAAAACTTAAAACCGATTAAAATTAAAATCCCGTTTAAGACAATATTGGTCAGTGCCGGTGAAATTCTAAGCGTATAATAACCCAACGCGGTTAAACCGGTAACCCCACCCTCACCAATGCGATTAGGAATCAAAAAATAGTTGATTGCCAGGGCGTAAACTAAGGCACCAATAATGATCTGCAGACCGTTTTTTAAAATTGCTCTCAATGATAAATTCCCCTTACGCGTATTAATGTTTACTATCTACTCTACGCTATAAAGATTATTTAAATCAACCTTATATCCTGCATCTTTAGATCATTACTAGCAATTGCTAACTGCGGTTTCACATGAAACATTCAGGTTAAACGCGGTTACTCGGGTTGTAGCGATTTAACGTGATACAATAGAAACGTATAACCAAATCAAAGGGAGTGTTTGCATGACTAAACGGATCAAGGGCTCTTGTACCACGATGCTTGTGGGCAAAAAAGCCTCCATTGACGGTTCCACTATAATTGCAAGAAATGAGGATGGCGCCGGTCCGCTGAATCTACAAAAGTTTGTCGTCGTTAACCCTAAAGATCAGCCACGGCATTACAAGGCTGTGTTAAGTAAAGTTGAAATGGATTTACCAGATGATCCGTTACGGTACACGTCAACACCTGACGCCACTGACGGTCACGGTATTTGGGCTGCTGCTGGCATCAATAGTGCCAACGTTGCCATGACGGCGACTGAGACCATTACCTCAAATTCTCGGATTCAAGGTGTCGATCCATTGGTAGAAGATGGTATCGGTGAAGAAGATATCACCGCCATTACTTTGCCTTATGCGCATTCCGCTCGTGAAGGCGTTAAGCGTTTAGGCAGCTTACTGGAAAAATATGGTACGTATGAAATGAATGCCATGGCTTTCTCCGATAAGGATGAAGTTTGGTACTTTGAATCAATCGGTGGTCATCACTGGGCTGCCATCCGCATTCCTGACGACGCCTATGTCATCGCACCCAACCGCTTAAATATCGATCAATTTGATTTCAACTCTGACGATACGCTATTTGCCAAGGATCTGCCTGATATGATTGAAAAGTATCACATGAATCCTGATAAAGATCAGGTCAATCTACGGCATATCTTTGGTAGTTCAACGATCAAGGATACCCGCTACAACAACCCACGGGCTTGGTATGGTCAAAAGTACTTCAATCCAGAATTTGATACCACTCCAATCGATCAGGACCTGCCATTCATTTGCCGAACTGATAAGAAGATCACCATTGAGGATATGAAATTTGTTTTGAGTTCACACTATCAAAACACCCCATATGATCCCTACGGTACTGGTACTGAAGCGCAAAAGAAACAGTTCCGGCCAATTGGCATCAACCGGAACCAAGAACTGCATATTCTGCAGATTCGTAACGATGTTCCAGCCGAAATTGCCGGGATTCACTGGCTCGCCTTTGGTCCCAATACCTTCAACGCGGTCGTTCCCTTCTACGCTAACGTTACGGATACCCCAGAGGCTTACAAGAATACGACGACTAACTGCGATCCAACCAATATGTACTGGTTGCCAAACGTGTTAGCGCTGATCGGTGATCAAAATTTTGCTCTGTATGAAGATCAGGAAAACTTGTTTGAAGAACACACTGTTGCTCAGTGTCGGAACCTGCAAATTAAGACCGATCAGACAGCTACAAAACAATCTGATCTATCCGCTTATCTAGAAAAGGTCAATAACCAAATGGCTGATATTGACCAGAAGAACTCAAACGTTCTGCTGGGTCAAATGTTAGGCTTAGGTGAAGCCCAAATGAAATTACAATTTACCTTGAACGATTAGTAACGCTGAATCAGCAAAAAGCCTGTATTTCCAGTCATCAATGATTGGAATACAGGCTTTTTCTAGTTCAACCTTTAATTTAACACACTAGATTCTGGCTCGTGCTTCTTTTGGCGAGAAATGGCTGAACAAGAAAAGCACAGAAACCACTCCTAGTACCATGCAATACCAGCTATACGGTACGATGGACGCCGCGGAAACCTGGGCAATTGCACCGGCCATTAATAATTGGCCGCCATAGGGGATCAGCCCTTGACCGACACAGGAAAAGACATCCAAAATACTAGCAGTATACGATTTGGAAATCTGGTAGGTATCTGACAGATCTTTTGAGATCGGACCGGCAATCATAATTGAAACGGTGTTGTTGGTAGTAATGAGATCCAATAACAGGATTAAAAAGGCAACGGCAAATTTACCACCTAAGGCACCGTGGGCATGCTTAGTAATCTTATCAAGCAGCCACTGAATGCCGCCCATGTGCGTCATTAAAGCGGCTAATCCGCCCACTACAATGGAAATCAGTGAGATGTCTGCCATAGACAGCATCCCCTTATGAATTGAATCCAACGCGCCAATAAAATCAAAGCTCCCAGCACTGATACCGATGACCGTTGCAGTCACGATTCCCATCAACAAAACGATCAACACATTAATGTTCATAAACGATAAGGCGATGACGACGATGTACGGTAAAATATCCAGCCAGTGGATCGTACCAAGACCACCTACATTGGCATCTCCAACGTGTACCGTCATTAGTAGTGCGATAGTGATCAGCACCGCCGGAATGACCATAATCGCGTTAGTCTTGAATTTATCAAAAATCGTTACGCCCTGAGTCTTAGCGGAGACGATGGCAGAGCCGGAAATAAGCGATAGATCATCGCCGAACATGGCACCACTAACCACTACCCCCGCCATTAACGGCATACTAATGTGAGCCATTTGGGCAATACTGGCCGCAATTGGCATCAACGCCGCCACAGTCCCCATAGAAGTTCCCATAGCAAAACTGAGAATACACCCCAGAATAAAGACCCCTGGGACCAAAAACGACTTGGGTAAATACGTCAATCCAATATCGGTAATCGTCTCCACCGCATGCATCGATTTAGTCACGTAGTAAAAGGCCCCCGCTAACAGGAAAATAATAATCATTAAAATCATGGTTTCCTGCCCAGCACCTTTGAAATAAACGGTTAACTTATCGTTAAAAGTATCCTGTTTATTATCACCCTTTAATAAGAAAGCAACGATACTTGCTAGCATCATGGCTACTAACAGCGGCATATTGTCGAAACTGCCAGTTAACACGCCCGAACTAATGTAAAGAACCAGGAAAAACAAGAGTGGCAGCAATCCCACAAAGTTCCCCTTGGGTGACGGTTGATTCGTTTTCATGATCAATTCCCACTTTCAAAATGTTTACTGAAAACATTATAACGGTCTGGATTTTGAGAAAAATGGGAGATTACTGAGAGTTATCACATTGTTGGGTAACGCAAAAGCAGCCTAATCATCAGTAACGCTACCTGATCATTAAGCTGCCTTTAGCTGCAATTTTAAGTTAAACTGCTTCAGAAACATTAGTCGAAATCTTGGCGCGATTCAGCAAGACTGAACTAGTTACTACTGACAGTGAGCTTAACGCCATGGCCAAGCCAGCCAGTTCCGGACTCAACGTTATTCCGATGGCGTAGAACACACCGGCGGCCACTGGAATTCCCAGTACGTTGTAAACGAAGGCCCAGAATAGATTAAGCTTAATGCGATTAAACGTTTTCCGGCTAATTGCCAGTGCCCGGTCAACATCGCGTAAATCATTTTTGACCAGAACGATACCCCCAGATTCAATGGCGATATCCGTACCAGAACCCATGGCGATACCAACATCCGCCACCGTTAATGCCGGTGCGTCATTGATGCCGTCGCCAACAAAGGCGACGTCGCCTGCTTGCTGTAAGGCTTTAACGTGATTGGCTTTATCGGCAGGAAGCACATCCGCAATTACTGAATCAATGCCAACTTGATCCGCAATGGCTTGTGCGACCCGCTGATTATCACCAGTCAGCATGACCGTTTTAAGGCCACGTTTTTTCAGCGCTGCAATGGCTGCTCTCGAGGTCACTTTAGGTGTATCCTGAATCGCAATCAAACCGATTACTTGATCAGCTAGACCAACGAAAACAACTGTTTTGGCTGCTGCTTGCAACTGTGCTACACGCTGTTTTAGATCAGGTGTGATCGGATAATCAGCTAATAATTTATCATTTCCAATAAACGCTGTCTGACCGTTGATCGTTGCTCGAACACCCTTACCTTCAATCGCCTGAAAATCTGTCACAGCAGCTGTCTGAACACCCTCCGTTTTCGCCATTGCCAAAATTGCGGTGGCTAATGGGTGTTCAGAATTAGCTTCCAAACTGGCAGCCAGGGATAAGACCTGTTTATGATCCCCGACGATATCGGTAACTTCAGGTTTACCGCGCGTAATTGTGCCAGTTTTATCGAACACAACCGTAGTAAGATCATTCACTTTTTCGAGAACTTCACCATTTTTAATGAGAATCCCCATTTTAGCTGAACGGCCAGTACCAACCATTAAAGCAGTCGGCGTTGCCAAACCTAGGGCACACGGGCAGGCAATAACGACGACTGAAACCGCAAAGATCAGCGCGTTGGCCACACTTGCACCAATCAGCACGTACCAGATCAAAAAAGTCAGAATGGAAATCATCAAAACGATGGGCACAAAAATATTGGAGACCTGATCGGTTAATTTTTGAATGGGCGCATGACTATTCTGCGCTTTTTTAACGAGTTCGACGATTTGAGCAAGCATCGTATCACTGCCAACCTTTTCAGCTCTGAACATAAAGGTGCCGTTACTGTTGATCGTGGACCCGATCACGTGATCACCTTGGCGCTTTTCAACGGGCATCGATTCACCGGTCACCATGGATTCATCAACTGCAGAACTACCCTTGGTGATCACACCGTCAACCGCAATTTTTTCACCCGGTTTAACCCGAATCAAATCACCAACCACGACTGAACTCAACGGCACTTTAACTAACTTACCATCGCGCATCACTTCAGCTTCTTTAGCCTGTAAATTAACTAATTTTTCAACGGCATTAGAAGCATTGTTACGCATCCGTTCTTCAAACACTTGCCCTAACAGGACAAACGTCGTCACAAAAGCGGCACTTTCAAAGAAGACAGCTTGGTGAGTGATCATGGCATAGACACTATAAAAATAAGCAGTTGCTGTCCCAATTGCCACCAAGGTATCCATATTAGAATGATGTTTCTTAAAGGAGGCCCAGGCACTCTGTATAAACGGGCCAGCTGAAACCGCCATGATACTGGTCGTCAGCACCAGCATGGTCCATTCACCGCCAGGCAGCATCCAGCCAAACGGATGTAAGATCATTTCCGCTAACATGGGTAGCGACAGGATCAATGAAACCCAAAACCGATTCGTAATTGACATGATCGTTCACCACTCTTTCAAGAATAGTTTCACTGCTGTATAGTTGCTTAAATCGACCTACTTAATAATCAATTTGCCATGGAACATATCCATGCCGCAAGCCCACTGAAATTCGCCAGCTTTGCTGGTATCAATGTTAATCGCCTGCTTCTCGCCCTTGGGTAACTCACGATTGATCCCAAAATCCGAAAAAACAACGCGATCCAAGCAGCTTGACGGATCACGACGGGTAAAGTTCAAGACAGCGGGCACACCCTTTTTTAAAACGATTCTTTCAGGGGAATAGCCGCCGTTAACATCAACCTCGATCTGCTGAACGTTATCAGCCACATCGGCGGCTTCTGTCGCTACCGCATGCTTACCAAAGAACCACCAGGCGATAAAACCAATAAGTGCTAAACCAACAATCAATACTAGAATTCTAATCATTTTTGGATCCTCCTCTATTTTACGTTTACATTTGTAAACCTTGTCTATATCATAAAGGCTATGTTTACAGTTGTCAACCAAAAAGTGAGGCAATCCGCATCATGCAGATTGCCCTTCTTCAGTCGTTACTACTCAATTAACCTAGTACTGTGTCTAGCGTTCGGTCACGTGCGCCTTAACCTGATCAACAATGGTCATAATATGCCGGTCGGACAGCTCATAATGAATGTTTTTACCGTTGCGGGTCCCCTTTACGAGGTTTTGCTGTTTCAGTAAACTAAGCTGATGAGAAACTGTCGATTGGTTCAAATCTAAGACCTGCGTAATTTCCGTCACGCTTAAGGTAGATTCTGCTAAGGCTAAAATAATCCGGACCCGAGTCACATCACCCAGCGTTTTGAATAGCGCGACCACGTTTTCTAACTCTGATGACACAATTAAGTGATCTTTGAGATGACTAACAACTTCTAAATGTTTTGGATCTTCCATTATTTTCCAATGCCCCCATAATTATTCTTTTCCAATATTAATGCGCTACAGAAAGCAAGGATGCGTTTGCATTTTAATGACGGGACAGTTACAATACATATTGAGATATGAACATATGTTAATATGTATTGAGGTGATACGATGAAAGCAGCTACTGTTCCCTCTCACACACGTAAGACGCTGCGTGGTTTTCTGAATCATAAACGCGATCTGTTAATGATCGCCAGTTCAACCATTATATTATTAATTGCGGTCAGTTTACCAGTCTCACTACCAAAAATGATACTCTATTTAGCTTCCTACGCCATTATTGGCTACCGCGTCATTTGGGTATCGTTAAAGAACATCATCCATGGTGATCTTTTTGACGAAAACTTTTTGATGACCGTTGCCACGGTTGGTGCTATTGCCTTAGGTGACTATCCTGAGGCTATCGCAGTTATGCTATTTTATCAAATCGGTGATTTATTTGAAGCGATTGCAGTTCAACAGTCTAAACAATCGATTTCCTCACTGTTAAAACTTAAAGCAACCACTGCCACGCTGTTAACGAATACCGGTGAACGAACCGTTAAACCTGAGACTGTGATCCCCGGTCAGATGATTCGAGTCAAACCGGGTGAAAAGATCGCCTTAGATGGAGAACTAGTCCGTGGCACTACTAGCCTGGATACTTCTGCATTAACTGGTGAATCTCTGCCCCGTGATGTGCAGGGTGGTGAAACCGTTTTGAGCGGTGCCATCAACCTCACCGGCGTAATCGATGTTCGGGTCACCAAGCCCTACGAAGAATCAACGATCTCCAAAATCTTAGACCTCGTTCAAAACGCTACTCAAAAGAAAACGACGACGGAAAAATTCATCACGCGCTTTGCTAAAATTTATACGCCGATCGTGGTAGGATTAGCGGTCCTATTAGCAATTTTTCCACCCTTACTCCAAGTCGGCTCTTGGGCAACCTGGATCAATCGGGCACTCGTTTTTCTAGTCATCAGTTGTCCCTGCGCACTGGTAATTTCCGTCCCATTAAGTTTCTTCGGCGGGATTGGCGCAGCTTCACGACACGGTATCCTAGTCAAGGGCAGTAATTTTTTGGAAGTTTTAACGCACGTGAACACGATTGCGTTTGATAAGACGGGCACTTTAACGCAAGGAAAATTCGCCGTGAGCGAAATTAAACCAATTAAACCCACAACCTGTGATCGATTACTGGGGATTGCTGCGGCGGCCGAACAGCACTCTAACCACCCCATTGCGCTGTCAATTCTGGCAGCTTACAAGGGTGATCTGAGCCAGTTCAACATACATGATATCAAAGAAACTGCCGGTCATGGCATTAGTGCAACTATTGATGACCACGCTGTTGTGGTTGGAAATGCCAAGGCAATGACCAAAGCACAAATTACGATGCCAGCTGATAAAACCAGTACCACAACCGTTTACGTTGCTGTCGATCATCAGTTTATTGGCAGCATCAAGGTTGCTGATCAACCAAAGTTAGACGCTGCAGATGCCATTGCCTCACTCAAACACCAGGGCGTTGACAACACCGTACTATTAACTGGTGATAATCAGGGCGTTGCTGAGCAGATTGGCCAGCAGCTATCATTGGATCACGTTATCTCTGAACTGTTACCTGCTCAAAAAGTAACTGAAATTGAAAAATTAAATCAAGCGGCCCACGCGACCAACCATCAAGTCGGTTTCGTTGGTGACGGCATTAACGATACGCCGGTTTTAGCCCGTGCCGATGTGGGCATTGCTATGGGTGGCCTGGGTGCTGACGCAGCGATTGAAGCTGCGGATATTGTAATCATGGATGATAAACCGTCAAAAGTGGCTACCATCATTCAAATCGCCAAAGCTACTAAGCGAATCGTCTGGGAAAACATTACGTTTGCGCTGACGATCAAAATCATTTTCCTACTGCTTGGGGCTTTGGGCCTTATCGGCATGTGGGAAGCCGTTTTCGCCGATGTTGGTGTGACCCTCATTGCAATTCTTAATGCACTGCGGCTTCAGCGCGACTAATAAAACAGCCTTGAATCAAACTCGATAACGTTTATCGGGCTTGATTCAAGGCTGTTTTTTATTTAAAAAATCAAGCGGGTGCCGTTAATGAGTAATAAGATACCATACCCCATGACGACGATACCTGAAATAATGTTGACCCACATCAAGACGCGTTTCGGTAAGCGATTCTTTAAAATACCAACGATCATGGTGATGGTAAAAAACCAAATGGCAGTGGCTAAAACGATCCCGCCTAAAAATGGCAAGACTTGGCTAGCGGTTAACGTACCCCGTAAGGCGCCCATGGTCACACTGGTATCAATAATTGCCTGCGGATTGGCAAAGGCGACGATCCAAGCGCTGGCAAAGGCCTCTTTCAATGGCATTTGCGAGTTGTTATTTCCCAGTTCAATTTGACTAGCCGAGCGTAGGATACCAAATCCCATCCAAACGACGATCAGACCGCCAATCAGCATAATCGCAATTTTCAGCCATAAATAGCGACTCACCAATGCGCCCATTCCCAAGAAGGCGACAGAGGTTAAGGTGGTATCTGCTACCCATACAAAAACACCGATTAATAATGCCCGGCGCAGGCGGTTACTCATGGCACTGTTAACAACAAATAGGTTCTGCATCCCAATTGAGGATACTAGTGCAAAACTGATCAACATTCCCCGTAATACTACTGATGTCATAGTTAACTCCCTTCACTTCGCATAGAAAAAGGCAGCTGCTCTTAGTCTTCAACGTTTTTAAACGCTGTATCTTCGACTAGAAGTAGCTGCCTATCAAGGCCACCCGATGATGACCTTGCTAATAGCGATTTAATTGACTCCAGATAGCATACGGGAACCCAATTAAAATGTCAAGTCAGAACTATTTCAAGTAGGCCGTGTAGAAGAGATATCCAGACAGACAGAACGCGGCGATGGTGATCACATTGCGCAGTAATTTAACCGGCACGTGTCGAACCACAACGGGCCCGATATAGCCACCAATAAACATCCCCACTGCTAAGGGAACCGCCATTAACCAATAAACTTTAATGGTAAACGCGTAGATGACCAGTGAAATCGTATTGGTGAGTAACGCTGAAAAATTTTTGATCGCATTGCTGACGATGAATGGTTTGGCCAGCGTCACCGTTAAGATCGATAACAGAAAAATCCCAGCAGCGGCACCAAAGTAACCAATGTAAACACCCACCAAAAAGATGGACACATTTTTCAGTATACGCACCCATAATTTCGTTGGTTGATCGGTTCTAGCCGTCCGCTTCTTTTTCCCCGACAACATCATCATGAGGGCCGCGAGAAAAATCAAAAACGGCACCACGTGTTCAAAACTCGAAGAAGGCAAATAAGCGAGAATAATACACCCAAGAATCCCACCTGAAGCTGTTAAAAGGCCAATATGCCACATAGTTGCGTGATTACCTTTGAGCTCTTTAGACGATGACAGCGTTGAACCCAGACCGGTAAAAATCAGAGCAGCCGTATTGGTCACATTAGCACTCACTGGTGGTATCCCAACACTTAATAACACTGGATAGGACACCAGCGAAGCAAGCCCAGCGGTGGCACTTAAAAAACCGGCAGTGGTCCCTGCCAGCACCAAATAAATTGTAATTAAAATAACGTGCAGCATGACACCCTCCTCAAAAAACATTTACCTAACCAGTATAGCGCAAAGCTGACGAGCAAAAAACGTGCTTCTTGGTTAATAATAGCCAAAAAACACGTTTTAAAATTCATCTTACTGGTAATAAATTAAAGTACCACACTTAATTCCGGTCGAATCTGATCTTTCATCCGTTCAGTCAACTGGCGGTTATTTTTAATCAGCAATTCATCATAAATAACCTTCTGAAAGATTGACACAATTACCCGTGCCAACGGTTGTGCTTGCTTTTCGGACATCGGCTGAAGGGTCGGTGCCGTTTTTAATTGAGTCGCAATCTGGCCGACGATCCCATCTAAAACCTGAAGTAACCAGCCTGCCTGGTCATCAGACAATAACATCCGCTCATGGATCGTAATCATAAAGGACTGGTAGTTTTCCTCTTCTTGAAAAGCCAGCCAAATACTTTCAAAGATGCTCATCAAACGCTGTTCCAGTTCATCCTTAGTTAAGCAGTCAGCAAATGTGAACTGCAGCTGATTAACGCGATTAATGATTCCCTGATAAACGATTGTATCTAAGATCTCATGCTTACCGTGAGGAAAATAATAGTACATTAATCCTTCGGCCGTCCCGGCTGCTTGATTGATCATTCGCGTGGTAGTTGCTTCATAACCCTTATTAGCAAACATTTCCCGGGAAATTCCTAGGATCTTTTCTCTATGCTGGTCACTTTTAGTGCCACTTTTACTCATTGTTTCTCCCTACTTTGTCGCTGATTACGGTACGAAAAAAGACAGCTTTCTAATGTTGCTCCTGAAAACTGTCCCTACAAATCTTAACTAAACATTCCTGCAACTTGTTGTACTAAAAGGTAAACATCTAGCACAATCAAAACGATGGTCACTATCCATGCACTGTATTTTACCCAGGCATGATTGGCAAACTCACCCATAACCTTTTTACTACTCGTAAACATCACGAGTGGAATCACTGCAAATGGTAAAGCGATACTTAAGAATACTTGCGAAAGTGTCAGTAGATTTTCAATTTTGGCTTCATTACCATGATAGATGATAGCGAAGATCAGCACTGGTGTAACTGAAAGCAACCGTGTCACTAACCGTTGTGCCCAGAGCGGAATCCGTAGCCGAATGAAGCCTTCCATGATGATCTGTCCAGCCAACGTACCTGTAATGGTCGAGCTTTGACCTGACGACAGCAGTGCAATGGCAAATAACATACTCAACATTGGACTAGCAATCGCACCAACGATTTGACTGTTGTTCAAAGCATTGAACAAATCTACGAAATGGCCTAACGAACTGTTCGTTCCGAAAAATAATGCAGCCCCAAGGATCAACAGTAAACTGTTAACAATAAAGGCGATGAACAATTGCAGGTTAGAATCAATGGTTGAAAACTTGATTGCTTTAGCAATGTCTTTTTTATCTGAACGGTCAAGCTGACGGGTTTGTGAAATCGATGAGCCTAGATACAGGTCATGGGGCATCACCGTGGCACCCACAATTCCTAAGGAGAGGTATAACATTGAATGATTAGTAATAATATCCGTCTTCGGAACGTAACCACCGATAATACCCGCAATACTTGGATTTGATAAAGCAACTTCATAAGCGAAGACCAATAAAATAACAGCCACTAACGTTGCCACGATTGCTTCGATTTTTCTGAACCCTAATTTCATCAGTACCAGTAACAGCAAAACATCGGCAGCTGTAATCAAAATACCAACAACTAACGGGATTTTGAAAATCAGCTGCAAGGCAATCCCTGAACCAATAATTTCGGCAATATCAGTTGCCATAATCGCTAATTCAGCAATTACCCAAAGCACGATGCCCATGCCCTTACTCGTCCGTTCCCGGGTCAGTTGAGCTAGGTCTTTACCAGTTACAATACCCAGTTTAGCTGACATAGCTTGCAGCAGCATCGCAATCAAGCTAGAAATCAGGATCACGGCAAGTAACTTATATTTAAACTGTGCCCCACCAGCAATTGACGTGATCCAGTTACCGGGATCCATGTAGCCAACGGCAATTAAAATACCAGGGCCGGTATACGCCATCAAGGTTTTCCAAAAACCTGCGTTCTTCGGAACCTCGACTGAACCGTTAACCTCATCCAGGCTCTTACCCTCACCGTTAACGCCCTGTACGAAGTTATGTTTCTCTGTATTTGTTTCTTTCATCGTTAAAACCTCTTTTCTATTGGCTTAGAAATTCGGTTGGTCATTGAAATCCAAATTTGATATAAAGATAAGCGTCCGGGTTTAATTCCATATCAAGTTATCATTTCTTTGATCCAAACATTCAAAGCAATTCAATTGTTTTCGACTGAGCGCCCGCTCAATTTCCAAAACTAATATTACCACCATAAATTTTAATTACAAGGAAAATTTCATGATGTAAGCGGATTAATTAAGGCTTTAGTTATATTCACCTGGAATCCCCATGAAAATATAATTTGGAATGCCTAAATCTTTCCCAAAAAAAGCACCAAACAAACTGTTGCCAGCTTGTTTGGTGCTTTAGTTTACTTCAAATAATGATGCGCTGTTAAATATTGCCGCGCAATCACTGAAGCTTTACGGTGCTTAACGGTCACCTGATAGTTCATACTCTGCATATCACTAATTGAAATTTTACCGCTTAATCGGTCGAGCTGTTTAACGATTGCCGGATGCTGCTTGGCAAAGCTAGCTTTCATCAAAGGCGCTCCCTGATACGTTGGGAAAAAGTGCTGATTATCTTTGAGCACAACTAAGTGATATTCCTTGATCTGCGGATCAGTTGTATACCCATCCGTTACGTCCACCCGTTTATCAGCCAGCGCTTCATAGCGCAATGACGGTTCCATAGTTTTGGCTGATTTCAAGCGCAGCCCATAAGCCTTAGTCAACCCTGGATAACCATTGCTTTGCTGGTAAAAGTCCGGATCAAACGCTCCGGAGAGCTGATTAGAAACCCGTGCTAAATCAGAAATCGTGCGTAAATGATAACGCGTTGCGGTCTCCCTGCGAACGGCCACCGCATAGTTATTCTGATAAGCCATCGGTTTCAAGTAAGTCATGTTGAACTGCTGTTTGACATCGTGACGGGCGTCTTGATAAGCAATCTGCGGATCATGATTAACAGTATGGTTACCCTTGACCAACGTCTGTAAAATGGTTCCCGTAAACTCAGGATAAATATCGATCTTATTACTTTGAAGTCCCTTAAACAGGAAGCTAGTGCCACCAAAGTTAGGCTTTAGCGTCACTTTAACCTTGGTATCATTTTGTTCAATCAAATCCTTATACATATTGATCAGGACTTCAGGTTCACCGCCTAATTTACCAGCAATCGTCACAGTTTCAGTCTGCGGCTTCAATAGGTTACGGCCAACGGTGCCGCCAAAACCGATGATAACCAACGCTAAAACACCGATTCCTAGCCGCTTTAAAGGTACTTTTGATAACGCCGCAATCAGCCAATTAGCTAATAATGCCAAAATAGCTGAGAGAATCGCACCCACCAGTAGCGCAGTGTTGTTATTGGTTTGGATACCCAACAGAATATAGGTCCCCAAACCGCCACCGCCAATCAAGGCAGCTAACGTCGCGGTCCCAATAACGAGCACGGTGGCGATTCGAATCCCCGATAAGATCATCGGCATAGCTAACGGTAATTCAACTTTAAACAGTTTAAATTGTGGCGTGACACCAAGCGCATCCGCAGCCTCTAACAAAACGGGATCAATATTGGTGAGCCCGGCATAGGTATTTTGAAAAACCGGCATGATTGCATACAGTACTAAAGCAATAATTGCAGGAACCGTCCCAATCCCAACGAACGGAATGAGAATCCCTAAGACCGCTAGACTGGGAATCGTTTGAATCACCCCAGTAACTTGTAAGAAAAATTCACCAATACGGCGATGATTGATCAGGACGATGGCTAACGGTATGGCAATCAAAATTGTGATCAGCATGGCAATCAGAGAAATCGAAATATGCTGCCACAAAGCTTGTAACAGATCACTATGGTTCTTATTAATATAACTGATCAATTGATTAATGATGGTCACCTTCCGTTTCCAGTGAAGCTAAATAATCAATTAAATCGTGATCACTCAAGACTGTGTCACCCACGATAACTTGATCGATCTGCGACTCTTGAAGCGCAGTTGCCCATTCGAAGATACTTTGCCCCTTGACCATCTTTGTCCCTGGTTCGTGAGCCTTGGCCGGTCGACCAAAACCAGCCGCCAAGACTTGTCCCAATAACTGGTTCGCCTGCTGTTCATCCGCAAAGAAGTTGCTAACAAAAGCGTTCGCCGGTTCTGTCAGGATCTCAGTGGGCGTGCCTACCTGCTGCAGCTTGCCATTGTACACGACAGCGATCCTGTCTGCTAGCCGCAAAGCTTCGTGCATATCATGAGTCACAAACACAATGGTACTGTCTAGATCCCGATGAAGGTTAATGACAATTTGCTGCAGCTGTCTTCGTGAAACTGGGTCTAAGGCACTGAATGATTCATCCATTAAAACTAAACTAGGTTTCGCAGCTAAGGCCCGCACAATGCCGACCCGCTGTGCCTCTCCACCGGAAAGCTCGCTGGGCATCCGGCTCAGAAAATGGTCTGGGTCCAGACCAACTTCCGTCATGAGTTCAGCAATTCTTTTGTGCTTCTTCTCTGCTGGCCACTTTAAGTTATCCAGTTGCACGCTGGCATTTTCAGCCACAGTCATATTGGGAAATAAAGCCCCAGTCTGCAAAACATAGCCAATCCGCCGGCGTAACTGCTGTAAATTAACAGTTGCCACATCTTTGCCATCAATTTTAACCTGTCCAGACGTTGGGACGACCAACCGATTGATCGTTTTTAACAGCGTGGTTTTTCCACTACCGGAAGGTCCGACCAGCACAAAGAGCTCACCGTCATTAATGGTGAGACTTAAATGATCCAGGGCGTGCTGATCTTGATACTCCTTGTTAACGTTAAGCAGTTCAATCACTAGAATTACCTCGATTTTACTTTCTCGTTTTACGCATTAACTACCACTTGATACTACTTAATTTGACTAAAAAAGAGTCGCCATTTTTAAAGCGCTCTTTAACTTTAAGATCTCAATAATTTTGTCACACCAGCCGGTAACTCTGCTGGAGAGGCAACCAGTGCCGTTGCATTGGAAGCTCTGAGCTCTGCTGCATCGCCAAAACCATACGTCACACCCAAAGTTTTCACTTGGTTTGCATTACCGCCAGCCATATCGGTATAGCGGTCGCCAACCATCACACTGTGATCTCGTGAAGCACCGCTTTTTTCAATGCCGTAAGCCAATATCGCCGTTTTACTGGAGCGAACCCGTTCGTCTGAAGCAGCGCCATAAATCCCATTAAAATACGTGTTTAACTGAAATTTATCAATGATTCGGCGCAGCACCCATTCTGGTTTAGCCGAAGCCACGTTCAACTGGTAGCCAGTAGACTTCAACGTTGTCAGTGCCGCTTCAATCCCAGGATAAACATCTAACTGAAACAACCCCTTAGTATCATATTCTGCTTGGTATTGTTTAACGGCAGCGGTCACCTGCTCTTGGGACAGAGTTGGGAAAAACCGTTTCAGACTAACCGTTAATGTTGGTCCAATAAATAACCGATACTGAGCATCCGTTAACCGTGGCAACTGCATCTCCGTGACCATTTTTTTAACGGCTGAAACGATTCCGCGTTCAGAATCAACAATGGTACCATCAAAATCAAAGAATACCTGCTCATCCATACTCTTACTCCATTTCTAGTAATCCTGGCGTATACAGTACCGTAAATTTGGTGAATCTTCAAGCCATTAATCAAAAATACTTACTTTTTATTAATAAATAGACCGTTAACTGGCTGCACATTACCCACAGTCTGCTTATTCAGCCAGTAACCGTCTAATATCCGCCTGTAATTCCGGTACCACTGATTCCTCAAACCAAGGGTGCTGGTGCATCCAGCCGTAATTTAGTGGTGAAGGATGAACGATGGGGAAATATTCTGGTAAATAATCCTGATAATGGGCCACCGTTTCCGTCAGCGTCTTTTGCCGGCGCTTTTGCAGATAATACTTTTGCGCATAGGCACCGATCAACAGCGTCAACGAAACCTTTGGCATCAATTCAAGAACTGGTTTGTGCCATTTTTCGGCGAAACCCTTTCGTGGCGGTAGATCACCCTGCTTACCTTTTCCCGGGAAATAAAAGTCCAAGGGCACCACCCCTAATTCCCCAGAATGATAGAATTCTTCACGACTCATACCCATCCATGCGCGCAACCGGTCACCACTGGGATCATCCCAGTACGTCATCGATTCTTGACCCTTACGGCTGGGTGCCTGACTGATAATCAGGATCCGTGCTTCTGGTTCCACGTGATACAACGGCTCAATCCCCTGTTGCGTAAAGGTCGCGTTTTGCGGATCAGCCATAATTTGCTGGTAAATATCTGCTGCTTTATTCATTTTGCCACTTCCTAAATTCTAATGATTTATTTTAACACGCTAAACCCCTCGTATGCAGGTGCACACGAGGGATCTTAGTCGTTTATTCAATTAATAAAAATAGCCTAAATCACTGGTAACACTGGGATAAACTGGCGTCCAGTCAGTGGCCTTTTCAGCTGACGTTTGATGGGTGATCAACTCAGAGAAATCGTTAATCAGCTCTTCAGCGTTGACCGCTAAAACGACAGCCCCAACTAATTTGCCAGTGGCTTTATCAACGATCGTCGTCACGTGGGCATCTTTATCCTGCAGCCGGTGGTACGTATACCAAGTCCCCACAGGCTGATCATGAATCACATATTGTTCCGTTTCCCGTTCAGCTGTTTCCAGTGTCATCCCAACTTGAGCAAGTTCTGGTCCTGCAAACACGGTATGCGGAATTGCTGGATAATGAATCGGTCCACTATTTTCACCAGTGAGCAGTCCTGCCACGTAACGCCCTTCAATACCAGAAACTGGCGTCAACTTAGGTACCGATTTAGCAATTGCATCACCAATCGCATAGATCGATGACACATTGGTTCTTAAATGATCATCAACTTTAACGCCTTGCGGTTCAATGTCAACGCCGATACCGGTCAGATTTAGCTGATCTAGATTTGGTCGCCGTCCAGCCGCCGCAAAAATAGCGTTCAGCGTGATGGGGGCCGCATGATCGGTGATAACTTTGATCTGATCATTACCAACCGCATTGAGTTCTGTCACGTTTGTATTCAGATGAAACTGGATGCCCTTATCTGCCAAAAGCTTTTTTAAGCGTTCAGTATAGGCTCGCGGAAAATTACGCAGCAGCCGATCATTATGCTGAAAAATATGGACTTCAGCACCCGCTTCCACCGCAATGTTTGCCAGTTCAATAGCCACGTAGCCGGCACCCACGAAACCAACTTTCTTTGGTAAATGCGCCAAGTTCAAAAAATCAGTACTCGTTTTAAAGGCTGCTTTACCAGGAATATCAGGAATATTAGGCCTAGCACCAGTTGCAATGACAATTTGCTTACCCGTGACCTGTTGATCTCCCACTCGTAAGGTGTGTTTATCTACAAATGAAGCGGTGCCGTGAAGCTGATTGATTCCCGCACTTTTTAAACCAGCCGCAGTCCCAGTCGGCACTTTATCCGTATAACTATGCTTAAACGCCATCATTGCCGACCAGTCGATTTTGGGCTCTACCGGCAAACCGCTCTCCTGATAGCGGATAGCCTGTCGCCGAGCTTCAACGACCCCATAAAGCATTTTTTTCGGGTCACAGCCGAAGTTAGGGCACGTGCCACCCCATAGGTTGCCCTCGATCACTAAAACACTTTGACTATCATTTAAACCATATGCAACGGCTAATCCGCCTGGTCCGCCACCAATCACAATCGTATCGTAATCAAATGCCATATTCATCCCTCCTGTTTACAACTAACTACTTTTCCCTTCCAACATACTACAAACTGGACTATGACACCAAAATTACGCCTTTCCATAGCTTTTTCTAATACCATTGCTAGTCTTATTTACCAAATATTTACACGTTATCTATAAACATTTACGAAGGATTTATGTTGTATTTACAATCACCCGTTACTATTAACCCTATCAAACTAGATAGGGGTTATTCACATGAATATTTTAAAATCAAGTTTATTTACCGCGGGGATCATCGGCCTTTCACTTGCAGCTGCAGGCTGTAGTTCTTCGAATACATCAGGCGGTCATCAAAAAGCTAAAGATCTCACAGTCGTTTTCCTACCTGGCGACTCAGCTAAAGAAGCTGGTCCTGCTAGAACAGCACTAGCTAACGAGATTCACAAAGCAACCGGAAAAAAGGTTACCGTTAAGACCACTACTGACTATAACGTAGCCATTCAAGCAATCTCATCTGGAAAGGCCCAGATCGCACTAATGGGGCCAGACAGTTACATTCAAGCACATAAGCAAAACGCTTCAGTTGAACCAATTTTAACCTACTCTGGTAAGTCCGGCACATTAAAAGACGCACAGTACCACAGTTACATTATGGTCCCGAAAGATAAGGCCAACCAGTACAAAGTGAATGGTAAATTTAGCCTGGAAAAAATCAAAGGTCAGAAGATGTCGTTCGTTTCAAACACCTCAACATCTGGCTTTGCCATTCCAGCGGGAGCCATCCAAACCAGCTTTAAACTCAAAAATAAGGATGATCTTCAACAAAGCAATAAATTCTTCTCTAAGGTCCTGTTTGGCGGCTCGCACCAAGGTTCAGCCGTCAACCTACTTAAGGGAGACGCTGATGTAGCGGCTTTCGATGATATGGATCTGGTATCATACGGTAAGTTTACCAACGATTCAACCAAAGCAGGGGCTGACTTTAAGATCAATGCCAATGCACCGGCACCGTTTAATCACGTTCGCGGTAAGGAAAGCATCGCTTTGGCAGCTTATCCAGTCCAAAATGAACCGATTGCGGTGAATACAAAGACAGTTAGCAAATCAGATACCAAGAAGATTATCGCAGCGCTAACCTCATCGCGAATCACTAAAGATAAAAAGTTCTTCGCACCAGCCAATTCCAAAGTGCACAGTTTGCTGCCTAAGAATGGTGATACTCAGTTCATTGCCATTTCCGATAAATGGTACGCACCCACTCATAAAGTATTAGGTGAGTAATTACTGACAAAGGAGGTCCTCCATATGCTAACCGTGAATCATCTAGCTAAGAGCTACGATGGCGAAAAAATGTCGCTGACGGATGTTTCTTTTAGCGTTCAGCCCGGTGAAGTAACCGTCATTATCGGGCCTTCTGGTGCCGGTAAAACAACCATTTTGCGCAGTATCAACCAACTTATTCGTGACGATGAAGGTGAAATCCTATTTGATCAGGTCGATATGCGTCAGTTAAATCGAGCACAATTGCGTCGTGCCCGCAGTCATATCGGGATGATTTTTCAGAGTTATAACCTCATTGAACCGCTAACAGCCATTGAAAACGTTCTGCATGGGTGCTTAGGGACCAAGTCAAATTTCGCTGGCATTTTCTCGATTTACAATACCCGCGAAAAAGAAGAAGCTTTAAAACTGCTTCAAAAAGTTGGCCTCGAAGAATTTGCCTATCAGCAATGCCGGAATCTCAGTGGCGGTCAAAAACAGCGGGTTGGGATTGCCCGGGCACTCATGCAACATCCCAAAATTATTTTGTGTGATGAACCGATTGCTTCACTAGATCCTAAATCAACCATTACCGTCATGGATATTTTGAAAGACCTTGCTGTTAATGAGGGTATCTCCGTTTTGATCAACCTCCACCAAGTCGATATTGCACGCAAATATGCCGATCATGTGATTGGTATTAACAACGGCCAGGTCGTTTTCGATGATCGTACGCCAGCCCTTTCCGATACTGCAGTTACCGGAATATACCGAAAGGATGCCCATTCTGAAGGGAGTTTAGTCCATGAATTCTAACCTTCAGCAAGTAAACCATTTCTTCAATAAAAAACGTTTCCGGCTGTCACTCATATTAGTCATTCTCGGACTAGCCTATGCCGGTGCATCTTTTGGACTGGGATTTCAGACCCATTCGTTATTAAATATTCAGGATGGTATTGCTTGGTTGATTCAAAATTTCATTCCCAATGAAGCTTCACAAGGTTATTGGCAAGAAATCAGCCAGCAACTCTTCCGAACCTTTTTAGTAGCCGTAGCAGCGACTACTTGTGCCGCTATCGGTGCCTTATTTCTAGCGATTATCGGTGCCAAAACACTGACCGCAGCCATTACTGTCAGTTGGGTCATTCGTGGATTTTCATCCCTGCTTCGAAACATTCCAATCGTTGCATGGGCGATGATCCTACTCTTCTCGTTCAAGCAAAACGACCTAACTGGGTTCCTCGCACTCTTTTTCATGACTCTGGGTTTTCTGACGCGGGCCTTTATGGAAACCATTGAGGATTTTGGCACCGAAAAGATTCAGGCATTACAGGCTACCGGTGCCACTTACCTTCAGGTTATCTTTCAAGGATTATTACCGGAAATCGCCGTGGCACTCATGTCCTGGATCCTTTATATGATTGAAAATAACGTTCGTGATGCAACTTTAGTGGGTTTGCTGACAGGAACTGGTATTGGCTTTATTTTTAACCTCTACTTTAAAAGCCTTAGATACGGGGCTGCCGGTCTAGTCGTTTTGTCAGTCATTATTTTAGTCGTCACGGTTGAGCTGATTTCCAATCTGATTGGGAGGTTATTATCATGATCAAACCTGAGAATCAAATTTCATTGCCCACTCAAATACCAGCAGGTCCGAGGCTGACAATTCCCCTCCGCTTTCGGGATCGACGCCGAATAACCATTATGCTGACACTGCTTGTACTGACCTATATCACACTCATCACGTTACCAACGATGATTCCAAGCCACTTTAAATTAGGTGCAGCTCTCGTAAGTTTTGCCGAAAACATTAAAATCATGTTCCTGCAACCGCGACTTACCAACACCACCTTTTCCACCCTCTTAGGTGCATTAGGTCAAAGTATTTTATTAGCCTTTTTAACCACGCTACTTGGCTCAGTATTGGCTTTTTTCTTCGCTCTAGCCAGTACGAGACGATTGGCACCCACGTCTTTAGTCCTCGGTATTCAAAGCCTGATGGCCGTCATCCGTGCGATTCCAACCGTTCTCTGGGTACTGATCTATAGTGTGGTCTTCGGATTAGGTGCTGACGCCGCAGTGGTTGGTATCACCTTCCACAGTGTTGCCTACCTCACTAAAGTCTACGCCGACAGCATGGATGAACTTTCACCTGACATCATCGACACAATGCAGGCCATGGGGCTTAAAAAGGGGACGATTATTCGTCAAGCAATCATCCCCTACCTCGTCTCTAGTTGCGATAATCCCTTTATGGTTGTCAGATGAAATACAATAATTCATTTGATGACTATGGAGGGATTTTTGTATGCCTAGATCCAAACACACAGCACTGGA
>NZ_BJDO01000006.1 GCF_005405185.1 Secundilactobacillus hailunensis
AAGTATAACGCCTGGGAGACTAGGTGTCCTTTTTTTGCAAAAAAACAGGCCTAAGTTTCTCAGTGTTGAACTTAATCAACACTAAAAAGCTTAGACCCGTTTTTTATTGGCTTCTCTAGTTATAGACGATTTAGATCCGTATAGATCCACTGAATCTCTGCAATACTGTCAACTTCAACTTGGTTGGCTGACTCAGTTGGCTGATTGCCATCAACGGTGAATAACCAACCCCGGTTTTCGGTTGAATCGGTTAGACCATCGATACTATTGACATACAAAAAGTCGTTGGCCGTTTGGTAAAAGAAATCAATCTTCTTATCTTTAAAATAGCGTTTGGAAACATCAAATACGGTATCCTCTTCGTTCCAGCTAACCACGTGGGGAATCGTAAAAATCTTAGTGGTGGCTGCGTGACGCCGTCGGAATAATGAGGGCGTGGTACCAGCCATTTTTTTGAATGTCTTGGTAAAGTAACTGGTTTGAGAAAAACCAACGTCGGTCGCAATGATATTAACTGGTCGCGTTGACAGCGCCAAAAGTTCCTTAGCTTTGGCGATTTTAAGATGGTTGATATAGTCGATAAACGTAATGTTGAGGTACTTTTTAAATAGTCGGCTAAGGTACGATGGGGATAAGTAAACGCGGTTAGAGACCTCGTTTAATGACAAGGGCTTGGTAATGTTTTTGACTACGTAGTCATTGGCCTTTTTTAAACTGGTAAATGACTCAGTATAATCGTTTTCCAGATGCTCTGCTACTGGATTGGAGTTGGTTTCATCAAAGTTATGGTATTGCGGTGAGATTTTTAATAGGATACTGAGGTAATTAATATGGTTGAATTCCTGAGTGTTCAGCGAGTTAAGAACGCTTGTATGAACGCCGTGTTCAGATTCATTATCAAAGACCTCTTCGAAAATATTGGTAATGTAATCCTTAGATAATTTGATCCGCTGCTGTGAGATCTTGGCGGAATTACACAGGATGAAACCAGAAAATTTATAGTCTAAGATTACGGGGAAAATGGTGTAATTGATAAATTCGTGGATGTCCAATTGCAATTGAATCTGTTGTTCATCTGTATAGACGTGATCGTGGTGCACTAATACCCCCGAAAGACTGTAGTATAGGGCATCAATCTGAGTAATATCTGAAAACGACTGTAAGTAACTGCCTAGACTTTTATATTGAGAAAGTGAAGGCTTATCCAAAAGAATCTCTTTCATTGTTTACCCCCCGTAATCTGCTTAATAAATCGCTTACATACTTAACTATAGCAGAAAAATGCACTAATAGATTGCAAAAAAATGTTATTGCAAAATTTTGCTAGTATTATTTTACAAATAATAGCATTATTTTGTAATTTAAGACGATTTGTTATATAAATCACAAGTGAAAGTAGTACTTGGTCTAATCTATATCATTTGTGTATTCTCTAACGGCTCGAATCGCACGTTGCCAGCCCCGATAAAGAATGTGTCTGCGCGGCTGCGTCATTTTAGGAATAAATAGTTTACCCTGTCCTGAATGACGTTTGATCTCATCAAGATCTTCCCAAAAGCCAACTGCTAAGCCTGTTAGGAAGCCAACACCCCGTAAATCAGCGTCAGAAGTATTTTGACGATAGATATCAATACCGGAGATATCAGATTGAAATTGAATCAAGTAATTATTGGTTGAAACACCACCGTTAACGTAGAGACTGCGCACATCAAGTTTAGTATCATTTTTCATACTGTAAATGATATCGGTAGTCTGATACGCGATTGATTCCAGCGTTGCCCGAATATAATCGTACTTGGTGGTTTTTTGAGTGATGCCAAATGACGCGCCATTAGCATTAGGATCCCAGTACGGTGCGCTGAGACCGGTAAAAGCTGGGACGACGTAGAGTTGTCCGTTATCAGTTGACTGATCGGCCATTGTGGCAGCGTCTTCGATGTTGTCAATCATTTCAAGGCCGTTTTTCAGCCACTCCATGGCAGCACCGGCAACAAAGATACTGCCTTCAAGCGCATAGGTCACCTTACCATCGATGCCATAAGCGATGGTCGACAGCAAATTACGATCAGATAGCTTAATGTCAGAGCCGGTGTTCATGATAATGAAGGCACCGGTACCGTACGTGCTAACCACGTCACCGGGATTAGTACAGAAGCGGCCAAAGAGGGCGGCCTGCTGATCACCGGCAATACCGGCAATTGGAACTTTGACATTAAAAAACGTCTTTTCATCGGTGTAACCATAAACCTCCGAGTTGGATTTTACCTCAGGCAATAGCTTTCTAGGGACGTTAAGTAGGGTCAAAATATCTTGGTCCCATTTCAGCGTTTCAATGTTAAATAACATGGTTCGGCTGGCGTTGGTGTAGTCCGTAACGTGGGTATGACCGTTCGTTAATTTCCAAATGATCCAAGTATCCAAGGTGCCAAATAAAAGATCACCTTGCTCGGCTTGCCGCTGAGCCCCCTCAACGTTTGATAAGAGCCAATTAATTTTGGTGGCCGAGAAATAAGAATCAATAAAGAGACCGGTTTTTTCGTGGATCATATTGGAATAACCGCTGCTGATCAGTTTCTTAGCGATATTTTCAGTCTGCCGCGATTCCCAAACCAGTGCACGATGAATTGGTTTACCGGTATGCCGGTTCCAAATGATGGTCGTTTCACGTTGATTTGAAATACCGATGCCTGCAATATTGACGGGCTTGATCTTGCCCATAATTAAGATATTAGTGATGCAAGATAGCAGGTTGCGCCAGATTTCCTCAGGATCTTCCTCGGACCAGCCGGGATGAGGAGAAAAGTGCGTAATTGGCTTTTGTTCTGTGGAGACGCTGTTACAGTTGTGATCCAGCAAAGTTGCTGAAACATTCGACGTACCAACATCTAGCGACAGGATATAACGATCAGTCATCGTTAAGGCTCCTTCCAGGATGTTCACTCGTTATTTAGGTATAAAAGCGGTGTTTTAATGAAAATAATCTATAAATAAGGATACCATAATGCCAAAGTGTTTTAATGAGCAATGTACATAAACCTGTTAAAAAAAGACTAAAATAACACCATAAAGCAAGATAGTATTGAAGCTTATTTAGATATTAGTAAATAATGTTTGTAAAGTACTAATTTAACAGCACTATTTTGCTATCAAATAAATACTAACGCATTTTTTTGCTTTGGAAATGCTTCTTTACATTCTTTTATAAAAATATCAGTCCGTTAGTGTGAGAATTGAACAGATATAAATCAAAAAAGCCGAACTGCACATCAATGTAGTTCGGTCTTTGTATTATTGTTTGAAAAAATTAAACGGCGCGATTACTTTAAATGAAGCATTTTAGCAGCATTCCCATAAGCAATCTTTTCTTGATCTTCCTTGCTTAAATTGGAGTCCGTCAAGAACTTAACAGAACCTTCGGGATGGTTGTATGGGTAATCCAGTGAGTACATCAGGTGATCTGCACCCATTTCAGTCATAGCTAGCTGTAATTGTGCGGGGAAGAACATGCCACTTGGCGTGATGTAGAAGTTATCCCGGTAAGTTTCACTGATACTGCGGTCGAGATTGACGGACAGGCCCATCGTTTGGTCCATCCGTTCGAGGAAGTTTGGCACCATTTCGCCCCAGTGACCGGTGATGATTTTTAACTTTGGATGACGGTCAAAAACGCCAGCTAAGATCAGCCGGACCATTTGGACGCCCAGATCTTCGTGCCAGCCCCAGCCAGCGCGAGAAAACATGATGCCGGTTAACTCTGACCAACCTTGGCCTTCATAATAGTGTTCGGTGATTTCTTGGGGAATGAAAGCTGGGTGGAAATACAGGGGAACATCCAGTTCTTCTGCCTTAGCAAAAATTGGGTCATACATTGGATCATCAAAGAATTTATCATCATAGTAACCGTGAATCATGGCACCTTGGAGACCCTTTTCTTTAACGGCACGTTCCAATTCAGTGGCAGCCGCTGCAGGATCACCAACGGGCAAAGTAGCCCAGACACCGAAACGGTCAGGGTTAGTGGCAATAGCAGTCGCTAAATCATCGTTAGCCATCTTGCATAAATCAACGGCTACTTTAGGATCTAAGTTCTGCGGTGAATCATCACCATAGCCCATAATTTGCATTTGAATATCGTTGTTTTCCATGAATTGCAGCCGATTTTCACCAGCGCTGGTCAGATCAGTATTGCCTTTTGGTGCATTTGCCAGATACTGTTCGATACTATGATCGTCCGGATTCTTATGGGGATTAACAGGTGCTGGCATGTAAGGCTTCGCTGCATCGTTGACCCGTTGTGATTCCCAGTGTTCTTCTAGCGTAATAAACTTCATTTGAATTACCTCCCGCATTTATTGGTTCCCATTGTAGACGGTCAATTAAAAAAACAACACCCCAGTTTGTTGTCAAAATAGGGTAGTTTGTCACTAATATAGATTTATTTCTCATGGAAAATGGTTTCTGGAGCTGGAATGAGGGCTTGATAGAGGTTAATGAATTCATCGCGACTAAGCTCAGAGTGGATAATCATTAACTGGGCAAAATTGATCAGCATTCGGGCATATAATTCGATAGCAAAGATTGCTTCCGGTGTATTCGTTGATCGAATGACATTGACGCGGCGCATGTCACGAATAAGATATTCAGTCACTGGTTGTTCTGTATGGCTCCAAAAAATCATGGCAAATGAAGTTCGGTTTTGGTCGATCAGATCTACCATTAGTCGTGGCGCATAACGCGTTGAATCATGGATCTGGTCCGTTTGTTTTAGAAAGTCGTTAGCGACCCAGGCGATGTTTAATTCGATCACTTCGCCAATAGCGGTGTAGTGGCGATAAAAGGTTTGCCGTGCAATACCAGCCAACTGGCAAAGGGTGCTCACTCGGATATTATCAAAATCTTGTTTCTCTTTAAAAACACTGCGGAGCGCAGCAAATAGTTTTGCCTGGGTTTCGCGCAGTCGTTTATCCGGTTGATGGTAGTAGGCAGCTTGCAGTTTTACCTGACTCATAGGATCACCTCGTTGGTGGATTAAAAGAATATTATTTCCTATATTATAACGTAATAATAGTTTGCAAGAAGCGTTTCTGGTTCTGCAGCAGCATTACCTGTATAATTTGAGATAAGACAAACGAACGGATGTGAGCTTAATGAAGCGCGTATATTTTCTGTGTACCGGCAATTCCTGTCGCAGTCAAATGGCTGAGGGTTTAGCTCGAACGCTGCTTAGCCCTGAATGGGAAGTGCGCAGTGCGGGTGTTGAACGGCACGGTCTAAACCCGGTGGCAGTTCAAGTAATGGCGGAGGTCGGTATTGATATTTCACAGCAATATTCGAAGCTAATTGATCCAGACTATTTAGCTAACTGTGATGTTGTCGTGACCCTGTGCGGTGATGCGCGGGATAGATGCCCAGTAACGCCACCACAGGTTCGCAGAGTCCACTGGCCACTGCCGGACCCGGCACAAGCTGTGGGTGATGAGGAGACTAAACTTCGGGTGTTTCGTGAGGTGAGAGACGAGATTCAAGCACGGATTGAGGAAAGCAAATGGTTGAAATGATTGATGATTATTTGCGACAGCAACCAACAAGTTTGGTAGTAATAATGGACTAATGTAAATGTAGTGGAGCGAAACTGGCCAACCGTGGTGCGAGTAGTTGTTGGCAAGCGTCCTTTGCTTGCCTATAACTACGGGAGACGGAGGAGATTCGCCACAAGCGAAGCGCAGGGGCTAGCTCCGGAGCGACCCCTACGACGAGTGGCCGGTTTCGCGCAACGGAGTGGGTGAGAGCACATGGCTCACACAAATGTAAAAACGGACCCTCAAAGTTGATTTCAACTCTGGGGGTCCGCTTTTTATGGCAAATCAGTTTTTGATTCTTTTCGTTTATATAGCTTAATCGGGTTCCAGCAGGCAGAGACTTGCACCTAAGTCACTTTTAGCATAAATCCAAAACCGGGATTTTTGCTAAAAGCGTCTTAGGCTCCAGTCTCTAACCGCCTGCTTCCACACCTTACAGCAGGTGAATCCCCGCTGCTTCACACTTATCGATCATATCTTGAGGCCAGAGTGAGGATTGCACTTCACCAACGTGGACCTTGCCTAATAACAGCATGCACAGCCGTGATTGACCAATGCCACCACCAATGGTGTAAGGGACTTCTTCGTTGAGGACCATTTGGTGATATGGTAATTTCAAACGGTCTTCAGCACCAGCAATCTTGAGTTGCTTCTTCATGGATTCAGCATCGACCCGGATACCCATGCTGGAGATTTCAATCTTTTGGTTGAGTGGTTCGTACCAGAAGATGATATCGCCGTTTAATTTCCAGTCGTCATAGTCAGGGGCCCGGCCGTCATGACGCTTGCCGCTCCGTTTTAAAGCACCGCCAATTTGCATGATGAAGACGCAGCCAAGTTCTTTAGCAATCAAATCTTCACGTTCCATTGGTGTCTTGTCTGGCCAGCGGTCTTCAAGTTCCTGGGTGGTGACAAAGTGAATTTCATCTGGTAAATGATAAACGGATTGTGGGAACTTGTACCAGACTTCGTGTTCCATGTGCTTGATGACTTTGAAAATCTGGCGAACAGTGGCCTTTAACGTATCAACAGTCCGTTCATCTTTGGTAATGATCTTCTCCCAGTCCCATTGGTCGACGTAAGCGGAGTGGAAGTTATCCAATGTTTCGTCTTTACGGATGGCGTTCATGTTGGTGTAGAGGCCTTCATGAAGTTTGAAACCGTAACGCTTCAAAGCAACTCGCTTCCATTTTGCCAGTGAGTGGACAATTTCGATTGGTTCGTCGCCCATGTCTTTCATGGTAAATGAAACGGGTTTTTCAACACCGTTCAAGTTATCGTTTAAACCAGTTTTCTTTTCGACAAACATGGGGGTTGAGACCCGTGACAAGTTTAATTGCTTACGGAATTCATCCTGAAAAGTTTCCCGAATATATCGAATAGCCGTTTGTGTTTCGCGAACCGTCAACTTTGGTTCATAAGATTTTGGAATAATTAAATGCATGATACCGCTCCTCTAGATTAGATTTGGGATAAAAAAAGAAGTCTTCTATCCCATAATCAAGGGACGAAAGACTTCATTTCGCGGTACCACCCAAGTTGCCTATCCGTAGATAAGCCACCTCACACGTACAAACATACGCTCCGATGGTAACGTTTCGGTGACGGCGAAGCTTACTTCAAACTGGTTCAGCCCGCAACTGAGAAAGTGTTATTCAGAAAAGCCGAACACTGATTGGGTTCACACCATTTCCCAACTCACTGACAGGCTGACTTAACTTACTTGTCTTTCCTACGTTTTTTAATCTCTAATCAGTATCTTATCATCTTTTCATAATTTGTAAACTAAATTTTGAAATTTTTTTGAAGTTTTCGATATCATAACCGTTAACATTAGTAGTAGAAAATTAACTTGTAGAATCTCAATTAAAAGTTTAAGATTAGCATTCAGATCAATCTGTGAACGAAAAGGGGCGGTTAAGATGATCAGAGAAACCAAGACGGAACTGTTAGTAAAAGACGCCGCTAAATTATTGAATATTACCGCGTACACGGTGCGCTATTACACTGATCAAGGGCTAGTGCCTTCAGTGAAACGTAACGCTCAAAATCAGCGAGTATTTGATGAAGAAGCGGTTAACTGGTTAAGAATGGATCTTTGTTTTCGGAATACTGGCATGTCGATCAAGCATTTGAAAGAGTACGTCAGCATATGTCTAGAAGGCGAAAGTACGATCACTGAGCGTTACCAGATCGTTTTAACACAGCAGCAAGATGCTAAGCGCCAATTAGAAGACGCTCAGCAACGAATGAAATTTTTAAATCAAAAAGTGCAGATGTATCAAGAAGATTTAGCAAGTCATGACAGTGATCGGTTGAATCCGGAAACGTGGTAGGCGACTGATCAGCATATGCAGGGCTGATTGTAGTGACTAATCATAGTTGCTGATAATGATTGTATTTCTTAAAATAAAGCTTTAAAGTAAGAATTAAAAGCGGTTTCAATTTGAAGGGAAGCGTTAGAGATGTCAAAACGAGTCATTTTTATTACAGGTGCCTCAAGCGGTATGGGTTTTGCAGCAACAAAATTATTTGCTAGACATGGCTGGGAAGTTTATGCCGGTGCTCGGCGGGTTGAAAAAATTCCAACGGGTTCAGGAATTCACCCAATGCGGTTGGATGTGACGGATGCTGATTCTCGCGAACAGTTTGTTGAAGATGCCCTGGCGGATGGCCTGCGGGTAGATGTATTGCTCAATAACGCCGGGTACGGGGAATTTGGACCACTGGAAGAAGTTGGTGTTGATAAGGTTCATAAGCAATTAGATACTAATCTAGTCGGTGCTTCTGAACTAACCAAATTAGTTTTACCGCAGATGCGGCAGCAGGGTACCGGTCGGATCATCAATAATTCTTCAATCGGTGGCGATATCTATTCACCACTGGGCGGCTGGTACTATGTCACAAAGCGTGGCTTGAACGTTTGGTCAGATGTACTGGATACCGAAATTCGCCAGTTTGGCTTGCGCTCAGTGATTATTGAACCTGGTGGTACTGAATCGGCTTGGACGGATATTGCAATCGATAATGCGCTTCATAATTTAACGCCTAATTCACCTTATACGGCATTAGTAGAAGGTACCCGAAAATTACTTAATGGGATGCTCACTAATTCCGAAGCGACGTCCGAAGATCTGGCAAAGGTCTTCTATCGAGCAGCTACGGATCGGCATCCGAAGCGGCGCTATTACTTCTCATTGACTGACAGAATGGTGTCGCGGTTTGCCCGAAATCATCCCGGTATCTTTCACGAAGGAATGAGTTTGATTGTGCGCCGGCTGACGCGAAATAAATAGGTTTAAGCGTGTGCCAATGACTGTTTTAAGTCATCGGTACACTTTTTACTTATAAATAATGGGTCAGTTGATGAAAACGAAACTTTTTCTTGGGTTCGAGTGGACTTTAAGTTGTATGCTTAATTCATAACGATTTTAAAGTTTATACGATAATAGTTATTAGACATCAAAGTGGTTTAAAACTAAACTATAACTATACGACAAGAATTTGGAAGGACACTATTGTGAAAGAAATCAACCAGCAAGTCTTTGAAGGCGAACGAGCGCTATTTAAAGCCCACGACCTCAACATTAAAAACAGTACGTTTCAAAACGGCGAATCACCGCTAAAGCACAGTAAAAATTTGAACATTGAACATAATATTTTCAAGTGGAAATATCCGCTATGGTATGCCGATAACATTAACGTGACCCAAAGTACTATCAAGTTAGAAGCTCATGCCGGTATTTGGTATACCAAGAACCTGACAATGGATAATGTGATGGTGGAAGCCACCAAAACATTCCGTCATATGAGTCACTCTCAGTTGTCAAATATCACCATTAGTAATGCGGCTGAAACGCTGTGGTGGTGTAACGATATTAAGCTAGATCACATTACGGCCACCGGCGATTATTTTGGCAAAAACTGTGAGAACATCGTCGTTGACCATCTGAAATTAAGCGGTAACTATGCCTTTGACGGCAGCAAGAATATTGAAGTTCACAATTCTACTTTTGAGACTCACGATGCCTTTTGGAATTGCGATAATGTTACCGTGTATGATTCAACGTTGGTTGGCGAATACCTCGCCTGGAACACCGAGCACATCCGGTTTGTAAACTGCTGGATTGAAAGTGACCAGGGACTGTGTTATGTGGATGATTTAACCTTGGAGAACTGTTCGCTAGTGAATACCGATTTGGCGTTTGAATATTGCACGGCTATCAACGCTGATGTGACTACCACGATCGATAGTGTGAAGAACCCGATTAGTGGTGTGATCAACGTACCTGCAATCGGTGAAGTTATCCAAGATGATCCAGACATCGATAAGTCAGCGATTAAAATTAACGTAGGGGGACAACCGGCATGACAGATTTTTCAGAATTAATTGATCGGCGGCACACCAATTCCGTGAAGTGGGACGTTAAAGATAACGAACTGCCAATGTGGGTGGCCGATATGGATTTCCGGACCTTACCTGCGATCACAGCTGCGATTCAAGAACGGGCTAAAAGTGGTATCTTCGGCTATGAAGAAGTGCCACAGAAATATTTTGATGCTGTCCAAGGTTGGTATGCCAGTGAACATAACTGGCGGCCGGATACTGATTGGATGATTTTTTCAACCGGCGTGGTGCCCACGATTTCATCGTCAGTGAGACGACTGACCAACGTTGGTGACAATGTGTTAATTCAAGCCCCCGTGTACAATATTTTCTACAATTCCATTTTGAATAACGGACGTCACGTCCTTTCTAGTGACCTCGTTTTGGATGATCAAGAAACTTATCATATTGACTGGGATGATCTGGAAGCCAAAATGGCCGAACCGCTGACGACTTTGATGATCCTATGCAATCCGCATAATCCGGTTGGGATGATCTGGTCTGCAGAAACCCTAGCACGGATCGGTGAACTAGCTGCTAAGCATCATGTGGTGGTCTTATCAGATGAAATTCACGGTGATATTACGGCACCGGATAAGGGGTATACACCATTTGCGTCAGTAAATAAAACCAATGAACAAAATAGTGTGACTGCGGTGTCGCCCAGCAAGACCTTTAATGTGGCAGCCTTGCACGCCGCTACGGTGATTGTTCCCAACGCAGTGTTACACGCAATTGTGGAGCGCGGCCTTAATACGGATGAACTGGCGGAACCCAATTCGTTTGCGATTCCCGCATCGATTGCGGCCTATACGCAGGGGCATCAGTGGGTTCATGACATGCGTGCTTATATTGAGAGCAATAAACAGACCGTTGCCAAATTTGTGGCTGAAAATGTGCCGGGCGTGAAGACTGTTGCCGGCAATGCCACTTATCTGGTCTGGCTGGATACCAGGGAGATTGATATGGCTTCTGATAAACTCGAACAGTTTATTCGGCAGGAGACTGGACTGTACTTATCAGAAGGTACGGTGTATGGTGGAGATGGTCAAGAGTTCTTAAGAATGAACGTTGCCTGTCCTAAAGAACGGCTGATGGATGGTTTAAATCGTCTAAAGCAAGGTATCTTAGCAGTTAAATAGATTCGGCTAATAAAAGCCCATAGAACAAGCATGCTGATGCTTGCTCTATGGGCTTTTGGTGTTTATTTAGTTAAAATTCAAGTTAGCAATTACCACTATTCGCAAAAATACCTTGCTTGAAGGCCGCTAAAATTTCTTTACCATCAGCAATTTGGACGTTGTTATCCAGTAATTGACCGTTGTTAGTGAGGTTCAGCATGGCCTTTTGATAATCTAACTTCAACCCCTGACCTAAGAAGTAGATATCGTAATCAGAGGTGTAAAGTGACAGATCAGCATTATTTTTGAGTGTAACGTGATATTCAGCATCCGGTTGATCTAGAACTACAATGGTGAACTTAGTGCCGATACTGCAGGCACCGCCTTGAAGTGAATACTTACCACCGGCATCATCAGTGATCAATAACAGTGTTTTGGATAGCAGTTGTTTTTGTTTTAACAGGTCAACAGCAGCTGGTGTAATTGTAATTTCATTCATCGGGAACACTTCCTTTTAGCTAGCAGTGTACGCTGATGGGGGAATAAAATCAATTGTGCACGGCCAAGTCTTGCAGCAATAAACGATTAGTTAACCAGTCCAAAATAAGCAACTACGATGATGCCCAAAATAATTCGGTACCATCCAAATACTTTAAAGTCGTTTTGTTTGATATAATTAAGGAGGAGCTTAATTGACAGATAGGCCACAATAAAAGAGACCAGTACGCCAGTTAGCAGCACCGCTGACTGCATACTGGAAAAGGTGTTACCATGCATGAAATATTTGATGATTTTTAGAGCTGAGGCGCCAAACATGGTTGGAATGGCCAAAAAGAATGAAAATTCCGTGGCTACATATCTCGACGTGCCAATTAGAATCGCACCGAGGATCGTTGCGCCAGACCGAGAAGTACCGGGAATCAGCGACAGGATTTGGAAAATACCAATTAAAAGAGCGGTCTTCATGGGTAAATGGGATAGCTCTGAATACCGCGGTAGTCGATGCCGGTTAAAGTTTTCGATGAGGATAAATAATACGCCGTAAGTAATCAGTGTCACCGAAATTACCGGCCAATTCGTTAAGTGGGCATCCATCCAGTCGTTCAGTGGCAGCCCAATAATCACGGATGGGAGTACCGCAACGATTACTTTAGCCCATAATACCCAAACTTGATGACGTTCAAAGATGGTCTTGCTGCGAGATAAAGGGTTCAATTTATTGAAATAAATGACAACAACTGCCATAATAGCCCCGAGTTGTATGACGACCATAAACATATTGATAAACGCGGTGGGTTCCTTGAGTTTGACAAATTCATTGGCTAAATAAAGGTGACCAGTGGAGCTAATTGGTAAAAATTCCGTGACACCTTCGATGATTCCTAAAATGATGGCTCGAATAATCTCAATCACGATGACAGATTTCCTCCGTTGTAACTTTCTGTTTTTACTAAGTTTACGGGGTTGCTGTAAAGCCCATATTTGAAATAAGTAAAGTTTGTGTAAACGTTACAAAAACCTGTGTTATCCACGTTTATATTTTTTGAATAAAAGATACATAAATTATTTGTTGTTCATACTGATTGCAGATAATGATGAGTGTACCAATATAATGGTGATTTTGGAGACGTTAACGTTTACAGCTGTACATAGCTTGTTATAAAATTTAACTAACAAAGTTTGAGGATAAAATTACCCAAGGGGGTCAAATGATGGTCTCATATGCACGCTTGCGAACTCGTAATCAAATAACGATGGCAATGCTGACCTTATTAAAAACTCACCGGATTGAAAACATCGAAGTTACTCAAATCTGTGAAGCAGCATTTATAAAGCGCAGTACCTTTTACCGTTATTTTCACGACAAAATTGACCTGACTGAGGCCGTTCTTGATAAGATTTTAGAAGAGTGGCAAAACGATGGTCAGACAGAACATACTGCTGCTGAAATTGCTGACTTTTTCATGAATAACTATGATGTGTTATCTCATTTGATGGTCAATCCGAATAACCACCACTATGCTGAAAATCAGCGACTTTTACAAAATTGGCTGATGACTCAGATTACGCAGGTCGATAAGTCTGCGCCGCCGCTTGTTGATAAGATTAGAAAGTCTCACGATCCCATGCTGATCAGTTCATTTTTGCTTCAAGGCACTTTTGGTGTCTTGTCGCAGATTGACCTAACTAACCAGAGTGATCGTTTGAGAATGAAAGCCTTTCTAATTGAAGTTGTTGATAAAATTACGCAGTCTTAGCTTTAGTGATGAAAATAAGGATCTTATAGTAGAAAACGCGATTACTCCGGGTATTAGAGTAATCGCGTTTTTTGTGTTGCACTTGGAACTGATAGCAGTAAGCGTTAAGGGCACATCGGTACAGTGATCCAGTTTACCGGTACATATCGTAGTTTGGCGTTTAAATTAAGCCGGTAGATTTGCTAGTAACGTTTCACTATCAGTCACCCAGCCAACCCGTGGGAAAATTTTCGAGAAGAAGAATTGGTGACTTTCCGGATCACGGTCAGCACAGGCGTCCGATACTATGATCAGCCGATAATGTTGCTGATAGGCGTCCAACGCAGTCGCGTAGACCCCGTTTGAACTGGAGACACCAGTAAGAATGATGGTGTCGATGCCGCGGCGTCGGAGCTGTAAGTCTAAATCGGTACCAAAGAAAGCGCCAGGATTTTGTTTGTTAATAATCAACACGTTCTTCGCAAATGGATCGTGGGCGATCGGCATCATTAATTGAGCAGTATTCGGTGTGGTTGAGCCGTTTTGATCATTTTCTTTAAAAGGAAACAGGGTTTGAACTGAGTGGACATTGACCGTAACTTGAACGATGAGCGCAGCGGTGTTTTCCAACCGGTCAGCTAACTGATTGTTCACTTTGAGAACCTGATCGGGTGTACTGGGACCAATGGTTTTGGCTGCAAGAATATTATTTTGTAGATCGATTGCGACAAAGGCGGTGTGCGCAAGATCAATTTGTGGTAAATCTGACATTTTAAGACCTGACTTTCTGTGTACTTATACTGCTAATTATAACGCAACTACTTTAGTACTGATGGCATCGATAAAATTGCGGTCGTGCTCCGTGACCAGCATGGTGGGCTGAACGTTTTGAATAACGGTGACTAATTGATCCTGATTGAAGACGTCCAGGTAGTTCAGCGGTTCATCCCAGAGGTAAAGACCGGTGGGGGTGGCTAAACTAGCTGCCAGTTCCACCTTTTTTTGCTGACCGGCAGAGAGCTGTTGAATCGGTGTTTTAAAGGCTGAACGCGGCATCCCTAATTTTTTGAGGTTACTTAAAAGATCCTGGTAGCTTAACTGGCGTTTTTCGGCAAATTTAGTTAGGGTGCCGACGTTATCGGGATAGTGCTGGCGCACAATGCTGCGAGCAGCCGTTTGTGCCAGTTGGATTTCACCGGTGATGGTACCTTTGAAGTGCCCCAAGATGGCGGCAATCAAGGAGCTTTTGCCGCTACCATTAGGACCAATCAAAGCGACGCGGTCACCTCGATTTAATTCAAAACTGACTGGTTTAGCGAAAAGTGGCGAACCGTCGTAGCTTAACTGGACGTTGTGAACCCGTAATAATGTTGCGTGGTGATCTGGTTGGTAGTTCATTTTCAGCGGGTCGATAAATTCGACGTTTTGTAGCAGGGCTTCCTTATCCGTAATAGCTTTATCCATCCGGTGCTCCAGGTTCTTAGCCTTTTGCATAACGCGAGCGGAGCGAGCACCGATAAAACCAGTATCGTAGACGGAACCGCTGCCTTTTTTATGCGGATTACCGTATTTGTCGCCTTCGCGATTTTGACTCCACTGCCGTTTGTTGGCAGCCGTTTCTTTTAGGCGACCGATATCGTGACGTAACTTGGATTGTTCTGCATATTCAGTTTGATCCTTCAATTTTTTAGTCTGTTCATAAGCCGAATAGTTACCTTGGGTCAAGACCAGTTGCTGTTTTTCGATGGTTAACGTGTGATCAGTAGCCACGTCTAAAAAGTGCCGGTCATGTGAAATGACGATGAAACCTTGCTGCTTTTGGTGCAGGTAGGCAGCGATTTGATCCCGCCCAGCAATGTCCAAATGATTAGTGGGCTCATCTAGCAATGGAAAGCCAGTGTCGCTGGCAAAAGTAGCTGCCAGCAAAACTTTGGTCTGCTCACCACCGGATAGACTGTCAAAGGCGCGGTAGAGAATACCGTCATCAGTGTGCATCAGGCTCAGTTCGCGCTGGACTTCCCACAGTTCAGCAGTGGTAGCCTTTTCCGCGATGACCCAAGTATCCTGAGTGGGGCCTTTAACGGGTTGGGGAAAATACAGCGGTTCTAGTGGCATGGAAATGCGGCCCGAACCGCTGAGCACGCCGCGGATCAGATTCAGCAGGGTGGTTTTGCCGCGGCCGTTACGACCGGTCAGGCCTAATTTCCAACTGCTGTCAAAAGTTAAATTTTGTTTGGTAAATAAGTTTGTTTGTCCTGGATAGGCAAAGGATAGATTGGTGATTTGAATGGTCGACATAAGTGGGTACCTCCAATTTCTGGACGGGCATCGCGGCAATTTAGACATCAAAAAAGCACCTGAGAACGATTCTCCAGGTGCTTACTCGCATAATCATATGCGTTTAGGCTCGCTAGAGAAGGTCTAGGTCAATGCCAGAACTGCGCAGTATTCCCCTGTAACAGGAATCACGGTGCTAGGTTCTAACGGTTGACTTAGATCTTCAATGGGCGATACCTCCTCTTGTTTTGTATAGCATTAAAATAACATGGTTTTTATGAAGATGTCAAATGAGAGTTGTAAAGTGCGCTGCACTCCGGGCGCTTTGGGGCTGGAACGTGGTGGCTCGCTCCGGAGCTAAGTTAAGGCTATTCGCCTTAACTGGATCTCCTCCGTCTCGCGTGAAACTAAGAAGTAGCCAGTGCTTCGCACCGCCAACTTCCAAGTTTCACTTTCACCACTTAGTCCCAGCGCCCTCCGTTTCGCTCACAAAACATCAATTATTATAAATTGTAAATAATGAATTACTTACTGCTAGGCTCACCAAATTTCTCCCAGTGTTTTGCCAAATACTTCACCGTCAAACTACTTTGTTGTTTGACTAAGTCTAATGGCTTGCCAGCTGCCACGATTTTACCGCCGGCAGAACCACCACGCGGACCCATGTCGATGAGGTAATCGGCATTGAGCGTCAAATCAACATCGTGCGTAATAATAAGGATTGTAGCACCATTGATCCGTAGTCGGTCGATGATCTGCAGCAAGGTTTGAACGTCTAGCGGATGCAGGCCGATTGAGGGTTCATCGAAAACGAAGAGCGTACCAGCCTCTTTTTTAGTCAAGTGACTGACTAGTTTTAGTCGTTGGGCTTCGCCACCAGACAGAGCTGGCGTACTTTCGCCCAGATGCAGATAAGCCAGACCGACTTCTTTAAGCTGTTTTAACTGATGTTCAATTTTTGGCACATCTTTGAAAACCGGAATAGCGTCTTCAACCGATAAGTTTAAGAGGTCAACGATTGAATAGCCGTGCCACTTGATCTGCTGAATTGCATCCTTATAGCGGGCACCGTGGCATACCGGGCAGACTTCTTCCATGTCAGGCAGGTACTGAATATCAAGTGTGATATTGCCGAGGCCACCACAATTAGGGCAAGCCCCCTGTTTGTTATTGTAGGAGAAGTAGGCGATGCCATAACCCTTCGCCTTGGACTCCGGTAAATTAGCGAACATGTGGCGTAAAGCATTCATGATGCTGGTGTAAGTGGCCAAGGTTGAGCGGGCATTTTTACCCACTGGGCTGGCATCCACGCTAACCACGTCTTGCAAGTCAGTAGTGAGTTCCGTCACGTGTTTGGGTAATTTTTGCTGCTGCTTACGGGCTTGGATGGCCGGTACCAGCGAATCGATGATCAGGCTGGTTTTACCGGCACCAGAGAAGCCAGTGATGGCCGTGACCTGATTATCTGGGAAGACAGTCTCCACGTTATGCAGGTTGAAATGGTCACTGATTTTGAGATGGGTCATTTTGCCAGTCGGCTTTTTAGCAGTGTGCTTTTGCTGCAGAATATCCGCGTGACCTGAAATAAATGGCCCAATCAATGATTGAGAGTTGTTCACTAAATCTTTAGGCGCGCCTTGTGCAATGATCTGACCGCCTTCGTCACCAGAACCGGGGCCGATTTCAATCACCCAGTCAGCAGCAGAGATAATGCCCACTTCATGATCCACGACCACCAGTGAATTGCCTTGTGCAATTAATTGGCGAAACACGTTGATCAGACCACGGATGTTATCCGGGTGCAGGCCAATCGAGGGCTCGTCCAAGACGTACAGTACACCGGTGGTTTCAGTTCGGAGAGTCCGGGCGAGCTGAATCCGTTGCAGTTCACCGGTTGATAAGGTGTTGCCACTGCGAGAAAGGCTGAGATAGTCTAGACCTAATTCCAGTAATGGCCGTAAGTTATCATCTAATTCGGTGAACAGAATTTTTGCCAGTGATGCCATGTCATCGGGAAGTGCCTGCTTGGTATCCGCCTCCCATTTTGCCAGATCATTGAGCTGCATATCGGCCACTTCGGCAATGTTTTTACCGCCGACTAACTGCTTTAAGCGCACTGGATTTAGCCGCGAGCCGTGGCAAGTCGGGCAGGTTGAAAAATGGTAAAACTGGTTGATGCGTGCAATCGACCGCTCACTGGTGTTGGACTTGATTGAGTCTTCAACAGCAGCATACGCGTTTTCGTACAGTGCGTTATCCATGTGGAAGACCCGGCCAGTCCCAGAACTGATGTTTACCGGATGAGTTGTTCTTTTTCCATGCAAGACGATATCGCGTTCATGGTCGGTGAGGTCTTTGTAAGGTACGTCGGTTCGAACGCCTAAAGTGGCGACGACTTTCGGCATAAAATTACGGCCGGGTAGATGCCAAGACGCGACCACGCCTTGATCAATGGTCAAGTTTTCGTCACCAATCAGTTTATCTTCATCGAGTTTGCGAACAACCCCTAAACCGTGGCAAGTGGGGCAGGCACCAGTGGAATTAAACGAGAAGTCTTCGGCACTGGTTGCCATGAACCGCACGCCACAAGTGGGACAGGTGATCATACCCATTTCATCACCATTAACATCCATTGTTTGAGCAATTTTAATGGTGGGCGGAATTCGATGACCATTGGGACAGACAATTGAGCCTAACCGTGAAAAGATCAAACGAATCACGTTAAAGGCTTCGGTGAGGGATCCCACTGTGGACCGCTCTGACGGAATATTCGGCCGTTGGCGCAGGGCCAAAGCAGATGGAATATGTTTAACGGACTGTACCTGAGACTTTTTATTTTGCGCAATTCGCCGGCGAGTATAGGTTGAGAGGGCATCTAAATACCGTCTGGAACCCTCCGCGTACAGAATTCCCATGGCCAGGGAACTTTTCCCTGATCCGGAGGGGCCAGAAATAGCGACAAACTTATTTAACGGAATATCAACATCGATATTTTTCAGGTTATTGACGTTACCGCCACGAACTTCAATATGATCAATTGGTTGAACCACATGAGCACCTGACTTTCTGTAATTTGAATAGTTCCATTTTAACGTAAATTTGGTGATGGTGAAAATACGTTTAATGCAGTAGTGTGGAACAGGGGGAGAAATTTGCTAAGGGTTCATTCCGTTGCGTGAAACCGGCCACTCGTCGTGGGGTCGCTCCGGAGCTAGCCCTGAGCAAGCTCAGAGCGGATTTCCTCCGTCTCCCGTAGTTATAAGCGAGCTGAAAAACACTCGCTAACAACTACTCGCACCACGATTGGCCAGTTTCACTTCACTTCATTCTAATTAATCCATCATTGTTACCAAACTGAATGGTTGCTGTCGCAAATGATTATAAATTCTGGGGATTTCAGTATCTTGTTCTATGTATTGATTTTGGTAATTCACAATATGACTATCATTTGCGCTTGCGCAACCAAACGGTAATTGTTGATAGAGTGAGTAATTTGAATGGAACGGAGCGGGGGCGGGCAAATCGTGGTGTCGATAGCAGTTGGCTACCGTTTTTGGGTAGCTTACTGCTATGCGAGACGGAGGAGATCCGCCCCAAGCGAAGCGCAGGTGCTAGCTCCGTAGCGAGCCACTGCGAGTTGCCCGCCCCCGCGAAGTGGAATGAACTCTACTCTAATCTTTTCGGTTCTGACACAGTGTCATGCATTGGAACGAATCCCAAAAGAGAACTACAATTAATATAAATGATACAAATTCAGTAAATTGAAGCTAATATAGAAAAATTCTAATTTACCCTTTAATTTAGAAAAATTACATTGTACAATGAACTTGTAGCAAATTCTAAGGAGGTTTTCACATGAGTTTAGTAGGAAAACAGATTGAGGAATTTAAGGCACAGGCATATCAAAAGGGCGAGTTTATTGACGTTACCGATGCAGATATTAAGGGACATTGGAGCGTCATTATGTTTTACCCGGCTGACTTTTCATTTGTCTGCCCAACTGAATTGGAAGATTTACAAGATCAATATCAAACCCTACAAAGTTTAGGCGTTGAAGTTTATTCCGTTTCTGAAGATACCCACTTTGTCCACAAGGCATGGCATGATGAATCAGATGCTGTTGGTAAACTTCAATACGCGATGATCGGTGATCCATCGCATCAACTGGCTAAGATGTTCGATGTCTTTGATGAAGATGCTGGCCTTGCTCAACGGGGAACGTTCATCTTGGATAAGGATGGCGTTGTTCAATCAATGGAAGTCAACGCTGATGGTATTGGCCGGAACGCTTCTGAATACATTGACCGCATTAAAGCTGGTCAATACGTTGCCTCTCACCCAGGTGAAGTATGTCCTGCTAAGTGGAAGGAAGGTTCCGAAACCTTAACTCCAGGCCTCGATCTTGTAGGTAAGATTTAAGATGTTAGATGATAAGTTAAAACAGCAGCTGAGTAGTTACTTACAGTTGCTTCAGCAACCAGTGGTCTTTACGTTAGACGCTGGTGATTCGGCAAATGGCACCAAGGTGCGCGACTTCTTAAATGAAGTAGTGGCCTTGTCACCGAAATTGTCGATTGCTGAAGGGCAACTGAAACGTCAGCCCAGCTTCACGGTGGACGCCAAGGGCGCGGCACCTTCTGGTATTACCTTTGCGGGAATCCCACTAGGTCACGAATTTGAGTCCTTCGTTTTGGCACTCTTACAGGTTTCCGGTCACGCACCGAAGATTTCAGCAAAAGTTCGTCAACAAATCGAGGCAATTGATCAGGACTTGCACTTTGAAACCTTTGCCAGTTTGAGCTGTCATAATTGTCCAGACGTAGTTCAAGCATTAGATATCATGAGTCTGTTAAATCCGCACATTACCCACACCATGATCGAAGGTGGCATGTTCCAAGACGAAGCGGAAGCCAACAATATTATGGCCGTACCAACCGTTTTCTTGAACGGAAAAGAATGGCATAATGGTCGCGCAACGCTGGAACAACTGGTTAATAAAGCTCACGGTAAAGCTGCCGTGGCAGCCGTTGACGATGATGTTTCCGATAAGACCTACGATGTTTTGATCATTGGTGGCGGCCCTGCCGCCGGTTCCGCTGCAGTGTACGCTGGTCGTAAAGGTCTATCCACTGCGGTAGTTGCTGATCATATGGGTGGTCAGCCCCTTGAAACCGTTGGTATTGAGAATCTGATCGGTACTGACTACATCGAGGGTGAACAGCTGATGCAAAACATTCAAGCGCAGATGACCAAGTACAATGTTACGTTGATCGATGGTCAAACGGTCACTGGGTTGACTGCAGGATCACCGGTTCAAGTTAGCTTAAAAGGCGATACAACGCTGAAGGGCCGGACGGTAATTATTGCGACTGGTGCGCACTGGCGTAACGTCAACGTGCCAGGAGAAGCTGAATTCCGTAACAAGGGTGTGGCTTACTGCCCACATTGCGACGGTCCGCTGTATAAGGGTAAAAACGTTGCCGTTATCGGTGGCGGGAACTCTGGTGTTGAAGCGGCAATTGATCTAGCTGGTATTGCCAAGCACGTTTCCGTACTGGAATTCGTTCCTAAAATTTCAGCCGATGCCGTTTTGGTCAGCAAAGCGCAATCGTTAGCTAACGTTGATTTAATTACTAACGCGCAAACGACTGCAATTACGGGCGATGGCCGAGTTACCGGCATGACGTATACTGATCGTGCTACCGGTGATTCTAAGTCATTAGCTGTCGACGGCGTTTTCGTTCAGATTGGGCTGGTACCAAATACCGACTGGTTAGCGGAATGCGTTGATATGAATAAACATGGTGAAATTGTAGTTGATGAAAAGGGTGCAACCAGCATGGCAAACGTCTTTGCTGCTGGTGACTGCACGAATTCGTCTTATAAACAGATCATCATTTCCATGGGATCTGGTGCCACTGCTGCCTTAGGCGCCTTTGATACCCTAGCACGACAGGTGACCGTTAACAATTGAGCGCATCATAATGAAATGACAAAAACGTGTTAGAAATCATTGCGAAATGATTCCTAACACGTTTTTTTATGATTAGGATAGCGTTAATTCAACGGTAAGTTGGTTGAGGGCAGATCAATAATGTAATCGGATAATCGCTTGCTGTATGTGGGATGATTAAGATTGTTATTTACCGTTGATTTTAGCAGCGATAGTTTATCAGTAATGATGCCGTTCACGCCCTGAAATAAGGCGGCTTGCATGGCGCTGTTAGTGTTCACCGTCCAGGCGTAGACCTTTTGGTGGTGCGCATCAGCATCATCGACGAAAGCGTCGGTTAACGTGGTGTACTCCATGGTATAGGCGTTAGCTTTGGTGTTTGGAAATGACAGGTTATACGGCAAGATGAAACTGACAAATTGTTTGGGATCCTGCTGTTTCAAGCCCTTAACCACCGAGTAATTGAGTGAATGAATTTCATCATGGTCACGTTGTAAGCGAACGGCGTAGCGCTTGACGAACAGGTTTAACATGTCTGGTGAATCGTGAGAAGTGGTTTTAATTTCCACTAACAATCTTTGATGGGCTTGTTCGGCAGCGGTCAGGTATTGCGAAAAGCTGGGAATCCTAGCTGCATAACCATTTTCACGGGCCTTTAGCGCTGTGATTTGTTTGAGGGTCATCTGATAGGGTGCTAGATTGACGCCAGTGAGTTGCTTTAAATTTTCATCATGCATCACGACAAAGCGGTGATCTTTGGTCTCATGAATATCCATTTCGATGTAGTCGGGACGTTCTTTACTGGTCTTTTGAAGCGCCGGAATGGTGTTTTGTACACCATTACCGTTATCAACTCCCCGATGAGAAATTTCTAGCGGCCTAGTGACGGTCAGTCCCTTGAGGTAGACAACGTTAAAGCTCACTACCCCAACTGCGACTAGTAAAACAGCGCTAATGATCAATAGTTTTGGCCGGCGTCGTTGCGAGACAAGGCGAGGCTGTTCAATCCGTGGGACGATCACATCCGCCATTAAGATCCGCATGAGACCAAAAGTCGAGAAGATCACCACAAACTGTGAAACAATCTCAATTAAAGCCATGTTGATGATCGCCGTAACAAAGGCGATCTGATTGGCTCTTTGATCGATGAAAGTTTGACCAGCCAGAATCAAGGCATAACAAATCGCAGCGAAAATGGTGATTGCTAGAGACAGCACTAAAATGTTTAAAAAGTAATCGCCAGTACGATGCCGAGTTTTGTTCCAGCTGTCCGCTATGGCTTGATGAACGGAGTGTTGTTCGATGACGAGGTTAGGTAAAACGAATAGTAACCGCAGACCAAGGTACAGCACGATCAGGTAGGCGATGACTAAGCCGACCGTCACCCAGATATTAGTTAATAAGAAAGTTAAAATAAAACCGGGAATCTTCACCTTGGCTAACAGGGCCGTTTTAAAACCAATACCAGCAAATGGCAGAATCAAGACAAAATAACCTAAGAAAAAGCCAAAGGAGGAGAGTGACAGCTTAGGTGTCAGTGACAGGGTATCACGTAAAATGGTCCGAAAAGAAAAGCCCCGTTTAGCTTTAATATCGTAAATGCCAAGCATTGAAAATGAGAATTGCCAATAAACTAAAAACAGTGTCAAAATTAAGATCAGTATTAGGAACAGTGAGGTAAACGGATGATGCAGCATGATGGTAGCGGCATTGGTATACGAAACGTAGTCGATACCGCCAAGTTTTAGCGCCGTCGAGGTCAGCCAGCTTAACAAGGGGATGAACAGCATACTGATCACCAGATTGATGCCTAAAATCAAAGCCGTGTAGGAGACCCAGTTTTGAAAAAAGTCACGGCGAATGCTATTGACTAATCTAAGATGTGTCATATGAAATAACCCCAATCATTACGATATTTAAGACCCACTAATGCCATCATACCAATCTAGAGACTTACCAGTCCTTAATTTATTGATAAAATGTCGGTAATCAAACGGGTTTTTCTAAAAATAAAAGCTGTTTTAAAACCCAGTTTATGGGGAGTTAACCAAATGATGCCTATTCCGACAAGTTTGCGGAATAGGCATCAATTAGTTTGAATTCAGGAGACTCTCAAGTTGCAGTTACTTGCCATAGTTTTCTGATCAACGATTAATTTAAATCTTTAAGCGCGCTCAACACACCTTGTGGGAGCTTTAAGCTAGCAGCTTTGATTGCATCGTCAATGTAACTGGCTTTGCTGGCACCTAATAAAGCGGTTGTGATTCCCGGGATCGATAAGACGCCAGCGAAGGCCAGTTGTGACATTGAAATCCCGGATTCGTCAGAAATGGTTTTTAACTTGCTGACGGCCTTTTCATCGGCATCGTTGAAGTATTCTTTGATCAGCGGTTCACCTTGCGCAGCACGGCTATTAGCTGGCATGGCACCATTCAGGTACTTGCCAGTCAGCACGCCGCGCGCTAATGGGCTGTAAGCTAAGAAGCCCACGTGGGAGCGCTGGGCTAGCTTGAGAACCGCTGAATCATCATGGTTGCTCAAGATGTTATAGCGGTTTTGCAGTGAGGTCAGCGGATTTAGCCGGCGATCTTTAATAATGCCCAGTGCCAGTTTTAACTGGTATTCACTGTAATTGGAAACCCCGTAATACCGAATCTTACCCTCATCAACTAAAGCACTCAGTGTAGTTAACGTTTCAGCCAGTGGGGTGCCATCGTCAAATAGATGGGCCTGGTACAGGTCAATATAATTAGTTTGCAGGCGTTCCAGTGATGAATCGATCTGCTGGCGGATGTGTTCACGCGACAACGTTGGGTTGCTCATCACGGGATTAGTATTAGAGCCGACTTTGGTGGCCAGCACGATCTTTGAGCGGACTCCTGGATGATGACTAAGCCAGTTGCCAATGATGGTTTCAGAAGTCCCGTCACCATAGGCAGGCTTTTCATCTTGTCCTGGACCGTAATAGTCAGCAGTATCAATCAAATTAATACCGGAATTAACGGCATGATCCAAAATCGCATCCGAATCTGCTTCGTTGATCCAGCGACCAAAGGCCATGGTGCCTAAGCCGATTTGAGAAACGTTTAAGTTACTAGTTCCTAATTTTACTGTTTGCATGTATTTATCCCTTCTTTTCAGGCTGATCAGCTGAAACGGAAATATCACGCAGCTGCTTGAAGTCAGCTAAAGACTTGGTGTATTTGTCAATGGCCATATCTGATGCGAACTTACCTAATGGCAAGCGTAATGGCAGTTGGTCATAATTGTTCGTGACTTGATCGTAAATAATTTCAGCGGCTGCGTTTGGATCGCCGGCTTCGTGGTGAGCAGCAGCGCTGGATTGGTCAATGGACTCAGCAAATTGCTGATAGTCCGGTGTTTTTGGCAGTGTCTTTTGTGAAGAACGGCCAGCCCAATCGGTCCTAAAGCCACTGGGTTCGATCAGTAAGACTTTAATGTTTAGATCCTTAACTTCTTGCGCCAGTGATTCGCTCATCCCTTCAACAGCATACTTGGTGCCGTTATAGAAGGACAGCGTTGGAAATGAATGCAGCCCGGCAATGGATGAAAAGTTGACGACGACACCGCTGCGTTGCTTACGCATGGTGGGTAATACCGCACGGGTCATATCAGCTAAGCCCCAAACGTTCACGTTGAACATGTATTGAACAGCATCCCGGTCACTTTCTTCAAAGGTACCAAAATAACCTAGGCCAGCGTTATTGATCAGTACGTCAATGCCGCCAAAACGGTCGTTAACTTGCTTAACTACTTGGTTAATTTCATCGCGGTTAGTGACGTCTAGGGGCAGTTTTTGAATCTGGCCGTGATCATACTGATCGAGGTAGTCCAGTTGATCAGTGTGACGAGCCGTTGCCACTAAGTTTAAATCCGCTTTTTGTGCCAACAAGGTAGCTAATGAGCGGCCAAAGCCAGTCGATGTTCCAGTAATGAGCCATGTTTTATTTGCCATATTACAAACTCCTTTTTTATGCAATAACTCCATTTTAGTTCTTTTTATGCAAAATGAGTTTATTCGCGATTCAATTTTGAAAGTTCAGCTAGTAACGCAGTCTTGATTGGCTGAATCGTTGCCGGATTGTAGACGTCATAGAAGACACAGTTATGAAAGTGGGCTGCGGGTTGAATACCCACGTAGCGAAAGGTGACGTCTAACGGTTTTAAGAGGTCGCTGACGCTTAACCCTTCCGTTAGCGAATTGCCGGGAGCGTAAGTGTCAGCAACCGCGGCCAGTGTTGTGACGTAACCAAATTGCTTGCCGGTCATTAGCGCCACCGGCTGACCATTGTCATCGGTATCGTAAAATTGATGCAGCGCAAACACGTCATCAATGTAGCGCTTTAATCCCCACGGCACCGCGTACCAATATAAGGGGAAGTACAGTAAAATTAAGTCAGCCCACTGAAACTTGGCGTATTCTTGAGTTGCCTCGTAAGCTGTTACTGCAGTCGTTTTAACTTCATTGTGCTGCGATAGTGTTTGGATGCTGATATCTACCAGTGTTTGGGTTAGTTTACCGCCAGCATCGGGGTGCGGCGTGTAACCATTGATCAGTAAAATGCGCATAAAATTAGGCTCCTTTCAAAATTATCATAGCATGATCATCCCGCCAATTGGCAGCGAAAGTTCAGTTAATAATAGACTCATTTAAACCAGCAACTTGCATTTTCCAAAAATGGGGTTATAATTCTAATTAATATTTAATGTCGGACTTACAATTAAGTAGCGTCTTATCTGGGTGTCAGAAAGTTGGCGGTTGCTGCGAGCCAATCAGGGTAAGAAAAGCGAAATACGTAGACGTCGACAATGGTTACCGCTAGAATCCATTATCTTCTGGTGAGTGGTGTACAGAAGTGTACACAATTTGGGTGGTACCACGGTAGAGTCTGATCGTCCCTGTTGCAGTTAATGCAATGGGGGCGATTTTTTTGTTGGGAGGAGTAATCAAAATGAGAACAACTTGCGGTGGCATTACACGATATTGATTGACCGAATTCTTTGCGGGTGAAAAGGATACATAAAAAGGGAGATTGATCGATATGCAAAAAATCAAATTAAGTTTACGAGAAGCAATTATTATGTTAGTCATTATTCTGGCCATTATGGGCTTAGGGGTGATTGGTTTAGGGCTATCACCACAAGTTCCCGTTCTTTTAGCAATCACAGTCACCATCTTCTGGGCCAAATTCAAGGGGCTTTCCTGGGACGATATTAATCATGGCATCAAAGATGGAATCGATAAAGGCATTATTCCCATCGTCATTTTTATCTTGATTGGGGCCATGATCAGTACCTGGATTGCTGCTGGTACCATTCCCACGTTGATGGTGATTGGCTTTAAAGCCATCAGCGCGCAGTGGTTCTTGCCAACAGTCTTCTTGGTCTGCACGTTAGTTGGGGCAGCGGTTGGTAGCTGCTTTACGGTGGTCTCGACAGTTGGTATCGCCTTCTTCGGGATCGGTGTTACCATGAGCTTCAACCCAGCCTTAGTTGCTGGTGCGGTGATCTCCGGCGGTGTGTTTGGTGATAAGTGTTCGCCACTGTCTGAAACCAATAATTTAGCCGCAGTCGTTGTGGATACGGATCTCTTTGATCACATGAAGACGATTCTTTGGTCAACGGTGCCAGCAGGGGTTATCTCAACTGTGATTTTTGCCCTGCTGGGGTTTGGTCACAACCACGCCGATTTTGCGAAGATCAATACGACTGTAGCTGCGTTAACACAAGACTTCCATATTTCCTGGGTCGCTTTGATTCCAATCGTGCTCGTGTTTGTCTGTGCCGGTTTTAAGATGGCAGCGATTCCCACCATGCTATTAAACGTGCTGGTATCAGGCGTGATGATGTTTATTAATAATCCCCAACTCAGTGTGGTTAAAGCCAGCAACATCATCACCAACGGGTTCGTTGCCAAAACGTCCAACGCTGAAGTTAATTTACTATTGTCACGAGGGGGTATCGTCAGCATGATGCCAACGGTGGCCTTGATCGTCTTAACGCTGTCACTGGGTGGCTTGTTAGTGAACTTCGGGCTAGTCAGTGCGGTCATGACACCGTTAGCTAACCACTTAAACTCCCATGCCAAATTAGTAACGGCTGCTTTATGTGCCTGCATTGGGATTAACATCTTTGTTGGTGAACAATTCCTATCCATTATTTTGCCAGGCCGGTCATTTAAGCAAACCTTCGAGAATGGCGGTCTTGAGAGTTCAGCGTTAGGTCGAGTATTGGAAGATGGCGGGACTGTTTTGAACTACTTAGTACCATGGGGTGTTGGCGGGGTCTTCTTAGCCAACACGCTGGGCGTACCCACTATGTCATACCTGCCATTCGTCTTCTTCAGCCTGCTTTGCCCAGTGATGTCTCTGATCAGCGGTTTAACTGGAATCGGGCTACACGTGAAGGCACAGCCGGTAGAGACCAGTGTCAAGCAGCCATCACTTTAACTGACTTTTCAGGTGATCAATGATAGACTGATAGGTAGATAACAGAAAGGAAGGATGACTCATGGCAGTGAACTTAACCCAAGAAGAACTGAAACAATATGATGGTAAGAATGGTCGTAAGGCGTACGTTGCAATCGATGGAACGATCTACGATGTGACGGATGTTGACGCATGGAAGAACGGTGAGCATCACGGTAACGTCGCTGGTAAGGACCTGTCAGAGGTCATCCTAAAAGCGCCACACAAGAAGTCGGTACTGCCAAAGTTACCGGTGGTGGGAAAATTAGTCTAGTGTGTAGAGCGTGAAACCACTCGGGTTGACGCCAGAGCGTAACGCAAATAAGGTGGGTTCCCTGGTTTTGGGAACTCACCTTATTTGCGTTACACGGCCGGAGTCAGAGTGGTTGAACACGTTTTTACTAGATAACAGTAAAGCAGTGTCGCAATTTTGAAAGGTATAGAAGGTTATATTGGTAAGGATGCTACCCGTTTTCTTAACTGGAATTCAGTGAATGATTGCTCTGTTCGCTCGATACTTTTATCTAGCCCAATCGTGTTCAACAAAGCAGAGACTTGCATGGAAGGTCCACAGGCATAAATCCAAGTTCGGGATTTTTGCCTGTGGACCTTCCATGCAAGTCTCTAACCGCTTTGTTTCACACACTCACAATTCAATTAAATTAAGTTGCAATGCCTTAGCCACTGCCTCAGCCCTAGAAAAAACGCCTAACTTATTATAGATGCTGGTGAGATGGGACTTTACCGTTCGTTCGCTGACACCAATATCGGTGGCTATTTCTTTGCTGTGATACCCCTCGGCCACTTCCGTTAAAATTTGGTGTTCGCGCGTTGACAGTTCAATATCAGAGGTTGGTGCCGGTTGGGCAAAAGCCTTGCCAGCAATCCGCGGTTCAATAAACGTTTCTCCTTTGATGGCACCGCGGATGACATTTAAGATGGTATCTTTATCAGCGTCTTTCAGCAAGAAGCCCTTGGCGCCTAACTGCATGGCTTGTTGAATTGGCTTTTGATCATCAAAAGTAGTCAGGACCACAACGGGCAGATCAGGGTCGGTCACATGAAGCTGTTCGATCAAAGCAATCCCATCTAATTTTGGCATGCGAATATCAGTCAGTACGAGGTCAGGGTGTAATTCTTTAACCTTATCCAGTCCCTCTTGACCATCATCAGCCGTGCCAATGACTTCAATATCCGAAGCCGTTTCAAAAATCAGTTCCAGACCCGCGCGTAATAGCTCGTGGTCATCAACTATTAATACTTTGATCATTAGTTATCCAGTTCCTTTCGACTTGTTGGCATGGTTAACGTAACGGTGGTGCCTTCACCCAGTGAACTAATGACGGTAACGACACCGTCGAGGCGGGCTGCCCGTTCTTGCAGACCACTGAGACCGTAATGGCCAGCTTTAGGCTTATTTTGGGTATTAAAGCCTTCACCAAAATCAATTACTTTTAATTTGAAAATATCATTTTTTAACTGGCTACTGATCAACGCTTGATTAGTCTTAGCGTGTTTGGCAACGTTAGTCAGTGCTTCAGTAACGATCCGGGTGATCTCGGTGAGCTGACTCGGAGAATAGTCTGGAATATCACCTAATTTAATCGTGGTGTTAATGTGGTAATTTTTTTGAATGGCTTCGGTTGTAAGCTGCAGTCTGGCCGGTAAACTTTCCTCAGTTGTTGACCGCAGATCAGTCAGTGTGATCCGAGATTCCTGCAGTGCTTTACGAGAGGCTGCCACGCTGTCCTTGATGATTTCTTTTGCTCGTTTGGTATTACCCTGGTCCAGAAAACTGTCAGCCGCTTCCAGCTGCATAACGACGGCAGCTAATCCTTGAGTTAACGTATCATGCAATTCGCGAGCAACCCGCTGGCGTTCTGAACGGATGGCAGAAGCTTCAACTTGTTTATAGGCCAGCTGCAGTTCACTGTAAAGGTCTTCTACCCGTTGTCGTTCACTTAATTGCTGCTGATAAAGGCGCCAGTAGTAAAGGACGATCAGGATGACAAAAATAAACGACTGGAGGGTGATGAGGGCTAAGCGCCAGCCAACGATGAGTAGCCAAGCTACCCAGAAAATAGAATAGATGGCCGTTAATCCAATCAGCAGGATCTGTGGCCGGCGATAGGCAATGATCGATTCAATCAATAAAACGGGGTAAGTACCCACCATGATGATAGGGGCACTCATCGGCAACACGGTGACAAAAATGATCGATAGAATAATCGGAACACAAACCATTTCCCATGGCCGTTTTTGATACAGCCAGGGACCGATCCAAATCGAAAGGATGAGACCTGTGATCCAAAAAAGGACGAATATCGAGATTGCAGCATGGTTGAATGGTATGGTGTAAGTTGGAATTTGCCGATGAATAAATATTTGGGCTCGCTCCCTGATGGCAAGGGTACTCGTTGACAGAATGTACAAGGCCACAAAGCCAATCATGATCATCCAAACAATCAGCGGTACTCGCGCCTTCTTCAATGTCTGGATTTTTCGTTCCTCAGTTTGTTTTGGCATGGTTTCACTTCACTTTCGCGGTTGAGCTATTAACTGTATTTTACACTAAAAGACCACTTCGAAACGATTTCGGAGTGGCCTTTTAGGCTGACTTGATTGTAATCTGGAGAAATCGAACCTACTTCATTAACGCGTTAATCTGCTGACAAGGCATCAATCGGGTTCAAACGGGCTGCACTTCGAGCTGGTAGCAATGAAGCTAACAGGGAAATGATCAGCGCAATCGCGAAGACGACCACGACATTGCTGAGCGAAATTTGAACAAACGCAAAGTGGGCAATGCTTGAAAGGGCTTGGTTAGCAACCGTTTGACCCACGAAGGCAACCACGGTAGCCAAAGCGGCACTTAACACACCGATAATCAGTGATTCACTGATGAATAGGCGGCGAATATCACGTTTAGATTCACCAAGGGCCCGGAGAATCCCAATTTCCTTAGTTCGAGCACTGACTGACATATACATCGTGACGATGATCATTAAAGCAGAAACCAGTAATGAAATGGCGGCAATTGCGGCCAGCACATTTGTGGCTAGGCTAATATAGGTTTGAACAGTGCTGATGATTGAGCTAACTGAGGTTGCAGAGAATTGACGCTTGTTGTTGGACTTCAGCTTGTTCATTTGAGCAGTCGTCGATTTAACGTTATTAAGCTTATCAACGTTAACGGCAACCATTGGCGACTTAGTTTCGACATTAGCAGCCTGCATGGCGTTCTTCATGGTCTTGGTGTTGACGTAGTTATCTGAACGCATGCTGCTGCCCATACCACTTGAGCTGGAGACAATCCCAGAAACCTTGACCTTCATATTAACGGTGGCCATCTTATGGTGCTTGTTTAACGTCTGGTACTTCATGGTGATCGTCTTACCGATCATTGATTTATAATGATTCTTGTTGAACTTCTTGGCAACGTCGTTAGAACCAATCAGGACTTCACCAGTCTTAGGTGCATGACCATATTTGATACTGTTCTTAGTCGCACTGGTGTTCCAGTTCTGTAGCTGTGAAATGACGGCTGATTTGTCATTATATTTGGAAGTCACGTTGCTTGCAATATAGACGTTATCAACCTTAGTGACGTGCTTTAAGGACTTCAGTTGGTTAACATTTTTGTCTGAAATGCTTGGCATAGCAGCGGTTGGAGTAGCAGTGGCAGCACTTAAACCGGCGCCGCTTTGACTGCCGCTACTGCTGCCACCTTGTGGACTGCTGGATTGGGGAGCAGAACTTTGCTGAGCACTTGGGGTACTGCCAGTCTGAGCAGAACTCCCCGAGGCTGCGGATGCTGCGCTGCTTGGAGATTTTTGATAGCGACTCACGACAACGACTTGGGGATTGACTAGGTCATTCACCTGTTTATTGATGTAGCCGTTGATCCCGTTGCCTAAGCCAGAGAAGAGCATGACGGCAAACAGCCCAATGGCAGTTCCCAAAACGATCAGTGAATTCCGCCAGAAGTTGTATTTGAAATGCTTATAGGCGGTTCGATAAGCAACGTTTGCTGGCAGTAATCTAGATTTCAGCCGTTCAGTGTCTTTAAGTGGGTAAGCGTTGTGTAAGCGGGTATCCGCATTAATCTTACCGTCTTCCAAGTGAACGATTCGGGTTCCGGAGTTGGCCACTGATTGAGAGTGGGTCACGGCAATCACTAGCCGACCTTCTTGGGCGATACTGTCCAAGATTTCTAGCACTTCAGCAGTGTTTTGTGAGTCCAGAGCACCAGTTGGTTCATCAGCAATGATCACTTTTGGATCACTGGCTAATGCCCGGGCAATGGCGACTCGTTGCTTTTGCCCACCAGAAAGTTGGTTAGGGTACTTCTTTGCTTGATCTTCCAAACCGACCCGTTTTAATAGAGACATGGCCCGGTCTTCTCGTTGGGCATGGTTTAAGGTGGTCATATCCAGCGGAATTAGAACGTTATCTAAGACTGTTAAGTGGCTGATCAGGTTATAAGCTTGGTAAATGTAGCCAATGGTATCACGTCGGTACGTATCCATGGCTTTTTCGTTTTTATGGTCTAAACGCTTGCCATCAACGGTGACGCTGCCTTGAAATTGACGGTCCAAGCCGCCAATGATGTTCATCAGCGTTGACTTACCACCACCGGATTCCCCTAAAATAGAAACAAATTCACCAAGGTCAAAGTTGAGATCGATTCCCTTTAAGACGGGGAATTCTTCTTTGCCTAGATAGTAGGACTTATGAATGTCCCTTAATTCTAAATAGCTCATGTTTTCCTCCTGCAATAATTTAAGTGTCTCTATCATAATCAGAATTGCTGCAGTCGACATCGTTCGAACGGACAGTTAATTTTTGCCCAAATGGGCAGTTGGCGCTAAAAGGTTCATTTGCAGGACTAAATCAGGTCATTTAATAGTGGTTTGAACACTACTCAGGCAAGAAAACTTGGTATCGTTTGCATAAATACGGTAAACTGAAAGTAGCATATTTTATTCGTGGAGGTGCCGTATGACCATATCCAAAAAGACATTAATTAAAACGAGCGTTGTACTCGTTATTCTGCTTGCTTGCCTAGTGTATCCAGGACCGATTTTTGGTGCAATTGGTAAACTGATTTCAGTGCTGAACCCGTTGATCTTGGGGGCAGTACTGGCCTATGTCGTTAACTTGCTGTCCCGTCAGGTGGAAAAATGGTTGTGGCCTCATGCGAGAAAAAAATGGGTCAAAGGCTTTCGTCGTCCATTGGCAATTCTGCTGGCCTTAGTCATCATCGTGCTGGTCATTGTCGGTGTCATGCGATTAGTGATCCCTCAATTCATTGATGCTATTAATAGTTTCTTCAAAACGGCGCCCAGCACCATCAATGATCTGACCCACTGGTTCAATCAAGTTGACCAGAATCATACCATTAGTAAGCGGGTGGCGGATGCAACAGCTTCCTTTAATTGGAAATCAATTCAGTCAAAAGCGATGAGATACTTAACCGTTGGTGCTTCTGGCGTCTTTTCTTCAACTGTATCCATCTTCAGCAATATTTTCTCTGGTGTCATTAATTTTGTTTTATCCTTTGTTTTTGCCATCTATTTGATTAGCGGTAAGGAGAAGATTGGTGGCTGGTTAAACCGGCTAATGGATGATTTTTTGCCGGCCAAATTCGTTGCTAAGACCCGTTACGTTTTGCGGGTGACTGATAAAATGTTTTCTAGTTTCATCGCCGGGCAAGTGCTGGAAGGTTTCATCTTGGGGACGTTGTGTACATTAGGGATGATGATCTTCCGGTTCCCAGACGCGCTATCAATTGGGGCGTTAGTCGGTATCAGTGCCTTGATTCCGATGATTGGTGCCTGGATTGGTGGGGTCGTTGGCTTTGTGCTCATTGCGGTCACATCACCGATTCAAGCAATCTTATTCGTTGTTTTCATTATTGTGCTTCAGCAAGTTGAGGGTAACCTGATCTATCCTAGAGTGGTGGGCGGTACCATTGGCCTGCCGGGATTACTGGTGCTGGCAGCGATAACGATTGGCAGTGGCTTAGCTGGTATTGTAGGTATGATGTTAGGAGTGCCAATTACAGCGACACTGTACAAATTGATGCGCAACGCGACCTTTAAAAAAGAGGGGCTTCTAAAAGAAGACCAGTAAACAAAAAGTGCTCGAAAATGATCATAAAATCATTTTCGAGCACTTTTTCTACTATATTATTATAGCTAAATAATTGTCAGCCAAAATGACGCCATTCTTTGTCCAACAGATATCTGGCAACAAACAGGCCCAGAGGTAAGAATAAAATAATTAGGGCTGCTCGAGTCAGCCACAGCGCACCATTACCAATTTGATTCAAACCAATATCGTAAATACCACGATAGATATAAAGACCCGGAATCATAATTACAATGGAAGGAACTGTCAAAGAAATTCGGGGATAACCATTAGTCCGGTTGACGATCGAAGCTAGCAGCCCAGCGACCAATGCACCGCAGAACGCCGCAGCGGGGGCTGGAATAGTGTGGAAATCAACTAATTCTAGCCGGAGGGTGTTGGCAACTGCCCCGATTAATCCAGAGGTGATGGCGAGTCGCTGTGAGCTATTAAACATCATGGAGAAACCGTAGACGCCGAAAAAACTAGCAGGTAGTCGTAATAACAGGAGGACTAATGGGCTTAATCCCAGTGGCACAAAGTTTTCTGGTTGGAAATTAACGATCAAAGCAATCAGCCAACCGCAAAGTGTTGCCACAATGGTGATCATCAGCGCGTAGGCTAATCGTTCCAGTCCCGAACGCATATCGAGCTTGGATAAATCCAAGAAACTAGTAATGAAGGGGAAACCAGGAATCACGAATAGCATGGCGCCAATATAGCCAGCTTCATGGTTACCTGAAATGGGATAAACTAGCTGTAAACTTTTAAAAACTAGCAGGTAAGTAATTTCGGCGACAGCCACACTGACGGCAATTGCGGAAATCATCGTGAGCTTATGTTTTCCCATTTCACCGCGGACCCAGTTACCAAGGCCGGCACCGATAAAACTGCAAAACATTTCGATCCAGCCACCACCCAGTAAAAAAATAAATGAAGCACAGGCAATGGCAGCCGCTAACCCCTTTATGGCTGGTGAATAATGGCCGGGAGTTTGTTGGATCTTATCTAATTTTTGATGGATCTCTTTAATACTTAAGTGGGAGTATTTTTTTTCAAATTGTTTGACGAAAGTCTCTAATACGAAGAGTTTGTCCGTGTTGACACCAGTGTTTGGTAACGACAAGATCTGTGAGTAACTGTGACCTTCATCAAAACAGGTGTAATTGATCGTAGTTAAGCCAATATCTGCGGAACAGATCAAGTTAAGTACCCGTGCAACAGTGTTCATTGCATCACGGACACGCCAGGCTCCAGTACCGCAGGAAAGCATCATGATACCGACACGACCAACGACAGAGGATCTTGCTTTGACCCGCGCATGCTTGATCTGCGCGTCTTGATCAACGGCAAAGTCCTGCCATGGAATCGTCATATGATGCATTCCTGACGGCGTATTATGTTCAGGTTCTTTTGCTTCTTCAGTCACTTTTTGCCTCCAATAAATGTGTTCTCTACATTATAAACTCGAATCACTAATTTTCACAAGACTTCTATATTATGGTATCGTTATCATGTGTTTTTTAATTTGAAAGGGGCAAATGGCATGACGGTAAAAGAAAAAATAATGGCAGCAACGAAGCAATTAGTCGTCTCACAGCCATTTGATAAAATCACTGTGACAACAATCATGGCAATCACCAGCATGCGCCGGCAATCTTTTTATGACCATTTTCGGGATAAGTATGATGTGCTGGCTGAAATTTATTCAACTGAGGTTAAGGCAGCGGTTCACTATTGCGGTAATTATCGTTTTTGGCCGCAGACTTTACTGGCAATGCTGACGTACTTCGACAGTAACTGGGCGTTCTACCAAAACGTCTTAAAGCTAGACGTTCAAAACGCCCCTGAAGAAGTGATCATCGACCATTTAAAAACCATGGTTGGCCAAATTTTTACGAGTTTAGGCGACGTTGAAAAAATCAGTATTGATACCAGCTACTGCGTATTCCTCCAAAAAACACTTGGTGGAACGCTTTTTCTTTCATTAAAGGAGTGGCTTTATCAACCAGACGGACTTGAGCTGCAACAGGAGTACCGTTATTTAAAGGCTTATCTGGAAGATGGGATCAATGGGTACCTATTACGAACAAAGCGAATCAACACCTATCAGAAGCATTCTGAGATTGCCTAGTGTTTACGCTCATTATTAACGAAAACCAGCTGATTTTGAGTTGAACGCTGGGCGTCAAAGTGCCAGTCTGGATGATCAAAATGAGTAACACCGGCGATATCTTGAATGTTGTGCTCGGCTAAATAACGGACCATTTCGCCGCGGGCCATCTTGGCTAACGTAGCCTTGGTTTTTAATTTGCCAGCGACTTCTGACCCGAAGACAACGTTGATTAACTGGTCGTTGGGCTGTAAGTACCGTGTAATGGTCTTAGCATATTCCTGCGAGGCCAGGTTAAGCACGGGACCTTGATCAAATGAAAGTGCCTGATAGAGTCGCTGCCCCCAAAATTGGTATAAGTTGCGGGTGCCCGCTACTTGGATGACTGACTGCATTTCAAGCCGGTAGGGAGTAACGCCATCGAAGGGCCGTAAAATGCCGTAGAAGCCGGATAGAATACGTAGCTTGGCTTGGACATACGCCAGTGCAGGGGCAGTGAAGAGGTCTGGTGCCATATATTGATATTGGATGCCGGTGTAACTTAAAATTGCGGGCGTTAACTGATCAGACAGGTTCATTTTTTGCAGCCAAGTGTAATTTGGTCGGGCTAATTTATCGCTGCACCGCCACATCGTTTGGGCTGCTTCATAACTGAAAGTTTGCATTTTCTGAAGTATTTGACGGGTTTCTTCTATATATATGGGTAAACCTTGAATCTCAAAGTCGTTGGTATTAACAACCATTTTTTTGGCTGGTGCGATAATGATCTGCATAGTATCTTCCTATCTAGGTGTTTAAAACATCGTTATAATGAGCAGTTAGTTTAGTTTAATTGAGTTTTGTAGAAGATGCAATATCCATTAGGCTATCTATTTTTTACGGAAAAGTAAAAAGATTGGCAAAAGGACTTGCATAATGGCTGTTCTCCATGTATAATGTGATTTGTATTAAGAAATGTGAAATTAATTAAATAAAAATTGCTCAGCACTAAAGTTCATTTTAGTGACACGACCCGGACAGGAGAAAGACCTGCTCGGGTCGTTGTTGTCTCATGAGGATTATTTAATTGATTAGTTTTACGTGAATCATCCTTTTGATTTGAAGTAGTTCAAATTCCTGTTGAGTTACCCCCCCAATTAACTCATTCTGACTTATCCCCCAGCGGTTTAAACGATTGCTGGTAAGGTTAAGTTAGTATAGTCGAACAATAACAGGTAGTGTCCTATCATTGCAAGTAGTTGAAGAATTGTCGATGTCTCCTTCGATTCTTTGATAAAAGCTAATATATGGTAAGGCAATGAAAAGGTTAGGATATTTCATTTCTGATTTTAGTTTAACTTAGTTGAGGTCTCTAGAAGCTACAATCATAGTTGAGTTTGTCTATTTTTTGGAGAAAAACGAAAAAATAGACGAAAGGACTTGTAAAATGATTGTGCACTATGTATAATGTGTCTTGTATTCAAGAACAGTGAAACGAATTAAATAAATAAATTGCTCAGCACTAAAACTCTTTTTTAGTGACACGACCCGGACAGGAGAGAGACCTGTTCGGGTCGTTGTCGTCTGATGGGATTGTTTAATTAATTGGTTTCACGTGAGTTGCCCTTTTGGTTTGGAGTATTTCAAATTCCTGTCGAGTTGATCCCCCCCAATTAACTCATTCTGATTGTTAATCAGAAATCCCCCCAGCAATTTAAATAATTGCTAGTGAGATTATATAATTAGTATAATCGAACATTAACAGGTAGGGTCTTATCATGGCAAGTAGTTGAAGAGTTGTTGATGTCTCCTTCGATTCTTCGATAAAAGCTGATACATGGTAAGACAATGAAAAGGTTAGGATATTTCATTTCTAATTTAAAACGTCTAACGATAATCGTTAGGCGTTTTTTTTGTGGAAAATTGTGGTTGGCCGGTGAATAATAAATGGAGCATTTACATATATATGTCCTAAATATCAGCTATTTCGTGATTTTTTCTGAAAAGTCGACAAATATTTTAAAAAAATTGTATGCAAATGAAACTGTTTACATTTGTAGAATTTTATTCTGATTTAGGGGCCGAAAAGCCTGTTAAACTAATGTTTATCCTCTAAACAGTTAAAAATATAATGGTTTCACAATCTCCACTTTGCTTTAACTTTGTAACATGTTTGTAATAGTAATCCTGAATTCCTAGTGCTATAGTCATTCTCGTTGCTTCGTTATTGGGGGGTCAATAACCAAGCAGCCTAAAAGTAAATTGATTTTCACAAATTTATTTTTAGTAAGTAAGCTTTTGAAGGAACACCGAATTTAAGGAGACAATTTATTGAATTTCAACAATCGTTTTATGGGTAGTATGTTAGCTGTCGTTGCCGTTGCCGCAGGTTTGATTTTCGCTGCACCAAGTCACGCGGATGCAAAGGTAGTTACAGATGCCGATGCCACCAGTGCAATTACTAAAACACAAGCACAGAATGGTACTGCTAAAGCTGATGGTGGCGCTGCTACTGGTTCAGCTCGTTTGACACCCGCTACTAAGCGCTGGCAATCAGCTACTATCACTTACAAGATCTCCAGCAAATCCGGTTATTACAAGACCGTTTGGCAGTCAGCCGTTAAGAGCTGGAACAAGAGCGGCGTGGTTAAGCTGGTCGCTACTTCTGGTAAAGCTGACATTACTTTAGCCGATAAGAACTCTACTATGAAGAACGCTACAGTCGGCATTACTTATTCTTCATACTATAATGATAAGGATATGAACGGTTTAAAGGTTATGGCTAACGCCCAATCATACGTCTTCAAAAACGTGGCCAACCGTTATCACTATTCCAAGTCAGAAAAAACGAACGTTGCCGAACATGAATTAGGTCACGCCTTAGGTTTGGAACATAACGTTGGTAAAGCCAGTGTGATGTATTACGCTACTCGTGATCAATCCGTTTCAAAACCAGATGTTAATGGCTTGGAAGCTAGTTACCGTTAAAATCAAAAAATTAAATTAGAATTGAAATATCCATTCCAGGGGGGAATGGATATTTTTGATTGGTTTGATATATTGGCGCTGATCTTTTTAGCTAAATGCTGGACTGTTAAAGATAGTCGATTTACTAATTAAAAAAAGTTAATTTGCAAAAAGGATTGGGTTTTTCGAGGTATAATAAATGGGACACTTATAGTTATATGTCCTAAAAATCACGTATTTTTTGATATTTTTTAAAAAATAAAAAACTTTTTTAATATTTAAAGTGTAAATGAAACTGTTTACATTTGCATAGTTTTATCTTGATTTAAGGGTTAAGAAGCCTGCTAAGCTAGGCTTTAGCCTCTGAATAGTTAGAGATATAATTATTTCACAAGCTAGATTTCTCAAAACTTTTGTAACATTCCTGTAATAGTATTCTTGAATCCCTGATGTTATAGTCATTCTCGTTGCGTTGGTTATTGGGGGGTCAATAACCAAGCGGCCTAAAAGTAAATTGATTTTCACAAATTTATTTTTAGTAAGTAAGCTTTTGAAGGAACACCGAATTTAAGGAGACTATTTATTGAATTTCAACAATCGTTTCATGGGTAGTATGTTAGCTGTCGTTGCCGTTGCCGCAGGTTTGATTTTCGCTGCACCAAGTCATGCAGATGCAAAGGTAGTTACAGACGCCGATGCTACGAGTGCTGTTACTAAGACACAGGTTATGAATGGAACCGCTAAAGCCGATGGCGGTGAAGCCACTGGCTCCGCTAAATTAACACCAGCTACTAAACGCTGGCAGTCAAGCACCATCACCTATAAGATCGATAGTGGTTCAAGTTACTACAAGTCCGTTTGGAAATCCGCTGTTAAAAGCTGGAACAAGAGCGGCGTGGTTAAGTTGGTTGCTACTTCAGGTAAAGCTGATATCAACTTGTCCGATAAGAACTCTACTATGAAAAACGCGACAGTCGGTATTACTTATTCTTCATACTATAATGATAAGGATATGAATGGTTTAAAGGTTATGGCTAACGCCCAATCATACGTCTTCAAAAACGTGGCCAACCGTTATCACTATTCCAAGTCAGAAAAAACGAACGTTGCTGAACATGAATTAGGCCACGCCTTAGGCTTAGAACATAATGTTGGTAAAACTAGTGTCATGTATTACGCCACTCGTGATCAATCCGTTTCAAAGCCAGATGTTAATGGCTTGGAAGCTAGCTACCGTTAAAATTAAAATCTAAATTAGAAATGAAATATCCATTCCGGGGGAATGGATATTTTTTAACCACTTTTAATGGCACACATATTTAAAAATGTATCAAAAATAAACAAAACATTAGCTTTATTGGTAGAATCATTCTATTCTGGAATCTCTAACGTGCAAATGAAACTGTTTACGTTTTCATATTATAGTTTTTAATTTATGAGCTGAGAAGCCTATCGTACTAGGTTTTTAATTGAATGGTCAAAGTTATAACGAATTCACAAAGTTGTTTTTTAGTAAATATTTACATTTTTTTCATCTGGCATTTCAAAGGACCTGATGTTATAGTCATGACGTTGAGTTATTTATTGGGGGCAATAAGTAATAAACGGGGAAAAGATTTAGTTCTTTTACTAATTGTGAATTAGGAATTCTGCATTTTGGAAGGGTATGCTTTCTCGTATTACGCTTTTTGGAGAAAGTATTTAGAAAAAGCTGATAGTCAATATAATTAAATTTTCATTTAAGGAGACTAATCAGTGAATATGAATAAACGAATAGTGTATCGCTTATTGGCTGTTGTTGCTGTTGTTGCAGGCGTTAGTTGCGTTTCGCCCAGTCATGCTGATGCTAAGCTGATTACTGGAGCCGATGCTACGGGTGCTCAGATCAAGACAGACGTGTATTTTGGCTCTGCAAAGGCCCATTCTGATAATTGGATGGATACTGCTACTGGTTCAGCCAGAGTCACGCCCGCTGCTAAGCGTTGGCAATCGACTACCATTACCTATAAGGTAGCCAGTGGGTCAAAGTATTATGATTCTGTTTGGCGGACTGCCGTTAAAAGCTGGAATCGTGGTGGCGTTGTTCATCTAGTTGCTACTTCTGGTAAACCTGATATTTCACTAGGTACTAGTAATTCACCGCAGGGTAAAAACGGTTCGTCAGTTGGAATTACCTATTCATCGTATTATGATCACACCACGTTGAATCATTTGGACGTTTTGGCTGGTGCCAAGTCCTATATTTATCGCAATGTTGCTGATCATTTTCATTATTCAAAGCAGGAACGAACTAACGTTGCCGAACATGAACTGGGTCACGCTTTAGGTTTGGAACATAATGTTGGTAGAAGTAGCGTCATGTATTACGCAACACGCGATCAATCCGTCGCTAAACCTGATTTTAATGGGCTGAAGCAGAGTTATCGTTAAAGCAAAACAAAATTAGAAATGAAATATCCATTCCGGGGGGAATGGATATTTTTTACGTTATTTTTACTTGTTAGTTTACTAATAAGAAAAGCATGATTTTAGCCCTTATATTGAGCGGTTAACCAATCTGCTAATTCAGTCAAACTGTCGATGGTATTAGTGAGTAGCTCTTCAGCTGTAAATGAGTTTGTTTTCCAAGCCGAAACCGTCAATGACAGTTTCGTTTTTAAAACACCGTAATAAATGCCGTAACCATCAGCGCTGGTGGGAACAGTTGCTAAACTATCGATAACTTCAAAAGGTAAATTGATGGTTGAAAAGAAGTCAGTCGCTAAATGCTGTAAAAATGCTGAATGAAAGAAGACAGCGGCATCAGGAAAGGCCTCGTTACCGCCAGTTTGGGTCATCGTGGTCTGCAGCCCCAGTAAGTGGTGTGCAATGCCAAAACCGTCGTCAGTTAAAATCACGCGGTCGTTGTGAGCAGCCATGGCCTGATCAAATAGCTGTTTAGTAGCCGCATCCCGTTGACCAGCGGCAAAGGCAGTGATAAAACGCTGCTCTTCAAGCGTAATTGAAGCCATACTGGCGGTTCGTCCCTGGTAAAAGTGACGCATTGAAACGGGTTCTGAGATGTTTCGCCAGCCACCAGTTGCCCGGTATTCGGCGAGTGCCAGTCCAATTTGGCTAAAGGCATCGGAGTCGATGTTCAGTTCCTTTAGTGGTTCGTTGCCAAGGTCTTGAATGGTGGTCGATGCACATACCAACTCGTTAGCAATTAACGCGTTCTTATTTGCAGCTTCACTTAGCGCTTCTTTGGTATAGTGATCTAACTGCCAGGTGAGCTGCTGAAAGTGCGGTTTGCCCTTGCTGTCCCATTGATCGGCCGGTTGGCTTAATTGATTTACGACTGCCGTAATTAATTTTAAAGTTGGATACGGATCAGTTTGACTGCGTTCAAAGGCGAAACCAACGTGGCCGTCAGCACTGACGATCACTTGGACCGTTTTATCGAAGATTCGGTCTTGAGGACCTAGCAAGGTGGACTGAGCAGTTAGCGGCTGATTGGAATCTTGCAGTGTCAGCACCAATAAACTAGTGCTAATGCGTTGTAAATTTTCGTAATTGCCCTGATTGGTGGCTAAATGCTGCTGTAACCGTGCTGCGTCATCTCGTGGCAAACCAGTATAAGCACCGATAAAGAAGGCATCAGTAGCGGTATTTTCCATGATCTGAGCCAATGCTTCAGTAAGTGAGTGCAAAGTTGAGACGCGTCCGGCGTGGTCAATCAATCGAACTTGATAGACAGTTTGGTGATAAATGACAGTTACTTCGACGTTTTTTGACGTGTTACGGGTCTTTTGCAGAATATCCTGGCCAAGTTCTGGCTGTCGTTGTGTTCGGAAAAGCTGCTGGTAGGTACTCATATCGACCGGCTGGCCATCTGGGGTAGCTTCAACTGGCGCTTCTTCTGACGCGTAGGCTAGGTATTGATCAGCGAAATTCTGGAGCAGTTTGGCAGCCATCGTGACTTGATCCAAATCTAGTAGGTCAGCTGAAGAAACGGTAAAAGCGAAATTAGAAGATGCCTGAAGTGGGTGGCGGCTTTTAAGCGCGTGCTGACGTGAAATAGGTGCAAACCAATTCGCATTGGTTTCGGCCCAGCGTTGTTTGAGCAATGCCTGTAGTTCAGGTGCATCATTGGCTTTGAAAGCAGCGATTTGGTCAGCAAATTTGGTGCGTTGTAATTCACCTAATAGTGGCCGACTCCATTCTTCGAGTCGTGAGAGTGTTACGTCAATATCCGGTAGTGGCAGTTTAGCTAATTGCGGTAATAGTTGCGTTGAATATTTTGCGGTCATTTTAAAGCTCCTTTTGAATATTTACTTATAATAGGAAGAAAAAAATCTGAAATACGGTGTCTTTGAGCCATATTATGGCATATTATTCAAATTCCGTCATGACTAACGGCTCGTCAAACTACCGACTTCACGGTTATTCAATCAGGTGGTATGCTGTTTTCAAGGAGGGATGAATAGTGACACTAACAACTGCAGAAAAATATTTACTCATAACGGAACGCATTGGTAAGAAGCCAATGCTACGGACGCGATTTACGAGTCAATCCTACTTTGTGCTAGCCGTTTTTTTAGATTTGGTGGCGGATAACGTTATCCAAATACAAGGTAACAAAGTGGTATTTGATAACGATCGCCAATTGCCGGACTATCTCACGATCTTTGTTAAAGAGCTGACTGATTGTCTCGCAAAGGATGATCAGTTAACGAGCGCGTTAAAGCCAATTACCAGTTGGGACATTGCGAATCAAACCTATGATGGTATTGGGGCGCAATTACGTGCAGCTAAACAGGTCCAGCGGGTGATCTTTCAGAATAATCTCAAACCGCACGTGATCTATGAACCCACTGATTCAGCGCGTGCAGCCGTTAAATCGTGGCTACTTGATAATTTCAACGCGAGTGTCCCAGATACGGCAGCACTAAATCTATTTGAAATCCTAGCCCAGATGGATGCGTTAAAATGGGTGATCACCGATGAACAGGAGCGGACAAGACTGTTAGAAAAAGTAGATCGCCAGTCAGCGCTAAAACAGATCAAAAGCATTAGTGAGACGGCTGCAGAAGTGATCACGCAAAAGCGGTTTTGGCTGGATTCCTGGTTGAGCTAATTATAGTAATAACGAACCATAAATTTTTGGCATTTTTAGCATATAAAAATACTATTTTTTATAAAAATATTTAATATATTCAAAAAATACTGCATATAATGTACGTCATATTAGTGTCGTTACACATAATCACGTAGTTGCCCCTCTTGTCATTTTTTATAAGAATTTAAGTAGAAATGTTTGACTCAGGCAATCAATGTCGCTATATTTGTCCATAAGCTAGACGGATTCAATGAGATCTTCAGGTAAGGGGGAATTTACCTGATCAAAGTTAGTCTGGTGATGTGAGGGGGGATTGCTTTTAGGCTAAGAAAGTTAATAGACATTGTTATCTGGCATAATTTGAATGCACATGATGAATTTTTCGTTAGCTTAGATGGTTTGATTATGGAGGAAGTAAAATTGAAAAATCCGGGTGTACCCCAACACATAATGGTTGAGCGTACGTGTAGTTTAGTCTGCTTTCACCCTTACACTATAGGCAAGAATTGGGTTAAACGACATTAGTTTGTTCATACCTTAACAATTATGACACCCACTTATTTCAGTAGCGGCATAATCATCATGGACAATTGAATTGATTAGAAGCAGTTGCCGAATGGGGTGGCTGCTTTTTTGATTTAAAAAGAGTGTTATAAGTTGATCTATCACGATTAGTTTAACGTTTTACTAACGAGAATTGACAGTTTATTAACTTTGCAGGATAGGGTTACAATTAAGTAAATTTGATTACTTAGTTAACTTACAGGTAATAATAATGTTGTAAAAGGCTTGATATTATCCAAACTATGTGATAGATTATATATATACTTAAGAACGAAAGAGTTAATTTAAATGCTCAGTTCTAACGTTGGTTAGGACACGACCCGTTCTCGGAGGCTTAAAAGCCGGCCGAATGAATGGGTCTTTTTGTTCTTATCTTCGATTTATTGATTTCGGGGGACTCGTGAATTAATAGGTCTAGTGAGAAAAATGAAGAAGCTTGCTAAGATGTTGCAGATACTGTGTTGTGGTGATTGATTCGGTGAATGTGTCACTAGTCATCAGCACGAGATCATGATGTGGAGATTATGATCGAGGTATTGGACGCCTTGTGAGCAGTACCGTCCTAATGTGGTTGGAGGCCACAGTGGAGTAATTAGCAGTATGAACCCAGGGAATTCATATTGCTTGAATCGCATTGATAAAACACGTTCAATGCACAGTCAGGTGGCTGTGCGCTCTCTGTTGGGTGTGTTATGGATGAGGTCCGAGTTACTCTAAGATGTGTATAGCGTCAAATAAAAGATTCGCTTTACTAGTCTGAAGAAGACAGCCAAGCGAATCTTTTATTTTGTCTAAAAGGGCAAAAAAAAGATCACCCGGGGGAGGGTGGTCTTTGTAGGAGTAGGCATTTTCGTGATGGGGTTCACGGAAATATAAATTTTACTTTGGAGGAGTAAAATGAAAAAGCTCACTTAATATCTTCCTTTAAGATATTAGGCTATGGTCATAATATAGTCTCTAAATGTGAAGAAAGTGTGAAGATGACATAACAAATCGCGACCTATCCCTGAAATCTTGATAGTTAATGCCACCAACGGTTTGAACCAATATGGTTTGATTGATTTTCGGTGATTATCTTGGTATGGCTATAATTGCTGACAACATAGGGATACCAACACTTATACCTAATTAATTAAGCGACTAATAGCGTATCCGTCGAAAACTTTTTTAGCGTGATTTTATTGGCGCTTTAAATGTTACATTTATATTACAAAAATATTTTTGCCTAATTTGAGTCCCTAATATTGAAATCCCATGTATTAGTGATATAGTGTAATAGAAAACTAGTACACTAACTAAGGAGGATAGCTAAAATGGAATTTGATGACAAGGTGCCTATTTATTACCAGATTAAAACGGCTATCTATGATCAAATCATTTCTGGCCAATTAGCACCCGGTGATAAGCTTCCTGCAATCCGGCAACTGGCAGTGTCCATGACGGTCAATGTAAACACCGTGCAGCGGGCTTTAAGCGAGATGATTACTGAAGGTGTGATCATTTCGAGACGTGGTCGCGGGAACTTTGTGACTGATAACGCGCAGGTCGTCGAACAGCTGAAGCAGCAGCTAATAACCAGTTATTTAAAGCAACTTTATGATCGGCTTCATCGGCTGAACATTAGCGATGAACAGATGATTGCCGAATTAACGGTATATATTGAAAGGCAGGGGGATTCAAATGGCAACGACATTGAAGATTGAACAGTTGAATTATCGTAAGAACCTCAAGAAAATCTTAACGGATGTGTCCTTATCATTATCGGGGAATAAAATCGTTGGTCTATTAGGTGAGAACGGTGCGGGTAAAACGACCTTAATGCGCCTGATTGCCGGGCTGGCGAAGAACGCTCGTGGCACGGTCACGATCAACGGTGATAGTAACTTGGCTAACCGCAAAAGTTTGATCAGTTACAGTGATCCGTTAGGCGGGATCGCAACTAACAAGCGAATCAGTGACGTTAAACAGTTTTATAGCAGGGTCTATCCTGATTTTGATGAACAGAAATATACGCAAATGGCGTCGTTTTTAAAACTAGACGAATCGCAGCGCCTATCAGCCTTATCAAAAGGAACCCGGGAAAAATTAGTGATCAGCCTGACGCTTGCTCGGCAAACGAGTGTGTATTTACTGGATGAACCGTTTAGCGGGATTGACAGCATGAGCCGCAAAAAGATCATTAATAGTATTATTCAGTGGAAACCAGCTGATTCACTGATGCTCATCAGTGACCACTACGTTTCTGAAATTGCCCCAATCCTAGACGAGATCGTGATTATTAAAGACGATAAGGTTGCCGTACATAAGGCGGCCGATGAGATTCGTGAAGAAAGCGGTCAGAGTATCGAAGATTATTACGAAAGTTTATATGGGGAGGCTGATATCAATGACTAAGTTTACGGCACTAGTACCCGCTTTACTGCGGGACAGATTTAAATCAATCAACCGGATCATTGTTTTGTTCCTGGTAGTCGTTGTAGTGAATGGTGTCATGCTGGCCATTCAAAACGGGGTGGCTAATCTTGGCACCGGGTTAATGGGTGCTATTGGCTTTTGGAGTTCATTAGCCTTCTTGATTGTCTTCATTCGAATGGCCATGTACAACGAAAGCGTTTATCAGAGTGATGCCATTCGATTAATTCCGACTAGTGATACTAAAATCTATCTGGGTAGTTTAAGCGCCACGGTTATTGGCATGCTGTATTTTGGCGTCGTCCAGGCTGTGATCAACGCAATTGTCGCGTTTGCAAGTGGTAACTGGAGTAATTATTTTATGTCTTCAGATGGCGGTCTCAGTACAATGAAAATCATTGAAATTGTGCTTATGACGCTGTTGATCTTTGTGGCTTCCATCGTGATGGTTTGGACCACGATTTCATTGATTCATTTGATCATTCTAAGTATTGGCGCATTTCTGCCAATTGGCCGTCAACGGCTAATTCGCGGGATCTTATACATTGTCGTCAGTTTAGCGATTATCCGGACTGCTGTCGGCGTCTTTCATATCTACGGCATGGTAATGAGTGGACTTTCAGTTGGCTGGGGGACAGCCTTTGCCAGCCTAGGTGCTATCGTGTTAGTGGCTGTGCTGGAATCAGTTGCTAACGTTTTATTAATGAATAAATTCGTTGAAACGGCACAGTAATTTTGCAGCTTGCTTTCTTCTCATTAAATTGTTAAAATACTCTCATACACAACGAAGGGGGTGCCACAATATGCTAATGAATCGGGATCAATTAACGACACAACGATTTTTCTTCTTCTTTAACCAGCCTGGTTATCTACCAGTAAGTTAGAGAAGTTGCTATTGGCATGGCACTTACACTTACGGTCAGACGGCTAGGCGAAACGCTTGGGCTGTCTGGCTGGTTAAAAACACCAGCGGACAACGTGGTCCCTGGTGTTTTTTGTTTGGCTGATCGTTGGTGTTCACGGTTTGATTGAAAGTCATGAGGAGGAACAGGTATGGAGAACACAACGGTCTCAAAAATATTTGGTCGACTAACTAAAAAAGAGTCACTCGACCGGTATCTAGATAAGGATAGTTTATTAGAAAAGTCGATGGACGCTAAGGATCTGTTATTACTGGGAGTTGGTACCGTGATTGGAACGGGGATCTTTATTCTTCCCGGTACGGTTGCGGCTTTATATAGCGGGCCCGGGATCGTTTTATCATTTGTTTTAGCAGCCTTAGTCTGTGCCACCGCTGCCATGTGTTACGCGGAATTTTCATCCGCGTTACCCGTTGCCGGCAGTGCCTATTCATACGGGAACATTGTGTTCGGTGAATTTATTGGCTGGGTGATTGGCTGGGCGCTGGTCCTGGAGTACATGTTATCCGTGGCGGCCGTTTCTACTGGCTGGTCGGCTTATTTGGTGTCATTTTTAAAGGGTGTTGGTATTACGGTACCTAAGGCGATTACCGGCAGCTTCGATCCAGCTCACGGCACTTATTTCAATTTATTTGCAATTCTGATCGTGCTGGCTATTAGTTTATTGCTGACCCAGGGCGTTAAAACGACTACCCGAATCAATAACATTATTGTGGTGGCTAAAATCTTCATTATTCTATTGTTTGTGGTTGTTGGTATTTTCTACGTCAAACCAAGTAACTGGCATCCATTTGCGCCATATGGTGCTCATGGAATCATGCGGGGCGCTTCATTAGTGTTCTATGCCTATCTAGGGTTTGACTGTGTTTCGGCTTCCGCAGCGGAAGTGAAGAATCCGCGGCGCAACATGCCAATCGGTATTTTGGGGACCCTGATCATCTGTACGATACTCTACATGGCAGTTGCCGCTGTCTTAACTGGGATGGTCTCTTATACAAAATTAAACGTGGCTGCACCAGTTTCCTTTGCACTGCAAATCGTGAACCAAAACTGGGTTGCTGGCGTCGTTTCAATTGGGGCTTTAGCCGGAATGTTCACGATGATGCTCTCGATGATCTATAGTTCGTCACGGCTGATCTATTCCATTGGCCGGGACGGTCTATTACCTAAGGGTTTAGGGAAAATCAGTATGAAACACCAAGTGCCTAGTCATGGTTTGCTGGCGGTCACCATCGTGATTGCCATCATGGGTGGCTTGGTCTCATTAGACCGGTTAACTCAGTTAGTTAACATTGGAACCTTAATTGCCTTCACCATGATGTCCTTGGGTGTGTTGCCATTACGGAAACGTAAAGACATTGCCAATACGGGCTTCAAGGTCCCGTTATATCCATATCTGCCGATCATTTCTGCTGGGCTATGCATCTGGATGCTACTCCAGTTGCCTTTAGAGACCTGGGTCGTTTCCGGTATCTGGTTTGCTATTGGCGTCATTATTTACGCAACCTATGGCGTTTGGCACAGTCAATTACGTAAAAATTAAATTCAACTAAAAATGGCTGACTCGGTAATCTTTCAAGATTACTGAGTCAGTCATTTTTTGGCTACTGCTTAATTATTGGTTTGGATAGTGTTAGCGTTATTGGAAGCAGAATTGTTATCGTAAACCGTATAAACTGGGTTATTACCGGAATTCCAATCGAAACCGTTCTTCGTGTTGAGTTTATTTTGCTGTACGTTGAAGTTATTTAACGGTTTCTTCGATTCACCAAGGGAAGTTCGCAAGAGGTCTGAAGTGTTCTGGAGCGTCTTGGTAGCAGGGACTTGGTAAGCAGCATCGTTAATGTAGGCGCCAATCCCCTGTAAGCTTGATTTCTTCACGTGCTTGACAGAGTCTTTATCGTGTTCGGCCAGGCTGATCATATCGTTAAAGGATAAGTTCGTTTTCATGTTGCTGGACAGTAAGCTGAGTAACTTCTGGTACATGGCGACGTTACCGGATTTAGTCACTTTCTTAACAACTTGCTGAATGACTTGTTGCTGACGTTGTTGACGGCCATAATCACCCTTAGGATCTTCATAACGCATCCGTGAAAATGCCAAAGCCTGTTTACCGTTTAAATGTGCTTTACCCTTTGTAAAGGACATATGGGTATGTGAATCGCTCCACGAGAAGGGCACGTTGACCTCGATGCCACCGATTGCGTTAACCACTTTTTCCAGACCGCCCATATTGATCAAGACGTAATAGTTCATTGGAACGCCCACCAGTTTTTCAACCGTCTTCATGGAAGTCGAAGCACCGCCAACCGTATAGGCCGCGTTAATTTTTTCAGTGTCATTAGTGCCGTCGATCTTAACCAGCGTGTCGCGTGGAATGCTGACCATCGTGGCTTTCTTAGTTTTGGGATTGATAGTGACCACCATGATCGTATCGGTCCGGCCCTTATCAGTCCGACCAAGAGCACCGGTATCAGTCCCCATCAGTAAAATGCTGACAGGCTTAGAATTCGAAACCTTCGCACGATTGGCACCGTGAGCGGCAGAATAGGTGTGATCAATGCTGGATTTAGTCTGATAGGCAACATAGGCGCCCCCAAGACCAATGATGGCAACGAGTGCGACCAGTGTCCAGACGATGATCCGCCGTATTCTTGAATGTTGTTTTGGTGCCGAGTGTTTCGGGCTTTGATTCTGCATATTTAACTCCTTAATGTTAATCAGATTAGTAAAACATATCGTGTTTAGAAATATAGTTATAACACACGTAAGACTTAAGAATAAAGTATAAACGTTATCTTTTGAAGTTCAAATAAATTTTCATAAATAAAACTTAAAGGATTTAGCAATCATGCAGTAAATCATAGGTGTAATTAATGTTAACTGCGTAATGGTTGCATTATACTAAATTTTGAAGTATTTGTTTAGAAAGGATCTGATGTTATTGACTGTTTTTAGTGCTTTTAGTAACGAACAAATCATTGAATTTTTAAAACAGCAAGTCACTGATGGTAACGTGTTTACTGCACCTATCATCCTGAAGAAGCAATCCTTTAGTTCAAGGATGACCAGTGATGAGAGTGGGTTAGCCTTAGCTTATATTGAAGCTAACTCCACTAGAGATGTCCAAGGTGTCATGAGGGCTGCCCGCAAATTCCACGTGCCGGTGGTGCCGCAAAATCAATTTACCAGTACGGTGGTTGGGGCTGATAGTGTGGCCGGCAGCTTTGTGCTGTCGACCAAGAAGATGAATCGCATTAAAGAAATCAGCCGGGCCGATTCACTAGCCGTTGTTGAACCAGGTGTGATCAACGGTGACCTGGATAAAGCGGCTCGTGAACAGGGCATGTTTTATGCACCGGATCCAGGTTCCAAGCCAATCTCTGGTATTGGCGGCAACGTTGCCACTAACGCTGGTGGGATGAGTACCGTGAAGTACGGTGCCACGAAAGATAACGTGCTGGGATTAAAGGTCGTCTTGGCGGATGGCCGCGAGATCAAAGTCGGTGGCCGGACGCTGAAGCAAGCCTTTGGTTATAATCTGACGCAGTTATTTGTCGGGTCTGAAGGGACGTTAGGCGTTATTACTGAAGTGACGGTAAAATTAATGCCGATCCCAATTAGTAAGCCGACGATGGGCATTGCGTTCTTTGACGATATGACTAAGCTGGCCGAAGCCGTTGCTGAGATTCGAATCTCTGGGGTTTACCCAACGATGCTGGAAGCCTTGGATAACGCTACGATTGAGGCACTGGATAAATATGAAGGTACGCATTATAGCAATAATAGCGGTGCGATGCTGATCTTTAAAGTGGATAACAGTATTCCGGAAGTCGTTGATAAGCTAAAAGAACTGATGGCTAAGCACAGTGCGGTTAATGTGACTGTCACCACTGATCCAAAAGAGCAGGCTGATTTGGAAAAGCTACGTCGGGATATGTTGCCGGCCGTATTTGCTGGTCAGAATCATATCATGGAAGATATGGCAATGCCACTATCTAAGCTGGCACCAATGATGGATTATATCCACGAGGTGGGTGTTCAAAAGCATCTGAAGATTTACGTGGCCGGCCATGCTGGTGATGGTAACGTCCATCCGACGATTGTTTGGCCAAAGGAACAAAAAGAGGCGCCGCAAGATGTTGTTGAAGCGTTGCAGTTAATGTTCCATAAAACGTTGGAACTGGGCGGGACAATTTCGGGCGAACACGCCGTTGGCACTATGAAGAACCAGTGGAACAACGAAGAACTGGGTGAAGATGTTGACCAGATTCAACACCAAATCAAGGCATTGTTTGATCCGATGCAGTTGTTGAATCCGAAGAGGAAGATTAATTAGAGAGTGTGAAGAAAGCCGGGTTGCCCCCAGAACATAACGCGACTAATCGGAAAATTCCGGTTTTGAATTTTTGGATTAGTCGCGTTATGTGGCCGGGGGCAGGCTTTCTGAACACGTTTAGTCAATGTAAAAGAAAAGAGCGCCAGGAAAATCACAACGATTTTTCTGGCGCTCTTTAAGTTAAATCAAAATCCCATTCGTATGATCCACTTCATGTTGAATAATCTCAGCAGTAAAATCATTAAAAGTCTGGGTATGCGATTTAAAGTTCTGATCTTGATACGTAACTTCAATCGTCTTATAACGGGTTGTTGTTCGCTGACCTTCCAAAGACAGGCAACCTTCAGTAGCTTCGTAAGGGCCACTTTTCTTAGTGATCTCTGGATTGACCATGGGAATGGATAACATTCCAAGCTGAATCGCAATGATCCGTTTTTTAACGCCAATCATGTTAGCTGCTAAGCCAACGGCGCGACTAGTGTTAGCTTTAAGGGTATCCACGAGGTCAGTCACAGCGGCGGCATCCGCTTTAGTTGCTCGAGTGGCTTTTTGGGAGAGAAATCCTTGGTCGTGGTTAATTTGTTTGATCATAAAAAACTCCTTCTTAAAATAAATCTTCTACTATTGTGGGACGCCTTGGTTTAAATCAGCAACGATTTCCTTAGCTGAGCGAATCTTGGTCATGGCACCGGCAATTTGACCAGCCATGAAGCTACCATGGTCCACATCACCAGCAATGGCGCGTTTTAAAGAACCGCTGGATAGCTGACTGAACGTTGTTGAATCAGTGGTAACAAGTAATTTCGTCGTTAACGGTGTTTTCAAACTACGAACGCGATCGCCACCAGTTCCGGTAACTACTGTACCATTATCGTCGGCTTTAATCACCAGTTGTTTGTAAATCTCGTCAATGGGGGTCTCTTTGGCAACTAAAAAGGCAGTTCCGACTTGGACTCCAACGGCGCCTAAAGCGAAGGCGGCCTTAACGCCGGCACTGGTGCCAATACCGCCAGCAGCAACCACGGGGATGTTCACGGCTGCTACAACTTGCGGCACCAATGACATGGTAGTTTCGGTGCCGATGTGACCACCGGATTCTAAACCTTCGGCAACTACTGCGGATGCGCCCAGATTAGCCATTTTCTTAGCAATCTTAACGTTAGGAATGACTGGAATAATCCTACTACCGGCATTGATTAAGTTCTGCATAAATGGCGCAGGATTACCTGCACTAGTGAAGACAACTGGAACTGGGTCAGCCAATAGGACGGGTAACAGACTGTCAATGTTATCTTGCTGCAGCATTAAGTTGACCCCAAATGGCTGCTTAGTTGCGGCGCGAATAGTCTTCAGATCTGCTTGCAGCGACTCGGCAGTTGAATCAGCAGTGGTTAAAACGCCTAAACCACCAGCATTGCTAACGGCAATCACCAACTCTGGCCGTGAGATTTGCGCCATGGCACCTTGAATGATGGGCTTTTGAATGTGCAGTAATTTAGTGAGTTGCATTTTGAAACCTCCTTTGGATTAAAAAACACGATTAAATGAATCCTAATTTACCTAACAGAATAACATGAAATCGCTGAAGATTGGGGTTGACCATGACAATTCAAATTAAGACACAAAAAAACAATGAATCGCATTAGATGTGATTCATTGTTTTTGAATTAAAGGCTATCTGCCAGCAACTTGCTGGTGTTCAACAACCGTTTCTGGTGCTGTTTCTTCTTCACGCATCCGCTTCAGTTCACGCTGTTTGTTGCGTTCTGCTAAGTGGACTTCATGGGTCAAGAAGGAATGGGTTTTAGCAAAGTAGTCATGTTTTTTACCTAACTTAACCAGGTAGCCGTTGATGTAATCAACTTCGGTTGGCCGGTAGTTATGCATATCCTGATACATTGAAGGGTAGTGGAGTGGGTTAGCCACTTTAGAAACGTAATTGACACTGGCCAGTTCTTCTTCACGAGTATTGAGCATCTTGACGCCATCGCGTTCGCAGACGTCATAGGCTTCGTCGATCAGTTGACGGCTCATTTCATCAGCGCCTTCATAGTCAGCGTATTCACCCATGGTCACTTCAAACATGGTGCAAAGGGTGTTAACCACTGAGTTGAAGACCACCTTGGCCATCAATGTGCCACGGAAGTTTCTGGTGAGGTTGGGGTTGAACTGGGCTTTTTTAAGCTGTTCAACCAACTTGTGCGTGAAGTCGTCTGGCTTTTCAGTGTAGTTAGCGAGGTTCATGGAACCGGCACCGCGCTTACCGATGAAGTCAACGTCGCCAGGGCCGTTTAAGACGGTGGCAACTAGGGCAGTCCCTGCGACCAGCTTTTCAGGCTTGAAGTACTTCAACAATTTTTCGATGTGGCCCATCCCGTTCATGCAGGTAAAGGCGTATTGGTTAGGCTTGAAGAAGTGGGCGCAGCGTTTCAGCATATCGGACAGCTGCATTTGCTTCAAAAAGAAGATGTAGCAGTCTGGGTTACCATCGTATTCTTCTGGGTAGTAAACGTTAACGGGGACCAGATGGGTATCTTCATGATCCCGAGAAACCTTAACACCGCCTTGCTTGCGGATGGTTTCGACTTGGGGTTTCCAGCCATCAACAAAGTCAACTTCATTACCAGCATCCTGTAGCAAAACACCATACCGCAAACCCATTGCACCTGTTCCAACAACTGTGAATTTCATATGTATTACCCCTTTAAATAAGTATTGTAATTTGAAAGCAAAAATACCCTTTAAGCCATCTCTGACTTAAAGGGCACGTGTGCGTTACCACCTTTATGTTTTCCACTCGTCACCAAGTGGAACTTACGATCTGCAAACACAGATCCAAGTTGATAACGGAGATTGACTCCGTTTTTAATTACTAGTTACCGTTCATCAAAAATGCTTCGAGGTGATTGGCTGGTACGATTGTCCGCTTACACCAAACCGAACTCGCTTATGGTGTACCAACGCTGTCCTCGTTAACGCAATTGCTTATCGAATTGACATCATAATAACACTTAAATGTGGGATGTCAAATCTAATTTTAATGTTTATCTCATTGTAATCCAATGCTACGTTGCAAATATTCAAATAAATATACATTTATAAGCTAACAACCTGCTCATTAAAATGGCCTGAAATACATTATTTAAGAGAATGACGTAAGAATGAGATTATTAATTATCTTTCATAGTTATTGAATACTTATACAGTAACAATTAAAATTAATCGTGACATATACAAGTATTGCAATTATTTGAGATTGGATGAGGTTATTTTATGGCAAAGAAGAAAAGTATTACGTTAGTAAATCTGGTTTTAATGACGTTTACGACGATCTATGGATTTGCAAATACGACCATCGCATACGACCAGATGGGGTATGCTAGTATTATTTGGTATATTTTAGCGGCCTTATTATTCCTATTACCAAGTTCATTAATGTTTGCTGAATATGGGGCCGCCTTTAAGGACGCTCACGGTGGCATTTATTCCTGGATGGCCGGATCGATTGGTGAACGGTGGGCTTTTATCGGAACCTTTATTTGGTTATCGTCTTGGATTATTTGGATGGTATCGACGGCGTCTAAGGTCTGGATTCCACTAGCCACGTTGATTTTTGGTCACGACAGTACACCGCAGTGGCAACTGTTCGGTCTGGGGTCGACCCAGCTGATTGGCCTCTTAGGCATTTTGTGGATCTTAGCTGTAACGTGGTGCGACGTTCACGGAATCGATGCGATAGCGAAGATCTCATCGTTGGGCGGCGTCTTTGTGAGTTTGCTGACGGTGATCTTTGTGCTGGCCAGCTTTGTGGTGCTGTTCGCAAACGGCGGTCATTTAGCTGAACCAATTCACGGGTTAAGCAGCTTCGTTAATTCACCTAACAGTCAGTTCCAGTCGCCAATTGCCTTTATTTCCTTTGTGGTCTACGCGGTGTTTGCTTACGCTGGGGCCGAGTCTTTAGGCGGTGTGACTGACAGTATGGATAAGCCTGAGAAAACTTTTCCGCGAGGGTTGATCATTGCCACTGTCATAATTACCATTGCTTATTCATCATCGATCTTTCTGTGGGGAATCAGTACGAACTGGCAGCACGTTTTAGGTGGTAATCAGGTGAACCTGGGGAACATCACCTATGTTTTGATGAATAATTTAGGGGTAGTTTTGGGGCAGAGTTTGAATTTGTCGGCAGCTACTGCGACTTTACTGGGCACTTTGTTTGCCCGGTTTGCGGGATTAAGTATGTTTGTTGCTTACTTAGGCTCATTCTTTGTCCTGGTCTATTCACCGTTGAAATCCTTCATTATGGGTTCTAACCCGAAGTTTTGGCCGAAAAAGATGACGACTTTAAACAAGCATCACATGCCGGCCTACGCAATGTGGATCCAAGCAATCATCGTTGCCGTTATGATCTTCTTGGTCGCATTCGGTGGCAGTACAGCGGCTAAATTCTACACGATTTTGACTGATATGGGGAACGTTTCCACCTCGTTTCCGTACATTTTTCTGATTGGTGCTTTTCCGTTCTTTAAGAAGCGTCAAGACCTAGAACGGCCATTTGAAATCTATACCAATCGCGGCTGGACTAACCTGATCGTAGCCATCGTCTTGATCGTGATTAGTGGTGGCATTATCTTCACCGCGGCCTATCCAATTATGACGCACGATTACTATACGGCGTTTTGGACCATCATCGGACCAGTCTTCTTCGGTGCGGTCGCATGGGCGTTTCTGGTCTTTCGCACCCGTAAGGCTAAGGCTTAAATGAGTAAGCTGCCCAGTTGAAATTAATCCTGAAAGAGTGTTAATTCTGGTGATGCTGTGCTAGGCTTAATGAGGAAACCTTTAGTTAAATTACAGCAACTAACAACCATGACATTTTAAGAAGGATGAGCTATGACAAGTAATGTTGAAACGTTAACGATCCCAATTATTAAGCATCGAAAGGGTTATAAGTTTGCAAAAATTATTGATTCAAATGAACCGTCTGAGACCACGTTAGCTAAGCGATTGAGCGATGTTCAAAACATCGATCTAGACGGTACTTTCAGGGCGCCGTTTGATGACAGTGAAATCTTTGTGGCCCATGATAAGCACGAGGCAACGAGTGTGTCCATCGATTTTGACGCGGGTTCAGGGTTTTCGGCCGACTTTTATAACGGTCAAATTAATCTGTCAACGGGCTCTTACGAAGCACTGCGTAATTTTACGCTGCATGATGGTGACGTGCTCAAGACCAAAGCTGGTAAAAGCGAGTATGTGTTTATTTATAAGGGCGATCAGTTTGAAGGCTTTCAACGGACAAAGCGGGAACTATACCATTTCATTCTGTGGCAAAATGGTATTTACAATTTTTCCAGAATGAGAATCGTTAAGAATAAGTTGAAGTTCGAAACTCTTAAGTACAATGCGATTAAGGAAAAGAAACTGGCAACCGGGATGACCACTAGTGAGGATGCTCTGCAGGTCATGCAACAGCTGTTAGCTCAGGTGACTACATTTACTAAAACCAGTGTCCGTGATCGGTTTGTAACGACTGGCCGGGCCAAACTGGTGAAAAAAGGCATTAAGGTTGAGCTGGTTGACAGTGAAAATGAACCGGAGAGCAATTAAACTGGTGATCAGAGTCAACTGGATATTGTAATTACTGTGAGAAATCAAGTGAACCATAATCAAATTAGGCATCTGGATCGTTTATTGATCTGGATGCTTTTTTTATTTGGTGTTAAATTTTTAGTCGTTAGTGTAAATAAATATTCAGAAAAGTCTTGACAAAATAACTGATTACATCTAGATTAAACGTAAATGAGAATATCATTAGAACAAAGTGAAATTATTAACGATTTAATTTTAAAAGTTAAGATTGTTCGACTTTTCTAATTAAAGTATTAGTGGTTTCTGGCACATACAAAGGCGGTGGGTTTTATGAATAAATCGTACCGGCAACAACTCAATTTAAAGGGCGGTTCATACCGGTTTTACAGTATTGACGCGTATTTGAAGGATCATGGACAAAGTGTTGATCAGCTTCCGTACACCATTCGAATTTTACTGGAAGAAGCTTTGCGCCGTGCAGATCAGAAACCTGATCAAGGACGGGTCCCTTCCGCATTTAATGATTGGAATCAGCATCATGATCAAAACATTGCGCATCAACCGGAACGGGTCATTTTGCAGGACCTAACGGGTGTTCCAGCGTTGGTTGATCTGGCAGCGATGCGTGATGTGGTGGCTAAACGGGGCGGCGACGTCAATTCAATCAATCCGGAGATTCCGGTTCATTTAGTCATTGATCACTCAGTTCAGGTTGATCACGCTGGCAACAAACAGGCTTTTGCTTACAATATCCAGCAAGAATTCAAACGTAACCGTGAACGGTATACCTTTTTAAAATGGGCGCAAAACAGCTTTAAAAATCTGACGGTTATTCCACCTGACACGGGGATCATTCACCAAGTTAATTTGGAGTATCTGGCTGACGTTATCCACCCCAAGCAATTGGCGGATGGCAGTTACGAAGCTTTCCCGGATACGCTGGTCGGGACTGATTCCCACACCACCATGATCAACGGTCTGGGCGTCCTCGGCTGGGGTGTCGGCGGCATTGAAGCGGAGTCCAGTATGCTGGGCGAACCCACGTATATGCCTATGCCTAAAGTAGTGGGCGTCAAGCTGACGGGGAAGTTAGGCGAGGGCATTACGGCAACCGACCTTGCACTGACGTTGACCCATCTGCTGCGTGAACACAACGTAGTCGGAAAGTTCGTTGAATTTTATGGTGAAGGCGCGCAAAGTCTGCCACTTGCTTACCGGGCAACAATTGGCAACATGGCCCCCGAATACGGTGCTACGTGTGGGTTCTTCCCCATTGATCAGCAAACTATCGATTATTTGAAATTAACGAACCGGTCGGCTGCTCAAATTGATCTAGTGGAAAATTATGCAAAAACGAATAGTCTGTTCTATGACGAAAAGGCCATTCCGCAATACAGTGAAACCGTCTCGCTTGATTTGGCCAGCGTTCAAAGCAGCTTAGCTGGACCCAACCGGCCACAGGATACGGTTGCTCTAAAAGACATGCCCAAACAATTTGATGATCGGCGTCAGCTGCCGGATTATCCAGTCGCAGTTAACGGTAAGAAATTTAAGATTCGGGTCGGTTCCATCGGCATCGCAGCCATTACCAGTTGCACGAATACCTCTAACCCGAAAGTTCTTTTGGCAGCTGGATTAGTTGCCAAAAGGGCCGTCGAGTTAGGCTTAAAAGTGCCCGCTTACGTGAAAACATCGTTAGCACCAGGTTCTCGAGTCGTGACCCAGTATTTGGAGGCGGCAGGTCTGCAACCCTATTTGGATCAACTCGGTTTTAACCTAGTTGGGTATGGCTGTATGACTTGTATTGGTAATTCAGGTCAGTTAAAAGAAGACCTGCAAACCAGACTTACTGAGCATCCTTATCCAATTGCGGCAGTTGAAAGTGCTAACCGTAATTTTGCGGGCCGAGTTAATCCACTGGTCAAAGATACCTACTTAGCTTCACCGCCACTCGTTGTGATCTACGCGTTAGCCGGGACTTGTGATATTGACCTGACGACCCAGCCGGTGGGAACCTCTAAATCGGGCACATCAGTTTACTTAAAGGATCTGTGGCCAAAAGATAGTGAAGTCGCACAGCTTGAACAGCAGTATCTAAAGCCCAAAGAATTTCAAAAGAACTACCAGTCCATTTTGAGCCAAAACATGACTTGGGATGAACTGCCAGCACCGCAATCAGCAATTTATCAGTGGGACGTTCACTCAACGTACATCGCGGCACCGCCATTCTTTGATGGTGCAGCCGGTAGCAAGCAGTTATCCGGTCTACGCGTACTGGCTAAGTTAGGTGATTCCATCACCACGGACCACATTTCGCCAGCCGGTTTTATTGGCGCAGAAACGCCAGCTGGCCGTTACTTGAAGTCTAAGGGAATCGCAACTCGGGACTTTAATTCTTATGGTTCCCGTCGTGGTAATCACGAGGTCATGATGCGTGGCACACTGGCGAATATTCGGTTAAAGAACCAGCTAACGCCCGATAAGACCGGTGGTTTTACCCGGTACTTACCAACTAATAAAGAAACGACCATTTTTGAAGCCGCCCAGCAGTACCAAGCTGACCATACTGGATTAGTCGTATTGGCTGGTAAGGATTACGGCATGGGTTCTTCTCGTGATTGGGCTGCTAAGGGTGTCAAACTCTTAGGTGTCAAAGCCATCATCGCTGAAAGCTTTGAACGGATTCACCGGGCCAATCTAGCCATGATGGGCGTTGTGCCACTTCAATATCAGCCGGGACAAACCGCCGAGTCGTTAGGCTTAGACGGGACCGAAACGTTCTCAATTGAACTGGATGGTCAAGTCGCACACGTTACGGCACAGAAGGCGAATCAGCAAATTAAATTTGATGCAATCGTGCGCTTTGATACCCCCGTTGATTGGAAGTATTACAGAAACGGCGGCATTATGCCAATGATCGTTGCCAATAAGGTAGCTGCTAAAGAGAATCAATAAGGTTTAACGTCAGAGGTGACTAAATGGAATTACCAAAGGGGTTAGCTGGGGTTGTGGTTGATCAGACCAAAGTCAGTTCAACGAAGAACGCGGTGTTAACGTATGCAGGATATCCCATTAAGGAGCTAAAGGATGCCCCGTTTGAAGAAGTGGTGTTCCTGCTGTGGCATACGCGGCTTCCAAGTGCCGATGAATTAAGTGAATTTAGAAAACGGCTGGTTTCAGAAATGGTATTACCTGAAAAAACCGTTCAATTGATCACCAGAATTACTTATGAACCGCAGCATCCAATGAGTATTTTAAGAACGACGGTGTCGCTTCTTGGCACCACTAACGATGTTAAGCGAGATGATCCGCCGCGGATATTGGCGAAGCTGTTAACGGCTATTGCGGCGATCATTCGTATTCGGGACGGTCAGCCCATTAAACACGCGCAAAAGGGCTGGGGCGTGGTTGAAAATTTTATCTATCTATTTTCCGGGCAGCGGCCAACTCCAGAACGGGTCGCCATGTTTAACACCGTCATGGTGCTGCATGCCGACCATGAATTTAACGCGTCAACGTTTACCGTCCGAGTGGTGGCATCGACGCAGGCCGATTACTATTCGTGCTTGACCGCGGCCGTCTGTGCCTTAAAGGGACCGCTGCACGGCGGAGCTAATGAACGGGTCTTTAATATGCTGGAAACCATCCGTGACACGGGTCAAGATCCCGTGCAATACGTCAAAAACCAGATGGCTAGCGGCCACAAGATTATGGGCTTTGGTCACCGCATCTATAAAAATGGCGATCCAAGAGCCGTTATCCTGAGGGAAGTCGCCCGTAAAATTGCGCACGAAACGGGTAACGATTCATACTTTGTGTTGCAAGAGCAAATTAAAGATTATATGTTTAAAGCGACCCATCTGCATCCCAATGTGGATTACTATACCGCGTTGATCTATCACTGCTTTGACCTTGATAAACAAACGTTCACCATGATGTTTGCGGCTTGTCGAACGGCAGGGTGGTTAGCACACATTGTTGAACAGCAAGCTGAAGGCTGTCTGATCAGACCATCGTCGGAATACGTGGGTGAAACTAACCGGCATTATCCGAGCCGATAAGGAGGGAATTTTAAGTGACTAAAGAAAAAATAACCATGAACAACGGCCGGCTTCAAGTACCGGATCAGCCAACCATTCCTTTTATTAAAGGGGATGGTATTGGTCCTGAAATTTGGGGAGCAGCTCAAACGGTTTTTGATTCAGCGGTTAAGAAAGCCTACGCTGGTCAAAAGAAAATTAACTGGTTGCCATTATTAGCTGGTGAGAAGGCTTATCAAGAAACCGGCCAATGGCTGCCGGATAAGACGCTGTCAACTCTGCGTGAATACCTAGTTGGCATTAAGGGTCCGTTAACGACCCCCATAGGTGTTGGCCACCGGTCCATTAACGTGACTTTACGTCAGAAATTGGACTTGTACGCCTGCTTTCGGCCGGTAACGTATTATCCAGGAACACCCTCACCAGTCGTCCATCCCGAAAACGTGAATATTGACGTGTTTCGAGAGAATACGGAAGACATTTACGCTGGAATCGAAAGCGACGTTGGCACGGCGGATGCTGAAGCCTGGAAAGATTTACTGACCAAGCAGAATAAAATAAGTAAGGTCCGCTTCCCCGATACGTCCGCTTTTGGCATTAAACCGATTTCAAAACAGGGCTCGACCCGACTGGTGAAAGCGGCCATTGATTACGCCCTTGCTAACAACCGGCACACCCTAACGTTGGTCCATAAGGGCAATATTATGAAAAAGACTGAAGGTAACTTTAAAAAATGGGGCTATGAGGCAGCTGAAAAGTATGGTGACCAAGTCTTTACTTGGAATCAATACGATAAAATCAAAGCCGACCAGGGAGCTCAAGCAGCTGATCAGGCCTATCAAGCCGCCCGTGATGCACAAAAACTGGTCGTGAACGATGTGATCACCGATAACTTCTTCCAGCAGTCCTTACTCTACCCAGAGCATTTTGAAGTGGTGGCGACCATGAACCTAAACGGTGATTACATTTCGGATGCTTTAGCTGCCCAGGTTGGCGGGATTGGGATCGCGCCTGGTGGCAACATTAACTATCAAACGGGTCACGCGATTTTTGAAGCGACGCATGGGACCGCACCGCAATTTGCCGGCCAAAATAAATTGAATCCAACTTCAATTATTCTATCCGGCGCCATGATGTTTGATTATCTGGGTTGGACCGAAGTTGCCCAGTTGATTCGAAGCAGCATCAAGCAGGCCATTCAATCGCACCATGTAACCGTTGATTTTGCTAAAACAGCGGCTGCGACAGTGCTGAGTACCAGTGAATTTGGCGATTATGTAGCGCAGTTAATTGCACAATCTGATCAAGGATAAAAGACAAATACAAACAAGGCCTATTCCAATTACACGGAGTAGGCCTTGTTTGTATCTTATTCTGGCAGCTTTTATAATTCTAAAAATTTGCCCGTTTCAAACATTCCCTCTAAGAAAGCAGGAACAGTGTCCGTTCGGTTCCAGTCACGCTGCAGCTCGCAAGCTAACTGGGCGTAAGAAGTGGGATGAGCACCAGCTTGTTCTACCCGGCGCAACGCTGCTTCGTGGGCATCAAGGCTGGTGCCGCCAACAGCATCAACCACCGGATAAACGTCGTAGCCCTCGGCCATGGCATCAATAGCAGGGAAGGTCAGGCACGCTTCAGTCCACAGCGCTGCAATAATAATATTATGCCGGTGAGTTGCCGTAACGGCCTCATTGAATTCCTGATCTTCCCAGGCGTTGATCGTGGTACGGTCATACGATGGCGTATCACCTAAAACGGTCTTTAAGTCACTAATGGTATCTTTGTTGCGACCAGTGGCAACGTTTACCGTTGAAAGAATGATCGGCACATGATAAGCCTGCATCAGTTTGGTGGTTGCCACAATATTTTGGACGAGCTGGTGGCGGTTCATTGATTCGATGGATTGAATCTGCGTTGGTTGATAATCAATAATCACAAAAACACTATTGCCGGGTGCTAGTAAACGGTCAGTTTGAGGATCTCTTGGTGCGTAACTTGTCATGATGATCATTCCTTTCTCGTTAATTACGCACATTATAATCAGGGGCTGGCACGTTTTAAAGCACCACGACTTATATTTGACAATGAGATTATAGTGTTAAGTTTATGAGAAACGCCACTATTGCTCACTTGATTAGTGCACACAGCACGATCGGTAAAAATGGTGCTAACAAAAGATTGGCGACCTTGATTTTGGTTAATTTCAGCATATTTAGCCCGATGATCAAAATCAATAGGGAGCCGACACAGGTCATTTCGTTGATGACAGTGTGGGTAAACAGCGGGGCCACCCACTGAGCTAGTAAAATCAAGACGGACTCATACAGCACTACTGAGACCGATGAAAAGATGACGCCTAATCCTAACGTTGTCGCGAGAATCAGTACAAAAACACCGTCGATCATTGACTTGGTGTACAGCACCTGGTTATTGCCGGTCATGCCGCTTTGCAGCGAACCGACAATGGCCATCGCCCCAACACAGATAAAGAGGGTGCTGGTCACGAAGGCTTCTGAAAAATGGTTTTCACCGCTCATGCCCATCAGTTTCTCCAGCCAGTCACCGAATTTTTGAAATTGGTGATCAAAGTTGATCAACTCACCAATAATTGCGCCAATCACCATTGAAAGCACCACAATTACTGTATTAGTACCCTTGAGTGAACCGCTGATGCCTACGTAAACAACGCAAACACCTAAACTCTGCAAGACTAAAGTTTTGACGCGTTCTGAGATACCGTGTTTAAAAGCCAGACCAATACCGCCACCGCAGATGACGGCTAGGCCATTGGCTAATGCACCAAATAAAATCATATGTATTTCCCCTTAAATTAAAAAATAATAAATATGTACATTCATTTATCATAAATGATTTAGAAACCCGTTGCAAGGGTATTTGAATCCGGGGTAAGCAACCGAGCACTTTTCTAGGTTCAATTGCAGAGATTTGATATACTGATATCAAGTAGTAGAAGTCACTTGATCTAGTATTGGAGGAATGCCTATGACACAATATCCGAAGACACAGGACCAACTGAACCAATTAATTGCTGATTTAAGCCAGCTGCATACTAATATTCAACAGACTCATTGGTATATGCGCGGCTCAGAATTTTTCAAGCTGCACCCATTAATGGATGACTATAACGACACGTTAGACGAACAGTTAGATGCCGTGGCGGAACGATTGATCGCCATTGGCGGCAGTCCGATTGCAACGACCCACGAATTCATTGAAAAGACGGGGTTACCGGATGAAAAGATAACCTTCGACCAGTTGACCTTACAACAGTTGATGACACGATTGAATGACCAGTTTAAATATCTGCGTGACCAGTATCAAAAAGGTATCGAGATTACGGATGATGAAAGGGACTTCTCTACTCAAGATATGCTGATTGAAAACCATACTGAAATTGAAAAACTGATCTGGATGGTGTCGGCCTACTTAGGTCAGGGACCGCAAGATTAAGTAACATACCCCATGGCGAACTGGCATGGGGTTTAATGTGCAATCAGTTTATATGATGGTGCAACAGCTCAGTAAATTAGTAAACCATGAGGGCAATAAATACTTAAGCCCTGATTGAAAACTGGTCTGACAGGTTAGACAGTTGATTAATCAACATTCTCATTAAAATATAACCGCTACCAATGTTAATCCGTGCTATCCTTAATCACTGGAAAGGACTGACTAACATTGCCTGAAAGCGCAATAGCAACAAAGGCACCGGTCGTACCAATGAATCGTTGGCAGGATCTGGCCCATCAATATGGTTTAGCAACTCTTCCAGACAGCTGGAGAGAAGCAAGCGAAAGCCTTCGTCATCAAAGAAACATTGATTATCTGGAGACCTTTAATGATCGTGAGGAGATTTATTACACCTTAGTTGGAAATGAATTTTTGCAAGACATTGTCTGCTATCATCCAGAACAAGTTCACACCTACTGGCTAAAAGATTTAGCACAGTACGTTTTCATTATTGAATAAGTAAATCAAAAAGCGTCCGTTTGACTGAATTGTCAAATGGACGCTTTTAATTTGGCTGAATTACAGGTGCCAGAGCCATTGTGCCAGGCCCATGAATAGCGGAATAGTGACCAGAGAACACAGAGTGGTCAGCCCGACAACCGTGGTACTAAAGAGGGCGTTGCGATGGAACGTATGGCTGAAGATGGCCATTAAAGCAGCCACCGGAGTCGCTTGCCCCAGCAAGATAACGTTTTTAACCATCATGAACTGGTTAGGCACGAATTGTAAAATGACGAGGACAATCAACGGTGCGATGATCAGCCGAGCGCCAATGGCTTGATACAGGGCTTTGCTCTTAAGGGCATTGCGAATGTTACCTTGTGCCAGGTAGCAGCCCATGGCGATCATGACCAGTGGCAAGTTCATGTTAGCGAGATCGGAGACGGTCGTACCTAAGATCGGCGGCAAGGTGACCCCGGTCAATGCAAATAACAGGCCAAAGACCAAGGCTAGAATTGCCGGATTGACTACCAGCCGTTTCAGTTGAATTGTGCGCTTATCACCAGAGATCATATAGATCCCGTAAGTCCACAGTGAGAAGTTGGACACGCCAACGAAGATGCTCATGTAAAACACGCTGCCAGCCCCTAAAACGGCTTTGGATAGCGGCAGACCAATAAAACCGAGGTTGGCAAAGATCAAGGCAAAGCGAATCAGCATCTGCTCCGGTTTACGGAAGATCAGTTTGGCCAACGCGATGGTGACCAGCATCATTACGATCAAGATGATCAAACACCACAGGCCATCTATCAGCTGGGAAGCTTTCAGATTGCCGATAAATGAATTTAACAGCAACGCTGGGTTAGATATGTAAATCACGATATTGGAAATTTGCTGACTGCCTGATTCGTCGACCAGTCCCACTCGAAAACAGAGAAAGCCGATCAGCATGATCAGAAACATGATAGCAGTCTGGCCAAAAATGACCCGTACGATTGTCACGACAGTTCCTTCCTTCATATGCAGATAGTATTTATTATAGGACTATGTGTTTGAAGATGTAAGTCCATGATGTAACTCGGGTATCAGCTATTTAATAGATAAATCGCGGTCACGGCAAAGACCACCCCAACGGCATTACGCAGGGTAAAACTTTCCTGCAAAAAGATTAGGCCAATGGGAATCAGCAGCAGCGTCAACGCAATGTTCACCGTCATGGCTGTAGAACCAATTGGGGCACCTGCTTTGTAGGACAGCATATAACCGAATTCGATAAAGATAATGGCTAGTCCCATCGCGATGGAAGCCCAGTTGATCTGGTGAAGGTCAAGACTTAGTGACTGCTGCTTGCCACTAATTAAGTACAGAATCAGCGAGCCCAGCAGAGCAACACTATAGGTGATAATCAACGAAAAGAACGGGTCGATGTTATGGGAGACGCCCCGAGCGGATAGTTGATACACCATGTTAGCAAAAACGGTAAGAATGAGTGGCCAGAGATAAGTCGGCATAAGTGAGACCCCCTTTAATTGAATAGCTATTTTAATTATACCTTATTAAGCTAGGTCTATAAGCAGGGACTAAGAGTTAGTTTTAAGCTGGAAATTATAGCTGAATTGAAGTTCCTGTTAGTTCGTTGAGTAAAAATCGGTAAAATTTTAGTTAAATGGGCTGTTAGTTTACTTCAAAATCATTTATGATAGATATGTAAGCGCTTAATGAAAGCGCTTTTGCATGAGGAGGTTTTAAATAATGAAACCAGAATTAAGCTGGCTGGATGATCCCCAAACATTCCGGGTCAATCAGCTACCAGCTCATAGTGACCACCATTTTTATCAGAGTGAGACTGATTTAGAGGCTGGTCAGAGTCAGTTTATCCAACCATTGGACGGTACTTGGCAATTCAAATTTGCAAAGCAGCCTAAGGAGCGGCCAATTGGCTTTTATGCACCGGATTATGATCGCAGCGATTTTGATACCATTACGGTACCAGAACACATTGAAATCGCGGGTTACGGCCGGCTGAAGTATATTAATACCACCTATCCATGGGAAGGTAAGCTCTACCGGCGCCCAGCCTATGCGTTAGGCAAGGATCAAAAGGGTGCAGGCATGTTCAGTGACGGCGAAGATAACTACGTCGGTGCCTACCTGAGAACCTTTGAACTGGATCCTAAACTCCGCAATAAGCGGGTCGTCGTTCAGTTTGACGGTGTTGAACAGGCGATGTACCTCTGGCTGAACGGTCAGTTCGTAGGTTACGCTGAAGACAGTTTTTCTCAATCCGAATTTGATTTAACACCCTATCTACGAGACGGTGAAAACCTGATTGCGGTTGAAGTCTTTAAACGCAGTACGGCGGCCTTCATTGAAGACCAAGATATGTTCCGGTTCTCCGGCATTTTTCGGAGTGTACGGTTAGTTGGCGAACCTGCGATCCACGTACAAGATATGCGGATCATTGGCAATTTAGCGGATGATTACACGACTGGCGACTTTAGCCTTAAGCTCAAGCTTAACCGGAAATCAAACGCTAAGGGCAGTGTCCAAATCGGCATTACGGATGATGATGGTCAGAGCATTTTTGACAGTCAAAAACCAGTCAATGATGAAATTGAGATCAGCCATCAAACATTCCCTGACGTTCATCTGTGGCAGCATACTGATCCGTACCTGTATCACTTAAAGGTCACCGTCTTGGATGAACAGGGGCAAGTAGTTGAAATCGTGCCTTATCAGTTCGGCTTCAGACGAGTTGAAATGAAGAATAAGATCATGCTGTTAAACGGTAAGCGAATCATTTTAAACGGTGTCAACCGTCATGAATGGGACGCTAAGAGCGGCCGGGTCATCTCCATTGCAGATATGAAGCAAGATCTGAAGACCTTCGAAGAAAATAACATTAACGCGGTGCGGACTTGTCACTATCCTGATCGCGACGAATGGTATTATATGTGCGATCAAGCCGGTATTTATATGATGGCGGAGAATAACTTGGAATCCCACGGTACTTGGCAGAAGATGGGTGCTGTTGAACCATCTTACAACGTACCAGGTTCATTGCCAGAATGGCGTGAAGCAGTGGTCGACCGAGCTCGCAGTAATTTTGAAATGTTTAAAAACCACACGGCGGTCTTGTTCTGGTCGCTGGGTAACGAATCCTATGCTGGCGACGACATTGCAGCCATGAATGCCTTCTATAAAGAGCACGATGATACCCGTCTGGTTCACTATGAGGGGGTCTGCCGTAACCGGGCCTATGAAGACCAGATTTCTGACATGGAAAGTATGATGTACGATCCGCCAAAGGAAATTGAAAAGTACTTAACCAATGATCCTAAGAAGCCGTTTGTTAACTGTGAGTTCATGCATGACATGGGTAACTCACTGGGTGGCATGTCGTCTTATAACGATTTAATTGATAAGTATCCGATGTATCAAGGTGGCTTTATCTGGGACTTTATTGATCAAGCCATTGAAGTTAAGGATGAAGTAACCGGGCAACCCGTTTTACGGTATGGCGGCGACTTTGATGATCGTCATTCCGATTATGAATTTTCTGGCGACGGTCTTATGTTTGCTGACCGGACACCAAAACCAGCTCTTCAGGAGGTGAAGTACTATTATGGCAAACACATCAACTAAACAAGTTCAAATTATCTATGGTGACGCAACGTTAGGCTTACGCGGTGAAGGCTTTGGTTATATCTTTAGCTATGAACGCGGTGGCATGGAATCCCTCGTCCAGCATGGTAAGGAATGGCTGTACCGGGTACCTAAGCCGATTTTTTGGCGGGCAACTACCGATAATGACCGTGGTAACGGTTTTTCAGTCCAGTCAGCCAGCTGGCTAGGCACCGACATGTTTTTGAAATGCACTAATGTTGAGGTGGCCGTTAACGATAAGCCTATTAAATTACCGATTTCACCCGAGAATAATAAGTACAGTGACCATGAATTTGCTGATCACGTCACAATCACCTTTACGTATGAAACACTGACTACGCCTTCAACGACGGTGACAGCTGCTTATACTGTTGACGGTAAAGGCCAAATTCAGGTTAACGTTGACTATCATGGCAAGGCCGGTTTACCGGAATTACCAGCCTTAGGGCTGCGGTTTGTCATGCCAACGTCTGCTGTTTGCTTCAGATATGATGGCCTGTCGGGTGAAACTTACCCTGACCGGATGGCCGGTGGTGTCAAAGGCACCTACACAGTCGACGGTATGCCCGTTACGAAGTATTTGGTCCCACAAGAGTGCGGGATGCATATGCAGTCGAAACAAGTGACCGTGACCCGTAATCGGACGCAGAATAATACCGATTGTCTGAGCCATGCGTTCAACCTGACGTTTGCTCAAGCTGATCACCCCTTCGCCTTTAGCTGTTTACCATATACTGCTGAAGAGATTGAAAACGCGACCCACATTGAAGAATTACCAGCACCACGCCGCACGGTCCTCACCATTTTTGGTGCGGTCCGCGGTGTTGGCGGCATCGATTCCTGGGGCGCGGATGTTGAACAGCAATATCACATTTCAGCTGAGCAGGACCATTCCTTCTCATTTGTCATCCAAGGCGCTTAAATTTGTTAAAAAGGTCGCTAAATAGTTGACCTTGAGTACACTCTAACTTCTATAATGAATGTATAAAAGGGAGGCTTTTTGATAAAATGAAAAATGTCGCAATCGGAAACACAACTTTACAAGCTTCTGCAGTTGCCTTAGGCATCATGCGGATGGTGAGCTTAAACGTTGATGATGCCGCTAAAGTCTTGGATACCGTCACTGATAAAGGGGTCAATTTTATTGACTCCGCTGATATCTATGGTGGTGGCAAGTCGGAAAAAATCTTCGGCCAGGCTTTAAAGAAGTCGGGTGTGAAGCGTGAAGATCTCATCATTCAATCAAAGGGTGGCATCGTGCTAGATCCTAAGCGCAGTCATGGTGATCTGGTCTTTGGTCAGCGCTACGATTTCTCTAAGCAGCATTTGCTGGAAGCTGTAGACGGTATTTTGCAGCGGATGGGGATTGATTATCTGGACTTCTTCTTGCTGCACCGGCCAGACGCGTTGATGGAGCCAGATCAAGTTGCTGCAGCCTTTGATGAACTGCAAGCTGCCGGTAAGGTCCGTCACTTTGGACTATCCAACTGCAACCCTATGCAGATCGAATTACTGCAATCAGCAGTTAGTCAAAAACTGATGGTCAACCAGCTGCAGTTCGGTGTCATGCACACTGGTCCAATTGATTTTGGTCTGCACATGAACATGAGTGACGACCGTAGCGTTAACCATGACGGTGAAATCATCGAATACTCACGGCTGCATAACATGACGATCCAAGCTTGGTCACCATATCAATACGGGACTTTTGAAGGTCCGTTCATTGATAACCCGAAGTTTCCAGAATTGAATGCTAAATTGCAGGAGATCGCGGATGCTAAGGGTGTTACCAAGAACGCTATTGCGACTGCCTGGATCTTACGTCACCCAGCTAACATGCAAGTAATCTTAGGCTCAATGAACCAGGATCACTTGAAAGAAAGCATTGCTGGCGCTGATGTTCAATTGACGAAGCAGGAATGGTATGATATTTACTTTGCTGCTGGCAATACATTGCCGTAAAATTAGTGATTTAAATAGTGTCACTTAAAACACGCATCAGCCAATCTTTCCCATTAGGAGAGGTTGGCTGATGCGTGTTTTTCTAGGTTAAAATGAGTTTAAGCGGGGGTGAGCCTTTTTAACCCGTAAACTTTCATCGATGACGATGGGCTGTCCCGGAAGTTCACAATCGCCTGAAACGGCGGCTTCAGTACCAGCGTCACAAGCAGCGGTAAAGAACCGAACTTTGTAATCGAGCTTCGCCAAATGTTGCTTGGCTTGTGCAATCTGGTCGTGAACAGCCTGCTGCTGTTGCTTGAAAATATTCAGCCGGGTTTCTAGGGTTGAATCACCCTGCATCGCTAGTTCGACGAAGTGACGAATTTCAGAAAGCTGCATTCCCGTATCTTTCAGACAGGTGATCAGGTCAAGAAAATCGAGGTTGTCATCGGTGAACTCTCGTCGCCCAGAGGGGGTTCGTTTTACGAATGGCATTAGGCCTTCGCGGTCGTAGTAGCGTAAGGTATAGGTGCTTAAGCCAGTCTTTTCAGCAACCTGGCCAATTGAGTATGTCATAGTAATGCTCCTTTTTTACTTTTAAATTAGTCTAATAGTTAGAGTGTACGCTAACTCAAGCTGATACAGGGAATATTTTCGGAATATTTGAACACCCTCGCTGTGTTTTGAGAAAATCAGATTAGTTAATTAACCCATTTTATAAACATATTTTATATTTTGTACCAATAATTATAAAAGACAACATTTTAAGTAAAATTAAACCAAATGTTTCTCAAAGAATGGTACAATTACGTCAAGGAATGGGATAGTAATGCGCTTGGTAAACATCGGGGTACTTCCAAAATCCGAACATTCGTTTCGAGGCAGTATTATTTTTCCAGAAAGTAACTATCATTAAAAAATTATAAGTTATTAGTCTTTTAATATTGAAAGCGAGTGGTCATTCGTTGAATATACAATATATTAATTAGAGAATATACTAATAATAAATAAATCAGCGAATTTAAAATAGTTAAAAGGGTGGCATAAAAAACATGAGCAAGAGAATCGACTTAACTAACCAGCGCTTTGGCCGGTTAGTGGTCCTTAAATATTATGGTAATAACGCTGCGAACTCCAATGCAATGTGGTTATGTCAGTGCGATTGCGGCAACAAAACGGTGGTTGATGGTGTCCGGTTACGGTCACACATTACTAAAAGTTGCGGCTGCTTAAGACGAGATCTTTCAAGTAAGCGGGTTTATAAAAACCCTAAGTTTGTGGACTACATGGGCCGTTCCGATCAATTACGGGATGAAAATGGGGTTTCACTGAGTTCAATCTCAGAATCTGCCCGTAATAAGAGCGGGGTCATTGGGGTTTCCTTTGACCGGCAGACGGGTAAGTGGTTTGCGCGCTTAATGATCGATCACAAATACGTTTTACTGAAAAGCTTTAAAACCATCACTGAAGCGATTGAAGCCCGGCGAGAAGCTGAGGAAACGTATCTGGGTATTACGCATGAAACGGCTGCTGAACCGGAAAACGTTTAGTATATAAAAGAGCAAAATTGGTGATTTAAATCTTATTTTGAATCAGAGCCTGATTATCAGCGTTTTAGCTGATCGTCAGGCTCTTTTTAATTATATTGAGTGTTATTTATTGAAAATAGAGCGACCATGTGATTTAATTAACTTTAAAAATTGTAAATCAATGTTATTTATTTAAACTGTTTTATATCATATTATTGCTGATATATAAGTGATTAAATGATATGAGTTTGCTTTCATTAATTTATGAATTACTGAATTAATTAATGAAAATGATAATTTTGTGAATAAAATTACTATCTTTTTGAGCAGAAATCAGGTATACTCTTAATTAACATCAACTGATGTAATTCTACGGAGGTGCTTAATTATGACAGATCGTTTAAAAGATAAAGTTGCAATTGTTACTGGTGGTACGCTGGGTATTGGCTTAGGGATCGCTAAGCGGTTTGTGGATGAAGGTGCGAAGGTCGTCATTACAGGTCGGCACGCGGATGTTGGTGAAAAGGCGGCCAAGAGCATTGGTGGCCCAGACGTGATTCGCTTCATTCAACATGATGCTGCCGATGAAGCTGGCTGGACAGACTTATTCGATGAAACTGAAAAGGCGTTTGGTCCGGTTTCAACGTTGGTTAACAATGCCGGAATTGCAGTTAGCAAGAGCATTGAGAACACCACCACTGAAGAATGGCATAAACTCTTATCCGTTAATCTAGACGGTGTCTTCTTTGGTACTCGGCTTGCCATTCAGCGGATGAAGAACAAGGACCTGGGCGCTTCGATCATTAATATGTCCTCAATTGAAGGCTTTATCGGCGATCCTGATTTAGGGGCTTATAACGCTTCTAAAGGGGCCGTTCGAATCATGTCTAAATCAGCTGCTTTGGATTGTGCCTTAAAAGACTATGGTGTGCGGGTTAACACGGTTCACCCAGGATACATCAAGACACCGTTAGTTGATGATCTAGAGGGTGCCGAAGAAGCTATGTCGCAACGTACCAAGACCCCAATGGGCCACATTGGTGAACCAGACGATATTGCCTACATGTGCGTTTACTTAGCTTCCAACGAATCTAAGTTTGCCACGGGTTCAGAATTCGTGGTTGACGGTGGTTACACCGCTCAATAAAATTGATCATTCACTTAATTTAAACTTTCAGTAGGGCCAATTCGAAAACGAATTGGCCTTTTTCGTTGTGCTGAACTAATAGGAATATCGATTGCCAGACAGCCTCGCAATGGAAGCAAACATTTTAAATGATGTTTCTTGACTTACACCCCACTCTAACTTCTATAATTAAGGCAAGTTTAAGAATAAATTGTGTAATGAAGGGAAGCTAACTATGAATTATCGTACGCTTGGAAAAACTGGCTTTAACATTAGTGACGTTTCTTTAGGGACCTGGCAGCTTGGTGGCAAATGGGGTGACCCATTTGATATTGATGATGCAACTGCAACCTTGGAAGAAGCTTATGAACAAGGCGTCAACTTCTTTGATACTGCCGATGGTTATCAGGGGGGCAACAGTGAAAAAGCGGTTGGGGCGTTTGTTAAAACGCATCCGGACGTTCACTTTACAACTAAGATTGGCCGCAAAGAAGAACCATTGAGCGCGGAACACTTTAACCCGGAACATCTCACCCGTTACGTGGACGAATCATTGTCTAACATGGGTTTAGAGGCTTTGGATCTTGTGCTGCTCCACTGCCCGCCAATGTCGATCTATTACACACCGGAAACCTTCTTCACGTTGGATAAGCTGAAGAAAGCTGGCAAGATCAAGAACTACGGTGTCAGTGTTGAACGGGTCGAAGAAGCCATTAAAGCAATGGACTATGACGTTTCAGCTGTTGAAATTATCTTCAACATGTTCCGCCTGCGTCCTTCTAAGTTATTCTTTGATCTCGCCAAGAAAAACAACGTGGGGATCTTAGCCCGGGTACCACTAGCTAGTGGCCTATTAACCGGTAAGTTCACTGCTGATACAAAATTTGGTAAGGACGATCAACGGACCACTAACCGAAATGGTGAACTCTTTGACAAGGGCGAAACCTTCTCTGGCGTGGACTATTTGACCGGTGTCAAAGCTGCCCAAGAATTGAAGCAGCGACTTGGTACGGATAATTTAGCCGCTATCGCACTGCGTTATATTTTGATGTTTGACGCCGTTACGGCTGCCATTCCTGGTGCTAGTTCACCTGAGCAAATTGAGCGTAACACGGTGGCCTCTGATCTGCCGGCTCTAAAGCCTGAACAAATGCAGGTCGTTCAAGATGTTTATGATCAATACATTAAGAACCCAGTTGATTATCTCTGGTAATCAACGCTGTAATGGCAAACTAAAAGAAGTCTGAATAATCAGTCACTATTGATTGGTTATTTAGGCTTCTTTGTTTTGGTAGCAGCTAGCACATTAATAGTGCCGCCAGTAAATGGGAGAGGTTGAGATACTCTATTAGAAAGTGGTAAAGTGAAAGTGTAAATTAAAGCGTTTCCAGTGCCTGATCTACAGGCTTTTATTTTGTAAAATACGGTGAGAATGGAGAAAATAGGAAGCGCTTAATTTTATCTGTTTTACCTGACATTAGTTAATTGATTAAAGCTAATAATAGCAACTACATACATTGAAAGGGGTAACAAACATTGGCAATTTACGTTGACAAAACGCACCAAACATTTCATTTACAAACGGACCATACAAGTTATATTTTTCAGGTCTTGGCACACGGAATTTTAGGACAGGTCTACTATGGTAAGAAGATTCGTGTCGAGCCTCAATATGATCATTTATTGAAGCGCGAATTGAAGACGGCGACCCCAGCTTATTCGCTGGATGAACCCGATTTTCAATTAGGGGCGATCAGACAGGAGTATTCCGATACTGGCACTGGTGATTATCGCCGGCCGGCCTATCAAGTGACCCAGTCGAATGGCAGTCGCATTACGGACTTTAAGTATGATCATTATGAGGTCGTATCTGGCAAGCAACGGTTAAAGGGGTTGCCTTCAACCTTTGATGATACTGAAGACGACGCTGAAACGCTGACTGTTCATTTGACGGATGACTTGATTCAGCTGGAGCTGGAACTCAACTACACCGTTTTTCCGCATCAAGACGTGATCGTCCGCAGCACTAACTTTAAGAATCACGGCACTGAAACGGTAACGTTAAATGCTGCTCACAGTGCGCAGTTAGATCTGCCAGATAAGCAGTATGATCTGGTGCAGTTTGCTGGCACTTGGGCCCGGGAACGTCATTTAGTTCGGACACCGCTGCGGGCTGGCATTCAAGCCATTGATTCTGTCCGAACAACGTCCAGTCACCAGGAAAATCCGTTCATGATGCTCGTTCGGCCCAACACTACCGATGATGCAGGTGAAGCCTTTGGGTTTAACCTAGTGTATTCCGGCGACTTCTTAGACCAAGTTGAAGTTGATCAATGGAATACCAGCCGAGTATTAGTCGGTATCAATCCAGAAGAGTTTGAATGGCAATTAGCCCCAGACAAAGAATTTCAAACGCCAGAAGCAGTCATGACTTATACGGCGGATGGGATGAATCAACTCAGCCAGCAGTTAGCCGCCTTTTATGAGGAACACTTAGTTAACGCTAAGTACAAGCACATGGAGCGGCCAATTCTAGTGAACAACTGGGAAGCCACTTACTTTGATTTTACCGATAAAAAACTCATGCCGATCGTTAAACAGGCCAAAAAGCTTGGCATTGAGATGTTTGTTTTGGATGACGGCTGGTTCGGCCACCGCAATGATGATAGATCGTCACTGGGGGACTGGTTTGCCGACCTCAAAAAGCTGCCAAATGGGATCAGTACCTTTGCCGATGAAGTTCACGACTTAGGCTTAAAGTTTGGCCTTTGGTTTGAACCAGAAATGATTTCTATCGATAGCAAATTGTATCAAAGGCACCCAGACTGGCTGATCCACACGCCTAAACGTCGCGCTACTCCAGAGCGGAACCAGTACGTCCTAGACTTTAGCCGACCAGAAGTGGTGGACTACATCTATAAAATGATGAGTAAGGTGATCAAAGAAACCAAGCTGGATTATATTAAATGGGATATGAACCGTTATATCACAGAAATGTACAGCACAGCCTTACCAGCCGACCGCCAGTTAGAGATGCCGCATCGCTATATTCTCGGTGTTTATAACCTCTATGCCCGTTTAACTCAAGCCTATCCAGATGTTCTGTTTGAATCCTGTGCATCCGGTGGTGGTCGCTTCGATCTTGGGATGATGTATTACGCCCCTCAAGCCTGGGCTAGTGACGATACGGATGCTGCCGAACGAATGAAGGTTCAATTCGGGACCAGCTATGGTTACCCGCAGTCTATGATGGGGGCACACGTTTCCGCTGTGCCTAACGAACAAACAGGCCGAATCACACCACTGGAAACCCGGGCGAACGTTGCCTTTTATGGTGCCTTTGGTTATGAACTAGATATTTCCAAGATGTCGGATGCAGAAAAGGCTGCCGTTAAAAAGCAGGTCGCCTTTTACAAGCAGCACCGTGCTTTGTACCAGTTTGGTAAATTATATCGGCTGGACAGTCCGTTTGCTGGTGATGGCAACGTCATGAGCTGGGTCGTGGTCGATGATAACCAAGACCACGCCATTGCCACTCGGTATCAACTGCTGAATCATCCCAACGCACCGTACGAACGGCTTTATTTGCGGGGATTAGATCCCGACAAACAGTATCGCGTTAATGACAGTGACGAAACCTATTACGGCGATGAATTGATGAACGCCGGTTTATTTATTGGCAGTGAGTTTGACGAGGATGCGGATGTTAAACAGTCCGTAGATTTCAGCTCACGTCGGTTTATGATTGATGTTGCTAAATAATTTGAGTATAGAAAAGTCCGCTTGTCAGTCGTATTGACTGATAAGCGGACTTTTTTGATTGCTTTAAAGCATTAAGCCCAATCAATTGAACCTTGTTTGCTTAAAATATCATCAATAGTCTTTAGTTCTTCATCGGAGAAGTCCAGATGATCCAGTGCTTTGACGTTGTCGACTAACTGTTGCGGCCGACTAGCACCGACTAAGACGCTGGCTAGTTCGGGTTTACGCAAGTTCCAGGCTAAGGCCATTTCCGCTAAAGTCTGGTGGCGCGATTGTGCGACTTCGTTCAGTGCTTTGACGGTCTTTAAGGTTTCTTCAACTTGTTTGGGTTCCAAGAAAGGACTGGTAGACTTAGCTGCCCGTGAATTCTTAGGGATCCCGTTCAGGTATTTATTTGTCAACAGGCCTTGGCAAAGTGAACTGAAACCAGCCGCTGCTTTATGGTACTTTTTCAAAACGGGGAAGAGGTCTTTTTCAACGCCCCGGTTGAACATGTTATAGCGTGGCTGATGAACGATAAACGGCGTGTGCATATCCTCAAAGCATTTGATAATCGCTTCCGTTTGGGCACCGCTGTAGTTGGAAATACCAACGTACAGCGTTTTACCTTCACGTACCAGACTATCCAGTGCTTGGGCGGTTTCATACACGTTGGTTTCCGGGTCAGCACGGTGGCTGTAGAAAATGTCCACGTAGTCTAGGCCCATGCGCCTGAGACTTTGATCAGCACTAGCAATGATCGACTTGCGCGAGCCCCAGTTGCCGTAAGGACCATCCCACATTTCGTAACCGGCTTTGCTGGCAATCACCATTTCGTCACGATAAGGTTTCATATCCGTAGCCATGATCCGGCCGAAGTTTTCTTCGGCGCTGCCGGGTTCGGGACCGTAATTATTGGCTAAGTCAAAATAGGTGATGCCCAGATCAAACGCCTGGTGAACAATGGCACGTTGATTTTCATAAGCATCGACACTGCCAAAGTTGTGCCAGAGGCCTAAACCGATGGCGGAGAGCTTTAAACCACTGTCGCCAAGCCGGTTATAGACCATGTTGTCATAACGTTTGGGATTTGCTTCATACATGTACATTCCTCCTAATTTAAATGAGTAACCGATTACATTATAACGCATTTTTAAATCAGCATTAACAGTTAGCTCAAAGCTATAAAGCCCGTTAAATCAGTTCTTGACACGATTATGGCGAATAATTCCATTGGTGAAAAGATGAAGGATGAGAAGAACGACAGGGGACTTAGATATGCAGTTGGCGTTGCAAGAGACCCTGCCAACCGTTTAAATGAGCCGTGGACCGGTCCGAGGTTCACTTATACTTCAATTACTATTAAATTGACACATTTCTGTAATATTAGTATACTCATTTTGGAGTGTTCGGTTTGCACGACGAACCAATTTGAGAGGAGAATTTTCATTATGGAAGAGGAAACAATGGCAAGTCGGCGTCGTCAATTTAAAAGCGACGCACGGGGGTTCTTAGATAAAAACTTTAGTTTCTATTTGCTGTTATTTTTACCGATTTATATTCTTGGCCTGGCCGTTGGTTTTGGCAACGTGGCTTTCAATAGTGGCAATAATCTTGGTGGCGGTGACTGGCTGAGCTTACTCAGTATCGTGACATCATTATTGATGGCTGGTGTTTCGTTTGTGATGATCGATCTGCAGCGGGGTGTGGGTGATTTTTCAGCACCGGTCAGCAAGTCGTTTACGATCTTTAACCGTGGCGCTTATTTTCTGGGGTCACTAGCTTTGATTGTTCTGGTGGGGATATTTACCTTTCTGTGGAGCCTGTTACTGATCGTTCCAGGGATTATTAAGTCGTTGGCTTATTCTCAGGCGATTTTTATCTATCGTGATTATTTGGACCAAGGCAAGAAAATCGGCTTTTTAGAAGCCATTACCTTGAGTCGTAAAATGATGGACGGCCACAAATGGGAATACTTCGTTATGGGGTTAAGCTTTATTGGCTGGGGTTTCGCATGCATCATTATCATTCCAATCATCTGGGTCTATCCCTACATGCACCAGACTTACGCCAACTTTTATGTCAAATTGGCTGCGGAAGGTGCCCAAACTGATGATGAGAAAACTGAGGGGCCAACGGTAGTTAATCCAACTGAAGATGGCAGTCAGAATTCTGATTCAGCACCAACTGAAACGTTCTATCCAGATTCAAAGTCACACGGAGACACTGATTCTCGTGATGATCAATAAACGAAACATTAATGGGGGTGCCAGTTCGGCGCCTTTTTTGGTTTAGTGAAGTGCTAAAATATAAGTATGGTCTTAAATACATATTGAGGATGGTCCAATGTCAAATGTGAAAAAAATGCCGCAGTGGCAAAAAAACCTTTACGCGCTGTGGTTGGGTAACTTTATTACGGGTGCGGGCTCCAGTATGAGCCTGCCGTTTTTACCACTGTTTATCAGTGAGATGGGTAATTTTCCCAAGTGGCAATTAACCTTGTATGCCGGCCTGGCGTTTTCCGGCACGTTTTTCAGTCAAGCAATCGTGTCGCCATTTTGGGGTAAACTCGCCGATAAGACTGGCCGTAAACCGATGCTGATGCGAGCAGCTATCGGGATGACGGTGACGGCAACCTTAACTGGGTTTTCGCCCAACGTTTGGACGTTGATTACGTTACGTGTCATCCAAGGCGGCTTTTCTGGCTACATTAATAATGCTTATGCTTTAATGGCCAGTGAGGTGCCGGCCCATAAGAGCGGTCAAACCATGGGGACACTGACTACCGGGAGCGTCGGCGGTATGCTGATAGGTCCCATCATTGGGGGCTACATCGCGGGACTCTTTGGTTACCGGATCCCGTTCTTTATCTTTGGTGGTATGATGCTGATTGCTTCATTCACGACGCTTTATTTTGTCAAAGAAGACTTTCATCCGCTGGACAACCCGAAGTACGCAGAGCGCAGTGCCTTTACCGGTATCAAGCACGTGCGGGTGGTGTGGGCGATGATCCTATCATCCATGCTGATTCAAGCTGCAACGACTTCTATTAACCCGATTATCAGTTTGTTTGTGAAGGAATTGATGCATAGTCACGGTAACGTCGCCATGGTCAGTGGTGTGATTGCTGCTTTACCAGGAATCGCCACGTTAATGGCAGCGCCACGGTTAGGTGCGTTAGGCGATCATATTGGACCACGTAAAGTGCTGGTTGCCGGGCTGATTTTTTGTGCAGCCATGTTTTTACCGATGTTTTTTGTCCACAGTGTGTGGAGCCTTGGGGTCTTCCGGTTCTTAGTCGGTATCTCAGACGCCGCTTTGCTGCCGATCACCCAAACAGTCATGACCTTGGCCACGCCTAAGGAGTCCATTAGTCGAATCTTTAGTTACAACCAATCGGCTCAAGCGATTGGTTCAGTGATTGGCCCCATGTTGGCTGCTGGGGTTGCCGGTGTTTTAGATTACCGGTACGTCTTTTTAATGACAACTGGTCTAGTCCTTATTAACTTAGGCATTGTAGTCTGGGCCTATAGGGCGGATTATAAAACGGTTAGTAAAGCCCAGAAATAAGGGCTTTTTGCTTGAATAACGGTGCTGAAATGAGTACAATTCTTCTAGAATTGTTTGATTATGACAATCAATATTAAGAGAGAATTGGAGAATTGACTATGGGTAAAGCACAAGAGAGAACCCGGCGCCAAATTTTAAGTGCCTTTTTAGAGCTACTGAGCGAAAAACCGTACGATATGATCAGTGTGTCAGAGATTGCAGCAGCAAGTTTTATCACTCGCAGTACGTTTTACCGCTACTTTGACGATAAAAAAAGTTTGTTAATGGCGGAAATTGAGGATACCGTTCAAAAGCAGGCACCAGATCAGCCGTTACTGGTGCAGTTCGTAGAATACGTCGAAGCCTACTGGCCGGTTTTGCGCAACCTGACGCCGACCCGGCAGAGCCGGTCTGATCTGCATGAGATCTTAAATCAGATCCTCTGGGAACTGATCCATCGACGGGTGGTGACTGGTCCTCAAGACGATCCAGTCATCGCAACGGTTCAGAAATCACACAATAAAACCATTATGATCAGTGCCATTGAAGGGATGCTGATGGGCATCTTGGAGCGTTACGTAGTTGAAGGCACAGCCAAAATTAATCATGAGCAGTTAGAAACGGCCATTCAGGAAATCGAAAGTCTCTTTCAGCAGCATTAGTTAGCAGGCTGGTTTTTATCGAGAATTCAAGGCAGTAAACTTTTATATTAAACACTTAACCGTACAGTTTAACTGTACGGTTATTTTGTAGCATTTATGAGGGACAAATTAAAAAATGCACAAAGTTTGCTTTATTTTAGCATATCCATATACACGCTGTTTGCGACATGATATTATGGAAACGGTTACAAATTACTAATTACACTTTATATTTGAAAGAAGGAGAATCGATTATGAAATTAGCCAAGTACATCGACCACACCATTTTAAACGCGGACGCCACTGAGGCGGAAGTCGATAAAGTCATTGCAGAAGCAATCAAATATGATTTCGCTTCGGTCTGCATCAATCCATATTGGGTGAAGCACACTGCTGCTGGGTTGAAAAATACCGACGTGAATACTTGTACGGTTATTGGGTTCCCTCTAGGAGCCACTTCCACTGAAAGCAAGGTCTTTGAAGCCCAGCAGGCAATCAAGGACGGCGCTGATGAGTTGGATATGGTGATCAATGTCGGTGAACTCAAGGCGAACCATAATGATGCTGTTTTAGCAGATATTAAAGCGTTAGCGGATGCGGTTCATGCAGAACATAAACTGCTTAAAGTGATTATTGAGACCGCACTGTTGACCCATGACGAAAAAGTTCGTGCCTGTCAGTTAGCAGAAAAAGCCGGTGCCGACTTTGTGAAGACCTCAACTGGTTTCTCAACGGCTGGTGCCAAGGTAGAAGATATCAAATTAATGCATGAAACAGTGGGTGACCGGTTAGGCATCAAAGCTTCTGGTGGCATCCACTCTAAAGCGGAAGCAGAAGCAATGATCGACGCGGGTGCTACTCGAATCGGTGCCAGTGCCAGTGTCAAGATCGTGACGGAAGATTAAGGAGGGGCGGTTATGACTTTTAAACGGATATTTGGGATCGTTATTGACTCCGTGGGAATCGGTGAAGCCAGCGATGCTAATAAATTTGATGATGTGGGCGCAGATACGTTAGGCCACATCGGTGAATTTTACAAGGGTCAACTAAACCTGCCTAATCTAGCCAAAATGGGCTTATCAAACATTCGCCCGGATAATCCGATCGAGGGTGTTGCCCTAGCTGAAGCACCAATTGGTTTCTTTGGTAAAATGCATGAAGTGTCCGTTGGTAAGGACAGTATGGACGGCCACTGGGAAATGATGGGCCTGCCGGTGACGGAACCACTGGGGTTCTTTCCGCAGGGCTTTCCTGCCGAATTGATCAAACAAATTGAGGACTTTAGCGGCCGACATGTGATCGTCAACAAGCCTTATTCAGGGACCGATGTGATTCATGATTACGGTGAACATCAGCTGGAAACCGGCGATCTGATCGTCTATACGTCTGGGGATTCAGTGCTGCAGATTGCGGCGCACACGGACGTTATTCCGTTGAAGGAACTCTATAAGATTTGTGAATATGCCCGCTCAATTACTATCGATAAACCTTATCGAATTGGCCGGATCATTGCGCGGCCATATGTTGGGCCAGATAAAGATCACTTCACCCGGACGTCCGATCGGCACGACTTTACGTTAGCGCCAACTGGCGAAACGGACCTCGACCGGTTGAAGAACGCTGGGTTAGACGTTTTAGCAGTGGGTAAAATTAACGATATTTTCTCTGGTCAAGGCATCACTAAAGGTGTGCATACCACGAGTAATGCGGATGGGATGGACCAGACCTTAGCGAACGCTGAAAAGGACTTTACCGGGTTTAGTTTTACCAATCTGGTTGATTTTGACGCTATGTATGGTCACCGGCGTAATCCTGAAGGCTATGGTCAGGCGTTAATGGCCTTTGATAAACAGCTTGGTGATTTACTAGCCACGCTGCAGGATGGCGATCTATTGATGATCACTGCCGATCACGGGAATGACCCGACCTATAAGGGGACGGACCATACTCGTGAATACGTTCCGCTGCTGGCCTATTCACCAAGTCTTAAACAGAGCGGTTCACTGGGAATTCGCCGCACCTACGCTGATTTTGGTGCCACGGTGTTGGATAATTTCAACGTTGGTGGTAACCCAACAGGGACTTCATTCTTAGAGACATTGAAATAGGAGGGATCAATATGAGTACACATATTGGCGCTAAAATGGGCGACATTGCTGAGACGGTTTTACTGCCAGGCGACCCCTTACGAGCAAAATACGTCGCGGATAATTTCTTAGATAACGTTGTTCAGTATAATTCGGTTCGTAATGCCTTTGGCTATACTGGGACCTACAAAGGACACAAAGTTTCCGTTCAGGGGACTGGTATGGGGATCCCATCGATTTCAATCTACACGAACGAACTGATCAAATTCTTCGGGGTCAAGCACCTCATGCGAATCGGCAGTATTGGCGGGTTCGGTGAAGCCGTTAAGATTCGCGATATTTTGATTGCCGAATCAGCCAGCACTGATTCAGCGATTATCCAAAACACGTTTAAAGCTGGTGTGATCTACGCACCAACCGCTGACTTCGATATGCTGTTGAAGGCCTATGAGTCAGCTAAAGAGGCGGGTGTTTCCGTCAAAGTCGGCAATATCTTTAGTGCTGACCGGTTCTATAATGATGAAATCGATTATCAGCAGCTGATTGACTATGGCGTGCTGGGCACCGAAATGGAAACGGCGGCTTTGTATATGCTGGCAGCCAAGTATGGGGTTCAGGCACTGTCGATCAATACGGTGAGTGACAATCTGACGACTGGTGAAGCTTTATCAGCTGAAGATCGTCAAAGCTCATTTAGTGAAATGATGACGGTGGCGCTGGAAACAGCAATTAAACTCTAACTGCGATTAAATGATAACAATCTGGGGGGGCAGCAGTTAAAATAACGGGCATTTCCTGCTATTCTAACTGCCCCCCCTTTTTATTTGAAATCGATGGCACCGACAACGTCAGGAGGTAATGATGATGAGAATGGTAGACGTGATCGATCATAAACGTAATGGCGGCGAACTGACTAATGCAGAGATTGAATTTTTCGTGGACGGCGTGGTAGACGGCAGTATTCCGGATTATCAGACCAGTGCGCTGCTCATGGCCATTTATTTTAACGGGATGGCTGACGGTGAACAGGCGGAACTGGCGATGCAGATGTTAAGATCGGGTGATCAGCTGGATCTATCCGATATTCCAGGAATTAAAGTCGACAAACACTCTACTGGTGGGGTGGGCGATAAAACCAGTCTGCCACTGGCACCCATGATTGCGGCTTTAGGAATTCCGATTCCAATGATCTCCGGTCGCGGCCTTGGTCATACGGGTGGCACTTTGGATAAGCTGGAAGCCATTCCGGGATTCAAAGTTGAGCTATCTGAAGACCAGTTCAAGCAGCAAGTAAAAGATATCCATCTGGCCATCGTGGGCGCTACGGGCAACATTGCGCCAGCCGATAAGAAAATTTACGCCTTAAGAGACGTGACTGATACGGTGGATTCCATTCCGTTGATTGCCGGTTCTATCATGAGTAAAAAAATTGCTTCCGGTACGGATGCGTTGGTGCTGGATGTGAAAACCGGTTCCGGGGCCTTCATGAAAACGGAAGATCAGGCCCGCGACCTCGCCAAAGCTTTAGTCTCCATCGGTCAAAATGCTGGGATGGATTGCATGGCGTTGATCTCTGACATGAATCAGCCCCTGGGCCGGATGATCGGTAACGCGCTAGAAATTCAAGAAACTATCGATATCTTAAAGGGTCAAGGACCAGCAGATATTACTGATTTGGTCTTAACACTGGGCAGTCAGATGGTGGTTCTGGCTGAGAAAGCGCAGACGTTGGCAGAAGCGCGTGAAATGCTTGAGGCGGTTGTTGCCAACGGAAAAGCGTTGGAAAGTTTCCGCCAGATGGTGGTTGCTCAGGGCGGTGATGGCAAGGTGGTTGATGACCCCACGATTATGCCGCAAGCGCAGTACAAGGTTGATTTACCGGCGAAAACTAGTGGCGTTGTTGCTAAAATGACGGCCGATGAAATTGGCATTGCCAGCATGTTGCTGGGCGGTGGTCGGCAGACCAAGGATGATCAGCTGGATTACGCGGTAGGCATCGAACTGCATAAGAAAGTCGGCGACCCCGTTCAAAAGGGTGAACCGTTACTGACGATCTATGCCAACCGTGAGGACATTGATAACGTGAAGACGCTGTTATACGACAACATTGAGATTGCTGATTCGGCAGAACCGATCACGTTGATTCATGAGATCGTGAAGTAGCCTAATAAATTGAAACAGGGACCTCAAACGGTAGCACACCGTTTGAGGTCCCTGTTTCAATTTAACTCACTTTAAGTTTAATAAAATGACGGCTTATCACCATCGGTACCTGGTTGGTCAACCCCAACGGAGTGACCAATTTCTTTGGTTGGGTCATTGATCAATGAGACTACAAAGTCGGCAATTGACTTGCGCGAAACTTCGGTCCCTTTGAAAGGCTCACCCTTTTGCGTCGTCTCGTAGCTGACAATGTCTTTGTTAGACAGCCAGGCAGGCCGGACTAACGTGTAGTCCAAGCCGGAAGCTTCAATGACTTTAGCGGCTGCTGAATAGGTTTCCAGATAACCGCCGTCTAGCATCTGATGATTCCACTGACCGTATTTGCCGGGAACTTCGTCGTAGATCCCCAAAGTTGAGATCCAGATCAAGCGTTTTACGCCACTAGCCTTCATGGCTGCCACTACGGTTTTGGCCTGTTTTTCAATATCGTGATTGCCTAGGTTGGCGTAGACGATATCTTGACCCTGCATGGCTTTTTCCAAGCTGGCTTGATCAGTCGCGTCACCTTCAACGACGGTTTCACGAGCGGCATCCGACACGTCTAAACGGTTAGCGTGACGTAAGAACAGGGTCAGCTGGTGATCCGTTTTGGTCAAGAGTTGGTTCTCTGCTAATCTGGCGATCTTACCGTGTGCACCTAAAATTAATACCTTTGTCATCTTAAATCGCTCCTATCTGTATGACCTTGATTTCAAATTCAATTATAGACGGTGATTAATAAAATTGAACGGACAAACAGGGGGCGGTTGTCCGTGACTTGTTTTTAGGTAGCCGGATAATGTAAAATGATGGTTATAATCAAGATAGTTAATGGCATAATTTATTTTTGAAATTTTAAATAAAAGAGGGTTTATCATGAGTGGTATTTTAACGGGTAAAAAGATTGTGATCATGGGCGTTGCTAATAAGCGCAGCCTGGCTTACGGCTGTTTTCAAGCCTTGGCAGAACAGGGTGCGGAGATTATTTTAACGTATCAAAATCCGCGGATGCTTAAAAGTCTTAACCGGTTTGTTGACGCGGATGTTACTAAAGTCGAATGTGACGTCAGTGATCCGGAAAACGTGAAAACGACCTTTGAGGCGATCCATGAGCAAGTCGGTCACATTGATGGAATTGTCCACGCCATTGCGTACGCTGATCCAGAAGATTTGCAGGGCGAGACGACGGATGCCAGTTTAGCCAGCTTTAATAAAGCGCAGAGTATTAGCGTCTATTCGTTGATTGCGGTGGCGAAGTACGGTCGCCAGATCATGAATGACGGTGGTTCAATCGTGACGCTGACTTACATGGGCTCGGAGCGGGCAATCCCTAATTACAACGTGATGGGGATCGCTAAAGCGGGATTAGAGGCTTCGGTCCGTTATCTGGCCCGTGATCTAGCCAGCCAAGATATTCGGGTCAACGCCATTTCTGCCGGAGCGGTCAAGACTCTCGCGGTAACCGGCGTTAAGGATTACAGTAAACTGATCGACCTGTCTAACGAGCGAGCAGTTAACGGTGTTGGGGTCACGATTCAAGAAGTCGGCAATACCGCGGCCTTTTTGATGAGTGATCTGAGTATCGGTATCGTTGGCGATACGATCTATGTGGATAAGGGGACGCATTTGATTTAATGCGGTTTAGTTATTACTGTGTTGCGTATTACTTTTCTGTAGCCGAAACGTGCTCAAGTCAGCAGATAGTTGCATAGAAGCCCTGGTAACCCAATTTCCAAGTTCAGGATAGTGGTTGGTTATTTTAGAGTGGAATAGTTTACTGCGCATTACTTTTCTGTAGCCGAAACGTGCTCAAGTCAGCAGATAGTTGCATAGAAGCCCCAGCAACCCAATTTCCAAGTTCGGGAAATTCGGTTGCTGGGGCTTCTACTCCACTATCTTAACGCTGACTTTCGCACTCTAGCAAAAAATCCAGCGAAATGGAGAGATTCCGCCAGACTAGTTACTACTCAAACTCATTTGAGTAGAGAGTTGGCATATTAAGCAGGAGCAACTGCACAATTTTCAAGGGGTAGGGTGTGCAGAACTCAATACGTTAACTCTATTGGAAAATTATAATCATAATTTAATAAAATCAAAGAGTTTCGACTTCAAATCGGTATATTTTTTAAAACCTATCTTAGTGCCGTATAATGAAGTCAGTAGATTGGAGGAGATTTACCATGACTGAAAAAAATGTTTTTCACGTTAACGGATATCTCGGACTCATTATTGCCATTTTATTAGTATTGGGTGGTGCTTGGCTACTTTTTCTGCAGACCACTTTGAGCATCGTTTCCGGCATCATACTGATTTTAATTGCCCTAGTTGGCGGCAGTTCCTTGACCATTATTGCGCCCAACGAAGCCAAGGCACTCACCTTCTTTGGCCGCTACATTGGAACCATTCGGACTTCTGGGCTGTATATGACCGTTCCACTGACCAGCAAGCAAAGCGTTTCGCTGCGGGTGCGTAACTTTAATAGTAAATTATTGAAAGTCAACGATTCTCGCGGGAACCCCGTTGAAATCGCGGCGGTGATCGTTTTCAAAGTTGTTGATACCAGTAAAGCCCTATTTGACGTTGATGATTATGAGCAATTTGTTGAGATTCAAAGCGAATCTGCCATTCGGCACGTAGCCTCTGAATTCCCCTACGATGCTTTTAATGATTCAGAGACGCTGACGTTACGCAGCAATCCCACGGAAGTTTCTAACAAGTTAACCGCGGAACTGCAGTCACGGCTGCAAATTGCCGGTGTGCAAGTGATGGAGACCCGTTTGACCCACTTGGCCTACGCGACGGAAATCGCCAGCGCAATGCTGCAGCGACAACAGTCTTCAGCAATTCTTTCGGCGCGGAAGATCATCGTTGACGGGGCGGTCTCCATTACGGAAGACGCCATCGCTAAGCTGGAAAAGGATACTGATTTAAAGCTCACTGACGATCGTAAACTGCAATTGATCAATAACGTGATGGTCACGATTATTTCGGAGCGTGGTACCCAGCCTGTGATCAGTACGAACGATACGAAATAATGATTTAAATGAAGTCGATACCAAATAAAGCACCTGCGTCAATTTTCCGTTAAGGAGAACTGACGCAGGTGCTTTATTTTAGAATTAAAGAACATCTAACGGTAATTTTTTAGTTGGTGCGGGGTAGGCTTCATCTAATAGCTGCATATCGTCTGCAGTGAGCTGCAGGTTGCCAGCCAGCACGTTTTCTTTTACGTGGTCAGTGTTGCTGCTTTGTGGGATCGCCAGCAGTTGCGGATGAGAAACGTCCCAGGCTAACAACACCTGATAGGCGGAAACGTTGTGGCGTTTAGCAACTTTAAGCACGTTTGGATTGCGTCCTAAATGGGTGTTCAGCTGGTCAGGAGCGCCGACTGGACTATAGGCGATAAAGGGTAACTGATGATCAGTTTGCCAACCCAGCAGACTATATTCCACGCCACGGCTGCCTAAGTTGAATAGGTCTTCATTAGCGGCTGCTTTGGAACCATCGGGGAGCTGCCAGAGTTCTTCTAGGTCACTGACATCGAAGTTGGAAATGCCCCACGCCTTAGTCTTACCAGTTTCCGTTAGGCGCTGCAATTCAGCGACGGTTTCTGACAGGGGTGTTTGACCGCGCCAGTGATAGAGGTAAAGGTCAACTTCATCGACGCCCAGTCGTTTCAGACTGGCATCCAGACTGCGTTCCATACGGGCTTTTGACGCGTTAGTAGGTAGAACTTTTGAAATTAAGTAGAGCTGGTCACGCGGAACATCCTTAATCGCTTTACCCACTAGTGTTTCAGCTCGACCAGACCCGTACATTTCTGCCGTGTCAATGACTTTAGCGCCAGCGGCTAAACCAGCGTGGATCGCTTCAATTTCTTGGGCCTGCAGCAACGGGTCATCGCCCATGTGCCAAGTACCCATGCCGATAGCGGGTACCTGAGTGCCTGCAATGGTGACTGTTTGCATACGAATCGTCTCCTCGAAATTAATTATTCATTATCTATTGTAGAATTTTAAGCAGGATTATACTAACTCAGTGGCTTCCAGAATTTGGTGGGAAAAGTCGGTTAGCTTAGTTGGTAGCTGATCCAGATCAAAGAAGGCCACTTTTTCGGTTTCACCAACTTGAGGCGTCAGCTGAGTATCCTGAGTAAAGGCTTGATAAACGGCAATGACCGCGTCGATTTGATCGCCGTTGGGGTAACTAAACTGCATTGAAGGCCCGCTAAGCAGCGTTTTAAACTTAAAGTTGACCGCGTGAACCCCGGTCTCTTCCAAGATTTCACGGTGGGCGGTTTCAGTCAACGACTCGCCAATTTCTTTGGAACCGGATGGCAGTCCCCACAAATGGGTGTCACTGCGGTAAACCAATAGTAATTGAGCGTTGGCGTTATAGACCAGTCCCGCAGCTCCGGTTGAAATTAGCGGGTCATGGCCCATTTGTTTTCTTAAATTAAGGATGTAACCCATAGCATCACCTCATTTAAATAATAAGTTTCACATTAAGTTCATTATGCGTGATATGAGCTGGAAATTAAAGCGTTTTGAGGGGGTTCATGACTAAATATCCCCTGAGAAAGCCTTGCACATGATTAAAAAGATTGTTAAAATATACTCATTTAATTCTAATGTTCACTTGAGGACTAGTTTTAAGTTTCAAATACATAAGCGGCTCAATACCGCTACAGGAGGAATTTTATGAGTTTTAAGAGTACATTCTTACGTCAGGAAGATCCCGCCGTCTATCAAGACAAAGATTCTCATCTGGCTCGGGTGTTAGGCGTTAAGGATATTTTGGCATTAGGGGTTGGTACCATTGTTTCAACTTCTATTTTTACGTTGCCTGGCGTTGTTGCTGCACAGCATGCTGGTCCAGCCGTTGCGCTTTCATTCTTAGCCGCCGCGGTCGTGGCTGGCTTAGTGGCCTTCGCATATGCTGAAATGGCCGCCGCAATGCCATTTGCCGGTTCAGCCTATTCCTGGATCAACGTGGTGTTCGGTGAAGGGTTTGGCTGGATCGCCGGCTGGGCGCTGTTAGCCGAGTACTTTATCGCCGTGGCCTTCGTTGGATCCGGACTTTCCGCCAACTTCCGTGGATTAATTGAACCCTTGGGAATTACTTTTCCTAAGGCCTTAGCTAATCCACTGGGAACCAATGGTGGGATTATTGATATTACTTCCGTGGTCGTTGTCTTACTGGTAGCTTTCCTGCTATCACGTGGGGCATCAACGGCTGCGCGAGTTCAAGATACTTTAGTAGTACTAAAAGTTTTAGCTATTCTGTTATTCATCGTAGTTGGTGCGACGGCACTTCATCCACAAAACTACGTGCCATTCATTCCACCGCACAAAGTAGTCAACGGGAACCAGTTTGGTGGCTGGCAAGGAATTTACGCCGGTGTATCAATGATTTTCTTGTCATACATTGGGTTTGATTCCGTGGCTGCTAACTCTGCTGAAGCCAAGGATCCGCAAAAGACGATGCCACGTGGGATCTTAGGTTCACTGGTCATTGCAGTTGTTTTGTTCGTTGCCGTTTCGCTGGTACTGGTTGGAATGTTCCATTACAGTGACTATGCAAATAACGCCGAACCCGTTGGCTGGGCACTTCGTCAAAGTGGTCATACAATTGTCGCAACAGTCGTTCAAGCGATTGCTGTCGTGGGGATGTTTACCGCGTTGATTGGGATGATGCTGGCTGGTTCACGGCTGGTTTATTCATTCGGTCGTGATGGCTTGCTGCCAAAGTGGTTGGGCAAGTTAAACGACAAGCAGTTGCCGAACCATGCGCTGTCAACTATCACCATTGTTGGTGTGGTCATCGGTTCATTGTTCCCATTTGCATTCCTGTCACAATTGATTTCTGCAGGGACTTTGATCGCCTTTATGTTTGTATCTTTGGGGATCTATAAATTACGGCCCCGTGAAGGTAAGGACATTCCAGACCCTTCATTTAAGATGCCATTTTACCCGGTACTGCCATTCGTTGCCTTCTTAGGTGCTTTGGCGGTGTTCTGGGGACTCGATAAAGACGCTAAGATCTATGCTTTGATCTGGTTTATCTTTGGTCTGCTGGTTTACCTGCTGTATGGTGCCAGACATTCTTCATTGAATAAAACGCAAGATAAGACTCAAAAATAGTTAAAAGAAGGCCCCAAAGCGCAATGTTTTGGGGCTTTTGTTTAAGAACATAATGATGGGGGAATCCAAAATGAGTGAAAACGAACGACTTTTAGCAAATGAAGCGCCGGCCTTTTCAAAGGCTGCGCGGGTCAAATATTTTGACATTGTGATTGAATCCGGTAAGGGCGCCATGGTCACGGATGCGGATGGTAAAACCTACATTGATTTATTGGCCAGTGCCTCTGCCACCAATACGGGGCACTCACATCCCCACGTGGTTAAAGCAGTCCAGGACCAAGCGGCTAAATTGCTGCAGTATACGCCGGCTTACTTTGCGAACGATAATGCTGCTAAATTAGCCCCACGCTTGACGGCTTTAGCACCGATCAGCGGGCCAACCGCACTGGGTTGGGGCAACTCAGGTTCCGATGCCAACGATGCAATCATTAAATTTGCGCGGGCCTATACCGGCCGGCCTTACATCGTGAGCTTTACCGGTGCCTATCACGGGTCGACTTATGGCTCGATCAGTGTGTCATCGGTCAGTCTGAATATGAGCCGTAAGATTGGTCCCTTGCTGCCGGACGTTGTGAAAGTGCCGTTCCCAGATCCGTGGAAGCGACTGAAGGGTGAATCTGAAGCTGACTTTGTGGATCGGATGTTTGCGGCTTTTAAGCTGCCCTTTGAAACGTATCTGCCAGCTGAAGAAGTGGCTGTGATCTTGATTGAACCGATTCAGGGTGACGGTGGGATCGTTAAGACCCCTGATGCTTACATGCACAAGGTCTATGATTTTGCTAAAGCACATGGCATCTTGTTTGCGGTTGATGAAGTTAACCAGGGTATGGGCCGGACGGGTAAGTGGTGGTCAATCGAACACTTCGGTCTGGAACCCGACCTGATGTCGGTTGGTAAATCACTGGCTTCCGGACTGCCATTAAGTGCAGTAATTGGTCGTCAAGACATCATGAACTCGCTGGGAGCGCCTGCTAACGTCTACACGACAGCCGGTAATCCAGTGACAGCAGCGGCCGCGATGGCAACAATCGATGTGATCGAAGATGAACATTTGTTGGCACGCAGCACGCGCCTGGGTAAAAAGGCGGCTGACTTCTTTGCTGCTGAGAAAAAGAAGTTTAAGTTCATTGGTGATGTCCGGATGTACGGCCTTGATGGTGGAATCGATATTGTTGATCCAGCGACTGGTGAACCGGACGCTGACGCCACAACAAAAATCATTTACCGGGTATTTGAGCTGGGGGCCATCATCATCAGTTTGAAGACCAACGTGCTCAGATTCCAGCCACCGCTGGTCATTACTGATGAACAACTGCAATCAGCCTTTGATATTTTAGACCAAGCCTTTAGCGAACTTTCAGCAGGTAAACTTTCATTGCCTGATAATGCGGACGAAATTGGCTGGTAGATTGCTATTCCACATAAATTTATTAAATTTAAAAGCGTTGGTTAGCAGTCTTTTTCGCCAACGCTTTTTGTGTTGTTTTCAGAATTTTCATAAACTCGGCGGTTGCTTTCATGGCGGTCTATAAAATGTTTATAGGGCGAGAAACTGCGGTGTATCAAGGCAAATCAGTTTTACCAGAAAGTTGACTAAAAATTGAGTAAAATTTTATTGAAATTAAAGTAAGCGTTTACAAGCTTGACCTAGATGTGCTAGAATAATCGTGAGCTATCAGAGAAGGGTAGCAAAAATTTAACGGCCTGTACTGACAGAAATAAACAACGTTTTTGAATTTGAAATATATCCTAATTATTATTTGGTTACTTATTTCTGCCGGACAGTTCAAAATGAAGGAGGTATGACTAATGGCTAGTAAGAATGATAAGATTACGCTTAATCCAGAGACATTCGCTGAAGCGGTTCTTGGTGGCAATCCAAAGCGCGATGACGAAGAAGATAAGATCTATATCAAACGTCAATTAACGCTTTACTTGGAGTCAATGTTATTGGCACAAGATTTTAACGACCTTGAAGAAACTCGCTTTGACGTTGACAAGTCAGAGAAGCGTAACAAGATTCTTTCTAAGATTATTGAGCATCGTTATGAAGGTTCGGGAAGCGGCGAATAATACATGGAAGCAAAAAAAGAAAGTCATGTTAAGCAGTATACATCCTACGCATTAGGTGCGTTTGGGCATGATGCGTTCTATGCTACTTTAAGTACTTATTTAATGTTGTTTATCACTAGTGAATTATTTAATGGCGCTGCAAAGGGTGTCAAGGCACACATGATTTTGATTATCACTACGATGATGATGATCATTCGGTTAGTTGAAATTGTGTTTGACCCAATTATTGGTGGTATTATCGATAACACGCAAACCAAATATGGTAAGTTTAAGCCATGGTTGATGGTTGGTGCTACGATCAGTGCAATCTTCTTAGTTCTTATTTTTACGGATTTTGGTGGCTTGACTAATTCCAACCCAATGCTTTATGTCATTGTGTTTGGTATCTGCTACGTCATTATGGATATTTTCTATTCGTTTAAAGATATTGCATTTTGGTCAATGCTCCCTGCTTTGAGTGTTGATGAAAAGGTTCGTAACAACTTCGGTACGACTGGTCGTTTAGGTTCAACGATTGGTGCCCAAGCGGTTCCAATTATTATCTTTCCAGTGATCGTGTTCTTCTCACACATGTTCTCAGGAACTAGTGGTCAGACGAAGACCCAAGCCGGTTGGATTGGCTTTGCCGTTATCATTGCTTTGTTCTCATTTGGTGGTGCTTTAGCAACTACTTTGGGGACTAAGGAAAACACCAGCTTGATTCGTCAAAACACCAAGCGTACTGGTGTTATTGGGATTTTTAAAGCCTTAGGTAAAAATGACCAATTGATGTGGCTGGCAGCTTCATACTTCCTATTTGCTTTAGGCTATGTTGTTACTAACTCACTATTGGCATACTACTTTACTTACGTCTTAGGTCAGTCAAACAAATTTACCTTTGCTGGCTGGATCATGGCGATCTTAGGTGTCATCTCCGTTTCACTCTTCCCAGTGATTGTTGAGAAGGTTCACCGGAAGGCCATTTATGTTGGTGGTATTGGTATTATGATCATTGGTTATATTCTGTTCCTGTTCGCAGGACACAGTTTACTCGGTGTCTTAGTATCAGTTGCCGTCTTCTTCTTCCCATACCCAATGATCTTCTTGGCCGCATTGATGACCATTACTGATAGTGTTGAATATGGGCAATGGAAGAACGGGACTCGTAACGAATCTGTTACCCTTTCAGTTCGTCCGTTGATTGATAAGTTAGCCGGTGCGGTTGCTAACGGGATCGTTGGTCTTGCTGCTGTTCACTGTGGTATGACTGGTAATGCATCTCCAAGCAGCATTAGTGCTGGACAATTATCACTCTTCAAGTCGTTCATGTTCTATGGCCCAATGATTTTAATCATTGTAGCCGCAATCTTGTACTACACTAAGGTTAAATTAACTGAAGCTAAGCACAAGCAAATCGTTAAGGAACTAGAAGCTAAGCTTGAATCTCAAAAAGCAGCCAAAGATAAAAAGACTGCAACAGACGCACAATAAACGTTGATTGTGATTGAAAACCGTAATGGTCACTACAGAGATAGTGGCATTACGGTTTTTTTGTGCCCAAAAAGCGGACAAATGTTCGCTTTTACTTGCGATACTAAACGAGTAACCTAGTATTGTGACCTTGTATTTTAAAGGCAGGCGTGTTGTAATGTGATAGGTAGATTAAAATTTGTTAAGAGAAGAGAGTGAATCAGAATGGAAAGTAAACGACATATTTCAACCCGAGAAGTGGTTTATCTCGCAATGCTGATTGCGGTGACCGTGGTGATCTCAAGGTTCTTCTTAATTCCCGTTCCCATGACTCACGGCAACATTAATTTGTGTGATGCGGGGATCTTTATTGCGGCGCTTTTGCTGGGTCGAACTCAGGGGGCAGTAGTCGGTGCCTTTAGCGGTCTGCTTCTCGACTTAATTTCAGGATTTACGCAATATATGTTCTTCTCATTTATCGTGCATGGGCTGGAAGGTTTCATTGCCGGTTGGATCGGCAGTAATAAAAAGAAATCGACTAAAATTATTGCTATGATCGTCGGCACCATCGTAATGGTCGCAGGCTACTGGGCAACTGATACGTTGCTGTATGGCTTCAAAGTCGGCTTGATCGGCGTGCCAACCAACTTTATTCAGGGCATTGTTGGTGGCATTGTGGCCTACGTGGTTTACGTGCCACTGGAAAGTCGGCTGCCTAGGTTAATTGGGTAAAACAATGGTTGAGCAAAGTATACATAACCAGCCATTTTTAGTTGCTGAAGACCTTTCTGCCGTTGGTACGATGTCTCTAGGCGTTGCCATACCGATCTTGGCAGCCCTGGGAGTACCGACCGCGGTTTTACCCACTCAGGTTCTGTCCACTCAAACTGAAGGTTTTGGCACCCCAGCTAAACAGTTTTCGCCAACTTGGTTAACGGCAACGATTGCGCACTGGCAGCAGGAACACATTCAGCTTTCTGGCGGCTTGATCGGGTACGTTGGCCAAATTGAACTCTTAAAGCAGCTAGCTAAATTAGTGGTGTCCCAGCAAGTCCAGCCGTTGATCGTGGATCCCGTGATGGGCGATGACGGGGCACTTTATCCGGGGCTGACTACCGCTTATGTGACGGTCATGCAGCAACTGGTCACCCATGCGGATGTGATTACCCCCAACTGGACTGAAGCCCACTTGCTAACGGGAACGAAAATGACGGCTGAACAGCCTGATCAAGCGGCGATTTCAGCCATGTTATCAGCATTAGCAACACTCTGCGGTGAACACACCCGCGTCGTGATCACTGGAATTCCTGGCAATGACACCATTTTAACGGCTTATCAAAACGGCCAGACGCAACGGACGGTTTCAACGCCACGACGACCTGGTCATTTTTATGGCAGCGGTGATGTTTTTGCCGCGTTGCTCAGTGTGGCGCTGATGCGGCAAGTAAACTTTGATACTGCGGTAGCCATTGCAGTGAAGGGCGACACGATTGCCTTGGACCAAACGTCAGAGGCGGGCTACCAGCGCCGCTTTGGCATGCAGCTCAGTCAGTTATTGACCTGGCTGACTCAAAAGGTGGCTACAAATCTTGATTCGACTTGCTGATTGGTTCAAACTAGTAATAAACCAATACTCATTAGAGAAGAGGGACTGAGCATGATCGATACGAACGTTGATCGACACGGTGATAACAGTGACAAATGGGCCGTCACTAAAGACGATGACCAGCTATTGCCAATGACCATTGCCGATATGGATATTGCCACGCCGCAGTTTATTAGAGAAGCAATGCAGCGGGTCTTGAATAAGAAAGTGCTGGGCTATACGACGCCAGGCACGAGCTTTTACAATGCCATTATTCGCTGGCAGAAAACGCATCATGACGTTAGCCTCAAACGCGAACAGCTGATCATTGTGCCAAGTATCGCGGTGGGACTGTCGTTTGTGATCCGTAATTTAACGCAAAAAAACGATGGCATTATTGTGATGTCGCCCTATTACCCGCCATACCGTCAGTTAGTGGTTGATAATCAGCGGCAATTCGTTGAGTTTCCGCTGGTTCAGCGAGATGGGCAGTACGTCATTGATTTTAACCGACTGGATTCAGTCATGGCAGACAGTCAAAACACTGCCATCATCGTCTGCAATCCGCATAATCCGGGTGGCTGTGTCTGGACCACCACTGAATTACAGCGACTCCAAGATATTGCGAATGCGCACCATGTGTTAGTGTTGGCTGATGAGATCCATGATGACGTGGCGTTTTCAGATAATCAGCCGGTTTCAATGCTGTCTGATCTAATGGGCAGTGAAGCGGCAAGTCAAACGGTATTGATGAAATCAGCCACCAAAGCGTTTAATTTGGCCGGGGTAAAATGCGCCTTCTTGGCGGTTAAAAATCCGGAGCTGCTGGCAACCTTAAAACAAGCTGCGGCTGCTGAAGCGATTGAAGAGGTCAATACCCTTGGTGTAGTGGCGACGCAAACAGCTTATGAACAAGGCGCGCAGTGGCTGACGGAAGTGAATGCCTACCTAGAAGAGAACCGCAATTTGGCCTATGAATATCTGCGAGAAAACATTCCGCTGATCCGGCCAATGTATCCTGAGGGGACTTACCTGATGTGGCTTGATTTTATGGCTTATGATCTATCCGATGATAAACTGGATGAAAAGTTACGCAGCCTGGGTCATATTTGTCTTAATCGCGGCATCGACTACGGTCAGACTGGCAGTGGGTTTATGCGGTTAAACTTCGCGGTAGACCGGGCCGTTTTAAAGGATGCTTTGCAGCGATTAAAGACCTTTGATACAGCAGTTAGAAAAAAATAATTTAAATTATAAATTAAACGTAATAGAATGAATGTCTGATTTTCGGTCGACAGTGACCGCTAATTAGGCATTTTTTGGTTTAGTCTAAATCTGTTACATAATTGTAAAACGCTTTCAAGAAAAGTTCATATTTTATTCGCAACTCTTTCTTATTGATTTGATAACTTATACACATAAGAAAAGGAGGCGGCGTGAATGAGTGAAGGGTCAGGATTTGTCGCTGGACGATTAGTTCGATGTCAGCACGCGCAGATGCGCAAGTCATTCATTGGTCGGGTACACCGGGTGTTTGGAGATCGGCTAGTTGTTGAAGTGATGAACTTTCATTTTCATGATCGCCGGGTAGTTGAACAGAATCAATACAAAATGGTTGTTGAAGCGAACGATGCGAAGGCAATGCCCATTATTTCATGCCAACGAGGGAAAGGATGATCATCATGATTAAAATAAACGATATTGTAACCTGTCAGCCCAACGGTAACCTCACATGCCCGTTTGTTGGTCGCGTGGAACATATTTATGAACGTACGGTCATGGTGACCGTTTTAGAGCATCATCCTAACGACCGGTTTAAGTTGGCCGAATTGATGGGACGGGTAGTGGTTGCAAAAAGTAAGGTTGAAGTTCAGGCTAATGTAGCACCAGAGCTTAAGGTGGCGGAGGCATAAGAGAGACAAAAGACTGCTGACCAGTTTGAAAACTAGTCAGCAGTCTTTTTAGTATTCTTATTTAGCGACAAAGTCAGTTTTATTGAAGAAATCAACTTTAATATCATCATCGGTAATGGTTAATTTGGTAATACTGCCGTTAATGGTGGGGACGCCAACGTCGAGCTTTGGAGCGTAGCGGTCAATGATTGAACGAATTGTCATCCCATGAGAGACAACGAAGACTTGGTCACCATCGTTGGTATTAGCCCGGAGTTTATTGAAACCACGGTCGAGACGCTTCCAAAACATATCGTTGCTCTCTGCTTCACCGTAGAGGTCGGCCTTATGGATCAGATCACGGGCCTTTTCCAAACCGTATTTACCCAGAACCGCTGATTCAGAAGTTAACTGAACCTGTTCACCAACGAATTGCCACATCTGATTGGCATCATTGCCTTCAAAGTAGCCATGGCACTGTTCACGGAACTCAGGGTATTGGTAGCTGATAATGTTAATGTTTTCCTGATTAGCTTTCAAAATATAGGAAGCCGTTTCAATTGCCCGTCCTGAATCACTGCTGTACGCGGCGCTGAAGTTGATCTTCTTCAACTGTTCACCAGCACGTTTGGCATCGGCAATTCCCTTATCAGTTAACGGGGAATCGATCCAGCCCTGAATCTTATTATAATGGTTCAGCATTGTTTGACCGTGCCGAACGAAGTACGCAGTAAATGTTTTCACAGTAAGTCCTCCTAGGATAAAAGTGAGTTTTATTTACATTCATTATAGCAATTTATGCAACCGTTTACCAAAATATGGTTGTCGGTAGCAACAGTTCATGGGCATTTATAATTTTTTTAACTATAAAGGAGGGAGGGGTGGTGAATAAAAAAAGGCTACGCGATTGCGCAGCCTTTTCTGGTCTTAATTTTAAGTTAGTTTTTGTCCATTGCGTGGCCACCAAAACCGTTACGTAAGGCAGAAACGACCTTACCGTTAAAGGTGTCATCTTGCATTGAACGGAACCGTTGCATAACGGATGCAGAGATAACTGGGGTTGGAACACCATGATCCATGGCGTCTTCAACGGTCCATTGACCTTCACCGTTAGAGTGCATACGGCCCTTGATCTTGTCCAGATTAGGATCTTTTTCAAAGGCGGCTTCAGCCAATTCCATTAACCAGCTACGAACAACAGAACCGTTGTTCCATACCTTGGCAACAGCTTTGTTGTCGTAGTCAAAGTCAGAAGCTTGTAAGACTTCAAAGCCTTCACCGATGGCTTCCATCATACCGTATTCGATACCGTTGTGGACCATCTTCAAGTAGTGACCTGAACCGGCCTTACCTGTGTAAAGGTAACCATCTTTTTGAGCAATACCTTCAAATAATGGACGAATGGTTTCGAATACTTCTGGTTCGTCGCCACCGATCATGAAGTTACCACCGTTCAGGGCACCGCTCCAGCCGCCTGAAGAACCGCAGTCAAAGTAGTGAACGCCCTTGGCGCCTAAAAGACGGTTGTGACGAAGTGAGTCTTTCCAGAAGGTGTTACCGCCATCGATCACGATATCGCCCTTGTTTAAGTTAGCGGCTAAGTCATCGACAGTAGCATCAGTTGGCTTACCAGCTGGTACCATGATCCAAACGATCTTTGGAGATGGTAATTGAGCAATCATTTCCTTCAATGTGGTGGCCTTGTCTGCACCATATTTGCCGGCTTCTTCAACCAAGTCGGTGTTCAAGTCAAAACCAACAACTTCATTATTGTTACGAATCATGTTTTGGGCTAAGTGAATCCCCATCTTGCCTAATCCGATTAAACCTAATTTCATTAGAAAAGCTCCTTATTCGTTTTAACTGGTATTTAACAACAGAATTAGTATATAAGATAATTTTGGCTTGTGCAAGAGAAAATGTAAAAAAATTTCAGTTTTATTTTCATGTGTGAAAATTCACTTACTTCTTAAAAGATGAAAGACTGAATGAACCAAGTCACCAGCAGCCAAATGATGATCAACGGCCACTTTAACTGCAGTAACAAGGCAGCTACTTCACGTAACATAGCGGGAATCAGTGCGGTAGGGATGGTCCAAGAACCTAACAGGCTCACCGTTAAATGATGGCGTTTGGCTAATAATTGACTGCGAACGAGGTGATAGTCACTGGTGATCACCAAAATTTTGGGTGGCTGAGGCTGCTGCCAATCGTGGTTGATCAGCTGCTGGGAAAATTTAAAGTTGGTATCGGTTGAAGTTGCAGTTTCTTCTAATAGTAGCTGCTTTGAATCAATGTGGTGCTGTTTGAGATAAGCGGCCATGACTTGCGCTTCACTTTGTGGTTCATCGCTGCCTTGACCACCAGTCAGGACCAGCTTGGGCGAATTAGGCTGTGCAACGCAAAAGAAAATGGCTGTCTGTAAGCGCCGGACTAAGGTTTTGGATGGACCGCTGGGCGTTACTCTTGCGCCCAGCACGATTACATAGTCTGGTGCCACGACGGGTTGGGTGTGCTGGTGATACCAATAGGTCAGCCAGAGATAAAGGGTGGCTATACTGTACCAAGTTGCCATACCAGTACTTTCGGCCGTGGTTATCAGATTGCCTGGCCAGAGGTTTACCGGCAGGGCAATTAGTAGATCAGCAACAATCAGTAGAACAATGAGTGGTTTCCAGACAAAGCGCTGATCAGGCTGTCCGGTGACCAGTGGCCAAACAGCGGCTAAATTAAGCAGTGTGATCAAAAATAAAATTATCAGCAGGATAATAATCACCTCCTTACAGCTAGTATAGATTAAAGCCGCGATGGTAGCTTGACTTTTGCCGGTAGTGTTTGTAGTATTAATGACAGCTATGAATCACCGAAGTAGGTTAGAGGGCAACGATAAAGAAACTTGGCGGTTGCTGCAAGTCAAGCGTCCCGAATGACTGAATTACAGTGTGGAGCGACCCAGCAGATTGCTGGCGGGTCATGCCGATATCCATGTCGAGCGACGTTATCATAATATAGCGTAACTTGGGTGGTAACGCGGAATTAATTTCGTCCCTATTAGTCTATGACTAGTGGGGACTTTTTTGATATCTTAAGGAGGGTTCTTTGTGACAATTTTAGATGAGCTTAAATGGCGTGGCGCGATTAATCAGCAAACGGATGAAGCGGGGTTAACTGACTTAGTTAAGAATAAATCAGTTGGCTTGTATGTAGGAATTGACCCAACCGGGGATTCAATGCATATTGGGCATTTGATTCCCTTTATGATCTTAAAACGGTTCCAGTTAGCCGGACACCGGCCTTATATCGTAATTGGTGGCGGTACCGGATCAATTGGTGACCCAAGTGGCAAGAAGTCAGAACGAGTTCTGCAGTCAATGGAACAAGTTCACCATAATGAAGCAGCGATTACGGCCCAAATGGAACATTTATTCGGCCAAGACGGCAGCTTTAAGATCGTTAACAACTATGACTGGCTGTCAAAAATGTCATTGCTGGACTTTCTGCGGGATTACGGTAAGTTATTCAACGTGAACAATATGCTGTCTAAAGAAGTGGTTGCTTCACGGCTGGAAGTCGGCATTTCCTTCACTGAATTTACTTATCAAATCCTCCAGTCAGTTGATTTTCTTCATCTATATCAGGCTGAAGACGTTCAACTGCAAGTTGGTGGTGCCGATCAATGGGGCAACATTACTGCCGGTATCGATTTGATTCATAAAATCAAGGGTGCCGATGCCAAGGCGTTTGGTTTAACGATTCCGTTGATGCTGAAGGCGGATGGTACTAAGTTTGGTAAAACTGCGGGTGGTGCAGTCTGGCTTGATCCAGAAAAGACGACGCCATACGAATTCTACCAGTTCTGGTTGAACCAAGACGACCGGGATGTGGTGAAATACTTGAAGTACTTTACCTTCTTGAGCCAAGATGAAATTGCTGATCTGGCTAAGAAAGTGGAAACGCAGCCTGAAAAGCGTGAAGCACAGCGTCGTTTAGCAGAAGAAGTGACCGAATTCGTGCATGGTAAAGACGCCGTGACTGAAGCAGAAAACATTTCTAAAGCGTTGTTCTCAGGCGATGTGGCCAATCTGTCAGCCAACGAAATCGAGCAAGGCTTTAAGAATATGCCTTCCGTTGAAGTGACCGGTGAGAAGCGCAACATTGTGGAATGGTTAGTCGATGTGACTTCTATTGAATCATCTCGGCGTCAAGCACGGGAGGACATTAACAACGGTGCCATTCGGATCAACGGCGAAAAGGTAACGGACGTTCAAGCTGAGATTGATCCAAGCACTCATTTTGACGGTAAGTTTGTGATCGTGCGTCGCGGTAAGAAGCGTTATTTCTTAGCAAGAGTTAAATAGTGTGTGGATTAATTGCGGATCGGTTGGCGAAAGCGAATCGGTCCGTTTTCTATTTATTAATATGAAGTAATGATCGTTTTAAGGACGAGATCAAGCGCTGAGTTCAATTTGTTTTGAATTTATTTGAAAAAGTAATTGACCAAATCGAAATTAGTTGGTATGATATTATTTGTTGTCGCGAGGAAATACAGACACATATACCGATTCAAAGTTTTAAAAGTTATGTGTTGACATTTCAAATCGCTGATGATATAGTTAATAAGTTGCCTCAGCAAGAGACGTTCCAAACGGAAACGTTGATGTAGAAAGTTTTTATTGACTTTCCCGAGACGATAAGTTACAATGAAATAGCTGATTCGTAAAAGAATTTGCTTGGTAGACCTTTGAAAACCGAACAAAGTTTTGTTTCACAAATGTGCAGGGCATATCAGTTTCGGCTGATATCAAATGTAATTTGCGAAGTCAATTTCGCTAGTAATATTAATGAGTCACAAACAATCATAAAATGAGAGTTTGATCCTGGCTCAGGACGAA
>NZ_BJDO01000007.1:0-8774 GCF_005405185.1 Secundilactobacillus hailunensis
AAAGTATAACGCCTGGGAGACTAGGTGTCCTTTTTTTGCAAAAAAACAGGCCTAAGTTTCTCAGTGTTGAACTTAATCAACACTAAAAAGCTTAGACCCCTTTTTTGCTGTATAATGGTCGAGAAGAAAAAATATAACGGATGGGGTGCCATTTTGAAAAACTTTAGTTATCCCTTAGGAAATGACTGGACAACGGACGAAATTATTAGTGTGACGGACTTTTATCGGCAGGTGGAAGATGCTTACGAGCTGTCACAGGGCGTGACAGTGAGCGCACTGCTTTCAGCGTATAAGGCCTTTAAACAAGTCGTCACGTCTAAGTCTCAGGAAAAGCAGCTTGGTAAGCAGTTTGAACAGTTGACCGGCTATAGTTTATACCTCACGCTCAAGGCAGCCCGTGAGACTGCCAAAAAGTCGGTTAAAATGACGATTGGAGGTTAGGTCGATGAATGAAACGGAACTTCGCCGAATCGATCGTACGGTCAAGCAATGGCTTCACATGTCACGTGAGTTTATCCTGACCAAAATGCAGCAGAATTTAAAGGTAGCGACTAAAACTAGCCGAAAAGACCTAGTGACCAACGTTGATAAGGAAAATGAAAAATTTATTATCAACAAGATCAGAGCCTTTGCACCTGACAGCCAGATCTTAGGTGAAGAGGGCTTTGGTGACCAGGTCAAGTCGACTAAGGGGCTCGTCTGGGTGGTCGACCCGATTGACGGCACCATGAATTTTGTGAAACAGCGTGATCATTTTGCCATCATGATCGCCCTTTACGTCGATGGTCAGGGTGTTTTGGGCTATATCTACGATGTCATGGGCGATGAGTTGCTTTCTGGCGGACCGGAGACCGGCGTGTTTCAAAATGATGAGCCGCTAGTTGCCCCTGAAAATATTAATTTACGTGATGGCCTAGTGAGCGTCAGCGGACCAATGGTCGTCCACGATTACCGTAATTTTCAGAAAATAGCGGATGCCAGTTCTGGTCTGAGAATCTATGGCTCAGCTGGGATTGAAATGATTCATTTATTAAAAGGAGAGATCGTCGCCTACGTCTCATATTTGAAACCATGGGATTTTGGTGCCGGTAAAATTTTGGCAGAAAGTCTTGGTCTGAAGGTAACAACGGTTGACGGCAAGCCTCTAGATATGCTATCATCAGATTTCGTAATGGTAGCAACGGTAAAAGCACAACAAGACATTCTGCCAATCATCGGTTCAAACGTCTGACTGTGACGCTGGTCACAGTTTTTTTATGGCGTTAAGTCAAGGTGTAGAGTGTGGAGACTGCGCTACATCTGACCGTTAAATAAGAGAAACACGTGTTTATGAAAGGAAGAACAAGATTTTGAAAACCAGAGATGACATTCGTAACATCGCAATTATTGCCCACGTTGACCACGGTAAGACAACCTTGGTTAATGAATTAATGAAGCAATCAGATACATTAGATAGCCATACGGAGATTGCCGACCGTGCGCTGGACTCCAACGATATTGAAAAGGAACGTGGGATTACGATCCTGTCGAAGAACACTGCTGTGCGTTATGGCGACAAGCAGATCAACATCTTGGATACCCCAGGACATGCTGACTTCGGTGGTGAAGTTGAGCGGATCATGCGAATGGTTGATGGTGTTTTGCTGGTTGTTGATGCCTTTGAAGGTACCATGCCACAAACCCGTTTCGTTTTGAAGAAAGCCTTGGAACAACATTTGACACCAATCGTGGTGATCAACAAAGTTGACCGCCCAGGTGCCCGTCCTTCAGAAGTTGTTGATGAAGTTTTGGACCTGTTCATTGAATTAGGTGCTGACGAAGATCAACTTGATTTCCCAGTCGTTTATGCTTCAGCTATGAACGGGACTTCAAGCTACGATCCAGACATTTCAACTCAAGAACACACCATGAAGCCAATTTTCGATACCATCATTAAGCACATTCCATCACCACTTGATAACTCGGACGAACCACTTCAATTCCAAGTTGCCTTACTGGATTACAACGATTTCGTTGGCCGTGTTGGGATTGGCCGGATCTTCCGTGGAACCATTAAAGTTGGTGACCACGTTACGGTTATGAAGCTTGACGGTACCACTAAGAACTTCCGGGTCACTAAGCTGTTTGGTTTCTTCGGTTTGAAGCGTTTGGAAATCAACGAAGCCCACGCCGGTGACTTGATTGCCGTTTCTGGGATGGAAGATATCAACGTTGGTGAAACGGTGACGGCTTCTGATACCCAAGAAGCATTACCACTTCTGCGGATCGATGAACCAACCCTGCAAATGACTTTCCGGACTAACAACTCACCATTTGCTGGTCAAGACGGTAAGTTTGTTACCAGCCGTCAGTTGGAAGAACGTTTGAAGACTGAATTGGAAACCGATGTTTCGTTACGTGTTGACAATACTGACGAACCAGGTGCCTGGGTTGTTTCCGGCCGTGGTGAATTGCATTTGTCGATCTTGATTGAAACCCTTCGTCGTGAAGGCTTTGAACTCCAAGTATCACGTCCAGAAGTTATCTACCGAGACGTTGATGGCAAGAAGTCAGAACCATTTGAAGAGGTTCAAATCGATACCCCTGACGAATACACTGGTAGCGTAATCGACTCACTTTCACAACGTAAAGGTGAGATGCAGAACATGGAGAGTACTGATAACGGCCAAACCCGTTTGACCTTCTTAGCACCTTCACGTGGCTTGATCGGTTACTCAACTGAATTCATGTCCATGACTCGTGGATATGGTATCTTGAACCATACCTTCAAGAAGTACGCACCAGTGATCAAAAACTGGAACCCTGGCCGTAAAAAGGGTACTTTAGTGTCAATGAACGCCGGTAAGGCAACGACTTATGCCATGATGGGTATTGAATCTCGTGGGACCTTATTGATCGATCCAGGTACTGATGTTTACGAAGGAATGATCGTTGGTGAAAACAGCCGTGAAAACGACATCACCGTTAACATCACCAAGGGTAAGAACTTGACCAACGTCCGTGCTGCCGGTTCCGACGACATGGCCCGTATCAAGACTCCCGTTCATTTATCACTTGAAGAATCACTTGAATTCTTGAACACTGATGAATATTGTGAAGTTACCCCTGACCACGTCCGTCTGCGGAAGCAAATTCTAAGCACTAACGAACGTGAAAAGGCTGCTAAGCGTGCTCGGCACAACTAGCCTAAATTAAAAATTTAATGATCGGTGAATTTTTGCCGATGATAAAAATCCTCCTATGGTTGAGGGATGAAGCTTACTTCATCTCTCAATTGCGGGAGGACTTTTTAGTATCAATTATGATATTAATTTGACAGTTGTTTATAAATGTAACATTTAGGCCAGCAGGTTAGCGATTAGAATGAGTGACCATGGGGCTTGATAGCAGTCATTCAGATGGTTAGAGAATGGTGGTTAAAGCATGGCACTGTAATTAAAATGAAATCTTATTCTGGTATACAATTTATAGGTTATGCGTTATAATTTCTTTAAATTGATATATTACTTTAAGTAGTTAACGCCGTGTATCAATCCTGGTTGTTTTGCAAAAAAGCGTATCCATTATGGGGGATTTCGCCGGCAAGAATGATCTCAAAATTAAGAGGTGGGGGATCCTATGGAAAAAATTGAGATTGTAATAAACCGTTTATTTGATAGCTAGATTGTTAAAATAGAGCATAGTTATTATTTTAATCAATCGTTATTAAAAGGGAGACAAATTCATGGTAGGGAAAAATAATCAATCAAAGACGATTCAAGCTAATTTGAAACAGCATTATAAAGCATACAAGGTTGGCCGGCAATGGGTGTTTGTCAGCCTTGCCAGCTTATCCATGGGTGCAGCACTGTTTTTAGGTGCAAGCACCAGCTATGCAGCAGAGGATCCGGATACGACACCTGAAACTGAAAGTAATCAAACGTCCGACAAAGCAGCTAGTGTCACGACAGCTAAGACGGTAACGTTGCCAGCATCAACTGAATCGGCACAATCAGCGGTGAAGGACGCGGTAACTGCTACTAAGCCAGCGACGACAAATGTAACCGCTGTTAATGATCAAACTTCTGATAAGAATGCTAGTGCGGTGAAGCCGGTTGCAACTAAACAAGCCGTTTCAGCAGTCAAGCCTAGTGATCAAACTGGTGAGCAGCAGCCGACTGCAACTACTCATACAGATAATGTAACTCAAACATCACCACAAGCTGGGTCTAAAGCCGGAAATAACGGGTTAAATGACACAACAAATCATGGTGAACAAGTTAGTGTGCCTAAAACTGATAGTAAGGTTGCCACTGATTCGACGAGCACCGGAAATAAAGAAGTAACGACTGCACCAACTGCTGAAGTAAAAACCGATACGCCAGCTAATCCTGAAACGACCGCACCTGCTAAGGCAGCCACATCAGGTAAGACCACAACGACAGGTACAACGCCTACTCAAGTAGATACGGTCAAAGTCGCCCAGTTGGAAGCGCAAATGAAAACGCTGTTGGTTGATCCAACTGCGGTTGATATTACCCAAGCCCAGACGATTGGCTCAGAGCTGTACGCGCTAACTGGGCAGCCGCAGAAGATTGTGGCGGTTGCGGATGGTGAACAGCCATCAGTAAAACTGACGACTTCTACCGCTAAGATTGGTTACGGCCAATCTACTGATGATGTGGTAGTCACCGCTAAAATGACGGTTAATGCGCATGATACAGTTACAATTACTGTACCGACAAATTTGGATGATTTGGAGTGGGATCCGGTAAAATCGGTTGACGACTTACCAAAGGGTGATGGCACAACCGCTTATACGAAAAATGCTGATAATACGTACACTATAACCAACACTTTTGCTGAAGGTGGAATCTTTATACAAAAAATAGCCTTGGTACAGCTGGCCAATAATGCCGGCAAGACGAAATTAACTGCTGATCAAGTTAATACAGAAACTAAGGGCGATATTACTGCAACAATTAACGGCAATCCAGATTCATCAGCCGCAATAACGTTAACGCAGGAAAGTCAGCCTAAATTGACAATTTCAACACCAACGCGAGTAAAGCCTAAGCCAACGAATGTTACAGATGATAATGGTAAGAATGTTGTGGATGCGAATGGTAATCCAATCGTATCTGCGGATGAAATTGTGCCCAATACGGACTATATCTACCAATTTGATGTCACTGATTCTATCGGTATCAAAGATGACTCCGTAGCTGAAAAAGGAATTGATTCTAGACTTAACACCGCTGGAACAACAATTACGATTCCTGTCCCAACCGGTTTTGTTTTAAATAGTGACTTGACTGATTCACTTAACGAATTTCCAGTGGGAACTACGTCAGTTACACAAAGTACGGATGGCAGTCAGGTTATTGTGACAGTACCTGCTAATACCACCGTAGGACAAAAGGGTTTTTACCTTGCTGGTAAATATACCAATAAGTTGACGAATACAGTACAGACTTTAACCGCTAACGGTAAGTCAACGATTACACAACAAATTCCTAATGGGCAAACGTTGACCGCTACTAGCCAGCCTTTGACTGAAAAGATGATGGCAATAGGCGATGGCGTAGTCCCAGCCGTTGGTAATGTTGACGTTTATGGTAACAGTGGTACTGCCCCCGGTAAATTATTACTAAATAGTAGTGCTGCTGACAGTCCTAAATATATCAGTAGTTATGGCTTTGGCGTAGATTCGGCAACACCGATTACAGATGCCCAAATCACGATAACGGTTCCGGATGGGATTGATGCTACTGGGGTTCAGGTTCCAGTACAAGCTGCCAACCAAACCAGTTATTTACCAGGAACAACTTCGTATGAATACACGATTACACTAGCTGATGGGACTATCCAAACAGGGCATGTTGCAGCAGGTGGAACAATTGTCAAACAAGGGACGACCACTTCAACGATAAGTAAAGTTGTTCTTATGCCTAATTACTTAGCACCGGGGGCAACAACCGGCGCTGCAGGCGCACAGACTGAAAACAATGCCGTTCATTTACTTGGGAAACTAGCACCTAAATATTCGAATGGTAATCCTGTAAAAACTAATGATTCGTTGAACTTTAAGGTCAATATTCAAATGAAAGAAGATAAATATACTCGTCTGGATTCAACGCCTGAAACTGTTTCTGATGCACAGGGACGTGTGGAAAGCTACTTTTCACAGACCTCTCATACTCCGGGAAAAGATAGTGGCTACCTTGCCCTTTGTATTAATGGACAGAGTCACCAAACAACGGATCAAATTTACGAACCAATTTTATATTTTGTTCTGCCAGCTGCAACTAGTATTAAAAATATTAGGGGACCGTTAAACGCGGCTAAGATTTCGTACTATACAACAGATACTGGACAAACGGGTGTTAAATTTGATTACACTGGGACAGGTATGTCAGTTAATACTGGATTAGATACGAACACTTATGGAATAGATTTGGTGAATAATGCTGATGCACTTCCTGGCGATTATCCTGTTTATCTGTACGTGACATCACCTACTACTCCGCTCACAGGTACTGGCACTCTTGAAAATCAAACTAAGGTTGCTAGTTCTTATTTAACTGAAATAGATGGTGTAGCTGATGGAAAAACAATTTATGTGGAACCAGTTGATGGGAAAATACTAGTTGACGGGAAACCAAAACTAGTTGACGGGAAACCAGTTTATGCGAAACATGCTGATACAACATTTACCGATGGTGATGCAAATGCTGTATGTACCCCTGACTATAATGGGGTCCGCAGTTGGAATATCACGGTTGCTGCCGGAACCGTAGCACAATCAATGGCTCAAGGCAATCAAGGTGGTATGGCAACTAATAATGGGACGTCTGACGTGCGAGACGGTGATCAGCTGAATTTCTATACCGATATCGTTAATACATCAACAGCTGTCAATGACGCTTCAGTTGCGATTAACCTGCCTAAAGTTGGTGATGGTCAAGGATCAACTTATAATTTTCAATTAACTGGTCCCGTTACGGTACCAACGACCTATACCACGGCTCCTGGTGCCGGTGCTGGTGCACCATTAACATCAACGGTTTTGTACAGCACGAAACGGTATACTAAGACCGGCACAGGACCTGATACCACTGACTATATTCCGGCGTCTGCAACTACTGGCTGGACCAAAGATGATTGGTCAAAGGTTCAATCGGTGATTGTTAAAGTGGGTAACATAGCGACTGATACAGAGACTGGTCGAATTAAATTAACTGGTACTACTGAAAACTTTGCGGATCAGGCTGGCAAGATCGGTTATTTACAAACAACGATGTACGCTAATGGTGCCAAGGCATCGGTTGCTGATAAAGCAACTTCTATTGCGATTAAAAGTACCTCAACCGTTACTGCGCGGATGCATTACAAGGACAGTACGGGTGCTGATAAATATATTCCGCTTAACGATCTAACCCAGACATTAACAGATAATAAGGATATGTTGAATGCTAGTGATTTTCCGTCACTTGAAGATAAGTTGACTGCTACGGATGCTGCATTGGTACCTGTTGGTTATCATCTGCTAAAAAATCCTGATAATACCTTGCAACTTAAGATTGTTAACTCAGACCACGGTGATTATGGTCCTAATGAACCTAATAAAACCGCTACGTTTGGTGATGTTTCTAAATATTACTTTGATGGTGATATTGTTCAATATGAATTATCTAACGTTGAACAGGTGTCAGCTCCAGTGACCTATGTGGATGATGATGCGCCTAGCTCAGCCTCTAAAGTGGTTAAAACGGCCCCTGATATTTCAGGAAACGTGGGCGACACAGGGACCTACACCGTTGATATGACCGATTTAACACCTAAGGGATACGTATTATCAAAAGGACAGGACAGCACAGTTTCATATACTTTAGCAGCGTATCCTTCGACTAAAATCACTATTCACCTTAGTCATAAGACCAGTACCATTGATCATACGACGCCTAACAGAGATAACAGTGATTTGAATGCAACAATTAACCGAACCGTCAATTACGTTTACGGGACTGATACTGATAAGCCGGGAACATCTGCTTCACCAGTGGTTGTCCAGAAACAAGACTTTACAAGAACGGCAGTCATTGATGACGTCACTAACAAGGTCATCAGTCATGGTGCTTGGACACCGACGAATGGAACTGGTGAAGGTTTCGATGCGTTACCCTCACCAACTATTGCAGGTTACACACCAGATCAGTCAACAGTGGCTAAGATTGAGACCACTGCGTTAACAGCTACTGATCAAGCACGGAATGTGACGGTTACCTATAACATTGACCAAAAAGTGCTGGTTCACTATATTGATGTGAATGGTTCACCTAAAACATCAGGATGGACGCCAAATGATGGTTCTGAGATTACTAAGTCTGTTCAAACGTTTATTGGTGCCGCTGGCGGTGGATATACTAACAAACTTGCAGTACCCACAAATTACACGGTGGTTGGTCAAGATGCCGGAGCAACTGTCGGGACGTATGATAATGATGCGAAAACGGATCAGAATTATAACGTTTACGTCAAGCACGCCACGAAGACGATTACCCCAACCGGTGATCCAACGAATACTAATTTGAAAGTAACAGTCACGCGGACCATCAACTACGTTTATGGCGATGATACTGTTGATCACCGCAAGGGCGACCAAGCATTCTCGACTGTTAACCAGCATCAAGACTACACGCGGACAGGAACCGTTGATGCAGTTACTGGTAAGATTATCAGTTATGGTGCTTGGACACCAACGACTGGGACTGGTGAAGGTCTTAGTGAAATTG
>NZ_BJDO01000007.1:8870-90985 GCF_005405185.1 Secundilactobacillus hailunensis
AGCTACACGCGGACAGGAACCGTTGATGCAGTTACTGGTAAGATTATCAGTTATGGTGCTTGGACACCAACGACTGGGACTGGTGAAGGTCTTAGTGAAATTGATTCATCGGCTCTCAGTGGCTATACACCAACCAAGACTAAAGTTACCGGATTTGATACAGCTACATTGAAGGGAACTGATGCAGCGGGAACGGTAACTGTAACCTACAATCCTGATGCTCAAACAGTTCAGATTCACTATATTGATTTGACAGGTACAGATAAGACATCGGGCTGGACTGCAACAGATGGCACTGAAGTGACATCGGCGGAGCAGACGTTGAATGGGACTACGGACGGCGTTTATACCAAGGGCATCGTTCTACCAATGAATTACGTGAAAGTCGGTCAGGATACCGGTGCAGTTAGTGGGTTCTACGATAATACTGATAATAATAAGGACAATAAGGATAAAGCAATTCAGAATTATAACGTTTACGTCAAGCACGCCACGAAGACGATTACTCCAACTAGTGATCCGACTGATACTAATTTGAAAGCAACAATCACCCGGACCATCAACTACGTTTACGGCAATGATACTGTTGATCACCGTAAGGGCGATCAAGCATTTGATACCGTTACTCAGCATCAAGATTACACGCGGACAGGAACCGTTGATGCAGTTACTGGTAAGATTATCAGTTATGGTGCTTGGACACCAACGACTGGGACTGGTGAAGGTCTTAGTGAAATTGATTCATCGGCTCTCAGTGGCTATACACCAACCAAGACTAAAGTTACCGGATTTGATACAGCTACATTAAAGGGAACTGATGCAGCGGGAACGGTAACTGTAACCTACAATCCTGATGCTCAAACAGTTCAAATTCACTATATTGATTTGACAGGTACAGATAAGACATCGGGCTGGACTGCAACAGATGGCACTGAAGTGACATCGGCGGAGCAGACGTTGAATGGGACTACGGACGGCGTTTATACCAATGGCATTCTCCCACCAATGAATTACGTGAAAGTCGGTCAGGATACCGGTGCAGCTAGTGGGTTCTACGATAATACTGATAATAATGACAATCAGGATAAAGTGATTCAGAATTATAATGTGTACGTTACACATGAAATTAGTCATACTCAAACCATAACGACACGGACGATTAACTACTTTATCCAAGGAACAACGACGCCAGTATATGCATCCGTAGTGCAGCCATTGACTTGGAATATTGAAACGGATAAAGTCACTGGCGTTAGCGTTGCAACACCTCAGGGTGGTTACGATAAAGTGAACTCACCACTTGTTTCTGGTTACACATTTGATACAGCTACTGTTGACGGTCAGTATCCAGCACCCGTAACTGGTAAGAGTGGTGGTAACGCCGAGGAGACGGTTTACTACACGGCTAACCCAGTAATACATCCAGGTGGTGGCGATCCTATCCTAAGTCACCCAAACGATGGCGGTCCGACGCCTAATTCTCCAGTAACACCAAACCAGCCAGAAGCTGGCGAACCGATACCCGGTTCTCCAGTAACACCAAGCCAGCCAGGCAATAAAGGCACCACGCCAACAACTTCAACTGGTACGGCAACGGGTAAGAACCGGACGCCAAATCAGCCAGAAGCGAAACCAAAGACGGATGGCAGCTCAACCACGAACCAGTCAAGCGGTGGTATGGCAACCGGTAGTGTTGGAAACGGTCGGGCAGATGCTACCGGTCAAATGAGCCAGATGACTTCCGCTCAGACCAGCGCAGGTCAAGCCTCATCCGCCCAGACTAACGTAACGACATCATCATTAGCTGATCAGCAGACTGGTAATGGCACGGCTGCTTCTGATGGTACCGCTACTGGTAAGGCAACCACCAAGCTGCCACAGACTAGTGAACAAAGCACCAGCGTTTGGTCAGCCTTAGGACTTGGTATGATGAGTATCTTGAGTCTATTTGGTTTAGCAAAACGTAAGAAACACGATAATGACTAACGGCTTTTAAAGCTAGCTAGTGAAAAGCGCACTTCAATTTTGAAGTGCGCTTTTTGCAACCTTATTTTCAGATAATTACCCGGCTAAATTCTAAAGGTTTTCTACGGATTTACATCAAATCTGGGCGATATGCTATAATTAAGAAAGTTTATTTAAGAAAATTAGCGGAGTAGTTTGGGGATTTTCAAATGCGAAGATGGCAGAGATTTAAGGCAGCAATCAAGAGAAATTTTAGCTTCAGAAAATTAAAAGATTTAGACTATTGGCTCATTGTGCCGTATCTGATTTTATGTGCGATCGGGGTCGTAATGGTCTATTCAGCCAGCTCTAACGTTGCCGTTCAAATGGGTTCAACACCAATCAGCTATTTGTTTAAGCAACTGCTGTTTGTGATACTAGGCTTTTGTATTGTGCTGGTTGTGTTCATGGTTCCGCGTCATGTTTGGTCTGACGGCTATCTGACTATGATCGCTTATGGTCTCTTATTTTTTGCATTGATTGGGTTGCTAGCCGTGGGTCAAACGGTTAATGGTGCGGCTGGCTGGTTTAGGGTGGGTTCCTTTAGTATTCAACCTGCTGAACTGGTCAAAGTGGTACTGATTTTATTAATGGCGAGAGCCTTGAGCGTGCCAGACTGGAATGACGATGTCGTTGGTGGCCACTGGTGGCGTGGTGTACGAGTTCCAGTGCTTATGTGTGCGATCATGGTCGGGCTGGTCTTTATTCAGCCGGACATGGGGAGTGCCGTGATCATTGCCACCATCATTTTCATTATGTGTCTGAGCAGCGGGTATTCGTTTAAAACCAGCTATAGGATCTTGGGTGGTGTGACCGCAATTATCGGGCTGGTGGTTTTCCCGATTGCTTTGATGCTGTCAGAATCAGGAACGGTCAAGTCTTATAAATTAGCGCGGTTAGTGGCCTTTATTGATCCCTTTGGCCATGCCAATGGGTCTGGTCAGCAACTGGTCAATTCATACTATGCCTTGAGTAACGGCGGGGTGTTTGGCGTTGGACTGGGCAATTCGATTCAAAAGCGCGGTTATTTGCCGGAACCCAACACCGACTTTATCATGGCGATTACCGGCGAAGAGCTTGGGCTGATCGGGGTGGTCATCATTATGCTGCTGCTGGGAATCATCGTTTGGCGAATCATCCGGATCGGTATTCGATCCGCTGATTCGTTCAATACCTTAGTCTGCTATGGCGTGGCGACTTACTTTGCCGTTCAGGCTTTTATCAATGTCGGTGGGGTGATCGGCTGGCTGCCAATCACCGGGGTAACTTTTCCCTTTATCAGTTATGGCGGGTCAAGTATGTTTTCACTGACACTTTCTTTAGGAATTGTGTTAAATATTAGCGCGGATGAACGCAGAAGGCGGGGGTTAGCATAATGGATATTCAATCACGGACGAATCTGGTCGTATACGTGGCCAGTTTGCGTCAAGTGCGACAGCTGAAGCGGTATGGTCATTTGGAATACGTTTCAAAACGGATGCGCTATGCCATTATCTATGTCAATGAGGAAGATGCTAAAGAGACGATTGGCCGTTTAAAGCAGCTGCACTTTGTTAAACGGATCATTGAGTCTCCTCGAAATGAACTGATGGATCTGCTGGGGTTATCCGGCAAGCCGGATGCCAAGGAAGATCAAATTAACTTTGAAGAGGATGAAGAATAATGCGCGTTGTTGCAGGAGAGTATGGTGGCCGACATTTGAGAGCGGTCCCTGGAATGAAGACGCGGCCCACGACCGATAAGGTGAAGGAAGCCATGTTTAATATTCTGGGACCGTACTTCGATGGTGGGAGGAGTCTGGACTTGTTTGCGGGTTCGGGCGGTCTGAGCATCGAAGGGGTGTCGCGGGGCATCGACCACGCGGTATTGATCGATCGCCAAGGAGCGGCCATTAAAACCATCAATCAAAATATCGCGGTGACCAAGGAACCCGACAAGTTCACGGTGATCAAACGGGATGCGGAAATTGCGCTCAAACAGCTGCAGGCTCAGCATCAAAGTTTTGATCTGATTTACTTTGATCCGCCGTATCGGGAACAAAAGATCGTCAAAGAAATTCAAGAATTGATAACCAATCAGTTTTTAAATCCAGAATGTCGAATCCTGTGTGAGACCAATCAAGAGGCTGTCTTACCGGCCGAAATTGGGGCCTGCACACGGATCGTTGAAAAGTCGTATGGAATTACTAAGGTGACGATTTATCGCTATCAGGGAGGCGTCAGTGAATGACAAAAGCAGTCTATCCGGGCAGTTTTGACCCGCTTACCCTTGGACATTTAAACATTATTGAACGGGCCAGTCGCTTATTTGACCAGCTCATTGTGACCGTGGGTATCAATATCAGCAAAAATATGCTGTTTACACCTGAAGAACGGGTTGCCCTGATTCAAAAAAGCGTGTCCCATTTACCCAACGTCACGGTGCAGGCAGAAGACGGCTTAACGGTGCAATTTGTTAAGGAAGTCGGTGCTACGGTGATTGTTCGTGGTCTGCGTGATTCAAGGGATCTTGCCTTTGAGTCGGATATTGCTAACATTAATCGCTATTTGGATCACTCCATTGAATCCGTCTTTTTGATGACTGATCCCAAGTATTCGTTCATCTCGTCCTCGATTCTAAAAGAGGTCCTGCACTTTAACGGGGACGTTTCCAAATTAGTTCCGCCGGCGGTTGCCGAAGCTTTAAATCAAAAGCAAAGGTTCGAATAATAATATGAAAAAACAAACGCGTAATAAGGTTCTTCAGTATGGCATCAGTATCGTCTTAGCGATTTTGATCCTGATTGGCTTTTTTTGGCCAATGCCGCAGTACATTGAATCGCCGGGTTCCGCTGACAATTTGAAATCATTTGTCAGCATTAAGGGCCATCCCGATAAACGTGCCGGTAAGTTCATGATCACGTCAGTTAAGCTGGCGCAAGCCCGGCCAGTGACGTACTTGCTGGCTAAGGTGACACCGTACAGTTCAATTGAAAGCGAACAAAGCGTTACGGGCGGGCAAAACAATGATACATACGTAAAAATGCAGGATTTTTATATGCAAAGTGCCATTAACGAAGCCAAAGCGGTGGCGGTTAAAGCAGCGCACAAAAAAGTGACGAAAAATTATTTAGGCATCTACGTCATGGACGTGCAGAAGAATTCTCGGTTCAAACACCTTAAAGTGGGCGATACCATTACTAAAGTTGATGGTCACCACTTTGAAAACGCCTTTGGCTTTCAAAAATTTATTGCTAAAAAGTCAGTTGGGGAGCGACTGCGGGTTCAGTATCAGCACAATGGTAAGCTGAAAACAACCACTGCACCCCTGATCAAACTGTCCAATGGTCGAACTGGTATTGGCATTCTTTTGACTGATAATGTGAAGATTAAAACTCAGCCAAACGTCAAGGTCAATCCGGGACAGATTGGCGGGCCATCTGGCGGGCTGATGTTTAGTCTGCAGATCTATGGTCAATTAACTAACAAGAACATTCGTCATGGTCAAAACATTGCCGGTACTGGGACCATCAATCCGGATGGCACAGTGGGTGAAATTGGTGGGATCGATAAAAAGATCGTGGCGGCTCATAAGGCTGGCGCAACCATTTTCTTTGCGCCGTACCTAAAGCCGACTAAGGCCGTTTTGCAGCTGGAACCCGGCCACGTGACGAATTATCAATTAGCTAAAAGAACGGCTCAAAAAGTGGCACCGCACATGAAAGTCGTGCCGGTTTCTAACTTTAACCAAGCTGTTCGTTACTTGAATACGCACCACTAAGATACGCACTACAAAAAACGTTTCGAGAAGTCAGACTGATTTCTCGGAACGTTTTTAGCTATCCTTCCGTAGTTAGTGTTACAGAGAGGGGGAAGCAGAAGAAGTGGATAGGTTAAGAGAACTATTGGAAAACAGTAGTCGGCAAACTTGGATCATTATCGGGCTGAGTTTAACGACCATTATTGCGGTGGGTATTTTACTGCTAGGTAGTCGACCGGCAGCCAGTACCCAGCCCGAATTGGCGTCATCGGCCTTGATCTCTGGATCGGAGTCGCTGGCGTCAACCAGTTCTGCTGGCACGACCAGTCAGACCAGCGTGACGACCACGATGTACGTGGATGTCAAAGGCGCCGTTAAACAGCCTGGCATGAAAAAGGTGGAGTCTACTATGCGGGTCATTGATGCGGTTCAGTTAGCCGGCGGATTTACGAGTAGCGCGGATGAAAAGCAGGTTAATCTCGCTCAGAAACTGACCGATTCGCAGGTCGTTTATATTCCGAAGCACGGTGAAAAGGTGCCGGCTTCAGCGGCTGGAACGCCAGCTACGGGTGGTGGTGCCGGTACCGAAAGTCAGGCACCTCAAGTGAATCTGAATACGGCGGATGCGACCGAATTACAGCAATTGGACGGTGTGGGTGAGAAGAAGGCCGAAAAGATTCTTGCTTATCGGCAAGAACACGGTGGTTTTAAATCGGCGGATGACCTGAAAAACGTTAATGGCTTTGGCGACAAGACGTTAGAACGGCTGCGACCGCAAATCGTGGTCTAAAATTATCATGTTCGAATGAAATTTGGTATACTAAACCAGACAATTAGATGATGGAGGCAGAGCTTTTGGCGAATAAAAGAATTCCTTGGGATCAATATTTTATGATGCAATCGGTCTTGCTGGCCAGCCGAAGTACTTGTAACCGACTCTCAGTGGGTGCCACGATCGTGCGTGATCGCCGGATCATTGCGGGTGGCTATAACGGCTCCGTATCCGGTGACGTTCACTGTACCGATGAGGGCTGTTACCTCGTTGACGGCCACTGTTTACGGACGATTCATGCGGAAATGAATGCCATTTTACAGTGTGCGAAGTTCGGTGAAGCCACGGATGGCGCCGAAATCTACGTGACCGATTTTCCTTGTCTGCAGTGTACTAAGATGCTGCTGCAGGCTGGTATTCGGAAAATTTCGTACCTGCACAACTATCACAATGATCCGTACGCGATGTCGTTGATCAAGTTAAAGCAGGTCGATCTGCATCAAGTGACCCTTGATTCCGAAGCAATCGAACGGGCGTCAGTGGACGCTTATTTACAAGATCATCAATCATAACGTCATTTGGTTAGCCATTTTAGCGGGCTGTTTAAGCGGTTGCTTTTTTGGCTTAACCTGGCTATCAGTGATCTTAACGGCGCTTTGGTTGGTACGGCTGATTTGTTTACGTGATCGAACAGTCTTAATGTGGTCAGCACTTGTGCTGATCATTTTTAGTGGCTTATTTTGGCGCACGCAGCAACTGGCGCAGACACGAACAATGCCTGATCAGACGGGGGCATCCCTGCAGTTAACGGTGCAGCCGGATGAACTGCGGGTGGAAAACGGCCGCGTTCAGTTAAGTGGCAAAACTAGCGCTGGCCAAACGATTCAGGGGCAATACTTTGCTGATGATCAAGCGCTGCTGCAAAGCTTACAGATTAAGCAAACCACTAAAATGTTGGTTCACGGCGATATTAGCCGGTTCCAGCCAGCAACTAATGATAATGAGTTTGATTTTCGGCAGTATCAAAGTCATCAGGGCATTTATAACACCATTAAAATTGACCGATTGACGCCAATTACGACGTTGCGGGCAACTGATCCGTTCACTTGGTGGGTCAACGCGTGCCATGCGCTGCGAGCACGATTAGTTCAAGCGACTAAAACGTTACCCAGTACGCTGCAACTATACGTTCAGGGCCTGTTTTTAGGGTGGCGGGCAACGGACTTTTATGAGTCATTGACCGCGGTGACCGATCTTGGTCTGATCCACCTGTTCAGTATTTCTGGGTTTCACATTGTCTGGATCGTTGCTGCAGTCAGCTGGTGTCTGCGCCGATTAGGGTTCACGCAGACGCCCATTGCAGTGCTGTTACTGTTGTTGCTGCCGACCTATTACATTTTAGCCGGTGCGCAAGTCGGACTGCTGCGTGCTGTTGCAGTGGTAGTCTTAGGTTTAGTGGCTCACTTGTGTGGCTGGCGCTTAACGGGTTTAACCGTCTGGGGGCTGAGCTTATTGCTGGGGCTGATTGTTCAGCCAGCGTTACTGATGCATTTAGGTGGTCAATTAAGCTATGGTTTAGCGTTTGGTCTGTTATTCACCAAGCAGTTTGGTGTGCTGAAAACCACGGTGATGTTAAATCTGTTGAGTCTACCGCTGATCCTCTATCACGTTTATCAGTGGCACGTGCTGGCGATGTTTGTTAATTTGCTGATTTTACCGCTCTTTAGTGTTTGCATTTTCCCCCTCGTTTTAGTGGCCGGCATTGGCGGTCACTGGCTACCTTGGCTGACTGACTTCACAGAATGGCTGTTAAAGGGCTTTACTGGCGGTTTGAACTGGTTGGATAGCTTGCCGGGGATGATCGTGTTTGGCAAACCAGCTGCGTGGGTAGTGGGCGTTTTGACGATTTTGACATTGGCTCTCATGACCCAGAAATTCAAGAAATGGTTGCCAGTTATCTTAGGAACCGTTTATCTGGCCAGCTTTTTAATCATTCATTTACCAGCTACTGGCGAAGTGACATTTTTCGATATTGGCCAGGGGGATAGCTTTTTAGTTCGTTCACCGTATAATCGGCAGATCACCATGATCGACACTGGTGGCCGCGTGAACTTTGGCGGCCAAAAAATCAGTGGGCGCTCACGGGCGCAACGCATTAGCATCAACTATTTAAAAAGTCAGGGGATTGCCCACATTGATAACCTCTGCCTGTCGCATCAGGACGCCGATCATGTCGGCGACGTTGGTGATGTGTTGAAGGGAATGCACGTTAAACGGCTATACATTCCGCTGGGGATGAATCAAAATCCGCAGTTCATGCAGCGAATTCGGCCTTACATTAAAAACACCCAACTGATTCCGGTGCAAGCGGGTCAAAAAATTAGCGATACGCCTTTGACGGTGGTTCATCCGTTCAAACCGGGCCTCGGGACTAACGAAGACTCAATGGTGTTAGCGGGGCAGGTTGCTGGTTTACGCTGGTTATTTACGGGTGATCTAGATCGCGCAGGCGAACGGGAAATCTTAAACCGCTACCCGGCATTGCAAGTAGACGTGTTAAAATTAGGACATCACGGCAGCAAGACGGCCACTGATCCGGAAGTGGTCAAACAGCTGCAACCTAAAATTGGCATCATTTCTGCTGGCCGAAATAATCGTTATGGCCATCCTAATCAGGAGACTTTAGCAATACTGGCAGAAAATCAGATACCGGTGTTTAACACCCAGACGAACGGGATGATTTGTTACCGGTATACTAACGGTGGCGGTCGTTGGCAGACCTTTTTAAAGGAGAATTTATCGTGACTTATGAAGCAACTTTAACGCAACTAAAAAAGGGTAATGCTAAGCCGGTTTATTTGATTACCGGCGATCAGCCTTACTTGATTCAGCAGCTCAAGGCCGCGTTTTTAAACGTGATTCCAGAGGCTGAGCAAACCATGAACTATGCCAGCTACGATATGGAAACCACGCCGCTTGCGCAGGCCTTAAATGATGCCATGTCAGCACCGTTCTTTGGTGAAAAACGACTGGTGTTTATTGACCGCGCGTATTTTTTAACCACCGAAAATCACCGTGGCAGTAAGATTGACCATGACATTGACGGTTTGATCAAGTATTTAGATCACCCGGAGCCAACGTCTATCGTAGTTTTCTTTGCCACAACTGGTAAATTAGATAGTCGTAAAAAAGTGGTTAAGACCATAAAAAAGGCGGCCGAGGTGATTAGCTTAGAAGCGGTGGGCGAGCGCCAAATCCGCTCACTGGTTCAGCAAAACTTAAAGCAGGCACAGTTTGGAATCGACCCGGAAGCATTGAATTTACTGCTTCAGCGAACGGGGACGGATTTCTCTTTGATCATGAATGAGCTGCCAAAGTTAAAATTAGCTTCGGCAGAATCTAAACAGATCAATAAAACGGTGGTTGCTGAGTTGGTTTCAAAGTCACTGGACCAAAACGTTTTTGATCTGGTCAATGACGTGATGGGTAAGCGAATTGAAGCGGCTTTAAACCTGTATCGGCAATTAATTTTAACCAAGGAAGAACCGCTGCGAATCAACGCGGTGCTGGTCAGTCAGTTTAGACTGCTGATTCAAACTAAAATTTTAATGCATAACGGTTATAGCCAGGGGAGCATTGCGTCATCCCTGAAAGTCCATCCATACCGAGTAAAGTTAGCGATGCAAAGTGTCCGTCACTTGGAGTTAGCCCATCTGCGGCAAGCTTATCTGGGATTGATTCAAATTGAACGGTCATTGAAATCAACCAGCCAAGATCCAGAACTGCTGTTTGAACTGTTTATGCTGAAATATTTAAATGAAGTTGCCTAAAGACACAAAAAAAGACCAGTTCGTTTTCGAACTGGTCTTTTAAGAGTTAATTTAAGTTAGGCGTTTGCTTTAGCTAAACGAGCAGCCATACGTGACTTATCGCGGGAAGCTTTGTTGGTTTTGATTAAACCTTTTGAAGCAGCACGGTCAACGGCACTAGATGCAGCTTTGTATAACTCAGCGGCGTTGTCGTCATGATCGGTAACAGCTTTTTCAAACTTCTTAACGGTTGTTCGCATACTGCTAAGCTGTGCAGAATTACGTTCGTTAGCTTTAACGTTCGTTTTTGCACGTTCAATCGCAGATTTGATAATTGGCAATGAATTCACCTCCACACTCATAAGCCAGACGGCTCTGTTATTATTCAACGAATGCCATTATACAGAATAAAATTAGTGATTGCAACAGTTCTCCACTAATTGTAAAGTAAAAGTACTTGATAAGCGGTTAAATATAAAGTCCTTGTTATTATGAACGATAACAGATATAATAGCAAAGGTTCTTAAATTTCCCTTACTTAGTGGACTGCGATCTCACTCACGGCTACTCAGTAACGGGAGGACAAATAATATTAAAGGTGGGAATTATCCATGGCAATTACACAAGCAAAGAAGACCGAAATTATGAAGCAGTATGCTCGTCACGATGGCGACACTGGTTCAGCAGAAGTTCAAATCGCTGTTTTAACAGCAGACATCAACGAATTGAACGATCACATGAAGTCTCATAAAAAAGACTATCATTCACAACGTGGTTTGATGAAGAAGATCGGTCACCGTCGTAACTTGTTAGCTTACTTACGTAACACTGACATTACCCGTTACCGTGATCTGATCAAGTCATTGGGTCTACGTCGTTAATTTTGATAATTTGGAAGCTCTCCGGTATGGAGGGCTTTTTTTGTTATCTTCAGCAAGAATTTTTTACCGGGCCCAGTTTGGGTTGTTACATAGTTGAATTAAGTGTGATAAACTGTAAACAGTTTGTAGTCGTGCCTAAATTTTTAGAGTTTAGGAAAAAAGTAAGGATTCATAGTTGGCAGCTGAATCTTATCAGCTGGTGATTTGTGAGGTAAGAACAGTATATTTTGAGGTGAATTATGGACAAAGCAAAAGTAAAGATCATGCCGTTGGGCGGTGTCCGCGAAAATGGCAAAAACATGTATATTGTAGATGTTAATGATAGTATCTACGTTTTAGATTGCGGGTTGAAGTACCCGGAAAACGAATTACTGGGAATCGATATCGTGATTCCCGATTTCAGTTATTTACGGGAAAATAAGGATCGCATCGTGGGGGTCTTTCTCACTCACGGGCATGCGGATGCCATTGGTGCATTACCTTATTTTCTGAATGAATTCAAGGTACCGGTATTTGGCTCTGAAATGACGATCGAATTAGCTAAGATCAGCTGTCAGTCGGATCCTAACGTGAAGGACTTTGATGATTTTCACGTGGTGGACGCGCGGACTGAGATCGATTTTGGTGACGTAACGGTTTCCTTCTTTAAAACGACGCACTCAATTCCAGAATCAATGGGCATTGTGTTAAATACCAGTGCTGGTAGCGTGGTTTATACGGGTGACTTTAAGTTTGATCAGACGGCTGCACCAGGCTACCAAACCGATTATGCCCGGTTAGCTCAGATTGGGACTAACGGTGTTTTGGCATTATTAAGTGATTCAGCCAACGCTGAGAACCCTAATGAAACGGCGAGTGAACGTGATATTGCGGAAAACGTGATCGAGACGTTTAACTATGCTAAGAGCCGAATCGTAGTGGCCAGTGTCGGCTCCAACATTTCACGGCTCCAACAAGTTTTTGACGCAGCCGCGAAGACCGGTCGAAAAGTTTATTTGACTGGTCGCGACATCGAAAAAATTGTCGATACAGCAATGCGTTTGAACAAGCTGGTACTGCCACAAGATGATCTGCTGGTTACGGAAGAGCAACTCGCCAAGTTACCAGCAGAGCAAGTTGTGATCATTCAAACCGGTAAAATGGGTGAGCCGATTAAAGCCCTGCAGCGGATGGCCAATAAACAGGAAAAGGGTCTTAATATAGAAGAGGGCGACCTCGTCTTTATTACCACTACTCCTTCCCACGCCATGGAAACCACGGTTGCTAAGACCCGGGATATGATCTATCGGGCCGGTGGCGAGGTTAAGGCGATCTCGGATGATCTTAACTCGTCAGGTCACGCCAGCAAGCACGATCTGCAACTGATGATCAACATCTTGCACCCACGTTACCTATTGCCAATTCAAGGCGAATACCGGTTGATGTCAGCTCATCAGCGCGCCGCTGAAGAAGTGGGTATGCCTAAAGACCGGATCTTCATGACCGCCAAGGGTGATCAATTGGTCTACGATGGCAAGGACATGGTTCTAAGCGGCAGTGTTGAAGTCGGCAATACGATGATCGACGGTATCGGTGTCGGTGATATTGGCAACATTGTGCTGCGTGATCGTAAGGTGCTTTCTGAAGACGGTATCTTCGTAGCGGTCATTACCATTGACCATAAAAAGAAGCAGATCATTGGTGAACCCAAGATTACTTCACGTGGTTTCGTGTACGTTAAAGCCAATAAAAACTTGATGCATGAAAGTGCTGAAATTATTAAAAAGGCGGTTCAGACCAACCTTGATAATAAGGAGTTTGACTGGACGCATCTGAAACAGGATGTACGAGAAAAGCTCAATCATTATCTGTTTGATCAGACCCGTCGTCATCCAGTGATCTTACCGGTCATCATGGAAGTTGACCCGCGTCGGCATAAGCCGAAGAGTAAGCACAAGAAACAGGCTGCTCAAAAAAACCAGGAAGCACCAAAAAGCCAAGAAACACCAAAGAAGCAGATAACGGGCAAGAACCAAGCAACGCCAAATGATCATCAGACTGATAAAAAAACTGACGATCAAGCTGAAAAGTAAAACTCTAAATCTCGTATGTTGAATCAAAGACGTACGGGATTTTCATTTATTGGGGGTGGCTACTAGAATGGATCGAAACTTACAGCGGGCAAACGACGCGTTTAAGCAGCAGCAGTGGGGACAGGCAGCCCAGTACTATGAACAGGAGTACCAAACAGCGCCCAGTGCTAAAATCAATCATTTGCTGGTCAAAAGTCTGTTTGAAGATCATCAAAACAAACTAGCCTATACGATCATGATGGATAATCTAAACAGTTATTTAATGGATAGTGAGCACGTGATCTTAATGGTACAGGTGCTGCTGGCTAACCGGCAGTTGCTGATGGCCCATATTTTAACCGCTACGGTCACGCAGCTGCCCCAAGAAGTTAGCGGACTGATTCAGCAAGCTGAAGCGACTGCCCGGCTGCAGCCGGATTTTAAGAAGGATTATCAGACCTTCTATCAGTTGAGTGCCTTAACGTTAACGCAGCAGCGACGAACCTTTGAAGCCGGTAAACAGCTGCCTTTAAAAGAGTGGGTAACGGCAACCAAAGCGTTACTGGTCGATCCATTTGTTAAGCCAATCATCCGCGTCAGTTTGTTGGAGATGGTCCAAAAGCTCAAACTATCAGACCGCATGACATTTCGCTGGCTGGACAATAAAAACTACGAGATTGTGGGCAGTGAGTTAAAATCACTGGCAGAGTTTGAAAAAGTTGGTATACTGGAAGGTATACTGCAAAAGGCGATTGGGGATTATGATCCGGTTACCCAACAATTATTCCAAAATGAACTGGGCTTGCAAGTTACCCTGCTATATCCGTTTATTGACCGTGCCATTCCAGACCCGCAAGCCTGGGTGGAACGATTGATTCAAGGTGATCAGGTGCAATCAGCAGCTTTACCGACGCCCTATAGTGTGGAATGGTGGCAGCGAAAACTGTCTCAAATCATGTCAGAGATGACGGGTGCTTAAAAAAGTTCTAGCGAATTTGGAGTTTATTGTTTACAAACGATAGCCTAATCTATATAATATTTAAGGATTCTTCTTGAGGGATTCTCGATTTACCTTTTCGAGAAGAAGTAGTATAATTTACTGCAAAGGGTTGCCAACAACTCGTTTGTTGGCACTATCTTTGTGAAAAATACAGGAGGTTTCATTAATGGCAAAAGAAACATACGAACGAACTAAGCCCCATGTAAACATTGGTACTATTGGCCATATTGACCATGGGAAGACGACCTTGACTGCAGCTATCACCAAGGTTTTAGCTCAAAAAGGTTTAGCTAAAGAAGAAGATTATGCTGATATTGACAAGGCACCTGAGGAACGTGAACGTGGTATCACGATCAACACTGCCCATGTTGAATACGAAACTGAGAAGCGTCACTATGCTCATATTGATGCCCCAGGACATGCTGATTACATCAAGAACATGATCACTGGTGCCGCTCAAATGGATGGTGCTATCTTAGTTGTTGCCGCAACTGATGGTCCAATGCCACAAACTCGTGAACATATCCTTTTGGCTCGCCAAGTGGGTGTTGAATACATTGTGGTCTTCTTAAACAAGATCGACTTAGTTGACGATGATGAATTGATCGACTTAGTTGAAATGGAAGTCCGTGAATTACTTTCAGAATACGATTACCCTGGTGACGATATTCCTGTTATCCGCGGTTCAGCTCTGAAAGCACTTCAAGGCGATGAAGAACAACAAAAGGTTATCTTACACTTAATGGACGTTGTTGATGAATACATCCCAACTCCAGTTCGTGATAACGATAAGCCTTTCTTAATGCCTGTTGAAGATGTCTTCACTATTACTGGTCGTGGTACTGTTGCTTCTGGTCGTATCGATCGTGGTACTATCAAGGTCGGCGAAGAAGTTGAAATCGTTGGTCTTAAGGAAGAAGTTCTTAAGAGTACTGTTACTGGTTTGGAAATGTTCCGTAAGACTCTCCCATTCGGTGAAGCCGGCGATAACGTTGGTGTCTTGCTTCGTGGTATTAACCGTGAACAAGTTGTTCGTGGCCAAGTACTTGCAAAGCCAGGTTCGATCCAAACCCACAGTAAGTTCAAGGGTGAAGTTTATATCCTTTCTAAAGAAGAAGGTGGCCGTCATACGCCATTCTTCTCAAACTACCGTCCACAATTCTACTTCCACACCACTGATATCACTGGTGTTATCGAATTGCCTGATGGCGTAGAAATGGTTATGCCTGGCGATAACGTCACTTTCGAAGTTGACTTGATCGCTCCAGCTGCCATTGAAAAGGGTACTAAGTTTACTGTTCGTGAAGGTGGCCACACTGTTGGTGCCGGTGTTGTTTCAGATATCATGGACTAATACCTACCTAAATGAACATAAAAAGTCCGAGAAGGTTATCTTTTCGGACTTTTTTATTTGAACGTTTTATTTGAATGATGGACGACGTGAGCATACTCAGAGTCGTCGTGTAACTGAATCGATTCATGCGAAAAAGAACGGCTTCTAGACGTTGCAGTGCAGTCTAATGTTTACATTTAGGCTTCCTTACGTTAAACTAAAAGCTGTACGCAATTTGAGTATGATCGTATTCGAAGATATATTTAATTTCGGAGGGAATATAATGGCTGCAAAATGGGAAAAAAAGGACACCAACAAAGGCGAATTAACCTTTGAAATTGGTGCCGACCAAATTAAGAAGGGCTTAGACCAAGCCTTCGCAAAGACCAAGAAGAACTTAGCTGTTCCTGGCTTCCGTAAAGGAAAGGTTCCACGTCAGATCTTTAACAAGATGTATGGCGAAGAAGCACTTTATCAAGATGCTTTGAACATTGTTTTGCCTGATGCATATGAGGCAGCAACTAAAGAAGCAGGTATCGAACCAGTTGATCAACCACAAGTTAGTGTTGATTCAATGGAAAAGGGCAAGCCATGGGTCTTAAAAGCGGTCGTTACAGTTAAGCCAGAAGTTAAGCTTGGCGACTACAAAGACTTGAGCGTGACAAAGCAAAACACCCGTGTCTACCAAAAAGACATTGATGCTGAACTAGAATCTCGTCGTCAATCACAAGCTGAATTGGTTTTGAAAGAAGACGAACCAGCTGCTAAGGGCGATACGGTTGTAATCGACTTTGATGGTTCCGTTGACGGCAAGCCATTTGATGGTGGTAAAGCTGATAACTATTCACTCGAATTAGGTTCTAACTCATTCATCCCCGGTTTCGAAGACCAATTAGTTGGTCACAAGGCTGGCGAAGATGTTGACGTTAAGGTCACCTTCCCAGACGACTACCAAGCTGAGAACTTACAAGGCAAGGAAGCCACTTTCAAGACGACTATTCATGAAGTTAAGTCGAAGCAATTACCTGATCTTGACGATGAATTTGCTAAGGATGTTGACGAAGAAGTTGACAGCTTAGATGAATTAAAGGCTAAGATCAAGGATGAATTGAAGGAAAAGAAAGTTACAGCTGCCCACAATGCTATCGAAGACGAAGCCATTGGTGAAGCTGTCGACAACTCTGAAATCCAAGAAGTTCCCGAAGCAATGAAGGAAGAGGATATTCACCGTCAGATGGATCAATACTTAGCTAATATGCAACAACAAGGTATCGACCCTAAGACTTACTTCAAGTTAACTGGCACTAGCGAAGATGATTTACACAAGCAATTTGCTGCAGATGCAGAACGCCGTGTAAAGACCAACTTAGTTCTGGAAGCCGTTGTTGAAGCCGAAAAGATCGAACCTTCTGAAGATGATTTGAAGGCTGAAGTTAAGGATCTTGCCGGTCAATATGGCATGGAAGAAAGCGCTGTTCGTTCAGCCCTTTCAGATGACATGTTGAAGCATGATATTGCCATCAAGAAGGCAGTTGATATGATTACCGACTCAGCTAAGCAAGACAAGTCTAAAAAAGACGAAGAAAACGAAAAAGACGAAAAGTAGTTTTCAACATCAACATTGCTAACAAAGGCCCTGAAGCGAGAATATTTGATTCTTGTAGGGGCCTTTGTTTGTGTTTATAGCCGCATTTGCAAAGTCACTGGTGGAAATCAGAATAGATTGTCAGGGATAATAGTCGCTAATTAACGGTTATTTCACATGAGCTTTTCCTTTCCCAGTCCCGGCTTTGTATGGTATAGTAGCAGGTGCGTTAAAGAAAATATAACTGTAGAAATTAAAGAGGGGTGACTCTTAATTGTTTGAAAATACTGATACAACTGGCCCCGTAAATTGTTCTTTTTGTGGTAAGTCACAGGATCAAGTTAAAAAAATTGTTGCTGGTCCTGGGGTTTATATCTGCAATGAATGTATCGATTTATGCAAAGAAATCATCGATGAAGAATTTAGTGAAGAAAGCTCAGAAACTGTTTTTGATGTGCCGACACCACAACAAATCGTTGATTCTTTGAACCAGTACGTTATTGGTCAAACTGAAGCTAAAAAGACGCTTTCAGTTGCCGTTTATAATCACTACAAACGTGTGAACGAAATGGCCACTAACAAAAATGATGGTCCTGAATTGCAAAAGAGTAATATTACGATGATTGGGCCGACTGGTTCAGGTAAAACTTATCTGGCACAGACACTGGCTAAAATTTTAAACGTACCGTTTGCAATTGCTGATGCCACGACCTTGACTGAAGCCGGGTACGTTGGTGAAGACGTTGAAAACATCCTTTTGAAGCTATTGCAAAACGCCGATTATGACGTTGAGAAAGCTGAGAAGGGTATCATCTATATTGATGAAATTGATAAGATTGCTAAAAAGGCTGAAAATGTGTCGATTACCCGTGATGTTTCCGGTGAAGGTGTCCAGCAGGCACTGTTAAAGATCCTGGAAGGTACCATTGCTAACGTTCCGCCGCAGGGTGGCCGTAAACATCCGCAACAAGAGTTTATTCAGATCGATACCACGAATATTCTCTTTATTGTGGGTGGCGCGTTTGATGGCATTGAAACGATCGTTAAAAACCGTCTTGGTGATAAGACCATCGGCTTCGGTACGGATTCAGTCCATCAACCAATTGATACATCGGAGAGTCTAATGCAGCGCGTGGCACCTGAAGATATGCTGGAATTTGGTTTAATTCCTGAATTCATCGGTCGGTTACCAATTCTAACCGCGCTGGAGAAGTTATCTGAAGATGACCTAGTTCGCATTTTAACGGAGCCAAAGAATGCTTTAGTTAAACAGTATCAGCGGTTGATCTCACTTGACGGTGCTGAGCTTGATTTTAACGATAGCGCCTTACGTGAAATGGCGAAGTTGGCCTTGAAACGCAATACCGGTGCTCGTGGTCTGCGGTCAATCATTGAAGACGTGATGCGCGATATTATGTTTGAATTGCCAAGTCGTAATGATGTTGCCAAAGTCATCGTTACGGGTGATACCGTGAAGGATCATCAAGAACCTGAGTTAATTTTAAAGGATCAAAAAGCGTCATAACGAGCTTGTGGTCCGCAACTAATGTCGAATGACATTTCATGCCGTATGTTCCGCGTTATGGAGCATGCGGCTTTTATTTTGGTCAAGTAAACGGAGGCTATAATGGAAGTACACAATGTTGAACTGGTGATGAGTGCAGTTGATCCCAAACAATATCCCAAGACTGGTCAGCCAGAAATTGCGTTAGTTGGTCGCTCAAACGTCGGTAAGTCATCTTTGACGAACGTGTTGATCAACCGAAATAGTTATGCCAGAACATCGAGTCAGCCGGGAAAGACGCAGACGTTGAACTTTTACCACGTGGAAGATGCACTGTACTTTGTGGACGTGCCTGGATACGGCTACGCTAAAGTGTCGAGGTCAGAGCGCGAAAAATGGGGCCAAATGATTGAGACTTACCTGATTGCTAGAGAGACACTAAAGGGCGTGGTCTCGTTAGTGGATGGCCGCCATGCGCCAACAGCGGATGATCAGACGATGTATACTTGGTTGAGCTATTATGATATTCCAACGTTGATCGTTGCGACTAAAATGGATAAGATTCCGGGTGCTAAGTGGAATAAGCAGCTTAGTCTGGTGAAAAAAACGTTGCAGATCCAGTCACAAGATGATCTGTTGCCATTTTCGGCGCAAACTAAAGCTGGCAAGCAGGAAGTCTGGCAGTGGATCGAACAACATGCATTTGGGGGTAAATCATAATGGAATTTAACGACTATCAAAAAGCTGCTAACCGAACGCTATTTGGCAGTGAACAGGTTTTAACTAACTGTGCTCTAGGCCTTTCTAGCGAAACTGGGCAGGTCGTAGATTTAGTTAAACAGTATACGTTTCAAGGAGAGAAGCTGGACAAGCAAAAATTATCCAAGGAAATGGGCGATGTCCTGTGGTATTTGTCTCAGGTTGCTGAGTGGGCTGATATTCCCTTTGAAGATGTAGCCAGTGGCAATATTGACCGCTTGAATAAGCGTTACCCTAATTTACCAAACAATCATTAATGGTTTATTTTTAAATCCAAAAGCTCGTCGATTAGTCAATTCGTTGATTAATCGGCGGGCTTTTTTGGTTGGTTAAGCCAGTCTAATAGCATTACGAGCAGGATTCTGAAACCATAAATTATTTAAAAATATGTATATAAGTTGTAATAATGGCACTTTTTATGTATAAAAAACAAAAAACACTTGCATTTACTGAATACAGGTGTTAATCTCGTACCATTAAGTAAAAAAGTTGAATTGAGAGGGCGTAAAAACATGACAAAAAATAGAAAAGTTGTATTAGCATATTCTGGCGGACTTGACACTTCAGTAGCGATTCCTTGGTTAAAGGATAAGGGCTATGACGTGATTGCCTGCTGCATTAACGTTGGTGAAGGTAAAGACTTGGATTTTATCAAGCAAAAGGCACTGAACGTCGGTGCGGTTAAAGTTTATGTGATCGATGCTCTGGAAGAATTCGCAGAGGATTACGCGATGGTTGCTTTACAAGGCCACACGTATTATGAAGGCGAATATCCATTGATCTCAGCCCTGTCTCGGCCGCTGATCAGTAAGAAGCTAGTTGAAGTTGCTCAGGAAGAAAATGCGCAAGCCGTTGCCCATGGCTGTACTGGAAAAGGTAACGACCAAGTACGGTTTGAAGTTGCCATTCACGCCTTGAACCCAGCACTGGAAGTTTTGAGTCCAGTTCGGGACTGGCACTGGTCACGGGAAGAAGAAATTGATTACGCTAAGAAGCACAACATTCCGATTCCAATTGATTTAGACTCACCATATTCCATCGATGCCAACATCTGGGGCCGGGCTAACGAAGCCGGGGTTCTCGAAGATCCTTGGGTCAGCGCACCAGAAGATGCTTATGCGTTAACGAATCCCATCGATAAAACACCGGATACCCCAACGGACCTTGAGATTACCTTTGTTAAAGGGGTACCAACCAAGATCAACGGGAAGTCAATGCAGCTGGCGGATCTCATTCAAAAGTTAAACAAGATTGCTGGCGAAAACGGGGTCGGCCGGATCGACCACATTGAAAACCGGTTAGTCGGAATCAAGTCGCGGGAAGTCTACGAAGCACCCGCTGCCACCGTTTTGATGAAGGCTCATAAACAGCTGGAAGATCTCACCTTTGAACGGGATCTGGCCCACTTCAAGCCAGTAATTGAAAAACAGTTAACGGAAATGATCTATAACGCGCTTTGGTTCTCACCATTGATGGATGCTTTACTGGCCTTCTTGAAGAAAACTCAAGAAGTTGTTACCGGCGTAATCAAGCTGGAACTCTTTAAGGGCAACGTGATTACGTTAGGCCGGAAGTCAGAAAGCTCACTGTATGATAAGAATTTGGCAACGTATACCTCTGCTGATTCATTCGACCAAGAAGCTGCGAAGGGCTTCATCAAGTTATGGGGCCTGCCAACGACCGTTTATTCACAGGTCAAGATGAGAAACCAGCAATCCGCCTTTGTGAATGCCGTGACACAAAACAACAAGTCGAAGGTCAAGGTTGCGGTCAAGTCAGAAGAAAAGCAGGATCAAACGGAGGGGGCAACCAAGTAATGGCAACCAAAAAACTCTGGGGTGGCCGGTTCCAAGAACAGGCGGCTGAATGGGTCGATGAATTTGGAGCGTCCATTTCCTTTGATCAGCTCATGGCTGAAGAAGATATTGAAGGTTCTTTGGCTCACGTTAAAATGCTTCAAAAAACCGGCATCATGCCTTCTGATGACTGTGATCAGATCATTGCGGGATTGGAAGGCATTCAGACCGATCTGGAAGCCGGTAAGCTCAAGTTTACCGTTGAAAACGAAGATATTCATATGAATATTGAGGCGATTTTAACGGATCGCATCGGCCCCGTAGCGGGTAAGCTGCATACTGCGCGATCACGTAACGATCAAGTGGCTACAGACTTCCACCTTTATTTAAAGAAACGGTTACCCAAAGTGATCGATGAAATTACCACGGTTCAAAAAACCTTGGTGAGCTTGGCTGAAAAAAACGTTGAAACCATTATGCCGGGCTACACCCATTTACAGCACGCTCAGCCCATTTCCTATGGCCATTACTTAATGGCTTATTACCAAATGTTTAAGCGTGACAAGGAACGATTTGCGTTTAATGAAGTGCACACTGATATCTCACCGCTGGGCGCAGCAGCCTTAGCCGGAACCACCTTTCCAATCGATCGGCAAATGACGGCGAAAACACTGGGCTTTAGTAAAGTTTATGCGAATTCACTGGACGCAGTTTCCGACCGTGACTTCGCACTGGAATTTCTTAGTAACAGCTCGATTCTAATGATGCACCTGTCGCGATTCTGTGAAGAGCTCAGTATGTGGGTCAGCCATGAATTTCAGTACTTGGAATTATCAGATGCATATACGACTGGTAGTTCGATCATGCCACAGAAGAAGAATCCCGACATGGCAGAGTTGATTCGGGGCAAGAGTGGCCGGGTCTATGGCCATCTGATGGGTTTGTTAGCCACTATGAAATCATTACCGCTAGCCTATAACAAGGACCTGCAAGAAGACAAAGAGGGTGTCTTTGATACCGTTAAGACGTTATTGCCAGCCCTCAAGGTCTTCAATGGGATGCTGTCCACGGTGACGGTTAAGACTGATAACATGAAGGCAGCCACGGAAAATGATTTTTCAAACGCGACTGAGTTAGCTGATTATCTGGCAACGAAGGGTGTTCCCTTTAGAGAAGCGCACGGCATTGTGGGACAGTTAGTTTTGAAGGGAATTCAGACCCATCAGAATTTACAGGATATGTCATTGAGTGATCTCAAAAAGGCTTCACCGTTAATTGAAAAAGATGTTTACCACGATTTGAAATCAGAAGTAGCGGTTGAACGCCGTCATTCTGAAGGCGGTACTGGTTTTGATCAGGTCCGCAAACAAATTGAACAGGCGAAAAAAGAAATTGATGCATAAAAAAACGGTACCCGCGGGGGTGTCGTTTTTGTGGTTATTTATGATAGTTGCGATGTTCTTTAATTAAAGCCTTAGCCTTTTTAGTGGCGTCTTTTTGTTCATCGTGTTTTAAAAACTTATCACGTTTTTCATCCTTCAGATCCATTTCGGCAAACTTGCCAAACATGGCGTCGAGGTTATCTTGACGCTTTACTTTTAATCCCATGATGTAGTCAACTCCTTTACTGCGCTTAGTTTATCATGAGTGGGGGTGGGAAGCAAGCAAGGTGCAAGGTGCGAGGACAGGCGTTTAGGGAGTGGAGTGAGGTGTGCCGGTGGGTTTGCGGCATGCCTTACTGCCCCTTACATGCAACTCCCTGCCTGACCGAGCCCGATTAGGCAATGAAGGAGTGAACAGGCTCTCTTTTATGTATCTCAAATGCATAATGTATTTAAGAGTGTATACCAATCAAAAAAGCAACTAATCTTGTATAAATGATACTTTTTCCCGTTTTTTATTGCATAAAGAATGATTTTGGTGTAATGTAGAAGTTACTTAATTAGAGAGGGAGTTACCGCGAATGAAAGTCAAGGGGAGAAACGTATTACTCACCGTTATGACATTGTGTTTGTCATTATTATTCTTATTTACAATTCAGCCATCACATTCCATTACCACTACCACTGCATATGCAGCGGATAATTCACTGCAGAGGGTTAAGGCTCGGGGCAAAATCGTTATGGCGACTTCACCAGATTACCCGCCTTATGAATTCCAGGTCAGCAAGAACGGTAAATCCGAAGTTGTTGGGATGGATGTTGATATTATGAAGCAAGTTGCTAAGGACTTGGGCGTTAAGCTAGTTGTTAAGTCCATGTCATTTAGTAACGTGCTGGTTGCCGTTGAAACTGGGAAAGCCGACGTTGCCATGAGTGGGATCAACCCAACTCCTGAACGGCGTCAAAGTGTTGATTTCTCAGAGATCTACTATAATGGTGGTCAATCATTTCTGATCAACAAGACGGATGCCGGTAAGTATACCAGCAAGGCATCACTGGCACATAAAATTATTGGTGCTCAAACAGGGACGTTACAATATAATTTAGCTAAGTCTAAGATTCCCGGTGCTCAGGTCAAAGGGATGGATAAGAACACCGATTTGGTATTAGCTTTAAAGACGCATAAAATCGATGCACTGGGTATTGAAACCCCATCGGCTGAAGCTTATGTGAAGAATGATCCTGATTTAAAGATGATCAAGTCTGGTTACAGTTTGAACAAGAACGACACTGGTTCAGCTATGGCGCTCAAAAAGGGTTCTGGTACCTTAGTTGCTGCTATCAACAAGAGTATTACTAAGATCAAAGCTAAAGGCTTGCCTAACCAATACTTGGCACAAGCCGGTAAGTACATGAAAGTTAACACGCATAATACCTCAATGTTCCATTACTGGACCTACTTCGCTAAAGGGATTGAATACACACTGCTGATCTCAGCAATTTCAGTTATCTTTGGGGTTTTGCTAGGAACCATTTTAGCCTTGATGCGGTTCAGTAAGAGCAAGATCTTCCATGCTATTTCAATTGCCTACGTTGAATTCGTTCGTGGGACACCATTGATGGTTCAAGTCATGTTCGTTTACTTTGGGATTGGGATCGTGGTTAACCTGCCAGCGTTATTATCAGGTATCATTGCCGTTTCACTGAACAGTGGTGCTTACGTTGAGGAAATTATTCGTGGTGGGATTAATTCAGTTGATAAAGGTCAAACGGAAGCCTCTGCTAGTCTGGGGTTAGCTAAGACTGATACCATGCGGTTTGTTGTGTTACCTCAAGCGTTAAAGAACATTTGGCCAGCACTTGGTAACGAATTTGTCTCACTGGTCAAGGAAAGTTCAATTGTTTCCATCATCGGTGTCACTGATCTGATCTACCAATTAAACATTGTGCGTGCCGACACGTATCGTGGGGTTATGCCAGTGTTCGTTGCCATGATCATTTACTTCGTGATGACGTTTATCTTAACAAGAGTTCTGAACTACTTTGAGGGGAGAATGAAGCATGCCAAATAAACCATTAGTTGAAGTTAAAAAGTTAAAAAAGAACTATGGTGATACCGAAGTCCTAAAAGAAATCGACGGTACGGTTATGCCTGGTCAAGTGATCTGTGTGATTGGTCCTTCAGGTTCAGGTAAAAGTACGTTTCTACGTTGCCTGAACATGTTGGAAAAACCAACGTCAGGTCAGGTGTTGTTTGAAGGAAAAGATACGCAGAAGTTCTCTGAGGAAGAATTAACGACTTTACGTGAACGGATGGGTATGGTTTTCCAAAGCTTTAACTTGTTTCCTAATTTGACGGTGCTGGAAAACCTTAAGTTAGCACCGATCCGGGTTAAAAAGATGTCTGATAAAGACGCTGAAGAAAAAGCGTTGGGTCTGCTTAAACGAGTCGGTCTGGACGAAAAAGCAAACGTTTATCCCGACAGCCTATCTGGTGGTCAGGCACAACGGGTGGCCATTGCCAGAGCCTTAGCGATGGATCCGGAAATGCTGCTGTTTGATGAACCTACCAGTGCGTTGGATCCTGAAATGGTTGGTGAAGTACTGGCCGTTATGAAGGAATTAGCCGAAGATGGCATGACCATGGTCGTTGTCACTCATGAAATGGGCTTTGCCAAAGAAGTTGCCAACGATGTCTGGTTCATGGCGGATGGCTATATTCTGGAGAAGAACACGCCCAACGAGATGTTCGATCATCCGAAGAACCCACGTACCAAAGACTTTATCAGTAAGATTATTGGTAATGTATAGACTGTTCAATAAAACAAAAACACCCTGGTTTGATTGTCGAATCAGGGTGTTTTTGTGCGGTGATTTGACGTGGGCATCTAGCTTGCCCCAAACATGTATTCGGCGTTATAATGAAACGTCGAAACTGGGGCAGTATGACGCCACGGTGAATCTAGATCATGAAGTGAAAGAAGGTCGTTGATTTGGCCACCGAATATCTTGAACATAAATTAGCGCTTTTACCCGATATGCCGGGAATTTACATGATGAAAAACATCAATGGGCACATCATTTACGTTGGCAAAGCGAAAAACTTAAAAAACCGGGTGCGGTCCTACTTTAAAAGTAGTCATGAAGGAAAGACCGCCCGTTTAGTCTCTGAAATTGCTGATTTTGAAACCATTGTGACTTCGACTGACAAGGAAGCCTTTTTGCTTGAAATCACCATGATTCAAAAACATCAGCCACACTATAATATTAAGCTAAAGCAGGGGACGGGCTATCCCTACATTAAAATCACGAATGAACGCGATCCCACCATGCTGATCGTCAGTTCGATTCGTAAGGATGGCGCGTACTACTTTGGCCCATATCCCAACGTTTACGCCGCTGAAGAGACCCTGCATTTTTTGCAGAAAGTGTATCCTTTGCGACGCTGCAACGGGTTCCAGAACCGGCCTTGTCTGTATTATCACATGGGGCAATGCCTGGGAGCTTGCTTTAAAGAAGTTCCCAAGGAAGAGTATGATCAGCAGATCGAACGCATTAAATCCTTTCTGAACGGTAACGTTGCCACGGTAAAGCGGCACTTAAATGCCCGGATGAAAAAGGCGTCTGATAACCTTGAATTTGAGCGGGCTGCTGAGATTCGTGATCAAATGCACTACATTGAAGTGACGGTGGAAAAACAGAAGATCATTTCTAATGATCAAACACCGCGGGATATCTTTAATTTCTACCTGGACAAGGGCTGGTTATCGGTTCAGGTCTTCTTTATTCGCCAAGCACGGTTAATGAAACGCGAAAAGCGGTTGTTCCCCATCGTTAACGATGAGATCGAGGAAATGACCAGTTTTATCATTCAGTTCTATCACCGTAAGAACAGTATCTTTCCAAAGGAGATTCTAGTGCCGGAAAGCTTGCCTAAAGAGATCCTCGAAGAGATGCTGCCGATGCCGGTAAGAACGCCGCAGCGGGGTGAAAAACGGGCCTTATTGGAGATGGCTGGCAAAAACGCACGGTTAGTCTTGGAAGAAAAGTTTCGGTTACTGGAACTAGATGAAAAGAAGACCACTGGTGCCATGAAAGAGATCACTGATGCGCTAGGAATTGCGCCGGGACATAAGATCGAAGCGTTTGACCACTCGCACATTCAAGGTGCTGATCTGGTTTCAGCGATGGTCGTGTTTGTTGACGGGCAGCCGAATAAGAACCTATATCGGAAATATAAGCTGCGAACCGTGGATCATGCGGATGAAGCGGCTAGTACCCGCGAGGTCATTCGCCGGCGCTACACGCGTCTGCTGAAGGAACACGCTGCCATGCCGGATCTAATCTTAATGGATGGCGGCACGATTCAGCTAGACGCCGTCAAAGACGTTTTAATCAATGAATTAGGACTGAATATTCCGGTGGCTGCCATGGTGAAAAACGATAAGCATAAAACGGCTGATCTCCTGTCTGAAGTGCAGGATACGCCGCTTCACCTGGATCCTAAATCACAGGGCTTTTATCTCCTGCAGCGGATTCAAGACGAAGTTCACCGGTTTGCCATTACCTTTCATCGCAAAGTTCACGCGAAAAACTCGCTGAGTTCACGCTTGGATGATATTGAAGGGGTAGGACCAAAGACCAGAAATAAGTTACTGCGGAAGTTTGGTTCAATGAAGAAAATTGCGGCTGCAACTCCCGAAGAACTGCATGAACTAGGGATTTCGAAGTCGGTTGCCGATACGATTCACCTGACCTTAGCCAACACGACTTTAACCAGTTGATAATAAACTTAAAAAAATGCAATAAACGGTGGTAATTTGGCGGTATTCATTGGATAATAACAAGGTTAGGAATGTTCGAATGAAATGGAATAATGGAGAAATGCTATGTTTGTAGATCACGTAACAATAAATGTTAAAGCCGGAAATGGTGGTAACGGAATGGTTGCCTTCCGGCGAGAGAAGTATGAACCAAATGGTGGGCCAGCCGGTGGCGACGGTGGTCGCGGCGGCAGTGTTATCTTTAAAGTTAACTCGGGCCTGCGAACACTGATGGACTTTCGGTTTAATCAAAAATTCAAGGCTGACCATGGTCAAAACGGCGGCATTAAAGGGATGACGGGTCGCAGTGCTGAGGATCGCGTTATTTTAGTTCCTTTAGGGACCACCGTCATTGACGATGAGACCAATACGGTGATTGCGGACCTCGTGCACACGGATGATCAAGTCGTGATTGCGCAAGGTGGTCGTGGCGGCCGTGGCAACGTCCACTTCGCCACACCGAAGAATCCCGCACCAGAATTAGCTGAAAACGGCGCCCCTGGAGAAGAGCGCCGCGTTCGTTTGGAATTGAAGCTATTAGCTGATGTTGGGTTGATTGGGTTTCCATCGGTTGGAAAATCCACGTTACTGGCAGCTATTACTAGTGCCAGACCCAAGATTGGTGAATATCATTTTACAACGATCACCCCTAATCTTGGGATGGTTAAGTTAAGTGACGGCCGTGATTTCGCAGTGGCTGATCTGCCCGGCTTAATCGAAGGGGCAGCTAGTGGCGTCGGTCTTGGAATCGAATTTTTGAAGCATATCGAACGGACCCGGGTACTGCTGCATTTGATCGATGTCAGTGGATTTGAAGGACGTGATCCCTACGATGATTTTCTGAAGATCAACGCGGAATTGAAGAAGTATGATCCAGACTTACTGAAACGACCGCAAATCGTTGTGGCAACGAAGATGGATCTGCCGGACTCAGCTGAAAATTTGGCAACTTTGAAACAGAAGCTGGCAAAGGATACTACGCTTGATACGCCACCAATTGTGATGGCCATTTCCAGTGTGACTCATGACGGGTTAACACCGCTGATTCGAAAGACGGTTGAAATTCTTGATCAGACCCCAGCCTTCCCAGTTAAGGGTGTTGATGACCTTGAACAGATGCTCAATCCTGAGGATCAAGCAGCGCAGGCTGACGACTTTGCAATTAATCGCGATGAAGACGGCACATGGGTTCTAACCGGTGCTAAATTAGAGCGGTTGTTCCAGATGACGAACATGGATCATGAGGAAAGTACGTTGCGCTTTGCACGGCAAATGCGGGGTATGGGCGTCGATGATGCGTTACGAGAAAAGGGTGCTCATAACGGTGATTTAGTTCAGATCGATGACTTTACCTTTGAATTTGTAGAATAGTATTATTGGCATAATAAGAGATAAGAGGAAACGAGGGAGAATTGATGCAACACGCAGGGAGCAGACGGCTTAAGCATAGCCGTTATATTTCTGGATTTGACGGAATCCGAACTGTTGCGGTAATTGGTGTGATCGTCTATCATCTATTGCCCTATAGTTTGCAGGGGGGCTATCTAGGTGTCCCCATATTCTTTGTGGTTTCGGGATATTTAATCACTGACTTGCTCTTACAGGAATACGAACAGAATTCGCGGATCGACATTATCGGGTTTTATATCCGCCGAATGAAGCGACTGTATCCAGCATTAGTGACGATGGTCTTGACGACGGCAGCGTACATTACTTTATTTCAGCGTTCACTGTTTGCCAGTTTAAAAGCCATCATCAGCACTAATTTACTTTACGTGTACAACTGGTGGGAAATCGGTCATGGTCAATCTTACTTTGACCGGTTTAACGGAGAGTCACCATTCACACACCTTTGGTCACTATCGATCGAAGGGCAGTTTTACTTAATTTGGCCACTGGTTTTAGTGGTTTTGCTGTTTATTTTTAAAGAACGGAAATCGATTTTTTACCTGATTTCGGCGTTAGCAGTTGCCTCAGCAGTCTGGATGAGTTACCTCTATACCGGTACTGCGATGACTAACCGGGTTTATTACGGGACTGATACTCGGATGTTTGCGATTTTACTGGGTGTCGCGCTAGCCTTTGTTTGGCCTGCGACTAAGTTAAGGTCGGAGCTGAACAGCCGAGCAAAGTGGTTATTGAACGGTGCTGGGCTCATTAGCTTTGCACTCCTAATCATCATGTTCTTTACCATGTCTGGTCAGTCAAGCTTCACTTATCATGGTGGAATGTTCCTGTTTACGCTGCTATCAGCTATTTTGGTCGCAACCGTGGCGCATCCAGCCGGGTTTATGAACCAGCTATTTACTAACCGGATCTTTGATTGGGTCGGTAAACGCAGCTATGGAATCTACCTGTATCAATTTCCCATTATGATTTTCTATGAAGCCAAAGTAACTAACATCGCTGCTCACCCTGTGCTGAACGCTTTAGTAGAAGCCATCCTGATATTGATCGTGAGTGATCTCTCTTACCGTTATTTGGAGAACCCAACGCGGCATTACACTTATAGTCAACTGCCAAGTCTGATCAAGGAATTTTTCCAAAACCCGAGAAAGTTTGGCTGGCGTAAGTACGTCATTATTCCAGCGGCCTTGGTTACCGGCGTTGCACTGTTTGGTGCAGCTACCAGTCCGGCCCATTCGGAAGCTAATGACTCAGCGCTCCAGACGAACATCAAACATAATCAAAAGCAGGATGCTTCTTCTAATCGAGAAGCTTTAAAGAAGCAGCGAGAAGCGAATAAAAAAGCGGCTGCGGAAAAACAGCGTGAAGAAGCCTGGAAGAAAGTCAAATTATCAGCCCATCAAAAGGAATTGATGAAGACGTATGGCCTCTCCAAGCGTCAATACGTTCAGGTGAAGGACCTTTCGGTAACGGCCATTGGCGATTCTGTCATGGTGGATGTCTCTAAGGATATTCGTCAGGTGATCCCGAACACTTACGTTTCAGCTGGTGTTGGCCGACAGATCTGGCAGGCACCTAAAGAGATCGAATCGCTGAAGTCGCAAGGGGCCTTGGCCAATACGGTAGTAATCAATTTAGGGACTAACAGTCCAATGACTGATAGTCAAATTGACAAGGTGATTCAGATGGTTGGTCCTAAGCGCCACATCTTCTGGGTCAACACCCATGTGCCGACCCGTAACTGGGAAGCCTCTGTGAACGCCACGATCGCTAAAGCGGCTAAACGTTATCCCAACGTTGAAATGGTCGATTGGCACGGCTTGAGTAAGGATCATCAAAGCTGGTTCTACTCGGATAATGTGCACCCTAATCCAACTGGAAACCAGAACTTTACCCGCTTATTAATTCAGCAACTAACGGCTCCTAATTCACCACTAGAAAAATAAAAAAACACCGTGTGCGAACGTTTAACGTCAGCATACGGTGTTTTAGTGGTTATAAAAGTTAAAGCACGATCTGAATGGCGGCAGGTGTTTTTGACACTTGCTGGCCCGATTGATTGAAGCTGCCTGAGAATTGAATGCTCAGTCGGTTGACTTTAAAGCTGGTGGGACCAACTAGGATCATGGCCGAAAATGTGCGGGTCTGGTTTTTATGAATGACCTGTCCGGCACTGGGATCACTGATGCCAGTTGAAGTAATCGGCTTTGAACCATTTAAACTAATCTTTTGGACCCCATCGATTTTAACGGCATTTTCAGAGCTGTTGTTAACGGTGAACTTAATCTGTAAAGTTTGATAGGGGTTAGGCAGCTGACCCACATTGAAGGCCTGCTGTGCCATTTGGATGGCCCGTTTGGTTTTGGCATTATTGTTGAATCGCTTGGTAGTAATGATGTGATATGCGATGCCCCGGCTAGCTGTTTGCTGGTTTTGATGTTTGTTTTGTGCCAAAGTAAGTTTGGTGCCAGCTTGATCATAGGCAAATTGTCCCGGAATGGAAAGCAGTCCTGATTTTTGATAATTTTGATTGTCTTTTTCCGAGCTTGGCACTTTATAAGGCTTCATGGTTGCTTGATCAGACGCAGACCGTTCAGGCGTTTTAGTTGATTGACTAGATGAAGACGCTGAACTGGATTGTGTATGCTGGTTGGTTTTTGCCTGGCTCCCGCAGCCAGTTAAGATGAGACCAGCTGCCAAAATGACAGTTAGCATGAAATGTTTATCTGACATATTAAATCCCTCCATTATTTAAATAACAGCCAGTGCCCTGATTGGCGAAAACCATATAGACGGTCACCATGAGACCTAAATACGGTTAAGTTCTGGTCAAAGTGGATTGAATGCTGTCGCAAGCTTTCAACGGTTAAAGGCGTCTGGGTAACGGTGTGCAATAGGAGCTGATCACCAACAGCTGACAGGCCGCTGATCGGTTTTATCGGGTTCGTATCAAGCCCCAATTTTAAGCTGGGATCCAGCAAGTGGACTAATGTGATAAGTTCTCCTAAGCGCAATTATTTCACTTCCTCTAAGGGTTATTATACATTATCTGAGGGAACAATCATTGAACCGAGTTATTTTAGTTTCCTTAAGGATAATCGTCATTATTTCAGCCAAATAATCAAACAATCCTGCGTTGAATCTGATACAATTGTAGGGTTGAGATTCATTTTAAAAGGACCAGATGACACCGGGTAAATGTGCGGTGCAAGATAGATAGAAAAGGACGACAGATATGCAAATTGAATTTTTAGGTACCGGTGCCGGTTCCCCAGGAAAGTTTCGTAACGTTAGCAGCCTGGCATTACGGTTACTGGAAGAACGCAATTCTATCTGGCTGTTTGATGCCGGTGAAGGCACCCAGCACCAGATTTTAAGAACCACGATCAAACCACGTAAAATTGATAAAATCTTTATTACCCACTTGCATGGCGACCATATTTTTGGGCTGCCAGGCTTACTTAGCAGTCGCTCGTTTCAGGGCGGTAATGATAAGTTGACGATTTATGGGCCTAAAGGGATTCGGAACTTTGTGTTGACCAGTTTAAAGGTTTCCGAAACGAAATTATCCTATTTCATTGAATTTGTGGAATTAACTGGTGGCGGTAAGATCTTTGAAGATGATAAATTCACGGTGTACGCCGAGCATTTAGATCACAAGATCGAAGCCTTTGGTTACCGGGTGGTGGAACATGATCATCCAGGTGAATTGATGGTGGATAAACTGCAGGCCGATCAGGTGCCGTCTGGGCCAATTTACGGGCAGCTTAAAGCTGGTAAAACAGTGACTTTACCTGATGGCAGAGTAATCAATGGCCAAGATTATATTGGCCATGCCCAAAGGGGGCGGATCGTGGCTATTTTAGGCGATACGCGCAAGACGGCTAATAGCTATAAACTGGCGGAAAACGCCGATGTCTTAGTCCATGAAAGTACCTTTGCGAAGGATGAAGCAGCCATGGCACACAGTTATTATCATTCAACTAACGTGCAGGCAGCTAACATTGCTAAGACCGCCCACGTGGGTAAGTTATTACTGAATCATATTTCGGCTCGTTACAACGGAAAACTGGCTCATGATTTAGAAAAGCAAGCTCAGAAAGTCTTTAGTAACACGAAGGTCGTCAAAGACTTTGATGTGATTGATGTACCGTTTGATAAAGAACGGGAATAGGGGGCTGTTTAATGAAACGTCAAGGAAAAGTGATCATTGCGATTCTAATCGTGATCCTAATTGCCGTTTTTGCAGTGATGAATACTGAATCAATACCGATTCATTTTGGCTTCGCGACCGTTTCGTGGCCATTAGTCCTAGTGCTATTAGTAGCCATTTTTCTGGGAGCTATTTTAATGTTCTTGTTTGCGACTATTTCAAATTACCAAAATAAAAAAACCATCAAACAACAGACTAGCCGCATTCAGACCTTAGAGACCCGGTTAGATGAAACGCGGTCTGCTGAAACTAATTCCAAGACGGATGCAGCAAAAACTGGTAAATCCAAATCAAGTCAACCAGAAGTAAAGGGTGATAAGCGTGATTGAACCACATTATGATTGGCAAGTAAAAAACGTCGATCAACCAAGTGACGAGGCTACTAAATTGGCAGATACATTGTCGATTCAACCAATGGTAGCTCAGATCTTACTCAACCGCGGATACGATACCAAGGAAAAAGCGGAACAATTTTTACAGCCCGATTTATCGCAGCTGCACGATCCAATGAGTATGCACGACATGCAAAAGGGTGTTGAGCGGATTCAAAATGCCGTTGCTAACGGTGATCACATTACAATCTATGGTGACTACGACGCGGATGGTGTGACCAGTACCTCGATTCTTTATGAAACCTTGGATCAAATCGGGGCTAACGTGGACTACTTTATCCCTAACCGGTTTGTTGATGGTTATGGGCCCAACGTGGCTGCTTTTGAGCGTTTAATCGAGGGCGGTACGCAGCTGATCGTGACGGTGGATAATGGGGTGGCGGGTAACGATGCCATTGCCCGTGCCAATGAATTAGGCTGTGATGTAGTGGTGACTGATCATCATGAACTGCCGGGTAAATTACCGGACGCTTACGCTATCATTCACCCGCGTCATCCTGAGGGCCAGTATCCCTTTGGCGGACTGTCCGGTGCTGGGGTGGCCTTTAAAGTGGCAACGGCACTGTTAGATGAAGTTCCGCAAGAAATGCTGGATCTGGCAGCGATTGGGACAGTGGCTGACCTTGTACCACTAGTTGACGAAAACCGTGTGTTAGTGACCGCTGGCTTACAGCTGCTGTCACAAACTGACCGTTTGGGATTAGTGGCGTTGATCAAAGAAGCGGGCATTGTACCAGAACGACTCGATGAACAGTCGATTGGGTTTGGTATCGCGCCCCGGCTAAACGCGTTAGGTCGGTTAGACGATGCGGCACCAGCCGTTGAATTACTGACCACCCTGGACGAAGACCGGGCTGAAAAATTGGCTGATCTGACAGAGAAGCAAAATAAGTATCGGCAAAAGCTAGTTGCTGATATCAGTGAAGTTGCCTTGGCACAAGCCCAAGACGCCGATCACCGTGACCATCCCACCATGCTGATCACGGGTCAGGGCTGGCACGAAGGGGTTCTGGGTATCGTGGCCAGTAAGGTCGTTGAAGCGACTGGTAAACCAGCCGTAGTTCTCAACGTCAATACGGAAAACGGTACCGCTAAAGGGTCCGGCCGTAGTGTTGAGGGTTTTAACCTGTTTGAAGCTTTTGACGGTCAGCGTGACCTGTTAGTTAACTTTGGTGGGCACGCGGCTGCGGTAGGGATGACGGCAAAAGCGAATCAGCTCACACAACTGCAAACGGGGTTTGACCAGGCAGCTGCTGATCAAAACTTAGCCGATCAGCCTAAATCACAGTTAACGGTGGCGTCTGAGATGCCAGTGAGTGAGGTTACTAAAGACCTTTATCAGCAGTTACGCAGATTAGCACCATTTGGGACTGATAATCCAGTACCAATGTTTCTATTCAAGCCGTCAGCGGTTCAAAATGTGAAAGCTATTGGCGCTGACGGGAAACACTTGAAGTTTCAATTGACTGATCAAAATCAACAGTTAAATGCAATTGATTTTGGTGCCGGTGAGCTGGCACCAGTGCTTCAAAGCGCACCGCAACAGGTTAAGATCGTCGGCCAGATCAATGTTAATGTCTGGCAGGGGCGGATTTCCATGCAGGTGATGGTGAAAGATTTAGCTGTCGATGGACTGGTGATCAGTGATCAGCGGACCCAAAAATTGCGTGCGGAAATGTTTCAAGATACAAATGCCACCTATGTCTTTTTTAACCAGAAAATTTATGAGCAGTTGCAGTCACAGATTCCAGCAACTGCTAATTCTTGGCTGCTGGCGGATGCTAAACGATTAGGTGAGGTTCAGACACCCACGATGTATTTGGTGGACTGTCCGGCTCAAATCAGTGATTTAAAGACAGCGTTAAAAGCGGTTAAAGCCGACCAAATCGTAAGTTATTTTTATTTAAAGGAATCTCATTACCTTTTGGGGATGCCAGATCGCGCACAATATGCTAAACTGTTTAGGTTCGTTCAAACGCATCATGATGTGGATGTCACTCATCGACTGAATGAGCTGGCTAAATATTTACAGATCGTACCTACTCAATTAGTTCTGATGTTGCAGATCTTTCGTGAGTTGGAATTTGTGACCATTACCAATGGCAAGTTAAATGAAGTGAAAAAGCCGGCTCATCGTCAGATCACTGACGCACCAAGTTACCAAAAACGACAGCAGCAGATTGAAACTGAAAAACAACTATTGTATAGCGAAACGGCTGACTTGCAGTCTTTGTTGACCTCGCTAATTACACAAGATTAAAGGAGTTGCTCATTAAAATGACGATGGATTTAAAGAAGTACGTTGCTACGGTACCGGATTATCCCGAGCCTGGTGTGATGTTTCGTGATATCTCACCTTTGATGTCGGATGGTAAAGCTTACCGTTACGCCACGGATCAGTTAGTTGATTACGCTCGTAGTAAAAATGTAGACATGATCGTGGGTCCCGAAGCCCGGGGCTTTATTGTGGGTTGTCCAGTTGCCTATGAATTAGGCATTGGTTTTGCACCTGCACGTAAGGAAGGTAAGTTGCCACGAGAAACGGTTAAGGCAACCTATGACCTGGAATACGGGAAGTCTGCGCTCTATATGCATAAGGATGCTGTTAAGCCTGGCCAACGGGTACTTGTAACTGATGATTTATTGGCGACTGGTGGTACGATTGGCGCAACAATCAAATTAGTCGAAGATTTAGGCGGTATCGTTGTTGGTACTGCATTTATCATTGAACTCAAAGACCTTCACGGCCGCGATAAAATTAATGGTTATGACATCTTTAGTTTGATGGAATTCTAGAAAAACTGATCAGCATACTAAATATTGACTGAGAATGGTTGCAAGTTTGGCTAGTTTTGTTTATAATTATTTAGTGTGTTGTTGTTATGGAGAGTTGGCAGAGTGGTAATGCACCGGACTCGAAATCCGGCGAACCGGTTTATAGCCGGCGCGCAGGTTCAAATCCTGTACTCTCCTTATAGATACTATAAGATAAACAATAAGAAGCCTTCTAAATGTTGATTTAGAGGGCTTTTTATTTTGGTTCAGCATCAATTCATATCGGTGAGGTTCACGGGCACAACCACGACTTTGTAGCGGTATTGTCTATTTCTAAATTAGCAAAATGTAATTAAAAAATTAGTTAGATTATAAAAGCCAAAACAGTTACGCTTTAAACATTCTCCAAGGGACTGTTAGAGTTGCTATAACAGCAATAATTTATGATCGCCTGACTATTTTTAAGGTACCCATGTTGGTTTGATTCATTTTAATGAAATCAGCGAACTGGGTTTAAAGACATAATAAAAACACTCAATAGAGTACTTAAAGAATTACCTAACTGCCTTACCATGCCAAGTGGGATACTTGCTGAATTTAACCATTTTTTGACCATTAACTTTTATATGTTTAGAAGACAATCGTGTAATTTTATAACTATGATACTTGTGGTTACCTGACCAGTCTATTGCACGATAACGTACCGTATACGTTTTACCATTGTACTGATAACCAGTGTGAGTGCCACCATAGCCGTCTGACTGTGAATAAACATAATCAATGCTGTGTTTTGTAGCCGTTAGATGCTGATAAGTTGGTATTCCCTGGTATCCATGATGAATGCTACTACGATATTTATGCCCAACTAAAAAACTGGGTGTTCCACTGTGCCAAGTTGCTGCACTGGCAGTCGTGGATGTAACGCCAATGCTAGCAATTAATCCTGCAGATAGTGTTAGTGTTACTAAGATAGATTTCTTCATAGGTGTTGCCTCCATATTTATTATATTTCGCTACTGCTGATTAACGTTGATAAATAGTATTAGTGTATTTCCACGTTGTCGAGTAATCTTTAAAGTAAATTTTATGTGAATTATAAATTTTAACCTTTCCACGCCAAGCGTAACCATTAATAGGAGCGTTGCCATACTCGCGTGCATAGAGTTTATAAGTATGATGGCCGGTATATTTGTATCTTACTTTAGAAACACCAAATGGATCAACTCCACCGGCCCATTCACCGCTAATAGTTGTTTTATGGAAATGAAGCTTGGATGTTTCACGACCTCTAGCGGTGTAAACCGTTTTTGCGTGCCATTTTGTATTAATTAATGAATGTGGTAGTCCTTTGTGAGTTGTTGCTGCACTGGCCGATGTGTTTGTTGAGACTAGCCCCCCTAATAGGCCAAAACTTAAAGCAGCTGTGACTAAAATAGTTTTTTTCATAGATGTTGCCTCCCTGTATTTTTAAATATAGCGCTAATTCGTATATTAGTTAATACGCTTGGTGCTAGTTGATTAAATTTGAACAAAAATAGCCCGACAAGGCTACACTATAGTTACTCTACTAACTAAGAAGTGAATGCCATGTTGGACCAATTACAGTATAAGCAATCAGTCGTTCGAATTCAATCACCACTAGCTAAATGGATAAGGCTATTATCGCCGTTATACCAGCGATTTGTACCTGCATCAATACGATTCAGAAAGAATTATAAACTAGCCAAATTAAGCGATGTTAACTTATTGGCCTTACTTTGTTGGCAGGTTGAATTGGGCATTACTGTCCAACGTCGATTCTACCGACAACTTTTAAACCTAGGATTCTCCAGTCTTCCTGAGCGCTCAAGATTTTGCCGACTTAGTGTGCGTGCTGGTCAGATACTCCAATCGATACGTAATGGCTTAGTCAAAACGGTAATGTCTAAGCCAAGGTATACCATTATTGACAGTTTTCCAATGCCGGTGTGCCATCCCATACGCAATTATCGAGCTAAGCGCTTCAAACCAATCGCCAATATCGGATTTAATGCGACGAAAAAGCAATGGTATTGCGGCTTCAAGGGCAGTTTTGAGGTGACCGATCAAGGCATTCCAGTTGCCTATACGATTACCCCAACTTCAGTCCACGACATTAAGATGGTGAAAACATTGGTAGACCAGTATCCATGCTCGTATATTCTAGCGGACGTGGGTTATCTGAGCCGAAAACTAAAATCTGGACTGGCCGACGACGGTATTGATTTTTGGACGCCCAAGCGCCGTAACATGCTTCACAATGGCGTTAACAATCAATTATTAATGCGTGATCGCAGGTATATTGAAACTGTATTTTCTCAATGGGGAGATAGCTTTAGTCTTGAAAGCAATCGAGCACATTCATTAGATGGTTTTCAAACGAGAATCGAACAATGCCTGTTAGTAGCTACTCTTAAAAAAATCAACTAGCACCAAGCGTTAGTTAATATTTAAATTAAAGATTAATTGAATGAAGGGAATAGGTATGCGATTAAATTTGCACAGTAGTCAACGCTAGGGGAGCGAGAGACATTACCGAATGAGGAAACAAACCAATAAGAGAAAAGGCGAGTAATATCAGTTGTGAAGATCTTACTTTAAATTTAAATAGCTTTTAAACATAGTCGAATTTATAATATATTTCAACTATGCTTAAAAATGGTATAGATAAATCACTTAAGAACAATCTCTTCACAAAGTCAGTAATTATTTTAAAAGATACCATAGTTAATCCATAAAAATTATGTTCATCGTATCACAGTAACACTAACAATCCCTTTTTATATTTAAAAAATTAGTTTTTCTCTAAAAAAATTTACAAAAAGGGTTGATTATACAAACCAATTTTAGTAAACTCTTAATTGTACTTTCTTTCGAGCTACATTTCTCAACTACAACTACAGATGTCGGTCCACTACACCCGGCATCACAAAAGAGCGATGAACAGCCTCTTCCATAACGGAGGTGTTCATCGCTCTTTTATTGGCTGAAAAAGGTTAAATGATCTGCGTAGATGGGCGCAGCAATACTTCATTAACGGCAACATTTGCGGGTTGGTCAATGGCGTAAGCCACCGCATTGGCGATATCTGCAGCGTTTAGACCGGTTTCCTTTTCTGACTTTTCGGTTTGAGCACGTTGCTTAGGATCGCTAATGGTGCTAAATAGTTCAGTATTGACAACTCCAGGTGAAATCATAGTTGTTTTGATGTGGTTAGCGACTTGTTCTTGACGCAGACCATCCATGATTGCTTGAATGGCATATTTAGTACCAGCATAGACGGCTGTTCCGGGATGGACGACGTGGCCAGCCACTGAATCGGTTGTGATGATTTGGCCGCTCTGCTGTTTGATCATTACGGGCAGGACCGCTGCAATGCCATACAGCACACCCTTAATGTTAACGTCGATCATCCGATCCCATTTATCTACCTTGAGGTCGGCCATTTTTGAAATCGGCATTAAACCGGCGTTGTTATATAAAACATCAACACGTTGGAAATTATCGGTTGCTAATTTAATGAGGCTATTAACACTTTCGCGGTCAGTGACGTCTGTTTCCTGAAACAAAACATGGCCTGCAGGAAATTCATTTGCAATTTTCTTTAAGCGTTCGACACGACGCGCACCAATGACTACTTTAGCACCGGATTGCGCTAATTTTTCGGCGGTGGCTCGGCCAATGCCACTAGAGGCACCAGTAATCACAACGACTTTATTTTTGATTGTCAAGATCTCAGCTTCCTTTCAATTTTCAGGATTATTTTACCACTTTTTCAGCTTAGAAATTTAGGGGCAAATAGTGCCTTGACTTCGTCTATACTCTAACTGCTATACTGAATTTGTATTTTCAATGGTTCGCTATATGAACCAAGTATGTTTTGAAAGGGGCAATTTTTATGAAAACAACAATCTTTGAAAAGGCTGGTCAAGTCGCTATTGAAGAGGTGGCTAAGCCGACAATTCAAGCCGACGATGACGCGATTATTAAAGTCGTTAGAACCTGTGTCTGCGGTTCTGATCTATGGGCTTATCGCGGATTAGAAGATAAGGATGACTATTCAGCTAATTCTGGGCATGAAGCGATTGGTATCGTGGATTCAGTCGGCAGTGCCATTACTACGGTTAAGCCGGGTGATTTTGTGATTGCACCGTTTACTCACGGCTGCGGCCACTGTGCGGCCTGTTTAGCCGGCTTTGATGGTGATTGCCAGAGCCATGACGATAACTTTAGTTCGGCCGTTCAATCGGAATACGTTCGGTTTCAGCACGCTGACTGGGCGTTAGTTAAGGTACCGGGTCAGCCAGCTGATTATAGTGATAAAATGTTGAATTCCCTATTAAGCCTGGCTGATGTGATGGCAACTGGTTACCATGCCACTCGCGTTGCCAACGTGACGACTGGTGACACGGTGGTCGTTGTGGGTGACGGTGCGGTTGGTCTGTGCGGTGTGATTGCAGCTAAGATGCGTGGGGCTAAGCGCATTATCGCCATGAGTCGCCATGAGGATCGCCAAAAATTAGCGCGTGAATTTGGAGCTACCGATATCATTGCTGGCGGTCCAGCTTCAGTAACCACGTATGACAAGCAGGTCTTATTGAAGGCGGTATTAGATGGTGATATTCATCCGGGTAAAGTCTTTACGAAGGCGTTTAAGCTAGATGATATCAATGCTGCCTATCAGGCAATGGCTAAGCGAGAAGCAATCAAATCGCTGATCATTGTTTAATTGAATGATTGACTAAGTCCACGAGCAAATCAATTCCCGTGGACTTTTTGTTTTGATTTTGCGAATAAAAAGTTATGTATACTTAAAAACTATTTTAATAATTAAAATATTAATGTATAATAATTAAGTACTAAAAAATTAAGGAGGTCGGTTTATACTTTGAGGAATGGTAAAACGAACAAGTAGTACCATTCGCTGTAATCTGCTGATGGGGGTAAGTTATCGGCAGAAATTGATATTACTGTTTTAAAGAGGGGACGATGCTGAATCTGGTGGACCAATAATGGTTGAGTACACGTGTCAGGTGATTGATCAGTTTTAACCATTGTTGAGCTTTCCATTACTTATTGATGTCTGTCATCTTAATGTCAAGTTTGATTGCGATGTGATTGCAAGTCATGGCAGCTAAACTTGGCATCGTGAGTCAGAGGGATCTGGTCCAAGCCATTCGAACACGGACGCGTGAATCATGAGCGGATCGTGCTTTATTACAAAGGTGGTTTGCCTTATCCTGACTGGGCGGACATTCTTATTTGAACGGTCTATGATTTGTACCATGGTAACAACGTTTTGAAAGTAAACTAAAGTTAAAGGCATGAGACTAAGAGAGACTTATGTTTTCACGTATTTTAATCGCTGGTCATGTATCTGAATTGATATTCGATGCAGACTAGCGAGCATGAAGATTATTAGTTTATCAAGAAGGAAACTGATTAGATGACTAAGGAAAATACATTTTCAAAAAGTCAATTTATCACTGTTTCTAAGACATTATTTGCGACTCAAGGGTATACTGGCACCACTACCAGAGAGATCATTCAAGGGGTGGGCGGTGCTGCTAAAGGATTACTGTATTATTATTTTCCTAAGGGCAAACGGGAAATTTTAGGCTGTATCTTAAAGCGAAATGGTCTTGAAAGATTAGGTAACCTTGAAGTTGATTTCAGCCAGAGTTCAACACCGGCTGAACTGGAAACAGCATTAATGACAACTTTTAAGCAAATTGAAGTTATTTTTCAGAATCAGGCGATTTATCAATTATTTGTAATTACTGTCAGGGAGCGGTTATTACTGACGGCTCAAGAAGCAAGCCTAGTTACTCAGGCGTGGCAGCAGCTCAGTGAGAATTTAGGTGTTGCCCTGAGCAACTGTCCAGTGAGTTCAAACTTGAAAACGGAGACTTGTGACGTATTGGGGCAAATTATCGTTTCCATTTTTCAAAAAGCGATTAATGATGCGCTGTTGATCAGCAATAAGCAGCAACTAAGTGATCAACTGTATGGTCAGATTCAAACGGAAATTCACTATTTACTTAGTGCCTGATTAAATGAAGCGGCCGACTAATGCCGATGTTTCGGTGTTAGTCGGCCGCTTTACTTTTAATGGAATCAATCAAATTACTTCTTCACGTTTTGTTCCCAACTGGCACGAGTATCAACGTGTGCTTGATCAGCTAACGATTCAAGGGCGTGCATTTCATCGTCAGTTAGCGTCAGTGAAATAGCGCGCTTCGTGCCCGCAATATAGTGCTGTTTAGTGACGCCGATAATTGGCGTTGTGTGTTTTTGAATCGCCCAAGCAGTGGCAATGTCGGCGACAGTATGGTGAAAACCTGTTGGAAATGCAAATGACTGGTTTAAGCCATCCCAGTTCGGAAGCTTATTTGAGTAAAAAAATAGGGGTTGAGTTATACTGCCATTAACTAGATTGACGTCTAAATGGGGTTTAGGCTGCTGGTGATGGTGTGAAATGGAAGAGACGGGGGAATTGACGATGAAGAAGAATCAGTTGCGGGCCATCGTCTTTACGATGGTGACCTTTCTATTAGGCTGCAATGAGTTCATGGTAGTGGGGATATTATCGGAAATTGCGCATCAGTTGAACGTTTCGCTAACGGCAGTCGGTTCCCTGATCACAGTGTTTGCGATTGTCTACGCGGTGAGTACGCCCGTTATTACCATTCTCACCAGCAAATATAGCCGGTATAAAACGTTGCTGGTGCTGATGGGTATCTGGTGGATCGGTAATACCTTAAGCGCCTTAGCACCGAATTATGGCTGGATGCTGATTTCACGGATGCTGGCCGCTAGTGTGGCTGGTGCCATTATTTCCTTACTGATGGCGCTGACGTCCGCAATAGCAGCCAAGGAAAAACGGGCTGGTCTGGTAGCCTGGATCTTTGCCGGCTACAGTATTGCATCAGTTTTTGGGGTCCCCATTGGTACGATGATCAGTTTCCAATCCACATGGCGGGCAGCTTTTCTGCTGATTTCAGGACTCACGCTTTTGCCATATGGTCTATTAGTCTGGTTACTGCCAAGACACGTCCGGCAAGTCACCGGAACGGTTTTTGAACAGTTAACCTTGTTTCGTGATCGTCGCGTTCAGATTGGAATTTTGCTAGCGCTCTTTACCGCTGCGACCATGTACGGTTACTACACTTATCTGCGACCGTTATTAACCAGTGGGTTGGGGTTTCATCGTAGTAATTTGAACGTGCTTTTATTTGCTATTGGGCTGATGAGCATCGTCTCGAATCGGTGGTCGGGTCATTTAGCCAAACACGGCGGACTAGCGCAATTGCCCAAATACTACGTGGCGGATCTGGTGATTTTAATGCTGCTGCCAGAGACACTGAATCATGAAGCAGTGGGCTTTGGTGCACTCCTGATCTTAACCATGATCGTCACGTTGCTCAGTGCGCCCTTACAAGTCTATCTTTTGGAGATTGCGGAAAATGATTATCCGCAAGCGCTGGTACTAGCCTCCTCGTTAAGCTCCATTTTCTTTAATTTTGGGATCTCCTTGGGCTCGGCAACGGCTTCCGTGATGTTTGATGTGATGGGGTTAAAGGATCTTAGTTTAGGTTCGGCCATCTATGCCGTGATTTCATTGACCCTGATTATTACATTAAACCGGCTGATTAAAAAGCGGCCTGATCAAGTTAAAGTTAAGCAGATAGACAAAAAGTGATTCATCAGTAGGTTAATACTGGTGAAATCACTTTTTTAATGTGTATTTTAATTGTTGACGCTAGCGTTTGAGGTACCGCCGATCCACCAATCCAATGGTTTCTTGGAATTGAGAATGCTGCTGGCATCAACGTGCTTTTTTAGTGCTGGGAAATACTTGTGATTTGAAAACTGCCAGAGGTCAGTTTGAATCGTTGGTTTCTTACTGTAGTTAGCGATCCATTGCGCATCGAACTTTTTACGAGCTTGGTTAGCGTAGCTGGTGGCAAATGATTGGTAAGAATAAAAGACGAGTTTCTTATTAGTTAAATGGTTCATTTCGTTATACCAAGCTTCAACGGCAGCGTTTGATTGGCTCTTGCTGGTGTGCAGTGCCTCGTAGTCCAGCACAAAGAACTGAGCGTTAGGGTTAGCTCTTTGGTAGAAAGCCTTGGCTTCTGCTTTAGCCCGAGCCGGACTGCTGAAAGTGGCAAAATCATATTCACCAAACGGAATGCCATACTTTGTGTAAAGGGCAGTGTTGTGTGATGCATAACGGTCAACGTGGCCAATACCATACTGTCGCCGGTTAATGACAAAGGCGACCTGAGATTTTAAGCTAGCCACCTGTTTATCGGTCAATTTACCTTGCCATTCGGAAATGTCAGGAATAGCGGTTGCTTTGGCGTGTGCGGCTGTGCCACCTAAAGTCACCAAAGTCATTAAAGGTAATATGAGGAGAAGCAGATATTTAGTCCATTTTTTCAAAGTTAGCACTCCTAATCGTAAGCGATGAGTAAAAGTAATTTTTTCAACGAGTTCTAACATACGTGCTTTCAAGGGTAATAGCAAGGGCACTAAATTGATGGTATCGTGCTGAGAGTGGCTGTATCAGTATTTATAGCTGTTATTTCATTTATGTTATCGTTTGATGTCAAAATACAACTTTTAGAAATAAAAGTCATCATTCCTTTTTAATATGCTATATGTGACATATAATATATTTGCAGTAAAAGAGGAGGAGCAATTTTTGAATTATTGGGTATTAGCGTTAACGTTTTTAAGTGTGAACCTGGATTTCTTCTTCATGCTGATTTTCCTATTAAAAAAGTATCAGGTCGTTAAAGTGATGATTGGCTACTTGTTAGGGAACATGATCTTACTTATTTTAAGTTATATTGTGGGTAAGGCGCTGCTGGTGTTTTTACCAGAATGGTTATTAGGAGTATTAGGGTTTCTGCCGATCTACTTGGCGTTCCATGATGATGACGATGAAGATGGTGACAAGCACCATCGCTCACAGATTCTCAGTGTGACGCTGACGTACTTATCAGTCTGTGCCGGCTGTAACTTGTCGATTTTCTTACCAGTCCTCGTTGGGGAAAGCCTGACTCATTTTTTGATGACATTAGTGTTTATTGGTGCATTGACCATCTTGGTGGTCTTTGTGATCAAGCTGATTGCGGATGTACCAGTGATCACCACTATTATGGGAAAATACGGCGAAAAATTGATGAAGGTCTGCTATATTCTAATCGGTCTGTGGGTGTTCTGGGACAGCGGCTTGATCAGTCACATCATAGCTTTCTTCTAACAGTTGTACCATAATAGAGGTACTGAATAGAAGTAAAGTTGAGGTGATCGGTTTGAAAGTGAGCAATGCACTTTTAGAAGAAGCCGTTAAAATCTATAAAGTTTTGAGTAATATTAACCGGATTAAGATCCTTTATTTTTTGGAAAACAACGAGGCGGATGTGTCCAGTATTGTGGCTCAAGTTGATCTGCCACAGCCCATGGTGTCCCATCAACTGGCAATCTTATACCGCTACCAGCTGGTGACGAAGAATAAGAAGAGCACCCACGTCTATTATTGTCTGGATGATCCCCACATTTTAGAAATGGTGGACGCCATGCTGGGACACGTTGCTCATGAAATAAAGGGCGAACCGCATCCTTATGGGCATACGGAGCGACATTCTAAAAATTAAGATCAATAAAAAACACAGGTTAATCAAATTTATCTGATCAACCTGTGTTTGTGTTAACTTGAAATTTTGTTTTTAAGGAATATTAAAAGCAAATTTATGAAGCATCACCAGTAGCTTTTGTGGCCTCTGTTTGTAGTCCAGTAGGGGTTACGGATGAAGTATTAGTGCCAGCACTTTCAGCTTCGAGCTTGGTTGCACGTTTATCCAAAATTTTACGACAATTTTTAAATTCATCTTCGGTATAATCGTAACCCTTCAGAACCCATAACCGAAGGAGTGAACCTAGAGCTGGCAAAATAGAAATAATAATAAATAGACCAGTCATGGTGCCAGAGGATTGAGCAGTGTTTGGTTGATAGCCGATAAACGATAGGATCAAACCGGTGGTTGCACCAGCGAAGGCAATGGCTAATTTGCTGGCAAAGGTTTGGCCGCCAAAGACAATGGCTTCACAACGTTTGCCAGTTTTAACTTCCGTATATTCAACGGTTTCAGCCAGCATTGCGGATGAAATAGGTCCCGTCATGCCATACAGACATTGAGTGATTGCTAATAGGATAAAGACTAGGGTGACATTCTTGTAACCAACAGCAAAGAAAATGACCCGGAAAATGATATCAGTAACCAATAAGAATCTGAGGATTTTAATTTTCTTGAAGTACTTTGTCAGGAAGGGAATCAGGAGATAAGTGATTGCACTGAGCGTTCCGATAACTCCGAAAACACTCATTAACTTAGAATTGGACATATCATACGTGAAGAAGTAAATGATGATGACATTGACCATTTCCATGAAAATTTTCAGTAGCATGGTAACCAGTAGTTTAAGCATATACTTGTTGGTCTTGACGGCTGTAATAATATCGTGGGTCGTAACTTTTTCGGCAGATGCAGATGGCTTTACCCGTTCTTTGGTAAACCGGTAGCCAATTTGCATAAATACAAAACCGATGAGCATTAAAATTGTAATACTGATGAGGTAACTGGTTGCAGGAGTCGCGTTATTTTTAAAGTAGGCCAGCATAAATGGCAGAATAATTGCAATCATCCCGCCACCAGCAGAGACACCTAAACTAGCAGTGGTGACCAGGTTAGTCCGCTTACGACTGTCTTTTGTCATGACAGTTGACATTGACCAGAATGGAATATCAGAAAAGGCATAAGTTGTCCCCCATAAAATATATGAAGCGGCAGCATAGGCAATTTTCCCAGTCATGCTAACAGTCGGTGTAAAGAAGCACGCAATTGTTGAAACCACAATAAAGATGGGAGCAATCCGCATATATTTTCTAAATTTACCGTGGGTATTACGTCCTTTATCCATGAAACCAGAGACGATTGGATCGAAGACCGCATCCCATACACGTGCTAGTAAGAAGATTGCACTGGCAATAATGGAAGAGATCCCGACGACATCTGTGTAGTAAATTAAAATAAAACTACCAACAATACCGTAACTAAAACATTGACCAAAGCCGTATAGAAAGTAAGCCACAAACTCACTTGGTGCGACTTTTTCAGCGATTGAATTGACTTTATCTTTCATCTCAAACTCTCCCCTTAATTTACCTGTAAACCGTATTGTCTATTTGATGTGACAATGGCACGAATCTTTTTTGGATCAAATTTATAGTTGTGATTATGGTCGAGCAGACCATTAACTTCTTGTTCAACATCACTGACTTGGGTGTAACAGAAACCACTGCAAGAATCGATGGCCATCACTTGTTTGATGAGACCCGACATGGTATTTAAAACGTCTTCCTTTGAGGCTAAGCGATCACCGTAGCCCCAAGAGTCAGCGCGGTGTTGTTCCTCATAAGCAATGCCACCAAATTCACTAAGTACAAAAGGAACTTCCTGATTCTCATAACCTTTGCAGAACAAACGTCGGCCGTTTGAAAGGGAAGGGCTGCCTTGTGTAACCGCTTCCAAACTGTTATAACGAGATTTAATGATTTCGGTATCAGTATCGTAGTCATGTGCCGTACAGATATCGGTTTTAACCTGCTCCCAGCCGTCATTACTGCTGATCAAGCGGGTATTGTCCATGGCTTTAATGCGGTAGTACAAACCATTAACATAGGTTTGCTCGTCTTGATTATTCGAAATCTCGTTAACACCCCAAGACTCGTTCATGATGACATAGGCCAAGACCGCTGGATGATTGATATGTTTTTGAACAAATGCGTTTACCTCAGTGTCAATACTGTTCATAGACTTTTGACTGAATTCAAAAGTGCTTGGCAACTCGGCTGAGCAAACAAAGCCCATTTTGTCGCAGAGATAAAGCATTTTATTGGATTCAACTTTTTCATGAATTCGGTTGCCGTTAAAGCCCATGGCCTGCATTTTTTCAATATCACCCTTAAAGTCGGCTACTGTTCCAGTGAGACCAGCGTTCGGGTAATAACCTTGGTTGAGTACCAATTTCAGATATAATTCTTCACGGTTTAAGTAGAGTTTTCGATTAGCAGCCTCAATGTTGCGCATCCCAAAATAACTGGAAACGGTATCGCTCACGGTATCATCATGAGTGACCTTGAGATCAACATCATAAAGCTGCGGATCACCAATCGTCCAGTAGTGCAAGCGAAAGGCAGCTTGTTCATCACTGACGTCTACAGAGATACGTGCCCGACCATTTTTGAAACTGGCGCTTCCTTCAACGATTTCGCGACCCTGATAACTAATGGTAGCGGTGAGCTTAGCTACATCGTGGTTATTGACGTAAGCATCGATATTCAATGATGCGTTATCTGTGTCTGGTTTTAAAATGAAGTTAGTGAGGTAAGTTGTCCCCGTTTCTTCTAGCCAAGTGCTTTGCCAAATACCAATTGTTCTGGTGTACCAACACAGAAAGTTATCATCGTGCCAAGATTGTTTGCCAATGGGTTGAGTAGGATCATTATGGTCAACGACCTTTAATGTTAAATCGTTGTTAGTCTTAACCCACTTGGTGATGTCAATTTCAAATGGCGTATGGCCACCTTCATGATGGAAGACTAATCGATCATTTAACCAAATATCACATTGGTAATCAACGGCTTCAAAATGCAGCAAATAACGTTTACCAGCTTGCTTATCCAGCTTAAAATTACGATGGTACCAAACAACTGGATAGTAGTCGTCAATAGTTAATCCAGATTTGCCAAAGGTATAACTATACGGAACAGTTATTTTTTGATCAAATGTTTTAAGAGACAGCGGTTCTTTTGAAGCGCTTTCATTTTTATCTAAAAAAAAGTCCCATTCACCATTTAAATCAAACCAGTTCGTTCTAATCTTTTGTGGATTAGGATAATCAAGACGATTCATATGCTTTACTCCTTTAATTAACTTTATAGTTGTTCAATTCATGAATTGATTAACTAAATAGTAACATGGATTATTTTGATGTCAAGGTGGCTTACTAATTTGATTTTTCAGTCAATGAGTGATAAGTAGGGCTATGCTATAATTCAATTAATACAGTGTGATGCTAGAAAAAAAGGATGTTGTTGATTATGTACCCAGAAAGAAAATATCGAAGTGTTAACACAGATTCGTTAGCTTATTTTCAGGCATTATCTTCTAAAACTCGAATCGGTATCATTGAATTGCTGCAAAGGGATGATTTATCCATTCAAGAGCTCAGTCATCGGTTGGGCATTTCTTCAGCAATGATTACGAAACATATCTCAATTCTAGAAAAAGTAGGTATTGTGGAATCAAAAATGGCGAAGGGAATTCACGGCCAGTTAAAAATTTGTATGTTAAAGAAAAACGACGTGGTCTTGATTTTTAATCCATTTAAGGATGGTTTTATCCGTGATTCCATCACAAAGTCATTACCGATTGGTGCTTTTTATGATTTTGACGTGACGTCACCATGTGGATTGACAACTGCTGATAAAATAATTGGTTTCGTAGATGATCCTGGGACGTTTTATTACGAAAAGAAGGATGATATTGAACTTATCTGGTTTACAACTGGTTATTTAGCCTACCATATTCCACTTTATGATATTGAAATTAAACGGTTAGCTAGTATTGAGATTTCCCTAGAATTATGTGCTGAATATCCTGGTTACAAGATGCATTTTCCTTCGGATATCAGTTTTGAATTAAGTGGCCACTCGTTGGGGCAGACCACTTTATTAGGTGACTATGGGGATCGTAAAGGGTTATTGACGCCTTTATGGTGGAACCTAGGTACTGAATATGGCCATCAGATGACAATCACTATTAATGAGCAGGGAACATCTATCAATGGTAACGTGACTAGCACCACCACTTTAACGGATGTTTTAGAGCAGCCGGCAAAGGTGCTTGATTTTAAACTAAGTACGGCTAATGCCCGTAACCAGGGTGGCCTTAACTTATTTGGTCGAAAGTTTGGTGATTACCCACAAGATATTAATGTGCGGTTTTCATACAATAAATCAAAAGCTGAGTAAGTTAATGCAATCAGTTTTATTAAAAAGGAGATCGGATATTTTACTCAAAAACTGTTTCCTGAGTAAAATATCTGATTCCTTTTTGCACAGTGAGAAAGTATTAGTATGCTTAATAACAGTAGTTCCACGATTAGTTAGTTTCAGAACGGGTACTAGCTTAGACAGATTAAGTAGAGTTAACTTTTGCAGCTAAACATGATCATACAAAAAAAGTTCCATTTCAAAAGAAATGGAACCTAATATCGCTTTAATATCAAGAATTAACTTGCTTGGTGTTTTGAAGCAGCGTCTTCATGAGGCAGCTTTTCGTAAACGTAGCTCAGATCGGCAGGGTGGTAAACACCTTTGATCTCGCCGACTTTAGTGAAGCCCATTTTAGCGATTAGATGCTGCATTGGCTTGTTGTCAGCATGAGTATCGATCCGAATCGATTTAATTTCTGGATGATCAGAAACAACGTGGTCGATCACTGCGTTGAACAGGCGAGTAGCGTAGCCGTGACCAGCGTGCTGTGAGTGGATGGCCACACGGTGAATCACAATGTAGTCGTCGCCGTTGTTTAGCCAAGTGCCATTCATGGTGTCATACGATGGGTCAGGTGGGGTAACGACGGCAATGGCGCCGACCGTTTCGTTGTCATCGGACTGTGCCAGATAGGCAAAGCCGTTGTTGATGTCAGAAGTGATCTGGTCACGAGAAGGATAATCACCTTGCCATTGATCAACACCACTTTCTGCCAGTTGGTTACTGCCGTCCTTTAAAATATCAATAATCGTATCTAAGTCTGCTAACGTTGCTTTTTTTAATTTCATCATATCGACTCCCTTACTTAAAATCACTTTTACCAGATTAACCTAAGTTATTGCTAATTACCAGCAAAAGATTTCAATTAACTCAATTTTTGAAATATTTCGTCACAAAAACGTGACATTCTCGTTATCGTGTATTAATCCACTTCCTTTATCCTTGTAACAAGTTATTAGAACTTGGAGGAGGCAAACATGAATAAACCGTTTAAATTATCAATGGGACTCGTCGTTTTGGCCTGTATCGTCACCGTATTACTATTTGGTCAAAATCAGGCAAGCGCTGCATTGAATCGTAAAACTTCCGCATTAAAGCAGGCAGACCGTACTTCAGCATCAACACGGCGAGTCGCTTTAACACCCACTCATCAATTACACGTAGTCGTTACGGCTTACGATAAAAATCAAAACATCAGCCATCACAAGTATTCTTACCAACTTTTCCGGAATGGTAAAAGCGTTCGCACAATTTCATTTACCAACGGTCATACAACCCGTGCGATTAAAGCTAAACCAGGAAATTACTCAGTTCATGTTTATAGTCACCATAAGAATGTTACTTTCAGTGGCGGTGTTTCGACCTCTGATCAGCCGCACTTTGTATAAGCTGTAACAAGCAGGGCATATTAATTGATTTGATCAAAATTAGCGTTCATAATTGAATTAGTTGGAAGTTAACTTTGTCGATGCGGCTCATTTTTGAGCTCGCCAAAGGAGTGATGACCATGTTTTCACATATTTTAGTGCCGCTTGATGGTAGTGAAAATTCGCAGTCTGCACTAAAAGTTGCCATCAAGATTAGTCGCTATTTTGGTTCCAAGATTACGTTGATGGCCGTTATTGATCAGAGTCGGGTGACCTTAGCTGCCGGTAACATCCCGATGGATATTCAGGATGATTTAAGGAAGCGTGCAATCAGCGTCCTTAAAGCAGGCCAAAGCCTGACCGACGCAGCTGGTATCGACGCCAAAACGAAGATTGAATCCGGTCCGCCCAAGAGTGTGATCACTGAAACGGCTAACAAGCAGGACTTTGATCTGATCGTCATGGGTAAGTCCGGTGCGGATGCGTTCGACCGGTTACTGATCGGTTCAACCACTGCGTACGTGGTTCGTCGCGCCAACGTTCAAGTATTAGTAGTTAACGCTGAAGAAAAAGTTGAATAAATCACAAGAAAACATCAGTCAGTCTCTCTGGATAGGGGAGAAATGGCTGATGTTTTTTTGATAACAGTCCTTACTGAATTTGCGACTGGTTTAACGGCCACCGTTGATTGTCGACGGTTGGCATTAATAATAAAACAAACAGCCAAATCGTACCGATCACTGGAATGACAGAAATGACTAGCCACCAATTACTGTGGTTAGAGTCGTGCAGGCGACGGGCACGAATGGTGAAGTTAGCCAGCCATACTAAGGCTAAAATCAGACCAAAAATGACCGAATTCGTATTGGCGGCGATTTCGTAATGACCATTGACCATGTACTGTGATTGATGAGTCAGTACGCCGTAAAGCCAAATTACGATAGCGTTAATGATATAAGCAGTCCAATACTGCTTACGAGTTGCGGTGGCGTTGAAAACCGTTAATTTTGACCAATATTCAATATAGTTCTGCAATATCGCATCCCTCCTTGAGGATTATTTAACGATAAAGTTGGATTTAAATAAGTACCCACAAGCGGGGCAATGGTTCATTCCATAGTAAATAGTCATTTCGTGGTGACATTGTGGACAGCTGCCAAGCATCCCACGACGGATCTTTTTAAAAGTGGTCGCGGGTTTTTCAGGTTTATCAGGCATATTAATCGCTCCTTTTTTACAGTTTCAGTATAGCATTATTGATGTTAAATGACGTCAATGACGCTGGTGAATCCAATGCAAAATGGCTGTTAAAACCAACATTGGTTTTAGCAGCCATTTCATTAAATATTTAGTTTAATTAACGGTTAGGGTTCAGACCAGCGTGCAGATAGCCACGCCAGATCCAACCGGAATGCTGACCGTTACCGCTTCTGACGTGATAGTAGATCGCGTAGCTATGGGATGACTTCCGGTATAATTTTTCATGACCGTCAGTGTACCAAGTTGTGTGCGGTAAGTTCTTCATATTGGCGTATTTAATTCCCAGATGTTTAGAATAACGGGCACCGGAAAGGGTCCAGTAAGCGTGGCGTTTCATTGATGCGCGCCAGATAAGCTTCACTGAATTTGAACGGGCAGCCGAGTAGCTAGATGATGAACTCGAAGGTGTCGGTGTTGGCGTCGTTGTTGATGACTTCGGTGCTGGTGCTGGAACCTTGACCAGAGTGGTCTTCGGCGTTGAACTGCTAGGACTCGTGTGAACCGCAGTGCTGGCGTCACCGTTGACGTAGAAATCGTTATTCAACTGACTAACATCGAGATTCTGTGACTCGCCATTAAAGCGGTAATCAGAGGCCCATTGCCAGGCGTTAGCTGACGGATATTCTGTCCCGGTTGGGTTAGATGGCCACTGGGCGATCCAGCCTTTGTTGCTGGCATTGGTATCGATCCGGCTACCTAGCCAGCTGGCCATGGTGTATAAGTCGGTCTTATTGTAGCCAGCGGCGTTTAAAGTACTGTCAAACGCTGCTAGATCAGCATCGTTAGTTGCTTTTGATTGCCGGCCTAATTCACTGGCTTCAAAATCAACGACCAGGACCATGTTCTTGGAGCTGGTTACTGATTGAACGGCATTAATAAAGTTCTGGGCTTCTGCTTGTGCGCTCGCTACTGAAGTAAAGTGGGCGAAGTGGTAGTAGTTAACAGCCAAACCAGCATTTTGCGCGGCTTGTACCTGTTGCTGCAGGACGGGACTCGTATAAGAAGTTCCTTCAGAAGCTTTGATGGCAACGGCTTTAACACCGGCATCGTGAAGCTTTTGATAATCACTGGATCCTAGAGTGGACTGCCAGCTAGACAGGTCGACCATGTCCGTTCGCGGCTGTGAACTATTCGGGCTCAGCGCGTGGGCGGAATGACCGCCAACCAAGAGAACACTTCCCGCAACGGCGAGAGTGGTTAATAATTGTTTAGATAATTGCATGAAATTGATTCCCCTCAATCATTTTTGTTATAGTTGCTAGGTAATCCTGATCGGTTTAATAACCGTCAAATTAACCGACTGCCATAATAGTAGTCGGTTAATTGACAAGTATTAAATTCTGGTTACTAGTTGCTGATCAACTAGGCTCGAAACAACTGACTTCAACTGCTCCGTGGTGCCATCAACACTTAGGTCAATTTTGGCGCCGCTGGGAACACCCAGGCTCATAACGCCCAGCGAACTGTTAGCAGTTGTTTTGGTCCCATTATAAGCCAGTGTAATATCAAAATCGTATTTGGCTAATTCGTTGGTTAACTGGTTAACAACGTCGCCTGTTAATCCTTCTGATGAAATGACTTTAACAGTAGTACTTACCAATCTCAACACCTCATTTTAGATAAAATTATGATCTGTTTCGAATAATCCTGTGGTTCAGTGTAAAAGATGAATGCACTCGAAGAACACCGCTTGGTCAGCGGTTATTACTATGATAGCATGGTATGTGAATAAAGCAAAAGCAGATGCAACTATTAATGGAATTTAATTAAAGAGGGGGTTATGATGCGTTTTCAGGATTTAGTACCAATTGAATTGAACACGATTGAAGCTTCAACCGTCTATCGAGCTGATAAACCCCGACCGAAACAGCATGATTGGCAGCTGGACTGGGAACGGTTACGGCAGCTGATCTTAGATAATAGTGAACGGCTGGATGAAGTTAAAGCCGGTATCGCGGAGGACTGGGTGCGCACTCACGGGACCATCTGGGATCGCACCCGCGGTTTTTACCGCCGGCCCAATGATCACTATGACTACGATGATACGGTCTTTTGGGGCTATTCATCATGGGGTACGCCGGCCATTTCGTTCATCTTCGCGGATGAAACGGAAGCTTCTTATCAGCTATACAGGGACGGTATGGATTATAATTACCATTATTTAGGGCAATGAATTTTAAAATGAATGAGGTACAGTTATGCAAATTGGAATCGATCAACTGGCGTTTTACACGCCGAAAACTTATTTAGATCTGGTTGATCTGGCACATACTCGTAATCAGGAGCCGGATAAATATCGAATCGGTATCGGTCAGTCTCAACAGGCCGTTATTCCGGTCACCCAAGACGCGGTGACTTTGGCGGCCAACGCAGCCGTTAAAATTGTGAATACAACTAACCGTGACCAAATTGCCATGGTGCTATTTGGCACCGAATCTGGTATTGATAATTCTAAGTCAGCGGCGGTTTATCTGCAGCGACTGTTGCACTTGCCAGGCAATATTCGGACCATTGAACTCAAGCAGGCCTGTTATGGCGCAACGGCGGGGGTGCAGTTTGCTCACGATTACGTGCGCCTGCATCCCGATAAGCAAGTGCTAGTCATTGGGGCGGATATTGCCCGTTATGGGTTAAACACTCCCGGTGAAGTGACTCAAGGCGGCGGGGCAGTTGCCATGACCATTAGTGCTGAACCGCGGTTACTGAATCTAGATAACGAGACTGCCTTTAAGTCTGAAGACATTATGGATTTTTGGCGGCCCCTTTATCGAACGGAGGCACTGGTGGACGGCCGGTTTTCAGAGAACGTCTACATTGACTTCTTTAAGGCCGTTTGGCAGGATTATCAGCAGCAGACGGGCCGCGCTATTGCAGATTTTACCGCCTTTGCTTTTCACTTACCGTTTACTAAAATGGGTCTCAAAGCCTTGCGGGCGATTTTACCAGAAGCTGATGAGACGCAGCAAAAACAGTTAATGGCTAACTTTGAAGCCAGTCGTGTTTACAATCGCCAAGTGGGGAACCTGTATACCGGGTCACTGTACTTAAGCCTCCGTTCACTATTTGACAACGCCACGTTAAAGCCAGGGCAACGCATCGGCTTGTTCAGCTATGGGTCTGGTGCAGAGGGCGAGTTCTTCAGTGGCACGATCGGCGACCAATTTGACACTCAGGCTTCACGGCAGTGGTTTACGGACTTCTTCGGTAGTCGCCAGCAATTGACTATGGCGCAGTACGAACGCGTCTTCTCGCAAAAACTGCCTGATCATGATGTCTTGCTTGACCTGAGTCATGATGACGCCCGGTTTGTTTTAAGCGGAATCAAGCATGATCAGCGGCAGTACGTCGACCGGGGTAACTGATTAGAATAGGGATAAAAAATGAGGTTGATTCTCCTAGTTTAGGGAATCAACCTCATTATTATTCATCATTTGATTTAGAAAATTTCATCACGATAGAGACCGACGACCTTACCCAAAATGGTTACTTGATTGAGGATAATGGGGGCCATCGTATCGTTTTCCGGCTGCAGGCGGTAGTAGTGGTCTTCCTTATAGAACCGCTTGCAAGTGGCTTCGTTTTCTTCAGTCATGGCAATCACAATTTCACCGTTTTCGGCTGAATGCTGTTTCTTGACGATGACCTTATCACCATTCAAGATACCGGCGTTGATCATACTTTCACCACGAATCTGCAGCATGAAGAGCTCACTGGCTTCGTCTTCTAAGTTGTCTGGCACTGGGAAGTAATCCGTGGCTTCCTGGACGGCTAAAATGGGTTCGCCAGCCGCTACAGTGCCTAAGACTGGGATCTTGGTTGGCTTAGTGACGATGCCTAGCGCTTCGATGCCTTGATCAGTGACTTCCAGTGCCCGTGGCTTAGTGGCATCCTTAATTAAAAGGCCTTTTTTAGAAAGCCTGGCAATGTGGCCATGCACAGTGGAAGTTGAACTGAGACCTACTTTTTCACCGATTTCACGAACGGTCGGCGGATAACCGTGGGACTGGGTCTGTTCATAAATAAATCGCAAAATTGCGAGTTGTTTTGAATCTGAAGATTTTGTCATGGTTTCACCTCTAACATTCGGTTTGAATTACCGTTATAATAGCATAGTTAGCCCTTTATTTCAAACAAGTGTTCGCATTTGGTCTGGATTTGGAATTATGGAAATTCCTGAATTGTATTTACGCGGTAATTTTCTCACCAGATATAAGCTTTCTTCCTTGAACCAGTAAGGGTTTCGATGTATTATATCAAAGTGTGTTTGTACAAGGGAGTGAAATATAATGGCAGAAACTGAAATGAAAGATTTAATCGCCCGTATTAATGAATTAGCCAAAAAAGCTAAGTCAGAAGGTTTAACTGAGCTTGAAAAGGTTGAACGCAAAGACCTTCGGCAAAAGTACTTGAAGAAGTTTCGTGCGGGTTTTAAAAACGATATTGAAATGTTACGGGTCTTTGATAAGTCTGGCAAGGAAGTTACACCTAAAAAGGTTCAGGAGATTCAAAAAAAGAAGGGGTTACGGTAAATCGGTTGACCCTTTCCTGCAGAAGCCCTTTTAAATTAACCCAAACTTGTGTAATATGGTTAATTGGAAGTTACTGTAAAGGAGGCACAGCCACTTGAGCACTGGAATTTGGATTCTAATTGTGATCGTTGCTTTATTAGCCGGTCTGGCACTTGGTTTCTTCGGAGCTCGTCGGTACATGGAGAAGTACATTCGTGAAAATCCGCCGATCAGCGAAGATCAAATGCGTACAATGATGATGCAGATGGGCCAACGTCCATCCGAAAAGAAGTTGCATCAGATGATGAACAGCATGAAACAGCAGCAATCAGAAAAGCGTTAAATCGCATTCGTGAATGAAGGCTTGGGGAATCCCGAGTCTTTTTTAATTTTGTCAGTAAAAAAATACTTATGCAAGACTATTCAAGACTATTAATGAAGGAGGCGACCACTTATGAGTATCTTTAAAAAACTGGGCTGGTATTTTAAGGCTGAATGGAGGACTTATCTGTTCGGTCTATTAGGGCTGTTGATCACAGCTTTATTAGCCATTATTCCCCCGCGGATGATCGGGGTGATTGTCGATTCAATTCATAGCCATCAGTTGACCGGACGACTGTTAGCCATTGATCTGCTGATCTTGTTAGCAGCTGCCATTGGTCAGTATGGGTCACGCTATATGTGGCGAACGGCGATTTGGGGTGCAGCTGCGAAGTTGGAAAAAACGTTGCGGCAGCGTTTATTTGGCCATTATATGACGATGGATCAAAGCTTTTATCAGAAATACCGAACCGGTGATCTCATGGCCCGGGCCACGAACGACCTGCAAGCGATTCAACGGGTGGCCGGTGGCGGTATCCTTCAATTCGCGGATTCCATTATCACTGGTGGAACCACGTTGATTGCTATGATGACGCTGATCAACTGGCGGCTGACCTTGATTGCAGTCTTACCGTTTCCGCTGTTAGCGGTGATGGCATTTTATCTCGGACAAAAGATCAACATTGCCTTTCGTGATTCCCAAGCAGCGTTTTCACGGCTGAATAATAAAGCCCAGGAAAGTATCAGTGGCGTTAAGGTGATCAAGAGCCTCGGTCAGGAACAAGAAGACATCACGGATTTTGATCAGCAGGTTGACCAGACTATTAAAGTCAATCGGCGGGTCAATCGCCTCGATGCGTTATTTGATCCCATTACCACTTTGATCATTGGGTTAGCCTACGTGGCGACGATCGTCATGGGCGGCTCCTTAGTTGTCAGCCACGTGATCACGATCGGTAATTTGGTTTCATTTATTACCTATCTTTCCATGATGATCTGGCCAATTTTCGCGGTAGGAATGCTGTTTAACACCATGGAACGTGGGAATGCCAGTTATGATCGGGTCATGAACCTGATCAATGAACGCTCACAAGTGATTGACCAAACGAATGGTAAAAGCGAGCGCCCAGCCGGTGATCTCACCTTTAACGTGGCCAAATTCAATTATCCAGACGATCCGCAAACGGCACTAAGCAAGGTGTCATTCACGATTTCAGCCGGTAAAACGCTGGGTATCGTGGGCCGGGTCGGTGCAGGGAAGACCACGATCATGCGACTTTTGCTGCGTCAATTTGAGCAGTATCAGGGTCACATCAGCTATGGCGACACTGATATTTTGGACTATCAGTTAGATAGTTATCTGCCAGCGCTGGGTTACGTGCCACAGGATAGCTTTTTATTTTCGGAATCGGTACGCGACAATATTGCGTTTGCTAAACCGGAAGCGACCGATGCTGAAATCGATGCGGTGGTCAAAGAGGCCGATTTCGCTGACCAAATTGACCAGTTTGAAAACGGCTTTGATACCTTAGTTGGTGAAGAAGGTGTCTCACTATCAGGAGGACAGCGGCAGCGTTTGGCAATTGCCAGAGCCCTGCTCATTAAACCGGAACTGCTGATCTTAGACGATGCCTTATCAGCGGTGGACGCGGAAACTGAAAGTAAGATCTTAACCAATCTGCACGACGAACGGGCCGGTAAAACGACCATTATCGCTGCGCACCGCCTGAGTTCAGTCATGCAGGCGGACGAAATTATTGTGATGGATCATGGTACGGTGACTGAACGCGGTAATCATGATCAGTTGATGGCACAGGACGGCTGGTATCACCAGATGTTTGAGCGCCAAGAACTGGAAATGCGAGTAAGGGGGGGGCTAATGGTGAAGAATAATAAACAGCAATCTGCTTGGGCCAAGAGTATCCCAATCAAAGAACAAATGGGGATCGTCGCACGATTGATCGGTTACGCTAAGCCTTACTGGCGCCACTTTATTGTTGCCATTGTGTTAGCCGCTCTAATTAGCGTGGTTAACATTATGCTGCCTATGATTTTAAAGGATTACATGGATAACTACCTCAAAGTGGGCCGTGCCGATCTCAAGGTCATGTGGCTGTTTGCCGGCCTGTATTTCTTTGCCATGGTCGTGCGGGCGTTCATGCAATTTGGTCAGGCTTACCTCTACAGCATGGGGGCCGAATATATGCTGGAAAGTGTGCGGCGGCAGTTGTTCGATAAACTCCACCATCTGGGGATGCGCTTTTTTGATCAGGTCCCCAGTGGCTCGATCCTATCGCGGCTAACCAATGATACCATGTCGTTTAGCACCTTTTGGCAGCTGTTTAGCAGTCTCATTGTGGCGCTATTTTCGGTGATTTCTTCAGTCATCGCGATGTTTCTGTTAAACGCGAAGGTGGCTGTCTGGTTACTGATCCTGCTGCCACTATTAGGCGTCACAATTTGGTATTACCAGCGTTACAGTTCTAAAGTTTACCGGCGGATGCGTGAACGGCTTAGTGAATTAAATTCACGGTTGTCAGAAGCAATTACTGGGATCAGCATTATTCAGCAGTTTCGGCAGGAACGACGGATGAACCATGAGTTCGATGATGTCAACAGTGCTTATTTTAAATCACGGCAAGCCATGATCCGCATCAACTCACTCTTGCTCAGTCCGCTGATCGACCTCTTTTATGCTTTAGGTGTCGTATTCGTGCTGACTTTACTGGGTGTTCGTGGTCTGAACGGTATCGTCCCAGCTGGGATGATTTACGCGTTTGTCACTTATTTGGATAACCTTTTTAACCCCATGACCAGCATGATGGATAATCTGAGTGATTTCCAAGAGGGGATCGTTTCGGGTTCGCGGGTGATGAAGCTAATGGCGGATAAAACCGCTGTGCCAACTCAAAAGCCAGTTGCCGGCAGAGACATTACGCAGGGGAAGATTGAATTTAAACACGTGAGCTTTTCCTATGATGGCGAAAAACCGATTTTGGATGATATTTCATTCGTTGCTAACCCCGGTCAAACGGTGGCGTTAGTTGGTGAAACAGGGAGTGGCAAGTCGTCGATCATCAACGTACTGATGCGCTTTTACGAATTTCAGTCTGGCCAGGTATTGATCGATGGGCACGATATTCGGGAGTATGATTACGCCACATTGCGCGCTAAGATGGGTCTCGTTTTACAGGAACCATTCCTGTTTTACGGTACGGTGGCGTCCAATATCAGAATGTTTAACCAGTCAATTTCTGATCGGCAGGTGCGAGCAGCCGCGCAGTTTGTCAACGCGGATGACATGATTGAATCCTTGCCCCGAGGGTATGACTCCCGGGTGATCGAGCGTGGTAACGGTTATTCCAGCGGTCAAAAACAGCTGATTTCGTTTGCACGAACGGTGGTTACTGATCCGAAAGTCTTAATTTTAGATGAAGCGACCGCTAACGTGGATACGGAAACCGAAGAAGAGATTCAAAAGAGTTTGGCCAAGTTACAGTCTGGTCGAACGACGATTGCGATTGCTCACCGGCTGTCGACCATTCAAAACGCCGATTTGATCTTAGTGCTGCATCAAGGACAGATTATTGAGCGCGGTACTAACGATGAATTAATGGCGAAAAGGGGTGCCTACTACGACATGATCCAGCTGCAGAATACGGCTCATTTGGATTAAACAAAAAAGCAATCCAACTTCGATTAACTGCTGAAGTTGGATTGCTTTTTGATAGTCTATGCTTTTGACTTAGCCTTCGGATCCACATAGTGAAAATTCGGATCGATATCGTGATCAAGCTGATCAAAGCCAGCCTGCATCTTAGTTTCAATGACTTTAAAGCCGTCAGCGTTTAATTTCATTTTCGGATCAACGCTAAAGGGTTCGCCAAATGAAACGGTGATTTTCTGGCGACTGAAGAGCTGCTTGAAAGTGAGTGGTCCTTGATAAACGGTGGGGACGATGGGTACCTTAGAAAGCTTGGCGATCACGGCCACGCCACCCTTTAAATCTTGGGAATGCCGAGTACCGGAAGGAAACATGATCAGCGATAAATTGCTGTTTTTTAACAGCCGTACCGGAGTCTTAATAGCTGATGGACCGGGATTTTTCCGGTCAACTGGAAACGCGTTGGCATGATTTAAGATCCAACGCAGGATCGGGTTTTTAAATAACTCGATTTTTGCCATAAAGCTAAATTTTTTCGGACTGCCGGCCAGTGCGTAGTAGATGGGATCAAACCAGGTCCGGTGCGGGCCAACCAGAATATAGTTGCCTTTGGGTAATCTTTCAGTGTGTTCAAACCGCGGTTTACCGTTAATGATGTAAACGATGATGCGCACGATCACGCGAATAAAAGAATAAAACATGATGTAACCTCTCCTATGTCAGATTGTCTAATAATTTATTATAAACCAGTTAGCGCTAAAAGTCTTGGATGGCAATGACAACGGCATTTAACTGTCTTTTAGGGGCTTGATATGTTCGTAAAAAATAGTAAGATAGTAAGGCATTGACCTAACGACTTATACACAGATGTGGCTTAACTTACAATAATGGCTATTATAAGGATAAATAGCTGAAACATCAACGAAATGGGTGATTATTTGACAACTCCAGAATTACTGCCTGGTGAACGTATTGACCAGCTTTATAGTGAAGACATTCAAATTATTCAAAGTCCGCAAGTCTTTTCCTTTTCATTAGATGCGGTTCTCTTGGCTAATTTTGCGAAACCGCCAATGAAACAAGCGAGCACTTTAGTGGACCTGTGTGCAGGAAACGGGGCTGTGAGCTTATTTATGGCCCCGCGGGTAAAGGGTAAGATTGCTATGGTGGAGATTCAGCCGCGGTTAGCGGACATGGCACGCCGCTCAGTGGCGCTAAATCAGCTTGAACAGCAGATTACGGTGTACCAGCAAGACCTCGCAACGATCTTTGACCAGATTCATAAGGACTCGGTCGATGCCGTGGTCTGCAATCCACCGTATTTTGCCGATTTGCCGGATAGCAAGAAGAATCCGAATCAGTACCTGGCCATTGCCCGCCATGAAATTGCTACGACCTTGGAAACCGTTATTTCAGTTACTAGCGGGTTATTGAAAACCAATGGTAAAGCTTACTTTGTCCACCGGCCGGACCGGTTACCTGAGCTGATATCAATGATGCAAAAATACCGGTTAGCCGTTAAACGCCTGCAGTTCGTTTACCCGAAAGTAGGTAAAGACGCTAATATCATGCTAGTTGAGGCCATTAAGGATGGGGGTACTAGTGGCTTAAAGGTCCTGCCATCACTCATGACTTATGATGAATCTGGCGAGTATTCGGCACCAGTAAAGAAGATGCTTTACGGTGACTAAACAACCTGATCAGTATTATTTTTACGTGCTGCTCTGTGCTGATAACAGTCTGTACGGTGGTTACTCCACCGACGTCTACGCACGGTTAGCTGCCCACCAGGCGGGTAAGGGTGCCAAGTATACGCGAGTGAAGAGCCGCCATCCGTTAAAACTGATTTATTTTGAGACCTTTGCAACTAAATCAGCTGCCTTGAAAGCGGAATACGCGTTTAAACATCAGCCGAGAGCTGCCAAAGTGGCTTATTTGCTGGCCCATGGGGTTCACGTTTGAAAGCTAGCACTTATTTTCAATTCAATTTATAAAATGAAACAATTAATTGCCTTTTCTTTCATAATTCGCTGAAGTCCTTATCAAGCTGATTAAAAAATGATAAAATAAAGCTATATCAGTGAATGGAGGAAACAATTGTGAAAATTATTGCATATGGTATTCGTGACGATGAAATGCCTTATCTTAAAGAATGGTCAAAGGAAAAGGGCATCGAAGTTAAAGCCGTTGCCGCTTTATTAGATGATTCAACTGTCGATCAAGCTAAGGGGTATGATGGTGCTGTTGTTTACCAACAAAAGCCATACACCGCTTCTGTTTTGGACAAATTGGCTAGCTTCGGTATCAAGTCACTTTCACTACGTAACGTTGGTGTTGATAACGTTGATGCAGACGCTATCAAGCGTAATGACATCAAAGTTACTAACGTACCCGCATATTCACCAAGCGCAATCGCCGAATTGGCTGTTACCCAATTAATGCGTTTGCTTCGCCAGACGAACACTTTTGACCGTAAAATCGCTCATGGTGATCTTCGTTGGGCGCCAACCATTGCTAAGGAATTAGATCAGATGACTGTTGGTGTGATTGCTACTGGTCGGATTGGTCGTAAAGTGATTAATATTTGCCGCGGCTTCGGCGCTAAGATCATTGGTTATGATGTTTATCATAATCCTGAATTGGAAAAAGACGGTATTTACGTTGATACTTTGGATGAACTCTACGCCAAAGCCGATGTCATTACAGTCCACTCACCAGCTACAAAGGAAAACGAACATATGCTTAACGATGCAGCCTTTGGCAAGATGAAAGATGGTGTTTTCATCATCAATGCTGCTCGTGGGGTTTTAGTTGATACTGATGCTTTGATCCGTGCCCTGGATTCAGGTAAAGTTGCCGGTGCTGCCCTTGATGTTTACGAAGACGAAGTTGGTATCTTCAACACCGATTTTGGTAGCTTTGATGCTATTCCAGACGAACGTTTGAAGAACTTGATCAAGCGTGAAAACGTTCTGGTTACACCTCATGTTGCTTTCTACACTGAAACTGCTGTTAAGAACATGGTTCAATATGCTTTGAACAGCAACGTAAACTTAATCGAAAAGGGTTCTGACGATAGCCAAGTTAAATTCTAATATTATCAGTACTAACAAAAACGACCTGTGAGGGTCGTTTTTTGTGTCATACTCTAAAAAGCCAGTTGCGGATTATTTCGCAGCTGGCTTTCTTTAATCATTACTTGTTTAATTTGAGCAGCTTTTCAATGTTGCCATGGGCAATCTTTTCCTTATCCGTTTCACTAATTGGCGTATCACTCAAGAAGTTCGCAGCGTTACCCGTGACGTAAGGATAATCTTGTGCCCAGATGACGTGATCGGCACCCATTTCAGTGAGGACCAATTGCATTTGAGGCCACGTAAACATCCCGCTTGGGGTAACGTAAACGTTTTTCTTGTAGTAGTAAGATACAGGGTGTTTTAAGGGATTGCCAATGACTGGGGTAGTTGCTTCATCTAACCGTTCGAGGAAGTAAGGGACAAATTCGCCCCAGTGGCCAGAGATCAACTTCAAATTAGGTAATTTATCGAACAGGCCAGACAAGATCAGACGCGTCACGTGCAGGCCAGCTTCCATGTGCCAGCCCCAACCTGGTGTGGACATGATGGCGTTAAAGCCGATGGGGTTCATGCCACTGTAATAGTTATCACGGATGGTCTTTGACGGCATTGAAGGGTGAATGTAGAGCGGCACATCTAATTTAGCAGCCATTTCAAAGATTGGCATGAACTTAGGTGCATCCAGGAACTCGTTATTTTTGGCAGTGCCTAAGATCAAAGCGCCCTTTAAATCCAATTCTTCAACGGCCCGCTGGAGTTCCTTAGCGGCAGCTTTTGGATCAGAAACGGGGAGGGTGGCAAAGCCCAAGTAACGGTCTGGGTGACGTTTAACCGCATTGGCAATCGTATCGTTGATCTTTTGGCTCAGTGCAATTGACTGATCTGACGGCAGCATATCAGGGTTGGTGCTGGCATCACCGTAAGACAGGATCTGCATATCAATGCCATTATCATCCATGTACTTGAGCCGTTTGTCGTCAATGTCACTCATGACTGCTGGATCTACGGCATAGGCAACCAAGCCTTCTGCAAATGATTTGCCAAATTTCTGCATTTCCTTGGGGTCAGCAGGGACAGTCTTTAAGTAATCGTTGATTGCTTTGTGGGCAAAATCAGTACTGATGTGTTCTTCAGTTGTAATTAATTTCATATTTAAGCACCTCTTATATTGAATAAGCCTAGTTTAGCTGTTAAATGCAGGAAGTTATGGACCGATTGTCACAGATTGTCGCAGAAGTTAGAAGATTTGATCCATGTTATTAGTTAAATGCAGTAGTAAATCGGTGGCCTGTTCTTGGGTCCACCGGTTTTTTAAAACGTAATCCCGTAACAGCATATAGGTTGCGGCGGCGTAAACGTTGCAGACCGTTTGTTCGTTGATCAAGTTAACCTGGTTTTGGGTGGCAATTTGCTGGTTGAACTGGGCTAGCGCACGAATAAATTCATAACGGGAATCCGACCATTCGACTAATTCTAAAACGGTCGTGCGGCCCTGCCAGATCGTCATTAATTGAAGGACCATTTTTCGCGCGGTGAGGTTTTGCAGCCGAAAGGTTTTTAAAAACTCGTTCAAATGCCGTTCAATCAAGTTGGTGATCACCTGTTTAGGAGTTAGATAGTAGCGGTAGAACGTTTGGCGGGAAATGCCAGCAGTGGCGGCAACTTTAGGGGCGGTTACTGCGGCAAAACTGACCTGGTTTTGACACAGTGTGACCATGGCGGTTTCAATCTTAGTCCTAGTCTTTAACGTTCGTTTGTCGATTTTAGTCATGCTGATCACCTTATTCTGTTAATTTTAGTACTTCAATTATAGCCCCTATTTGATTATTGCAGACTAATTCAGTTTACCAAGTCAAGTTAATTGCTATTAAATTGGGGTCGTTCTATGATAATGACGCTTAAAATATTAAGCCAAAATTAATCTTACTATTCTTTTTTTGGAGGAGGAAATTACGATGGCAGAGACCATTAATTCGGGCATAGCAGCCCTCAAGACGTTGGAAAGCTGGCACGTTGATCATATCTATGGGATTCCCGGTGGTACGATCAATAATTTGATGTACGCCTTAGACCAGGAGCAGGAACGCATTAAGTACATCCACGTTCGCCATGAAGAGGTGGGGGCCTTGGCGGCTGTGGCGGATACGAAGTTAACGGGGCATATCGGGGTGGCGTTTGGTTCAGCGGGACCCGGGGCAACCCACTTATATCAGGGCGCCTATGATGCTATGGCGGATAAGGTACCCGTCTTATTTTTGATCGGTCAAAATCCCCAAGCACTCATGAACCAAGACTTCTTCCAGGAGTTTGATGAAGACCCTTGGTTCAACGATCCAGGGGTGTACGCGCGGACGGTGACCACGGCAGAAAGTTTGCCCCACGTCATTGATGAAGCGATTCGGCGGGCGTTTGCTCAACACGGACCAGCCTTTGTGACGATTCCTAACGATTTAGCGAACAAGCCGATTCCAGCGGCTGGCTACTACAGTTCCGCGGCGAACTTTGCGCGGCCACAGTTGGCACCGCCAGCCGATGACCAAATTGAGCAGATTTTAGCGTTACTGAAACAGGCGAAGAAACCGTTGATCTATGTCGGTCAAGGGACCATTGGCGCTGCGGATGAAGTGATGGCATTTGCGCAAAAGTTTCAGGTACCCATTATCACCACCGCGTTAGGAAAGGAGATCATTCCTTATAACTTTGAGGCTTTATTGGGCTCAGCTGCGAGAGTAGCTTCCAAACCAGCAAATGAAGCGCTAAAGGAAACGGATCTCTTGTTATTTGTTGGTTCCAACTATCCGTTTGCTGAAGCGATGTTCAAGCCGAACATCAAGTTTGTTCAAGTGGATACGAACCCACAGATTTTGGGCAAACGGCACCATACGGATGTGGCTATTTTGGCTGACGCGAAACAAACGTTGCAACGCTTGTTAGACCTTGGCGAGAAGGCACCGGTTTCGCCGTGGTACGCAGCCAATGTGATGAATGTCGCCAACTGGCACCAATATAATGATGAAATGATGAACCGTGCGGAGGGCAATCTCCGGTTCGAGCCGGCGTTTAAGCAGATCAACCGAATTGCCACGGATGACGCCATTTTTTCCATTGACGTTGGGGATGTAACGCAAAATGCGGTTCGGCTGTTAAAGGTCAACGGGCAGCAACCCTGGATCACTTCTGGTCTATTTGCGACGATGGGTGTCGGTCTGCCAGGTGCGATTGCTGCACAGCTGAATTACCCTCAGCGCCAAGTCTTTAACCTAGTTGGTGATGGGGCGGCAGCCATGGTGATGCAGGATCTGGCTACCGAAGTTACGTATGGCTTACCGATCATTAACGTTGTTTTCACTAATCTGGCGTTAGGCTACATTGAAGATGAGCAGGAAGATGACGGTCAGGAGTGGTTTGGTATCAGTCTGCCACAGACTGATTTTGCCAAGGTTGCGGAAGCGCAAGGCATGACTGGTATCACGGTGACTAAGATCAGTGAGGTTGCCGATGCCTTTGATCAAGCCCTAAAACTTTCGCAGTCCGGCAAACCGGTATTGATCGATATTCGAATGACTAATGAACGGCCGATTCCAGTTGAAAAATTAACGCTGGATCCGGATCAGTTTGATGCTGAAACGATCGCGACTTTTAAAAAACGCTATTACGCACAAAACTTGCAGCCGTTAAGTGCTTATTTAAAACAGTATGACGTGCAGTAATTGGGAATGGCAATTAGACTGATCTATTGATTATTGCATGATACAAAAATAAGGCCTGCCAAAGAATTTCAGAATCCATTCTTTGGCAGGCCTTTTAATTTGGTGATTTAGGCAACTTAACTTAAAGTGCCCGTTTCTTTGATTTATTTAACAGCTTTTTAGCTTCACAGTCATAGTCGCAGGCAGCACATTCACCTTGTTTGGAACGCTTAACGGCTCGGTAAATTTGATAACCGGCTAGACCAATGATAGCAGCAATAATAATGATATTAATGAATAATCCCATGAATGATGACCTCTTTTCAAGTGAATAATGAACCAATTTGAAAGATGAGAAAGGCAAGTCCGTAACTGATAACTAAACTTGAAACTACGGAATAAGCAGCCCACTTAGCCGAACCAGTTTCGGATTTGATCGTCCCAATCGTGGCGAAGCAGGGAATGTATAGCAGAACAAAAACTAATAGTGCATATGCTGATAGAGCGGTAAAGCTGCCACCGATCATGCCGATCAGCGCCCCTTGGTTGGCGGTGTGGAACAGCACCATCATGCTGGAGCTGATAACTTCTTTTGCCAGCACACCGGTCAGCAAAGCACTGATCGGCTGCCAAGTGGTAATCCCAATGGGTCTAAAGATCGGTAACAGGATCTGCCCCAGACTAGCCGCAAAACTGTGGTCGATCTGGGTAACATAGCCGTGAGCGTTAAAGTTTGACAGTAGCCAGATCAATACGGTACCGGCGAAAATAATCGTGCCGGCTTTTTTAATGAAGCCCTTACCCTTGTCCCAAGTACCGTGCCAAACAATGCTTAGTTTTGGAATGTGATATTGCGGTAATTCCACGATGAAAACGGAATTTTCCTTGGCTCTGAAGATCACGTGGTAAAACTTGGCCATTAACAAAGCGACCACGATACCTAAAAAGTAAAGCGACAACACGATTACGGCTTGATGTCGCGGAAAGAGGGCGGCCACGAATAAACTATAGATGGGCAGCCGGGCCGAGCAGCTCATAAACGGCGTGATCAGCGTGGTAATGAGGCGTTCTTTCGGCTGTTCAATGGTGCGGGCCGCCATGATCCCCGTAACGTTGCAGCCAAAGCCGATGATCAATGGAATGAAGGCTTTGCCGTTTAAGCCGATCATTTCCATAATGCGGTCGGTGACCAGCGCAGCACGGGCCATGTAGCCGGAATCTTCCAGAATGGAAATACAGGCGAACAGTGCGAAAATTTGTGGAATGAAAGTCAAAACGCCACCAACACCAGCGATTAAGCCGTTGACGATCAGGGATCGCAGCATCGGCAAGGCACCGACCTGAGTCAAAAACTGATTGGCCCAAGTTGAAATTGGTCCGGATAATAACTTGTCTAATTGGTGCGATAAGGGGGTACCGACCCAGTCAAACGAGAATTTAAACATCAGGAAAAAGATGCCCACAAAAATTGGTAAACCCAGGATTGGGTTGGTCACGACCTTATCGATCTTAGACGTCATGGCCACGTGTTTAGTGGAATGCAGCTGTTCAGTCGCATTGGCCAGTGTGGTTTCAATAAAGGAAAGCCGCGTTTCAAAGATCTGGTCGGCAAACTTTTGCGCGTCATAGTAAGCTTGCTGGGATAATAGCGGCTTTAAGTGGTTCTTCACGGCATATTTGCGAACGACTTTATTATCATTAATGTATTGAATTGCCAGCCAGTGAGCAAACTTAGCGTCGATCTGATAATCGGTGGTTAATGCTTTAGCCGCTTGCCGGATCGCTTGGCTGACCATGATCGGGTAATTTAATTGTAATGGTGAATTGGGCTGAATATCAGCCTGATTTTGGACTAAATCCGCTTTTAATTGCGGTAGGCCCTCCTTATTTCGTGCGTTACTCGTTCGGACAGGACAGCCTAATTCAGTTGATAAGGTTTTTAAATCATAGTAGTGTCCGCTGCGCTTTAAATCATCAATCATGTTAAGGGTGATAATAACGGGAACACCCAATTCCAACACCTCAACTGAAAGTAAGAGATTACGTTTTAGCTGACTGGCGTTAGTGACGTTTAAAATTAGGTCAGGTGAGTCTCGCAGCAAATAATTAGTGACAACTGATTCATCCTTAGTAATGGGACTCAAAGAATAAACGCCGGGCAGATCGATCACTTCGGTATTGGAATGGCGAATCTGGCCAACCTTTTTTTCCACGGTGACGCCGGTCCAATTACCCACGTAGGCGTATTTGTCAGTTAATTCATTGAACAGAGTGGTTTTCCCAGTATTGGGATTGCCAAGCAGGGCGACGGTCGTCAAGAGAGGTCACCTCCCGTGAGCTGTTTAAATACCCGGTAGCGAATACCGATCTTTTGCTGATCAACTTGAATAATGACCGGACCATGAAACGGGTAGAAGCGAACAGCGGTAACGTCACTGCCCACCTGCAGTCCTAGACTATGCAGCCGTTGCGTGGTGGCATCGTCAAGACCATTGAATTGTTTAATCATGAAGTGATTCATGATCACCGACCTCCCTTTCAAGGTGTACCGAGTAATATTCTAATATCACTTAAGTAAGCGTATTCATAAAAGAATATCTTTTCCCCTATAGTAGCACATAATATGAAATTTTTAGGTATCTTTTTTGATTTAAGGGTCTTTACCAGTTTGAATCGGGTGGGAAAACAACTATACTTTATAAGTGTAATGAACAATATTCGCATAGGAATAATTGTAGTATTGATCAAGGCAATATTCCGGCGATAATAATTTCGTGGAGGATGATTGATATGGCGACACTTGAAGTGAAGGATCTGCACGTTGAAGTTAAAGAAGAGAAGGATCAGACCCGAGAAATTTTGAAGGGTGTAAATCTGACAATGAAAACTGGTGAAATTCACGCCATTATGGGACCGAACGGAACCGGTAAATCAACGCTGGCACAGACTATCATGGGTAATAGCGCCTATCACGTTACTCAGGGCGACATCTTATTAAACGGTGACAGTATTTTAGGCATGCCAGTCGATGAACGGGCGCGTAAGGGCTTGTTCTTAGGGATGCAGTATCCAGCTGAGATCAAGGGTGTAACCAACGCCGAATTTTTGCGGGCAGCGATTAACGCCCGGCGACCAGAAGATGATCAAATTTCAGTCATGGCCTTCTTAAAGGAATTGGATAAAAACTTGGAATTACTCGATATGAGTAAAGAAATGACGGAACGCTACTTAAACGAAGGCTTCTCTGGCGGTGAAAAGAAACGTAACGAGATTTTACAATTATTAATGATCAAGCCATCTTTTGCCTTACTGGATGAAATTGATTCCGGCTTGGATATTGATGCGTTACAAGTGGTTTCTAAGGGTGTTAACTCAATGCGTGGCGATGACTTCGGTTCATTGATCATTACCCACTACCAACGGCTTTTGAACTACATCGTGCCAGATGTTGTCCACGTGATGATGGATGGCCAGATCGTTAAATCCGGTGATGCTGACCTTGCCAAGAAACTTGAAAAAGAAGGTTATGCTGGTCTACGTGACGAATTAGGGTTACACGTTAATTTGGTTGATGATAACCGTTAAGGAGGGATCGTTTTGATAAGTGCCGTTCAGGATTATGAAGCAATAAAAACTGCAGTCAAAACTGCTGCTGACGCGCACGGCGAGCCAGACTGGTTCGTGCAACGCCGTCTCGACGCGGTTGATGCCATGCAAGAGCTTGCGTTGCCAGAAGTGAAACGCTATGACTTTCACCGCTGGCCGTTAATGGATAACACGGATCTGAACTTTAGAAAGTCAGATACTTCACTAGCTAATGATCTACCGCGATCTAAAGGTCAAATCCGGTTTGTTCAAGTTGGCCAGACGACCGTGGCGGTGAATGTCCCAACTGAATTATCCAAACAGGGTGTTATTTTAACGGATATTTTCAGTGCATTTAGGGATTATCCAGAATTAACGCAGAAGTATTTTATGACTAAGGTCACTAAATTTAACGAAAATAAATTAACTGCTTACCAGCAAGCCTTTTTAAATTCAGGAGTGTTTTTATACGTTCCTAAGGGTGTTGAAATCAAACAGCCAATCGAAGTTTATTTGATTCAAGACAGTACGGTAAAGCAGGCCATGGTCTCGCACGTGTTGATCATTGCCGATGAAGGCAGTCAGTTCTCTTTTATTCAGCATTTGAACACTAAGGGTGACGTTGATAACGCGGCGCACTGCATGGTTGAAGTGATGAGTCAGCCTGACAGCCACGTGCACTTCTCCAGTGTGGATGAATTAGGTAAAAATACTTATTCATTTCTGCATCGGCGGGCACACCTCAGTGAAAACGCGCGGTTTGACTGGGCTGTTGGTATCGTTAATGAGCAAAATACATTAGGTGATATCACCAGTGAACTAGTCGGTGAAGGGTCCCATTCAGAATCGAAAGTCATTGCCGTTACTACTGGCAAGCAATCTAATGGGATCAATAATCGGGTAGTTAATATTGGTAAACATACTACCGCTAACATCTCACAACGCGGGGTCCTACTGGAAAAATCCGAACTGATCTTTAACGGGATCGGTAACATTATTCATGGCGCTTCCGGTGCCAACGCGGAACAAGAAAACCGGGTCTTGATGATGTCAGACCAGGCACACGGTGACGCTAACCCAATCTTGTTAATTGATGAAAACGATGTGATTGCCGGTCACGCTGCTAGTGTTGGGCAAGTTGATGAAAACCAGATGTACTACTTGATGAGCCGTGGGATCGATAAGGAACTGGCTCAGCGATTAGTTATTCGGGGATTCTTAGGCCCCGTACTAGAAGAGATTCCGTTGCCGGAAGTTCGTCAAGAAATGATTGATGTGATTGAAAGGAAGATCGAGGATGGACAGCACTTTAAACAAAGTAATGAATGATTTTCCAATTCTGAATCAAAAGGTCAACGATGAACGGTTGGTGTATCTCGATAACGCCGCTACTGCACAACGACCTAATCAAGTGATCAAAGCGTTGACCCATTTTTATCAAACTGATAATGCCAACGTCCATCGGGGTGTGCATACCTTAGCTGAACGGGCAACTGCTGATTATGAAGCCGCTCGTCGCAAAGTGCAAAAATTCATTAACGCACCGGAACCTGAAGAAGTGATCTTCACGAAGGGCTGTACCGACGGGTTGAACCTTGTTGCCAGCACTTACGGTGAAGCCAATATCTCGGCCGGCGATGAGATCGTGATCTCCATTATGGAACATCACAGTAATCTGATTCCCTGGCAGCAATTGGCTAATCGCAAGGGCGCCACGTTAAAGTACATTCATTTAACGGCTGATGGTGAACTTGATTTGGACGAAGCCGCTCAGCTGATTACCGATAAAACCAAGATCGTGGCCGTGGCGCATGCCTCAAACGTCATGGGTACGGTCAATCCAATCAAGCAACTGGCTAAATTGGCCCATCAGCACGGTGCCATCTTCGTTGGTGACGGTGCTCAGGCGGTACCCCACATGGCCGTTGACGTGCAAGATCTCGACGTTGACTTCTACGCGTTTTCCGGGCATAAAATGATGGGGCCTACCGGGATCGGTATTTTATACGGCAAGCGTCAATTATTGGAAGCAATGCCACCTTATCAGTACGGCGGTGAAATGATTGGTTTCGTGCATGAACAGGATAGTACTTGGGCCGAGTTACCCTATAAGTTTGAAGCCGGAACGCAAAACATCGCCGGTGCGGTGGGCTTAGGCGCTGCCGTTGATTATTTGACTGGCATCGGTATGGATGCCGTACATGAACACGAACAGCAATTAGTCAATTACCTCTTACCAAAAATGGAAGCGATTGACGGTGTTCAAGTTTACGGACCACAAGATCCGGCTAAGCATACTGGGGTCATTGCCTTTAACCTCGAAAATTTACATCCGCATGATGTGGCCACGGCCTTAGACATGGAAGGGGTCGCCGTTCGAGCGGGTCACCATTGTGCACAGCCGCTAATGACGTATTTAGGTTTAACGGCGACTGCCCGTGCAAGTTTCTATCTATATAACACCCAAGCGGATGCTGATCGCTTGCTGGTGGCAATTCAAGAGACAAAGGAGTTCTTCAATCATGGGTCTAGAAAGACTAAATAGTTTATATCGCGAAGTCATTTTGGATCATTCGGATCATCCGCATCACAAGCACGCGTTACCAGACGCAACGCATAAGATCACGTTAAAAAACCCGACCTGCGGCGATGTGATCAATCTGGATATTGATCTGGACGACCACGATAAGATCAAGGATATTGGGTTTACCGGTGACGGCTGTACGATCAGCCAATCCAGTGCCAGCATGATGACGGACGCTGTGATGGGCAAGTCCAAAGAACAGGCACTGCACATGGCCAAGACTTTTTCAGACATGGTCATGGGTAAGAAGCACCCGCAAGCTGATTTAGATGAACTGCAGGACGCTGCTATTTTGAGCAACGTCATGACGTTCCCAGCACGGATCAAGTGTGCCACGTTGTCGTGGTGGGCACTGCAACGGGCACTGTTGAAGCAGCCGGATGGTAGTGTCGATTCTGATGATTCTGATAAGGGGGAATAACGTATGGCAAAAGGAAAAACTGCAGAAGATGTCCCAGACATTGTTGCCAAAGACCAAGATTATGAATATGGATTCCACGATGATGTTAAACCAGCGTACTCAACTGGCCGTGGACTGACAGAGGAAACGGTTCGTAAAATTTCTGCTGAAAAAAAGGAACCAAAATGGATGCTGGATTACCGCTTGAAGTCTTACGAGGCTTACAAGAAATTACCAATGCCAGATTATGGTCCCGATTTGAGCGAACTTGATTTAAAGAATATGCTGTATTATCAAAAAATGACCGATAAAAAATACCGGGACTGGAAAGATGTGCCGGATGATTTAAAGAAGACCTTCGACCGGTTAGGTGTACCAGAAGCGGAACGGAAATACTTGGCTGGATCATCGGCTCAGTACGAGTCCGAAGTGGTTTATCATAATATGCGTAACGATTTCGCCAAACTGGGAATCATTTTCACCGATACGGATACCGCATTGCGGGAATATCCAGAACTGTTTAAGAAGTGGTTTGGCAAGTTAGTCAAACCAACTGATAATAAATTCGCGGCTTTAAACGGGGCTGTTTGGTCAGGCGGTTCATTCATCTACGTTCCAAAGGGTGTTCAAACTAAGACCCCAATTCAGGCTTACTTCCGATTGAATGCTGAAAATTCTGGTCAATTTGAACGTACTCTGATCATTGTTGATGAAGGGGCTAAAATTGATTACGTTGAAGGCTGTACCGCGCCTAACTATTCTTCAGATAGTTTGCATGCCGCGGTGGTTGAAGTTAACGTTGCTAAAGACGCTTACTGCCGTTACACGACCATTCAAAACTGGTCCAACAACGTTTACAGTCTGGAAACGAAGCGGGCCTGTGCCCAAGAGAATGCCACGATGGAATGGGTCGATGGTAACCTGGGGTCTAAGGTGACAATGAAGTACCCAAGCGTTTATCTCGATGGTGAAGGTGCTCGTGGGACGATGCTGTCGATTGCCGTTGCTTCTAATGGGATTCACCAAGACTCAGGTGCCCGGATGATCCATAATGCGCCGAATACGTCGAGCTCAATTGTGTCGAAATCAATTGCCAAGACTGGTGGTTCAACTGATTACCGTGGGACGGTGCGTTTCACGCCTAAGTCGGATGGTTCTAAGGCTCACGTTGAGTGTGACACGATTATTATGGATGATGAATCGTCATCAAATACGATTCCGTATAACGAAATCTATAATGGTAAGGTTGCGATGGAACATGAAGCTAAGGTGTCAAAGATTTCAGAAGAACAGCTGTACTATCTGATGTCGAGAGGGATCTCGGAGTCAAAGGCGACTGAAATGATCATCATGGGCTTCGTGGAACCATTTACGAAGCAGCTACCAATGGAATATGCCGTTGAACTGAACCGTCTGATTAGTTTTGAGATGGAAGGGTCAATTGGTTAAGGTGCGCAAGAAAGGCGTTTAACGACCGTAGCACAACAAGCTCCACCGAAAACCCCGAACTTGGGTTTTGGGTGGAGCTTGTTGTGTGCAGGTCGTTGCCTTTCTGGAGCCCGATTAGGCTAGGTAACAGTGGCGAGCACCCCGAACTTGGGCTTTGGGTAAGCGCCTGTTGTGTGCAGGTCGTTGCCTTTCTTGGAGCCCGATTAGGCTAGATAACAGTGGCGAGCACCCCAAACTTGGGTTTTGGTGGGAGCTTGTTATGTGCAGATTGTTGCCTTTCTGGAGCCCGATTAGGCTAGATAACAGTGAAGAACACCATTTTTCACTATTTCCCGTAAATTAGCCAATGAAACCGCTTTATAATTTGTTATAATTAGTATAACAATATGAGGAGGATAAGCATGACAGAAGATATGCACAATGGTAATCTTTACTTACCAGATGATGAGGCTATTCTAAAGCGGCAGGAAGCTGCTCAGGAACTACTCTACGACTACAACCGAACACGGCCTGGCGAACACGAAAAGCGGCAGCAACTGCTCAAAAAAATGTTTGCTAAGATCGGTGACGATTGTTATATTGAACCACCGTTAAATTCTAATTGGGGTGGCAGTCATCTTAATTTTGGTGACCATATTTATGCTAACTATAATTTAACAGCAGTTGATGATACTTATATTTACGTTGGTGATTACACGATGTTTGGACCCAACGTGACTTTAGCTTCCGCCGCCCATCCAGTGTTGCCGGAACTGCGGAAAAAAGCTTATCAATATAATCTACCCATTAAAATTGGCCGTAACTGCTGGTTTGGCGCTGGCGTCATCGTCTTGCCTGGTATCACCATTGGTGACAACAGCGTGATCGGGGCAGGGAGCATCGTGACCAAAGACGTTCCAGCTAACGTTGTTGCAGTGGGTAATCCGTGCCATATTCTGCGCAAGATTACGGATAAAGATCACAAGTATTACACCCATAACCGTGAAATTGATTGGTCAAAAATTAACTGATTTGAGAATGTAAAAAGCCCTCGATTTTTAATAATCGAGAGCTTTTTGCTATCTACAAGCATATATTTTTAGCGGGACAGTGGTTAACTACATTTTCATGCCCATTTTACGGTAAGAATCCATACCGGCCATCCAGAGGTCTTTAGGATCGATTCCCCGTTCTTTGGCAAAGGCATTCATTAACGTATCCATATCCATGAGCTTATATTTTGGCATTGGTTTATCAGGATAGTAGGTTTGAATCTGCGCCATCATGCCGCCGTCTTCATGTTCAATGATGTGGCAGTGATACATATAAACACCGGGCAGATCAAAACGCACGAGGATCCGAACAGTTTCACCTGGATTGACACCAACGGTATCCTTGAATCCGTGTTCATTTGGATACGGCGCCTGACCGTTCCGGGAAATAACTAAGAACTCAGTCCCGTGAACGTGGAAGGGGTGGACCATACCGGATTCAGGTGAGTTGGAATTAGTAATGTCCCAGTATTGGGCTTGACCAACGGGCTGAGTGGCATCGATGCGCTGCATACTAAACTTCTTGTTGTCCATCATGACGCTTTCGTCCATGCCACTCATCACGATCTTACGGATTGGCGTTTTAGAATCAACTTTTGGTTTATTAATGGTCAATAAGTGATCTGGCAAAGTGGTGTTGTCAGGTGCAAATTGATGAATCTTGAATTTCACGATTGGGGTATCATCGGTGAACAACGTGACGGTCTGACCATCATGATAGCCGGCAAAATCAACTACGATCTCTGCCCGTTCAGCGCAGGTGAGCATCAAATGGTCGAGGTAGACTGGTTCAGGCAAGAGACTTGAGTCACCGCCAATTTGGGCAAACTTAAGGTCGTCGGAAAAATGCAGGCGCCATTCGCGACGGTTAGCACCATCGAGAATCCGCAGCCGAATCTTTTGTGTGGTTACGTCAAAAACAGGGTTGACGGTGCCGTTGATCATGGCAGTTGGACCTTGAACACCATCTGGGTCGTAATCAGCATGGTAATCCAGTTGATTATTTTCGTGGAAACGACGGTCTTGAAGGACCAGTGGAATATCGTCCACACCGTAATTATGCGGTAAAGGCAGACTGTTAATGTGATCGTCTTTGACCAGTACCATGGTTGCCAGACCATGCCAGACCTGTTCAGCAGTCGATGGGCACGGATGAGCGTGCAGCCAAGTTGTCGCAGCGGGTTGATCCAAGGTGAAATCAATGTGCTTGGTCTCACCCGGATAGACGGGTGCGTGGCAGCCACCGTCAACGTACGGACCAGAAACAATCAGGCCGTGCCAGTGAAAAGTGGTTAATTCTGACAGGTGGTTTTCCAAAGCAACGTGAATGTGTTTACCAACGGGATAGATAATTGTCTGACCCAGGATGGTTGCATTGTAGCCCCAAGTCTTGGTCTTTTGACCCGGCAAAATCTGGGTTTCACCGGCTTGAGCCGTCACGGTGTACCAGATATCGGTATCCGTTTCTTTATCGGGTTTTAGTAGAGCTGGGATTGCCAGTGGCTTTTCAGGCGCATCAGCGACTTCAAGCGGTACGTAACCCCCGTCATGAGTGTTAAATGCAGGTTCGTCAAAAAAATAGTTATGATAGATTTCTTTACTCATTGCGATTCTCCTCTCATATTTGCCTCTATTATACCGCAATTGTGTAAAATATAATATTTTTAAGGAACGCCTAAACAATTTATACTATAATATAACAGTAGAAAGAGGGAAGAGGAGATGAGTATGATGTCTAAAGGCTTTTTGTGGCTATTGCTAGTTTTAAATATCATCTTAATTGGTTTCCTGATCAGTATGAATAATATGGCTGCCATGTGGATGATGGCCATCATCATGTTATTGGACTCAATCGGATCGTTGTTCGCAGTTTATCGAAAATAAGTGGGGTCAGCAAAAAAATAGCTCACAAAATCAATTAAGATTTTGTGAGCTATTTTGATTATCACATCAAACGCAGCTAATCTACTGACTAGTAATTCGTCACGGTCATGGCTTGTAATAATTCAGCCAGTTCAGTGGGTGATTCAACCGTTTGATCAGGAATAAACTCTGATTTAGGCATCTCTAAATGCCGATGGTTAAACCAAAAAGCGTGCCAGCCGGCTTTTTTTGCACCAACCATGTCTCGTTTAAAATTATCACCGATGTAAACAACTTCATTAGCTTGTAAATTCATAAGCCGGTTAAAGTGGGTGAAGATTCGCGGATCCGGTTTGCGTAAGCCAACCTCGTCTGAAATCACAACGTTTTCCTTTTTGATCCAGCGTTGCAAGTCCAGATGGGCGACCTTTTCGGACTGAGTGGCACTTTCACCGTTAGTGATCACGCCCAACTCATAGTGATCTTTCAAAAGTGGCAATTGCGCCTGAATATCTGAAAATAAAGTAATTTTTTGGGCTTCTGCGTGATAATGATCGCAAAAGGCCAGCCAAACTGAGTTGGCTAAAGTTGGCAGTTCATGCTGTGATAACACGTCATTTAGACGGTCGAAAACACGGTTCATCGTCAATGTTTCTAAGTTTGCGACGCGATCATTCATGTGCTTAAAGACCTTAAAAAGGTCGGTCAGCACGTGACCGGAAACCGCTGGGTCGTTCCAGACTGAAAGTAGTGCTTGCTGAAACGGTCGTTGTTGATCATAGAGTGTATCGTCAAGATCAAAAACGATGGCTTTAAGCATAGTCGTTTCCTCCTCGAAGTTCTGCGAAGTGTAGTGTAACACGAATGTAACATTTATTTCAAATATTTTTTATTTAAAGTGTGGCTAAGGGTTGCTATGAACGTATAAAACGAGTATACTAACTTTCGGCTGATTACCACAATTCACACTCTGAGTAATATACTAAGCAGTGCTCGTAAGAGTTCTTAGTATAGATGACCTCAGGGGAGGAAAAAAACTTTGATGGAGGCTATTTCATGGCTGTTATTACAATGAAACAATTACTTGAAGCAGGTGTCCACTTTGGTCACCAAACTCGTCGCTGGAACCCTAAAATGAAGAATTACATCTTCACTGAACGTAACGGGATCTACATTATTGACTTACAAAAGACGGTTAAGTTGATCGACGTTGCCTACAACTTCGTTAAGGATGAAGCATCTAAGGGTGCGGTCGTACTTTTCGTTGGTACTAAGAAGCAAGCTCAAGATTCGATTGAAGAAGAAGCTACCCGTGCCGGTCAATACTACGTTAACCACCGTTGGTTAGGTGGGACTTTGACTAACTGGGAAACCATTCAAACTCGTATCAAGCGTTTGAAGGATCTTAAGAAGATGGCAACCGATGGTACTTTTGATCGTCTGCCAAAGAAGGAAGTTTCTTTACTGAAGAAGTCAACTGACAAGTTGGAACGGTTCTTAGGCGGTATCGAAGATATGCCTAAGATCCCTGACGTCATGTTTGTTGTTGACCCTCGTAAGGAACAGATTGCCGTTAAGGAAGCTCAAAAGCTGAACATCCCAATCGTTGCTATGGTTGATACTAACACCGACCCAGACGATATCGACGTCATCATTCCTTCTAACGATGATGCTATTCGTGCCGTCCGCTTGATCACAAGCAAGATGGCCGATGCCGTTATCGAAGGCCGTCAAGGTGAAGACGAAGCTGCTCAAGCAGATGCTGACAAAGATGCTGCTGACAGCAAAGACGCTTCAGAAAACGCTGCTAAATAGTTTATAACATTTGTTAAAAACCATCAGTGCTTAGGCTGGCTTGAAAATGTGGACCCGCGAGGCCTGATTATTTTCAGGCCAGCCTTTTGTGTTGGTGTGATGCGACTTATTTTTAATTCATTAAGGAGGCCATAACATGGCAAAAATTACTGCAAAAATGGTTAAGGAACTTCGTGACAAGACTAGCGTTGGTATGATGGACGCTAAGAAAGCTCTCGTTGCTACTGATGGCGACACAGATAAGGCAGTTGATTTCCTGCGTGAAAAGGGAATTGCTAAAGCTGAAAAGAAGAGCAGCAACGTGGCTGCTAACGGTTTAGCTGACATCGTTGAAAACGGCAACGTGGCTGCCATTACCGAAATTAACTCTGAAACTGATTTCGTGGCTTCTAACGACCGGTTCAAGAACTTGGTTAAGACCATCACTGATCTGATTGCTGCTAACAAGCCAGCTGATATGGATGCTGCCTTAGCATTGAAGAACGATGCTGGTCAAACCATCAACGAAATGATTATCGAACAGACGCAAGTCACTTCAGAACACACGTCACTTCGTCGTTTCCAAGTTGTTGAAAAGAATGATAACGAAGTCTTTGGTGCTTACCTTCATAACGGTGGTCAAATTGCTTCTTTAGTCGTTCTTGAAGGTGCCGATGCTAGTGTTGCCAAGAACGTTGCTATGCACGTTGCAGCCGTTAACCCAGAATTCGTTTCTCGTGATGACATTCCTGCAGCTCGTTTGGATCACGAACGCGAAGTTTTGAAGAAGGAAGCCTTAAACGAAGGCAAGCCTGAAAAGATCGTTGAAAAGATGGTCGAAGGCCGTCTGCGTAAATTCTTGTCAGAGATTAGTCTTGCTGACCAAGAATTTGTCATGGATTCTGACCAAACCGTTAGCCAATACGTTGCTTCAAAGGGCGGCAAGCTGAAGAGCTTTGTCCGTTACGAAGTTGGCGAAGGTATCGAAGTTGAAAAGAAGAACTTCGAAGATGAAGTTAACGACCAAATCAATGGCTAAACTGACTTTTAAGGTGCTACGATATTTGGAGTTGATAGGCAGTTTGCCTTTCAACTCCTTTTTCTATACCATTATTATATTTGAACACGCAAATAGGACACTACACTATTT
>NZ_BJDO01000008.1 GCF_005405185.1 Secundilactobacillus hailunensis
CTTTCCCAAAAGAAGCGCAATTGGAGGCTTGTTTACCGTGGAATTATGAACCTGATCAGCAATTAGTAACTGAATGAAATACAAAAACGGACTAACTCAAATATGAGGAAGTCCGTTTTGTGTTTCAATACGTCCGGTTATAGTGTGCTTACGAATATTCAATACTAATTTAAGTAATCAAAAAGGACTTGCGTAGTATTCAAAATACCGTGCAAGCCCTCTTTTTAACCATTTAGCCAACCAACCATTTCGCTAGGGTTGGCTGATGCTTTCTTAACCATTCTGCAAGTCGCGTTTTGCTCAGCCAGCGATGAAAGGCTGGTGAGATCTTTTTAAGGCTATAAATCATCAATATCAAAAATGGAATTCCAGGGATGATCGGTAGCACGAAGCCAATAATGGAGCCAATTAGCCCGGTGACCATTAACATTGACCAGAGTAGTTTTGTAAAAATTAATTGCATGGTATCATCCCTCTTTGCTTTCTTAACTTTGATTTTAAAATAGTATATCTGCAAATCTAAAAACTGGCAAGAGATACGACGTGGATTTACACAATGTTAACCTTTTTGTTACATTGCTGAAACGCGTGAGCCATGTCAGATGACTGTGCATGAGAAAGCCCCACTCAAATCCCCAAGTTCAAGGACTCGTTAAGTTTACATTGCCGAAACGCGTTCACCACGGCAGATGGCTGTGTGTAAGACAAAGACCACTAAACGCCGTGGTTCACGCTCTATGAATTCCACAGCACATCCAACAGCTGTTTTGCACTTTCATTCAAACTGTCTTTACTCTTATCAGTACCAAGGTGGGTATAGATTTCACCCACATAAGTCCCCTTATCGAAGAAGTGCTTGAATACCTTATCGATAATTGGACGGGTTCGCTTCTCTTCTTGCACTGGTCCGAATGGGTTAGCGAAGAAAGTGGTACTCATACCAACTTCATCAGTCGTCCCTAAAGCAAACCGCTTACCTTCAATGAAGGTTGCCTTGGCATCCTCTTCGTTGTCGAATTGGTGGATACCGATATCTTTATCGTAATTATTAGCGTAGATCCACATATCAACGCCATGATGACCGACAACCCGGTTATACGTATCAGCTGGAATGATAACCCGGGCATTCTTCCGGTCTGGGTTTAAGTACACCCCACGGTCCATGTTATTGAAGGCCACGGCCGAACTTAAATCATCCAGTCGGACAAAGGCCCCAATTTCAGTTCCTTGCGCGTACAGATCACCATCACCAGTTAGGGTAAAGCTCCCCATATCATCAAAGATCGTTTCCTGGCTCAGAATCTTATCATCGGCAATTTCCTGCAACGCTTCCAATGATTCTGACTTTCCGGCACCTGAATCACCGAAGAAGACCACGTTCTTATTCTTACCGTTAGAGAACTTGATACGCACCATTGAACCGTGAATTGGCAGCCGATTTTCGTAGATCATGTGCAGATTATGCAACGTCAAGCACATCTTCTTCATATAGCCGAAGTAAGTCGTCTTGTCGTTGTATGGTACTTCACCAACCCAGATATCGTTTTCTTCATCGTGGTGGTAGTGGCAGACATCGCCTTCAGTTTTTGGCAGGCCAAACAGTAAAATTTCATCTGGCTTGTGACCAGCAACGTCTTTTTCACTGGCAACTTCAAATAAGTTAGCCAATGAAATCCCACTAACAAAGTAATCACGCTGGAAATAAATATAAGCTAAACTTTCACCAATTTTGGCTGGGAAGCAATACCATTCATCACGCGCCCCATGAAACTTAGCAATTGGATTATCAGGTACCGCGGTGAAGGTCCCTTCACGCTTGTTGGAAGGCGTCTTCATCATCATTGGTGGCCGCAGCGATATCGTGTTCAGAAAACGAATTGGCTTCAAGGCTTCATAACCTTCTGGAATCGGCCAGTCAACAGACTGTGTCAGGATACATGCAGAAGTCCCAGCACTCACCTGACGATAAGTTTTATTAGGAGATCCCTGTAATTTTTCTTCAACAGTCCGGTAAGCTTCGATCACAACATCGTTGAACTTATTATCCATTTGCATGAAGTTCTTAGCAGTTGCTGCACTACCATGCTGGTTAACGACACCAATTCTCAAGTATGATCGATAATATGAATATAAGTCCTCAATACTGAATAGAATTTCTTCACGCTTATACGTATCAAAAGCATCAGGCCGATCAAGCAGCACCGCCTTCAATGTATTGATATACGTTTTAGGATCAGCATCTTCAAAGTCACTGCGGTTACTTTCGGATGTATGTCGCCGATCCTCTAGGAACAGGCGAACAACTTCTTCTGCTTCCTTACTGTTAATTAAAGTAAAGATATCAGTAACATACTTGCTCGTGTAATTAATTACCGCAACTTCTCGATCTGGATTCATATATAACGCAGATGTTTCAACTTTTTCTGATTCAGTCATGTAGGTAATTCTCCTTCCAATCCAATGCAACTAATTTGCCATGGGTCTATTGTAGCGTAAAAAGACCCGAACGGAAACAGAAAAATGAGAATTTAATAAAAGAGTCAAAATACCGTACGAATAGGCTTCCATTGCTTTTTAATATTTTAAAAATGAGAGAATTTTTTGAAATATTTAGAATTGAGTTTACCCCGTATCGGTTAAAGTTTAATCGTGATCAAGCCTTGCTTTCTTTTCCTTTAAACTTAGTGCTAAAATCAGCCCAATAATTTCAAGGATAAAGAAAGTGATGAACACAATGTGAAAATTACCTAAGGTCGCCGTGGCCACACCACCCAATGATAGCAGGATGGTCGCTACAGCAACCCCCGTTGAACCGAGCAACTGACGCATCGTGGTAATGACCGCCGTTCCGTGAGAAATCTTCTCCTTAGGCAGCGCATCCGCTCCCAAAGTCGTCGCAGGCATCATCACAAAAGCATTGCCGCCTTCGATTAACATGGCAATCGGCATCATGGCCCACAGTGAGAATTTAGCAGGAATCAAAGCTAAGATGCCCCAGCCAATCAGAATCATCGTCATTCCGATCAGCAGAACCTTCTTAAAACCAATTTTATCAGCTAATTTACCCGTTAATGGATTTAAAATACTCAGGAAAACGGCACCGGGAACTAACGCCATCCCAGAAATAAAGGGACTAACACCCAAAATAATTTGATAGTACAGTGGGAAAACAATCGTCACCACGATCAAAGCGATGTATGACAATCCGGTTAACCAAACAGAAGCGTTGAATTGACCGACCGCAAAGACCCGTAGATCGAGTAACGGTTCTGGCAAATGTAATTGGCGATAAGCGAAGAATAATAGCAAAAGAATACTAATGACTAAGATTGTTGTCGCAATTCCCCAGTTAACGCCTGATTGACCAACCAGATTGACCACGTACAAAACGCCAATAAAGCCAACTAGACTGATCACTGACAGCCAGTCAAGGTGTGAAGGTTCTTTTGGCATGACGTCAACAATCGCCCATAACGAAACCACGATCACGCAAGAAATGACGATCATGAAGACAACGAATAAACCTTGCCAGCTCGTAAAGCGCAGCACGATCCCCGAAATAATGGGACCCACTGCTAAGGCTGACCCCATGACTAGTCCTGCTAGACCCATTGCACCACCGCGACTTTCACGCGGTGTAATGGTCAGCAATACCGTTTGATACGATGGAAACAAAATGCCGACACCGATTGCTTCCAGCGCCCGCCCTAACAGGACTAACGGAAAGTTTGGCGCCAAAATAATTAACAGTGTCCCCACGTCAAACATAATGAGTACGGATAAAAATAAGGACTTAAACCCAACATTGCTTAACAGCCAAGGACTCACCGGCATCATAATACACATAATTAACATGAACCCCGTTGTTAGCCATTGAACCGTTGAAGCCGAAATTGAAAAATACCGCATCAGCGTTGGGTAGGCAGTTGACACTGCTGATTGACTGATGGACATTGTAAACGTCCCCAGCAAAAGCGTCGTTACGAACCATAGACGTGAGCGGCCAGATAGAGTAGTTGTTTGACTCATCTTCAAATTCCCCCTTACTATCACAATCATAATCGTAAATAAAATTAAAATCAATTGTGCAAAACGGAGATTAGGCGGTAGCATAGATTAAAAATCTGATTTCGTTTACTTTTAAGTCATGTTCACCTAACTGTATGGCAAATAAAAAACACGGCCAACTTGACCGTGTTAAAACTTAGCTCAGACTACTAATTGTACCGTCATCAATCGCTTTTTTGATTTTTTTGGCTTCATCCAACCGCGACTCCGTAATGTACTTCATCGTCACATCTTTATCTGATTCAGCCTGATTAAATTGCTCAGTTAAGAATTCTATTTGATCCTTTAAATATGAAATTAAGTCCATCTTTTCCACCAGCCTTTTCGTCTTCCCTATTATTATAAGTCAATCTTGCTTAATTGTCGTCACGATTTCCTCCGAAGAGAATGATTAGTCGCAACAGTTGTAAAAATGTCGCTAAAGCAGCCGCTACATAAGTCAGTGCAGCCGCTGTTAACACCCGTCTAACCATCGGCACTTCATCCGCGGATAACAGGCCACCGTCACTTAAAATACGCAGTGCTCGATGAGAGGCGTTAAACTCCACCGGCAACGTCACTAGCTGAAACAACAGTGCCAGTGAAAACAACAGGATACCAAGATGAATCAACGTCTGATTCATCCCCATTAATACCCCAACTAAAATCAGCGGAAAGGAAACCGTCGACCCGAGATTAGCGATCGGTACAATGGCCGTCCGTAATCTCATCGGCCAATAATTAGTGGCGTCTTGCACCGCGTGACCGCATTCATGAGCTGCTACCCCAACGGCGGCAACCGATGACGAATTGGCGGTCGATTCCGACAAATTCAGTGTCTTATTACCACCATTATAATTATCAGTCAGGTCTCCAGCAATTGGGTGAACAGTCACGTCATTAATACCGGACTGCTGTAAAATATATTCCGCCGCGCTGGTTCCGGTGACGCCGCTTTGCGCGCGGTACCGATCATATTTAGCATAAGTCGACTTAACGTAGCCAGAAGCGGCCATTGACAGTAAAAGTCCAGCAATGACCAAGATGTACGTTGGATCAAAGAAGGCAAATATTGGTGATGTCATTGAACTCCCCCTATCTATTGAGCAAGCTGTTAGAAATATTGTTTTAGTCTTATCGTTGCAGAACATTGTAGCAAGTTATTTGGGTGGGGACAATCTATTTAAGGAATGTTTAAGGATTGGGGGCTTCAATTTGTCACATGATCAATTTTACATCTCCTAAGCGGGGTTAAGCGGACTGGCCGTTATATGTAAGGTGAGATAACAATCTAAGCCCAGACCGGAATCCTGCTTTTCGCCTCCATTGCCTAATCAGGTTCAAGCGGGCTGGGAGTTATGTGTAAGGGTGGATGGCAATCTAAAATCAAGCCCGAACCACGCTTTTTCGTTTACATAGCCTAATCGGGTTCAAGCGGGCTGGGAGTTGCATGTAAGGTAGGACAACAATATAAAACCAGACCCGGGTTTTACATTGTTGTCCTACCTTACACTCCACTCCCAAAACGCCCGCTTTCACACCTTTGCTTTCACACCTTCGCATTTTGGTGTACCATTAACATTGTTGAAATAATATAAAGCATAAAGGAGCAGAAATTCTTGATTACTTTAAAATCAAAACGTGAAATTGATATGATGCGTAAATCCGGTGCCGTTTTGGCTGGTGTTCACTTGGGTCTACGTAACATTATCAAGCCCGGTATTTCTAGCTGGGATATCGAAAAATTTGCTAATGCCTACATTGAAGAACACCACGCCAAGGCCGAAGAAAAAGGCTTTGAAGGCTACAAATACGCCACCTGCGTCAGCGTTAACGATGAAGTTGCTCACGCCATTCCCCGTAAGAACCTCCTACTTAAGAACGGTGACATTGTTGCCGTTGACATGGTGGTTAACTTGGATGGCTTCATGAGTGATTCTTGCTGGACCTACGCTGTCGGTACTATCAGCAAGGAAAAGCAGCATTTAATGGACGTTACCAAGAAGGCTTTATACCTTGGTATCGACCAAGCCGTTGTGGGTAACCGGATCGGTGATATTGGTTACGCCATTCAACACTACGTTGAAGATGAAAACCACATGGGCGATGTTCGTGAACTGATTGGCCATGGTATTGGACCGACCATGCACGAAGAACCAAACGTCCCTCACTACGGTGAACCAGGCAAGGGCCTGCGTTTACGTGCAGGTATGACCATTACCATCGAACCAATGGTCAACCTTGGTACTTGGGAGATTGCTTCCAAGACGGTTCCTGGCGATACTTGGGAATACTACGTTTCAGCTGATGGTACCCCTTCAGCTCAATACGAACATACCTTAGTCATCACCAATGATGGTCCCAAGCTGTTAACGTCTCAAGACCCAGACTTGGATGCTAAGTATCTTTAATATTAAATAATAAACGTCTCGCAGTCGAAGCCAGACTTGCGAGACGTTTTTTGGTATGCTTAGGATATGAAATTCACACAGGAGGAACTATTATGTCACTAACTAATCAGACACCAGAATCACAGGTCCAAGGTCTTTTTAAACGAATCGCCGGTAATTATGATCAAATGAATAATCTAATTTCATTAGGCACCCACAAGCACTGGCGCAAAGTTGCCATGAATAAGCTGGCGATCAAGCCCGGCAGCTTTGTGCTTGATCTGTGCTGCGGAACTGGGGATTGGACCATTGCGTTAGCCAAAGCAGTTGGCCCATCCGGTCAAATCATCGGGTTAGATTTCAGTGCGGAGATGCTTGCAGTCGCTAAAAAGAAAGTCGCCGCAGCCGGTTTAAACGACCGTGTGACTTTAGTTCAGGGCGATGCCATGGCATTGCCTTACAGTGATGATCATTTTGATGTGGTCACCATCGGCTTTGGCTTACGCAACGTACCTGACGCCAACCAAGTGCTACGTGAAATGCACCGGGTCGTTTGTCCAGGAGGTCAAGTAGCCTCACTGGAAACGTCACAGCCGACCCAACCAATCGTCAAAATGGGCTGGAAAGTTTACTTCAAGCTGATCCCAATGATGGCCAAAATCGCCGTTCACGACTATCGCGACTATGCTTACCTGCAACGTACAGCAGCGGAATTTGTGAACGCTAAGCAATTAGCTCAAATGTATGATAACGCTGGCTTCACTCACATTAACTATCAAACCTTTGACATGGGCGCAGCAGCTGTACACTTGGCTCGTAAAGCATACACTGAAAATTAATTACAGCTCAATCTTATTTAGCTAACCAGCCATGGGTTGCCAGATTCATTTCCCGTTTACGCATACCAGAAACGTATGGATTACCTGCCACGTAATAGCGGTAAGGCGCATTAGTTTGACCGCCGCGTTTACTGACACCAATTCGCGCAGATGACTGAATTTGGGCTGGCACACGCTGATCCTGTAAATCAATTTTAAACGGACTGTCAGTGATCATCACGTTATTCCAGCGCAGGTCATTAACGCCAAACGCTTGCATTAATTTACCGGGACCGTTAGTCAGTTCTGAACCAGCTTTCGGACGATTAGCCTGCATGATGTCTAAGCCAGCTTTGGGTTCAACACCCCGGATCAAGATTCCTTGCGGTTCGCCCTGATTTTGCGTTGCAATGTCAAACGCGTAGTACCCGCGGGACGTATAAATATAAACGTTTCCCGGAGCCCCGTACAAGGCGTCATTCGCCTTAGTCCGCCGACCTTGATAGGCATGGGCCGCGGAATCAGCTGCACCTAAATAGGCTTCTGCTTCCACGATGTAGCCACTGACCAAACCTTTGGGTGACTCATAACGCAATAATTTACCCAATAGATCACGGGTGATGTCGACCGTCGCACGGCCACTAAAAAAAGCTGCCATAGTTGTCATAATTTTTGCTCCTAACGTCATTTTGCTATATTGTCATTATAGAAGAGGTGATTAAAAATGGCACTCAAAATTGAACGGATTTACACAAAGCCCGCTGATATGGATGGTTACCGCCTCCTAGTGGACCGCTTATGGCCACGGGGAATCTCCAAAGAAAAAGCAGCCCTTGATGAGTGGTTTAAAACAATTGCCCCATCCAAGGAACTGCGTCAGTGGTTTGGTCATGATCCGGCTAAGTATGACGAGTTTAAAACCCGCTATCAAGCCGAGTTAGATGCCAACCCTGACCGCAGCCAATTTTTGAACTTGATCAAGTCCCAATTAGCTAAGGGCAATGTTATCATGCTCTATGGCGCTAAGGATGAAACCCATAACCAAGCTGTGGTATTGAAGGAATATATTGAAAACCAACTATAGATCAAAAAAGATCACTCTCATCAGCGATCTTTTTTAGTCTTGCTGTTCAATTTGCTGCTGAATGCCTGCTAATGTCAGCTCCGCAGTATCCGCAAACTTAACATCCGCCGTGGCAATCTCAGTTGCTGCCCCTACCCCCACTGATAAAGCACCGGCACCATTAACGGCAGTGAGCCCCGTTTTCGAATCCTCAATACCGATACAGTTGGTTGGCGATAGATTCAATAAACCGGCTGCTCGAACATAAATCTCTGGATCCGGTTTGTTATGGGTCAGTGTCGCTGGGTCAACGATCAGGGGAAAGTAGTCCGTCAACTGCATTTTTTTAATTTCCAGCGGCGCATTCACCGAAGCGGATGCCAGTACAATACCGTAATGCTGCGCCTTTAATTCATTTAGGAAATTAATGATTCCAGGCAAAACATCCGCCGGTGACAACTGCGAGATCAACTTAAGGTACATTTGATTTTTATGATCTGCTAACGCCACCCGTTCAGCTGCCGTATACCGGTTCAGTTGCTGGCCAGCTTGTAAAATAGTTGTCACGGCGTCCTGCCGGTTCATTCCCAGTACCTGCTCAGTTAGTGATTGCGTCCAAGAAATGCCCAGTTCATCCGCTAATTGCTGCCAGGCCTGCAGGTGATACTGAGAAGAATCAGCGATAACACCGTGCAGATCAAAAAGAACGCCGGCATATTGATTAAATTTAGCCATTTAAATAACCTCGATTATGGGACGATTGCCCTTTTATTTTACCTACAATCCCGTATAATTAAAACCGTTATGGAGGGATACACGTGTATCAAGACAACGGAAAACCAACTATTTTAGGCGATTGTATTTTACTTATTATCTCTATTATAATCAATTCATTAGGAAACGCACTGACAGTTTCCCTTAACCTCGGCAGCGCGCTGTGGACCGCATCTGCTGTGAACATGGCCCATCTCTTCCACATGAACCTCGGCAACATTCTGTTACTTGAAGGTGTCGCCGTTGTTCTCGTAAACGCCGCGTTATTACGTGAATTCGACTGGCACCGGATGCTGGGTAACTTCATCTTCATGGTGCCATTCAGCTACTTAGTCAGCGGCATCGCTCAGGCTTTAACGATTTTTCACATTCAGCAGCTTTCCTTAGTGCCATCGGTAATTTTAGATGTCATTGGTGTGATGATGATCGGCTGCGGCATTTCAATTTATCAGCGGATCAACTTAATTCTTCACCCCAATGATGATTTGATGCAGATCATTCGATTTAAATACTTACATGGCAATGCAGTTTTAGCTTCTTTGGCTGCCTTCATTACCCCCATCACGATCATCATCATCTGCGTGCTTCTTCAGCATCACATATGGGCGGTGAATATCGGGACGGTGGTTGCCTTACTGTTCCAAGGCGCATTCATTGCGTTTAGTGATCGTTACGTCTTTAAAAAATTAAAGCATCAGCGTCTATAAACTCAAAAAGCTCGTTGCATTTCAATCATGCAACGAGCTTTTTAGTTCAATTAGAACGAAAATTCATCCACAACTTCAAACGAGACGTTAGCGTTTTGCTTGATCATCTTGGCAACTGGGCAATAATTCTTAGCTTCGTCAACTAACGCCTGTGCCTGATCATGGTCAACACCCGTCATTAATACCTGAATCCGGACGATAAATTTATAACCCGTGTCATCCTTTAATTGATCCACACCCGTGTGAACCACACTGGTATGCGGTAAGTTGTGCTGCTTTTCAATGATTTCAATGGTGGCGTTAAAGCAGGTACTGACCGCTAACCCCACTAATTGTTCCGGATTCGTACCTGAACCCTTTAATAGTGAGCTGCTGACGCCCAGTGCTAGACCTTCATTACCACGAATAAAGCTGACACCGCTTAAGCCTTTTTCATTTACTGCCTCTGTATGATACAACGATCCATTAATAGCCATTATCTGGATCCCCCTTTTGTATTTTGTGCCTGTAGTGTAGCATGTATGGAAGCGATTCTAAAACATTTAGCTTGTTAATCTGACTGTTTTAGTTCCCCTAACTGCCACCCACTTAACCACCTAATACAAGGGGATAATCTGAGCTTAGAACTGTGGCTGATTAACGGCCCATTCTGGCTTTTGACCTGATAGTGCTTCATCGATCATTCTGGCAGCACCCATAGCCATATTTTGCGCCGCTTCAACTGTATTGGAACCCGTGTGCGGTGTCAAAAAGACGTTATCAAGTTTGTATAGCGGACTATCATCTGGCAGCGGTTCCTCATCGAAAACGTCTAGGGCTGCACTGGCAATTTGATGGCTGCTTAGTGCGCTGATTAGTGCCTGTTCGTCAACTACAGACCCCCGCGCCAAATTGATCAATGAGGCACTCGGTTTCATCAATTTTAATTCTTTTTCACCAATTAAGTGCTCAGTCTGTTTAGTGGCAGCAATGTGCAGTGTCACGAAGTCTGATTGTCTTAATAACGTCTCTAAATCAACGTATTCACCATACTTCGTGGGCCGTTTAGTGCGATTATAAAGCAACGTTTTGACGCCAAAACTACTTAGCATCTTGGCCACAGCCTGACCAATGTGACCGAAACCAACAATACCAACCGTTTTCCCTGCTAGTTCATGACCAAAAATCTGTCTAGCAGCCTGCTGCTGGCCTGAACGCATCAAAGTCGCCACTTTAAACGACTGCTTGGCCAGCAACATGATATCAGTAACCGCATTTTCAGCTACACTGACCGAATTGGCGCCTGGGGTATTAGTGACCCAAACCCCCTTGGTCGCCGCATAATCGGCATCGATGCTGTCATAGCCAACACCATAACGGGCTAAAACTTTTAGATTCGGCAACTTATCATATAAGGCATTTGAAAATGGTGCCACAAACATCATAATCCCCGCAACATCGGGTGCCGTTGCCAAAATGGCTGCTTCCGTTGGATCAGGTACAGTTAGAACTTCATAGCCCTTCTTAGTTAAATAATGGTCGGTTTGCTGGTCAGCAACCTGAGGTATAATTACTTTCTGCATATTAAAAATTCCCTTCTGTCTAAAGAGTTGTTAACGCGTTAAATTTTACCATGCTTTGCTTGAAAACACCCTTATTAACCTAGGTCAGAGGTTGTCACTTTGTTGCGCCCGGTTTCTTTCGAACGGTATAGTCGCTGATCAGCACGCTTGTACAAGTCTAAATAATTTTGATCCTCAGCGTCAATTTGATCTTGGCCCATCGAAATGGTGATCTGAAATTGTTCGCCTTGCTGAGTCGTAAATTTTAGTTCGCCAATTGCTTTACGAACATGATTAGCGACCGCATTAGCCGAATATTGCTGTGTCGTAACATCGAAAACCAAGATGGAAAATTCTTCACCGCCAACCCGGTAAACCTCGGCATGACGACTAATTTTCGGCACTAGCCGTTTTAATTCAGCGGCCACTTCTCGAAGCGCGTGATTGCCTTCTAAGTGCCCATAACGATCATTAATCCATTTAAAATGATCAATATCAAACGTGTACAGCAAATACTGTGTTCCGTTTTCATGGTAATCGCGAAAGGCCTGATTCAGATCTTCGTTAAACACCCGAAAATTATAGAGCTGCGTGAGATTATCCTGCCTGGCTTCGTAGAGCAGCAGTGCGTGCCGCTGATTGCGTAGTTTTAGTTCATGGTAAATAAACCAAATCAGATAAAAAATGGCCAGGTTAGCAAAAATTTCCCATGGCCAGCCAACTTCAATACCGCGTAATGAAACCCAGTTAGCCCACATAAACGGCGCGGCAAACAGCAAACAAAACGGATAGTACCGCAGTGGTCGATCGATGATCTGCCGGCCAAATTTTTCCGCAACCCGCATTAACACCAGCGTTAAAACGAAAGCATAGCCCCACCATACCAAGTTGGGCAACAGCCAGTACCAATTCAGCACAAGGAACGCTGTCACTGGAAATATTCCGCGACTTCTTTTAAAGAATAAGGCAATGATCAGTACCCCAATTTGAAATCCAAGATAACTCCAACCAAAGCCCTTTCGATTATGGGCTTCCATAATCCGAAACGTGGACGCTAGCTGAAAGAATCCCAGAAAGCCGATGGTAAGTAGAATCTGACAAACAGACCGAAAACGCTTCAAAAATTGAATTTGAAATTGGGTTCGCTGCAGCCAATCATAAAGTAATGCGAATCCCGTTAGCAATAACAGGTTGGTCACAAAGGTCATCCCACGAATAGCCCATATCAACATGACAGCTGCTCCCCTTTCTCACTCAACTTTAAAGCAATCAGTGAGTTTCTCGCACAATTGGAATTCTGTAAAGTACTAGTTTTTGTTGTCAAACGCTTATACGCAGTAATCTTAAAATGCTATAACTAAAAAAGTTCTGATAAAATTGCCTATCACAATTTTATCAGAACTTCTCTTTATTTTTAATTAATTAGCTAATTGCGTTGGTGATAAGATCAACTTACCATGAATCGCTGATTTACGTTCCACAGTAACTGGTTGATGCGCCATATCCACATCGATAGCTTCCGATGCTGGTGTGAAGACCAATTCGTGGTCGTGCACAACTAGTCGACGAATCGACAGTAAAATCATTGCACACACAAATATCAACGGGAACCCAGCCATGACTGAAATCGTCTGAATAACTTTGAAACCACCCACTAAGACCAGTGAGATGGCAAAGATCATGAAGACAACCACCCAAGACATCCGATTGAAGCGTGTTGGTTCGCGGTGCTTCAATGGAATGCTGGTAACCGATGACAGAATGTAAGCTGAACCAGAAATGGTCGTTGCTAAGAAGATGAAACATGACAAACAGTAAAGCAATGTCATGATCTGCTTCATTGGCAAAGTCCCAATCACAGTCGCAATAACGGCAGCTTGACCTTGAGTATTCAACATGTGGACCAAGTTGATGACCCCATTTTGTTGTAACCAAAGTGCGTAGCCACCCATGACAGCGTAGAACAGGGCACAGCCGGTAAAGCCGTACATTAACATTCCCATGAGCATCTGACGAATTGTTCTACCACGTGAGATCTTCGCAATGAATAATCCCATAACGGGCATGTATGATAACCACCAGCCCCAGTAGAAGATCGTATCCTGCTGAGTGGCACTAGGATGCGTATTAGTTGCCATTGGGATGAACTTTTGAACTAACATACCTAGGCTTTGTGCTTCGTTACCAATAATGTAACGGGCAGGACCAAAGAATAAAATTAAAACCAGAAAACCGATGGCTAACCAAATATGCACCTGACTTAAACGATCGATCCCACCGTTCAGGCCTTTAAAGACCGTGACGGCGAACAAACAGAATAAGACAACAAACAATGCTATTTCCAAGGGTAAACCGTACTTCAGGCCGGTTGCGCTTGAAAAGGCCTTAGCGGTGATTGGGACTTCCATCCCAATAGAAGAACCAACACCGCCAATAATCCCAATAACCACTAAGACGTTGACCAAGCCCGCAAAGAATTTCTTAATTGATTGGTGCTTGTCGCCGTCTAACATACTGATCCCGTCGCTTAACTTTTGAACGGGCTGACCTTTACGGTATAACAGGTAACCGATCAAAACAGCGGCTGGTGCAAACATCATCCAAGCCATTGGGCCCCAGTTAAACTGACCCATCATGGTAGCAGAGATGTAAGCAGCATGTGAATAAGCTTTAATGTGAAATGGCGGATTCTGAATTACCGTCAGCGGATCAGTAATGGATAACATCATGATGCTGGCATCGATTGCCGTTGCAAACACCATCGCGCCCCACTTGAACCCACTGTACACCGGTTTGTCATCGGGTTTTCCAATTTTAATTTTCCCATATCGGCTAAATGCCAATCCGATTAAGAAGACAAAGTTGATGATATAAATACCAAGGTACATCCACCCTAACTTTAGGTTCATCCAACTCAATAAACTAGATAAGGGTGCTTGTAACCCTTTTCCACCTATCATTAACACTAAAGTTGCCAGTAAGAATAATCCCACAGTTGGTACAAAGACCCACTTGTTGATTAACTTGCTTCTTAAAATAATATTCCTCCTCTAATAATTGTACATATTGGATGCAGAGTGTGGAACAAGCTAGAGGGTTGAACACGCTGCGACGATTTTAATACTTGCCGTTCACGCTGCAGTCTACCTTGGGAATACGTCTTGTCCATGTATCAATCAACCCTACTTTCAGAAAAATAACCGTTCTCGTTATTATTCCTACCGATAGATCCTGATCAAAATACCGCTATAACAGCGATATCGTCAAGCATCGTATTGAAACCACAATGAAATTGTAACCTTTCAACTCTGAAAGCACCCAACGTATTTTCATTCGGGTTGACAAATTAGAAAGCACAAAAAGAGCTGCTGAGATCGTCTACGACCACCTGCAACAGCTCTGCCTGCAACAAATTGCCAATTCCAATGTAACCCGATTGAATTTACATCATTATTATACACGTTTGAATTAATAAGTAAAATCAGTCAAAATGATAAGAAAAATACCCATGCTATTGGCTTATACATAGGCTTTAGCGGAGTTATCCACAAGCTATATTCGCCGAATTCTCGGGATTTTTAGCAAAATAAATGAAAAATAAAAACGATTTTTCAAAATAACGGTGTTTAAACCGCCTCTGAAAGATCGTTATTTGCAGAAAATAGTTATCAATCGCTCATATTTACTTGTCTGCGTGTTTTGGAACGGGTTTAATGACCCGCGCTGGGTTGCCAGCAATCACCACGTTATCCCCGAATGATTTAGTTACCACGGAGCCAGCACCAACCACCACGTTATCACCTAACGTGACACCAGGCAGGATGATGACACCGCCGCCCATCCATACACTGTGGCCAATGGTGATAGGCGCACCTAATTCAACATCGGCATCCCGTCGTAAAACCGGGTCTAATGGATGAATTGGGGTATAGAAACCGCAGTTAGGGCCGATCCAAGCATACGGTCCAATGGTGATAGGACAGGTATCCAGCATGGTCACATCATAGTTGGCGTAAAAGTGATCGCCTAAATGAATGTTGAAGCCGTAGTCAAATTTGAAGCTGGTCTCAACGAAAAAGTTATCGCCAGTATCGGCAATTAACGCTTTGAACCGGTCATTACGGTTCTTATTGTCAGTAATATGATTAATTTCTTCTAGTTGCTGGCGCATATAGTCTCGTCGAGCAGTGAGTTCGCCATCGAGCTCATCGTACGGTTCGCCGGCAGTCATCTTTTCTCTTTCTGTAGCCATACAAACAACACTCCTTTGCTAAAAGCATATCACAGATTACAATTTTGAGTTAAATTGCTTTCATCATCTGCAATTTGCACTAAACTGTAGTAGTAGCATCATTTTAAATTTTATAAAAGAGGCGATCTATTTGAAACTTGCGCTAACTATTTTTGTTTTAAATGCCTGTTACATTACCTTAAACACCTTTCGAACAATGTTAGTTGTCCGCAGACAAAAACTATGGGCACCACTGCTAGCCGTTGTTGAAGAATTTGTTTACGTGATCGCACTGGCAATTGCGTTGAAGAACATCAATTCACCGGTCAACGTCATTGCTTATACCGTTGGTTTTGGGATTGGGATTTACCTAGGTATCTTGATTGAAGATCACGTGGCGTTAGGCTACGTTAATTTCCAAGTCACCGTTAAAATCGATAATGACGATCCCAAGTATCAGCAAAATAAAAAATTACCAGAGGACCTGCGTAACAATGGTTACGGGGTCACGGAAACTTGGGGCTACGGCCGTGATGGCTCACGGTTGATTCTCAACATCTTAGCCCCCAGAAAAGCTGATCGCCGGTTAATGGATCTGATCCATCAATTGGCACCAGAAGCATTTGTCATGGTCAACGAGCCCACGCAAATGTCTGGTGGCTTCTGGAGTAAGGAAGTTGAACGCCGCTTTAGAAAAGTAACTCATAAAGAAAAACAAAACTAAACCTGACACGATAAGCACTGGGCTATGGATTTTTGAATAAATCCAGTTGTTCCAGTGCTTTTTGAATGTCTGAAACTGACTGATTGACCTTTTTTTGCTGTTGCGGTGCTGGTTTAGCAACGGGCTTCTTAGTTGATGTTGCGAGCTTGGCTTTAGGCTTAGTCGATCTAACCGGTTTGGACTTAACTTGATGCCCTACAGTTGGCCGACCAGCCTTAACCATCTCATCCATCGTTTGATTCAACAAATGATCAACAAAAATATTACCCTGATTATCTGCGTGCCCCTTCGTCCAAACGAGCGACAGTTTCGGAAATCTTGGCAATAGTGAGCTGACTTGCCGCCAAAGTTCAGCGTTCATCAGTTCACCGCCAGAGCGTCGCCACCCACGTCGCTGCCAGCCCTTTAGCCAGCCCTTGTTAATCGCATCCAGTACATACTTGGAATCCAGCACCAGCGTGATATCAGCTGTCTGCTGACCTTGTTCGATCAAGGCTGCTAACGCTTTGATCAGGGCCATGATCTCCATTCGGTTATTGGTAGCCCCCCACTCGCCAGCGGAATCGCTGAGAACCATATCAGATAACTCTAGCCGGTACGCCCAGGCAGCCGGATCGGTAGTCTTCACGTGGCCACCCTTAACGTTACCGTGATTACGTGTACCGCCATCCGTATAGCCAATAATCAGGTCATCATGAGTAACAGGCTTTTTCGCCGTGGCACCACTCATGAATTGCTGAGCTTCTAATTCCGTCTTAAATCCCTTATATTCAGCACCAGAAAAGCCCGAAACTTCTTTTTGCGCTTCTGGCCAGCTGGTATAAATACCGGGATGCTGACCCTTTCGTACTGCGTAATATTTACCCAAAAACGTCATCTGCTATCCATTTAAAGATTATTAAAGTTTAATAAATTCCTATTACAATTCCCACTTTACGATTGTCAATTATACTAATTCTGTGAAAATTATGCTAAAGTTATTAGTGTAAGCACTTTATAGAAAATCGACGTTCATTTATGAACTTTGCCATTATTAACCAGTTGTTCAAGAGGAGGAATAACTCTGATGTCTGAAATTCACGCGCAGCTCATCAACATTAAACAAGCTCACGCTTTGTTGAAAGAACAACATAGTCAAGCCAACGAATTTTTTCCTGAACTGACACTTACTGGCCAATATATCCTACCAGATTATCGGCTGACTCGTAAACGGGAAGCATTTAAAATTCGGAAACATACTTTTTTAAAGAAACATTTCAAATCCTACGTTGCCTTTGATTCTGAAAATGGTCAAACCCTTTGGATGCATAACTTTTCAAGTTTAACCCAAGCGTTATTCTGGTTGCAAACTGGGCTCAAACCCGGCGATACTGATAGCCAGTTTTCCTTTAAGGAATGGCATGAAAACCACGCTGAGGAAATTGAAGGTTATAAAGAACAGCTTCGGGCCCTACACAAGGAAGCAGTCACCAAAAAGAAGGCTTCCGAATCCCGTGCCCACAAACCAAAGAAACACGCTTAGTCTGATGAGTTCTGAAATTACTCAGAACTTTTTATTTTATTTCTATTTTGCGTGTGACAGTCAGGATTCCTAAAATAGTTATTAAAATCCCTTAGTACAGCTAATCAAACATTGCTGCGCTAAGGGATTTTTTGTGATCACATTTAATGATTTGCTTTAACCAAAGTAAGTTTTAACTTCTTGAGGCTGCGTCTTAACGGTGACGACACCATGATGAATCGCGTACAAAACTTCCGCCCGTTCATTAAGAGCATCGTAGAAGTTATCGCGGTTCAAAATAATGCAGTTTGCCTGTTTACCAACTTCAATGCCGTAGTGGTCCAAAACGTGCATCGCACGGGCACCGTTTTGCGTCACGTACTTATACGAATTCATAATCTGGTCATAGCCCATAGTCTGCGCTACGTGAAGACCAAGGTGCAGTGGATCTAACATGTTGCCGTCGCCCATTGGATACCAAGGATCCTTGATATCATCTTCACCAAAGGCAACGTTGATGCCATCCTCGGTCAATTCCTTAACCCGGGTCATCCCCCGACGCTTAGGATAAGTATCGAACCGGCCACCCAAGAAGGTGTTGACTAATGGATTGGCGATCATGTTGATACCGGACATCTTCAACAACCGGAACAACTTGTACGCATAGGCGTCATTGTATGAACCCATGGCAGTGGTGTGGCTCGCAGTCACTTTGTCGCGCATCCCGGTTTCATAGGCTAAGGTTGCTAAGGTTTCAAGACCCCGCGCTGCTGGGTCATCAATTTCATCACAGTGAACATCGATCAATTTATCGTATTTTTCAGCCAAATCACTGACAAAATGCAGTGATTCCACGCCGTATTCACGATTGAATTCAAAATGCGGGATTCCACCAATGACGTCGACACCCATTTCAGCCGCTTTGGTCATTAATTCTTTACCGTGTGGGAAGGACAAAATCCCTTCTTGCGGAAAGGCTACAATCTGCAGTTCAATAAAGTCTTTTACTTCGTCACGAACTTCCAGCAGCGCTTTTAACGCCGTCAAGTCAGGATCAGTCACATCCACGTGTGAACGCACGAACTGAGTCCCATGACTTGCCTGCTTCTTTAAGGTCTGAATAGCGCGCTTTTTAACGTCTTCAACGGTCAGCTTCTTCTTGCGTTCCGACCAGATTCGAATCCCATCAAACAACGTCCCAGATTGATTCCATTCCGGGTCCCCTGCTGTTAAGGTGGCATCCAAATGGACGTGGGGGTCAACAAATGGTGGCAATAACAGCTTACCACAGCCATCAATCAAGCCTTCGCTCTCTTTGGGCGTAATGTGGTTGGCAATTTCAACAAACTTGCCGTCTTCAATGCGAACGTCTTTCAGGGTCTCACTATTCTCAATCGACACTTGCTGTATTAACATCTTCTCCTACCTCCAGCAGTTTTAATTAATCATTACTATCAAATTATAACACGAGAGCTACCTTACATAGACCGTGTTGTTCGTTTTAACACAAACTATTTTAAGGATGATTCTGCTAATCTAGCTTTCTGACCATATAACTTTTAAACCGGCATGATTTTCGCTATAGTGAAACTAACAGAAACTGGAAGGAGGGTCAGCTATGTCAATCCCTCAAAAACAACATCTGTCACTGCCCAAAATACTCACCCTGGGCTTTTTGATCATCATTTTAATTGGCACATTGCTACTTAGTCTGCCAATTGCCACACGGGGTACGCACACGACCTCGGTAATGGACGCCTTCTTTACCGCTACCAGTGCCACCTGCGTTACCGGCCTCACGCTGGTCAGCACTGCGTTTCACTGGACCCTTTTTGGTCAAACAGTGATTTTATTTCTGATGGAAATTGGCGGTTTGGGCTTCATGACCTTCACCGTCATGCTGTTCTTATTCATGCGTCGCCAAATGAAGCTCTCAACACGGCTATTAGCACAGGAATCGCTCAACCTCGATAATCTCTCACAGCTCAGTGTAATCAAATTAATCTTATTACTCTCATTAATTATTCAATTAGTAGGTGCTGGGCTGCTACTGATCGATTTTTACCCACGCTACGGCTGGGCTAAGGGCATCTGGTTCAGCCTTTTTCACGCCGTTTCAGCCTTCTGTAATGCCGGTTTCGACTTATTCGGCAACAGTTTAGAAAACTTCACGAATGATCCTTATGTTTTGAGTATCATGGCGATTCTCATCATTGCCGGCTCATTCGGTTTTCTGGTCTGGCAGGACCTCTTGCTCTATCCCAAACGGCGGCGGTTATCGCTGCATACCAAACTAGCACTGGGAACCGGGACCGTCATCACCTTAATCTCAATCGTCGTGTACCTGCTCAGCGAAAATAACCTGCAAGTCCTGAGTCAGCACGTTTCGTACGGTCATCGGCTCATGAACACCCTTTTCATGGCCATCACGCCGCGGACTGCCGGATTAACTACGTTGCCCTACCAGCATCTGTCCCTTGCCAGTATTGCCTTTACCATGATCTTAATGTTCATTGGTGGCACCCCCGGGTCAACTGCCGGTGGTGTGAAAACGACAACTATTGGTCTGCTCACCATTCAAAGTATTGCGACTCTGCGCGGTAAGCAAGACGCCACCTTTGGCCATCGCCGCTTCACGCAAGATAATATTTTCCGGGCACTGACCCTGATCTTTGTCGCACTGACCATCCTAGCAGCGGCCACACTGATTCTTTGCGCCACCCAGCCGCTACCTAAAAATGATGGTCTGCAGTCGGTCACCTTTGAAGTCCTGGCAGCCTTTGGGACCACCGGTATCTCATTAGGATTAACGCCGCATTTAAACGTCCTGGGCAAGTTGATCATCATGTTTTTAATGTTCATTGGCCGGGTCGGTATTTACACCGTGATGTTCTCGATTTTAAACGCCAACCGTAAGCAACCGAAATATCGTTATCCAGAGGAGAGTGTTCTAATTGGTTAAACATAAACGTGAAAATTACGCCGTGATCGGTCTGGGACAATTTGGCAGTGCTATCTGCCAGTCCCTTGTTGAAGCGGGTCAGGAAGTGCTGGCCATTGATATTAGTGAAGAAAAGGTTAACGAGTTCACTAACATCGTGACCCGGGCGGTGATTGCCGATGCTCAGGACGAAGATACCATGAAAGAACTGGAGCTGGGCAGTTTCGACCATGTGTTTATTTCCATCGGTCAAAATATTCAGGCTAGTATCATGGCCACCCTGCTGGTCAAAGAACTGGGTGCCAAAGACGTCATCTGCAAAGCTGAAAACGAAAACCACGCACGGGTCTTAGAGAAGATCGGCGCCGACCAAATCGTCCGGCCAGAACGTGATATGGCCCGGCGAATCGTCTTCCATCAGCTGCAACCCAACATCGTGAATTATTTAATGTTAAATGACCAAGTCACCATGGCGGAAGTTAAGGTCGATAACCCGGCTTTCGTGGGCAAATCGCTCAACGAATTAGCCGTGCGTAATAAGTATCATATTAATATCATCGCCATTAAAACGGACGGCAAGGTCAATCTCTCGCCAAACGCTGACGATAAGCTCCGGCAAAATGACTTAATTTCAGTTGTGGGTTACACCACTGATGTGAACCAGTTTAATGAGGATGCACAGGCTTCATCTCAGGCGTAACTTTCCAACACTGGAGAGCTGATTGATTCAAGTCAGTCAGCTCTTTTTAGTAATAAAAAAAGAGCCTCGCTCGCGCTCAGCCCTAAACCTTCATCTTTTCTTCTACCTGCAGCGATTCATAGTCAATTTCTTCTTCAGCTTCACCAGACCAGTTCAAGGCCACGATGCCGACCACGATCAGTCCCAGGCCCAAAACCTCGCCAATGGAAAACGATTCGTGAAACATGATTACGTCAAGTGCTGCGGTTAAAACTGTTCCAGCTCCTGACCATAGTCCATAGGCAACACTCAGCGGCACCACTTGCATGGCGTACGACAGGCTGTAGAGCATGATCAAGAAAACAGCAATGCTCAAAAAAGTCCATGAAAATTGTGTAAATCCCTTGGACAGCTTTAACGACATGGTCCCAATAATTTCTGTGACAATCGCAATTCCAAGCGCTACATAGTATTTAAACATCCGCTATCACCTCACAGTATATTTAACATCACCGTTCCGAGAATGATACAGGCGACACCGACGATTTTCGAGCGGTTGACCTGCTCTTGGAAGAAAATAATCCCAATAATGGTTGTAAAAAGGGTCCCAATAGCGCCCCATAACGCATAAGCGACACCCAAATCTAACCACCGCAGTGATTTGGAGAACAAAAACAGGGTAATGGAATACCCAATAACTAATAGCAGTGTTGGCAGTAGCCGATGAAACCCATCGGACTCCTTCAATAATGAACTGCTAATAATCTCAAAGATAATTGCCGCGAATAAAAACCCGTACCCCAATAACAAGTCATCATCCCGTTTCTATAAGCTTAATTAACTTTAATTGTAACGCTAATTTTATCAATTGGGGTAGTTTCTAGTACTACCACCGTGAGGGATTCCACGTTCGCCCATCCAGTTCATCTTGGGCCAGTTGGATTCGTCGTTGCTGTTCTTCGCTCAGTTCTGCCAACGCCAAATACAGCGCGCGTTCTTTAACTTGCGGCGTTTTAGCAGCTAACGCAAATAGCTGCTGGGCCGCCCAGGTTTGTTCTGCCATTAGTTATCCTCCATATCCTGAACCATTTTCAGGTTCGCCTGCAGATCCGTTAACGTTGCCTGATCATTTTTTAATTGTTCGAGTATCAAAGTCAGTTGCTGTTGCTTATCGGTGGAAACGGTTGGTATCAATTTGGCCAAACGAGCTGTTAACCAATTGGTCCGGTCATCAAAGTGCCCCAGCTGTGCCTGAGTCAGGTAGCGCTGATAATTCACTAGTAATTTGGTCTTTTCATCATCCGTCTGATAGCTAAATTGATCGATCACAAACGTTGGCAAAAACGTCATTTGTAATTTATGCGCCAATGCTTGAAACGGTGTCAGGATCTGGGAAAGACTAAAGTTCTCACTGCCACCAGCAGTAAATTGACGTGCTGGTGAGCCCAAACTCACTGCGATTCCCAGTTCTTTACCCACTAGACTTCCCATGGCGTCAGGATAAGCAAAGCGCCGCGTCAGCACTTGATCCAGCCAATTCTTCAAGATAGCCGGTGCGCTGTACCAGTACAGCGGAAACTGCAGCACAATTCGGTTCGCCTGGTTAATCAATGCCTGTTCTTCAGCAACGTTCAAATCAAACGTGCTGAGCGGATGCCAAGTAACATCTGGTAAAGCAGCCGCTTCCTTTAAGAATTGCTGGGTACTGGAATCTTGAATCTGTGGATGCCCTACAACGACTAAAGTTTCGATAAAATCGCCCCCAATTCACATCATCTCAATACTTCCAATTAAGCTCATCTTATCACACCCATTACTACCCGGTATCGCTAAAGCTCATATGAGTGATTATGCGCCATAACTACAAAACGGTTTTGAGAGTAGGCTGTCTCAAAACCGTTTTTTGCAGTGTCTTATAGGGAGAGTACAGTAGCGACCGGACTACTGTGAATAGCGCCAGGATTTATAAGCCGCGGTGACAGCTACACCTTTACTATTCAAGGTTAGTTTAGCGCTCGTCTGTAATAAATAGTTGTCATTTGTGTATTGGTTACGTAAAGATTGAAAACACAAAAAAACCACTGATCGCAATGATCAGTGGTTCCGTTGAGCTTAATTAAATTAAGCAACAGTAACGTTAGCAGCTTGTGGGCCACGGTCGCCGTCTTCAACGTCTAAAGTTACATGTTGACCTTCTTCAAGGGTCTTGAAACCGTCAGCATTGATAGCTGAGAAATGTACGAATACATCTGAGCCGTTTTCAAGAGTGATAAAACCGTAACCTTTGTCAGCGTTGAACCATTTAACAGTACCTTGTTCCATTAGAATGAAACCTCCATGCGCTATGCGCAAATAAATTTTGCATTTGAAACTTTTGAATAAGGAGCCATTCTAAAAAGAACGTTGTACCTTAATCCCGAAGCATAAATACATTACCAATACTATAACAGGTAATTTTGAGAAGTGCAACAACAAACTCCCACGAAGCAAAACTTTATTTTAAATGAGGCCTATCGCTCCAACTATAGGCAATACTTGCTACCAAGCCCTTTTAGTACTGCTAATCAGCACCATTCGGCCGTTGAACCATACTCATTTAATTATTTTTAGCTTAGTAATTAGTTATCAATTTTAGCGAATCAATAGTTCAATCGTGTCTTTTTGAGGCGCAAAATTCAGCCCCACTACATGTTCCTTCAAAATCTTAGAATACTCGTCTAGTACGTCATCCGGCAACGGTGTGGTGTCTCCCAATTCGGCTAAAACATCATCGGGAGAGTCCACTTTTTGCATATCAATAAATAACCGCATATTACCCACCGTATCACGTAACAGATCAGTTAATAGACTATTTGGCTTGCCCTCCAGATCCGTGACAACAAGCTGTGCCCCATCAACGCCATGATGGTTGATCGTGATCATCTTTAATATATCAAAAACGTTATCCATGTTCCGCTCCCCCAATTTGTATTTTACATTGTGCTTATTATACACGATGTTGCTAGGCTGTGAAAGCTAATCCAACTCAGGAATATTACCTGGTCGAAATCAGTTTCCATCCCGGCTTTAAACTAAAGTGCCACTGGGTCATGACGTACTCGTGGTTTTGAACGCCAGCACTAAATAGCAACCGCAGTTCTTCACTTTTATAAACGCGGTAGGTCTTAGTGACTTTCAGTTCATTGCGGCTAGCATTGCGAGTTACCTGAACCGGTCCCTGAGTCGGATCTGTTCGCTGTAATCTGTGTTCAAGGGGATTGGTTTTATAGAGGTACACTCGCTCATTTTGCGTCCCGATTGGATGATACAGCAAAACCGGCTTCTTAGCAGTTATACTAGACGTTAACGGATAGACATGCTGAACCGTCACCTTTCTCATGCCCCAATACTGACTATAATTTAAAATCATCAGTGCAATACTGCCAACAGTTAGGATCAGCCCAATGGTCACCCAAACCGTCTTGTTAAAGCCACTAGAGATAAAGATCATACTACCGGCAAAGAGTAACGCACCAATAAATAACGTGATTGCAATCATCTATTATGCCACCTCCTTGTGTCGTTTCAAGAAGAAGGTCATTACAAACCCCACCAGCGCAAATAAAGTTGCAATAGCAAAGGCGTACCGAAAGCCCACCACATTTGCGTGCAAGGCTAATTTACGGAATAGAATCGGCGTTGCTTTGGCTACTTCGTGACCAGGAACGTGGTTTTTCGTGACGTTAGACATGACAGAGACTAAAACGGCAGTCCCCATAGAGGCAAAGACCTGCCGTGCTGTGTTGTTCACAACCGTCCCATCACTGATCAAGTTCAGTGGTAAGGCGTTCATCCCAGTTGTAGTCACTGGCATCATGACCATTGAAATTCCCAGCATCCGCACCGCATAGAGGCACACGATGTCGATCACCGGCGTGGTTGCCGTGATTGGAATAAAGGAACCCGTTGTGACCATCAATAAAAACATCCCGGCCATGGCCATGTTGCGGCCACCCATTCGGTCAAATATCCGCCCGGTAATCGGGTTCATTAACCCAATAACGATGGCGCCCGGTAACAGGGTCAGCCCAGATGCTAACGGCGTCTCACCCCGAATAGTTTGTAAGTATAATGGCAAAATCAAAGTAAACCCGTTCATGGACATAAACGACACCGCGACTAGTGCTGCCGAAAGTGTGAACTCTCGGTGGCTAAAGACTTTCAGTTGCAGCAACGGATTGCTGATCTTCACTGACCGCCAAATAAATACACCTACTACGATTACGCCCACCGTCAGCGTGACGTAAACGATTGGATCCGTCCACTGATAATTACCAACTGACGAAAATGCAAATAGCATGGAACCAAACCCGATCATCGACAGCAAAACTGAAAGCCAATCGATGGGTGCTTTTTTAGTGGGTAATACTTTACGTAACGTAAAGAGTCCCATGATCACGACCACTAATGAAATTGGCAGAATAGATAAAAACAACATCCGCCAAGAATAATGCATCAAGATCCAGCCCGAAAGTGTCGGCCCAATGGCGGGTGCTAAGCCAATGACCATACCGGCCGTTCCCATAGCAGCTCCCCGTTGAGATGGCGGAAAAATGGACGTCATGATGGTTTGGTAAACTGGCGCGGTAATGCCGACACCAGTTCCTTGAATCAACCGGCCAATTAAAATCATCCAAAAATCCTGGGCAAAGTAACACAGAATGGTCCCAATTGAAAAAATGATAATCGCAGCTAAGTAAAGTTTCCCCGAATCAAATCGCTGGAGGAAAAAGCCGGTAATCGGAATCGTGATCCCCATCATCAGCATAAATCCGGTGGTCAGCCATTGAACAGTATTGGCCGAAATACTAAACGACTTCATTAAGGTTGGAAAAGCCGTGGTCAGCATCGTCGAGGTCAAAAAGGTGCTAAACGTGCCCACCAGCATCGTGAACACTAATGCTATTCGGTTGTACGGTCGCCCATTTTGATCAACGGGCTGTGCTGACGTATGTCCATTTCCAGACAATAACATCACTTTCTTTCTAATTTATTTTACAAAAAACCGGATAGCGCTAATCATTTACCTTAGCGTATCCGTGTGAATAATTTCGCTTGTACTTTTGGTAACGCAATTTTTTGTAACGCTTCTATCGATAACCATTTTCCTGGAAAAAAGCTCAGATCAGTATTCGCTGGTAAATCAGCGCTCAGCAACGAGATCACCCACTGGCGGTGAGTGAAGGTGTGCTTCACCGGTTTACCACCAATTGGCACCACGTGAACGGTCAGGCCAAAGTCTTGTTTGACCAGCCGTTCCAGTAACGTCAGTCGTTCTTCATCCGTCACTAGTTCTGGCGTCTCACTCAACGCTAACACGTCATCTTCGGCAATCAGTGGAAAGGTCCAAAAGTTCGCCAGTAAGCCATCACTTGGCCGTTTTTGCATTAAGAACTGATCACCGTGGCGAATCACCAGACCGTAGTAGGCAACTTTAACGGGTCGCGGCTTCTTGGACTTTACGGGATACTGCTCTTCAACACCATCTAAATAAGCCTGATCAAATTTTTTGACCGGCGAATGCGCGGAATCCGGATTCTTAGCCATCATATAACTGGCGCCCAGATCCATCACTGCTTGATTAAAATCGCCCGGTCGATCCGGTGAAATAATGCGCCCGATGATCTGCTCAAAGACGGGACGCGTTTGCGGCTTAGCAATGTCTAAATCAATTTCCAGCAAGCGGGCAAATACCCGAAATGCGTTACCGTCCACCGCTGGAACCGGTTCATTAAACGCAATACTGGCAATGGCTCCGGCCGTGTACGGGCCAATTCCGGCCAGCTCACGTAATCCCTCAGCCGTTTGCGGCCACTGACCAGCACGTTCATATACAATTTGTTTGGCAGCTTTTTGTAAATTACGGGCACGGGAATAGTAACCCAGACCCTCCCAAGCCTTCATCAGCTGTGCTTCAGGGGCATCAGCTAACGCGTTAACCGTTGGAAACTGGGCCATAAACCGTTCGTAGTAAGGAATGACCGTGTTCACCTGGGTCTGTTGCAGCATAATTTCTGATACCCAGACGTGATACGGATCGTGGTCGTGGCGCCACGGCAGATCCCGGCCGTGAGCGTCATACCAGTCCAGCAGCGTTTTACGAAAAGCGCGAATTTGAGTTTGCGACCATTCAATCATTTCATCATTCCTTTACTTCTGCTAACAGTCGAACCACCTGCTGTGCGGGATCAGCCGTCTGCCAGCTGCTAATTACAGGTTCTTCGTAAAAATGAGTGCCTAAAGCAAAATGGTGCTGCTTAGCATACTCACGCAGGTGGTTGAAACCTTCAATTAATGGGATATTCAAATGGTGATATTCAATCACAACGTGACCGCCTAACTGCGTCATGTCAGCTTTAACCTTGCTGTCCGCCGTTAGCGGTGTATACAAAGCCGTAACTAGCTCAGTGTGACCTGCTTCGATTGCGTGTCGTGGATGAACCCGGCCAATGGCTAAGTTAATGGGTGGCGTGTCCAAGACTGACAGCACGTGGCTGATCTGTTGCTGGACCTGTTCGCCAGTCACTTCCGTTTCTTCCGGAAAAGTAGTGGTCAATAGATTAATGGGCGACCGGTCAACCACCGTTACGGCTTCGGGAATCGCCTGGCGCGCAGTTTCCTGGTTGCTGATCTCTTGAGAAATCTGCTGCCGTGCCGTGCTGAGTTGGTTAAGCTGCTGATCAATTAATTGCTGCTGATATTTCAGCATACCAAGGTGATCATTGCCACTGGTCTGCAACGTGGCCTTAGTTTGATTGAGATCATTCTCTAATCCAACGGTGGCCTGCAGCGATAGCCACTGGTTAACCTGTGTTAAATTATATAACCGGTGCCCGTTTTTATCCCGGTTAGCTGGCTTGAATAAGCCCAGCTCATCAAACCGGTTTAACAGGTGCCGATCAATTTTTAAGAGCTGGGCAAATTGTCCTGCTGAAAGTTGTTGCCCTTCTATCAATGTTATTCACCTCGTAAGTATTTATCGTGCTTGACGCTATAAAATTGAGTTATTATTATCGAAATAGAGTTATTAAATTGAGAGGATTCCGTTATGAAAGTAAAATTAAAACTAATTGCGATGCTCGCAGCAGCCCTTTTTCTAGGTGGCTGTCAGCAAAACCTGTCGAATTCCAAACACGTTTCCGACAGCAAAGGCGTCATGTCGCAAAATCAAAACGTCACCGTGGTTGAACAGACGCGCTTAAGCACCGTTGACATCTCAAAGGTCAACAGTTTTAACAAACTGCGCAGTTCAACGGAGGGTCTGTTTCGCTTAGGTAAAAACGGCCGTGTCAATCCCGGTCTCGCCCAATCTTACCGCATCAGTAAGAACACGAAAACCTATACCTTTAAACTGCGCAAGAATGCCCGCTGGAGTAATGGTCAGCCCATCACGGCAGCCGATTTCGTCTATTCATGGCAACGTAGCGTTAAACCGCAGACCCGCTCCGTCAACGCTAATTTATTTGCCGGCATCAAAAACGCGGATCAGATCAGAAAAGGTGAACTACCAGTAACTGACCTGGGCGTCAAAGCCCTCTCCAGCCGTGAACTGCAAGTAACGTTAGACCACCCCATGGTTTACTTTGAGACCCTTTTAGCCTACCCGTTATTTGCACCGCAGCATCAAGTCACGGTGCAACGGTACGGCGCTCACTATGGTGCTAGCGCTAATCAGCAGATCTACAGCGGTCCCTTTAAACTCGTTAAGTGGCACGCTAATAGCGCCACGCGAACACTGGAGCCCAATCCATATTACTGGGACAAGGACCACGTCTATTTAAAGCGCTTAACCATTGTGACTGCCAAATCACCAGCCCAAGATCTAAAAGCCTATCGTACTGGTAAAGTTGCCGAGATTCAGCTGATTGGTCGCCAGATCCCGGAAAATAAAAATAACCGGGACTACGTTGTCCGGCCGTTTTCCTTGATGCGGATAATCGCATATAATTTTACCACACACAACCTTACTAATAGGAAGCTCATTAATAATCGTAACGCACGGCTAGCAATTTCGCACGCAATTAGTCGTCGCAAACTGATTAATAATGCCTTGCAAAACGCCTCTCTGCCACCCAAGGGATTTGTTACTGCTGGTCTGAGTAAGAACAATCTTAATCATTCTGACTTTGCTAACCAGCAGGAAGCATCCGGCTATGTCAAAGGTAATTCACGGTTAGCTGCTAAAGAATGGGCTGCAGCCAAGCGCCAAGCGCACGTGTCATCAGCAACGCTAACCCTGGCTACGTCAAACGACGCCATCAGCGTACGAGTCGGCAACAACCTTAAATCTCAGCTGGAACACCAGTTGAAAGGCTTGACCGTGCGAGTGGTTTCGCCGGATCCAACTCACTTAAACGACCGCGTGCGTGCTGGTCAGTTTGACCTGCTGCTGACCGGCTGGGGCGCTGACTATCCTGATCCGCTGTCGTTTTTACAGATAATGACCAGTAACAGCCGTCATAACTACGGCCACTGGCATAACGCCGCGTATGATCGTCAAGTTGCCACCATCAGCAATAATCAGAGCACAGATAACCAACTACGCTGGGAACAGATGCTGGCTGCTGAAAAACGGCTCACTGAACAGCAGGGTGTAACACCCCTGTACCAGCAAGCTGATAGCTTCTTAACCAATCCGAAGCTCAACGGCGTGGTTCATAATATCAGCGGTGTCGTTGAGGATTATAAGAGTGCTTATTGGGTTAAATAGATGTAGTTAAAAGACCGATTTCAGTTTGATTACTGAAATCGGTCTTTTGATCTATTCAACAGTTACATTGTCGTTATCCGAACCGGCTTCACTAGCCGTTTTGATTTCCGTTAAAAAGGCCCCGCCATACTTCTGGAGCTTACTTTCACCCACCCCACTGACGGTCAGCATCTCTTCATCGGTTTGCGGCATCACGGCACACATATCATGCAGCGTCTTGTCTGAAAAGATCACGAACGGCGGAACGCCCTGTTTCTTCGCAAAATCACGACGTAACCCACGCAACCGCTCAAACAACCCGTCATTTTCGGGTAAGACATGAGTTGCCTTGATGGCAACTTTGCGATAGACCTTTTGCTGGCCCTTTAAAACTTCAACTCCCAAATCACTGATCTTAAGCACTGGATATTGACCGCCGACTGATAAGAGGTAGCCAGCTGCAGTCAAAAAATCGATCAGTTCAGCAACCGACTTTTGTGACGATTGCTTCATCAGCCCATAAGTGGATAACTCGTTAAAATGCAGCTGTTTGACCCGTGCCACACTTGAACCCGTTAGAACCTGCGCCACTAGAATTTTACCGAAGTTTTCGTTCATCCGCTTCACGCAGGACAGCACCTTTTGAGTATCAACGGTAATGTCTTGTTCCTTGCGGTCATCCAAACAGTTTGAACAGCGGCCGCACTTCTCGCCCTTTTCGCCAAAGTACTGCAGAATATAACTCTGGAGACATTCTTGAGTGTTCGCGTATTGCGACATGGCTTGCAGTTTATCATATTCACGCTGCTTACCAGCATCGTCACGGTCAGATTGGTCGATCAAGAAATGCTGAATCTGCACGTCTGACAGCCGGAACAGTAAAATAGCTTCACTGGGAAGGCCATCACGACCGGCACGACCAGCTTCTTGATAATACGACTCAATACTGCCAGGAACCTGTGCGTGGATCACAAACCGGACGTTAGATTTATCGATTCCCATCCCAAAAGCATTGGTCGCTACCATGACGGGCACCCGGTCGTAGAGGAAGTCTTCCTGATTTTCCCGGCGAACCTCCTTGGGCAGTCCACCATGATACATCGTCGCGTCAATGTGTTTTTTATTTAATAACTTCGTTAAGTGCTCAACTTCTTTACGGGTACTAGCGTAAACAATGCCAGATTGACCAGCATTTTGTTTTAAATAATCCACCAAGTACTTATCGTTATCCTGATGTTTGATCACCTTAAACGCTAAATTAGGACGTGAAAAACCCGTCTTAACTTCATCCTGTAAACTTAACCGCTGCATAATATCCTGTGCCACGATTGGCGTTGCGGTCGCCGTCAGCGCAATAATGGTTGGTTGACTAGGCAACTGCTGAATCGTTTGGGCTAGATTCAAGTAGCTGGGCCGGAAATCATGCCCCCACTGCGAGATACAGTGGGCTTCATCGATGGCCACCAAATCAATCGGTAATTCTGCCAGCCGGTTTAAATAACCCGAATCCAGCCGTTCCGGTGACACGTAGAGTAGTTTTACCTCACCATTGGCAGCCTGGTTGAACCGCGCATTGATTTCGTCATAATCCAGCGAGCTGTTGATAAAGGTGGCTGCGATGCCATTTTCTGTCAGTGCATCAACTTGGTCTTTCATCAGTGAGATCAAGGGTGAGACCACCAGTGTGACACCGTCTAGCATCAACGCTGGAATCTGATAACACAGTGATTTTCCGCCACCGGTTGGCATGATTGCCAGCACATTTTGGTGGTTCAAAACGTCATTGATGGCTTCTTCTTGCCCCGTCCGGAAGCTATCATAGCCGAACTGCGATTTTAAAATGGTCTGCGGCTTCATGGATTTCAGTTCCTTTCAAAATAATCTTCTTCCAGTTTAACAGAATTTGGACCCTAGTGTTAATTACGCTAATCAGAGAAGCCCAATTTTTACGGGGATTAAAAAACCGCCAGGCCCTGTATACAGCAGGGCCTAACGGTAAACATCTTAGTAATTTATTTAGCAGTCAAATAGCCCTGTGCCTTCAATAATTCAGCACATTCAACGGCACCACCAGCGGCACCACGGGCAGTATTGTGAGACAGGCCCACGAATTTCCAATCAAAGATCTTGTCTTCGCGCAGTCGACCAATTGAAACACCCATGCCGTGCTCATAGTTCACATCAAGGCGCACTTGCGGCCGGTCATCTTCGGTCATGTAGCGAATGAAGTGCTTAGGTGCGCTAGGCAGGCCCAAGCGTTGCGGTTCGCCAGAATAGCTTTCCAAAGCATCGATCAGATCCTGCTTCGATGGGTTTTGACGGAAGTTAACGAAAGCGGCCGCTGTATGCCCGTACAAGACTGGCACCCGGATACATTGTGAAGAAATCACCGTGTCATCAGCTGGGACAATCGCCTTTTTGTCATCATCGACGTGGCCCCAGATCTTTAGTGGTTCGCCTTCAGACTTGGCTTCTTCACCGGCAATGTAAGGAATCACGTTGCCCTTCATTTCTGGCCAATCCTTAAAGGTCTTACCCGCACCAGAAATAGCTTGGTAAGTGGTGGCAATCACTTGAGTAGGTTCAAATTGACGCCAAGCAGAAAGAGCTGGCGTGTAACTTTGAATCGAACAGTTCGGCTTAACGGCGATAAAGCCACGAGTAGTCCCCAAACGGGCCTTTTGATATTTGATCACATCCGTATGCTGCGGATTAACTTCGGGAATTACCATTGGCACATCCGGTGTCCAGCGGTGAGCGCTGTTGTTGGAAACAACTGGTGTTTCAGCCTTAGCGTAGGCTTCTTCCAAAGCACGGGTGTCGGCTTTATCTAACTTGATTGCACTGAAGACAAAGTCAACTTGTGAAGCAATCTCATCGACTTTAGCAGCATCTTGCACCACCATATCCTTAACTTGGTCCGGAATATCGCCTTCCATCTTCCAGCGACCCTTAACAGCCTCAGCGTACGTTTTACCGGCACTATGGGCACTGGCAGCTAATAACTCGATTTCAAACCAGGGGTGATCAGCCAGAATCTTAATAAACCGCTGACCGACCATACCCGTTGCACCAATGATTCCTACTCGTAGTTTCTCACTCATCAAAAATACCTCGTTTTCATCACACATAGTTTTCAAATCAGAATTTAATAACTAGCATTAAACTGTATTTTGCACAATTAGTCAAGTGCTAAGCCTTATTGGCGACGAACGCCTTCATCCGTTTCATGGCTTCCGCAATATCATCATCAGAGGCCGCGTAAGAAAAGCGGATGTAGCCTTCACCACCGGCACCAAACGCACTGCCGGGGACGCCACCGACCTTGCCTTGTTCGGCTAGATCATAGGCAAACTTCACGTCATCTTGACCGTAACTGGCCGGAATCTTGACGAAGGCGTAGAACGCGCCAGATGGGGTGGCCATTGACAGGCCCATCTCATCCATCGACTTTTGGACAAAGTCACGCCGCTTTTGATAAATCTTACGCATGGCAACTGGGTCTTGCAGTCCATTATGCAACGCTTCTGCCGCAGCAGCCTGTGCTGGATTCGACGTTGAAGTCACCATAAAGGCGTGCATCTTGGTGGCATTAGCAATTAGTTCAGCTGGTCCAGCCAGATAACCCATGCGATAACCGGTCATGGCGTGCGACTTAGATAGCCCGTTAACCAAAATGGTCCGTTCTGGAATCACGTTAGCAATGGAATAGTGCTCAACCCCATAGGTCAGTTCACTGTAGATCTCATCGGCAATCACAAACAAATGGTGGTCCGCAATCACTTTAGCTAACCCTTCGATCATTGATTTCGGATACTCAACTCCGGTTGGGTTGCAAGGATAGTTCAGCAAAACAGCCTTTACTGAATCGCCCTCTTCGTCCAAAACTTTTTCCAGCCGCTCTGGTGTCAACACAAAGTCGCTGTTAGAAGTGTCAACTTGAACGGTCGTGGCGCCCGCAATCGTCACCAGTGGAAAGTACAGGGCAAATGCCGGTGTCGGAATGACCACCTTATCACCAGGATTTAAAATCGTGAACAGTGAAGCGCAAATGGCTTCAGTAGCACCCACCGTGGCAATGATCTCAGTTTTCGGATCGTAATCCAGGCCTTGGGATGCCATCAAGTAATGATGAATACCCTCCCGCAAATACATGGTTCCCTTTTGCGGCGAATAGTGGGAGTCGTTATCCTGAATACTCTTGATAGCGGCTGCCTTCACGTGTTCTGGCACGTTCATGTCCGGTTCACCTAGCGTTAACTTGATGATGCCTGGAATGGATGAGAACTTTTGGTCAACTTCCCGAATACCGGAAGGACCGACTTGATTCAATCGTTGATTGACTTGCTGGGTTAAATCACTGGCTAATTGCGGCAAAATATCACTCCATTTTTAATTTAAATTAATATTTGATAATAAAATTATAAAACAATTAAAGCAGATTTTCGAGCCCAACCACTAATTCTTTTAAATCCAGCACGTGGTCCATGGCCACTTTGACCCCCGTCATGAAGGATTGCCGGTCAAATGAATCTTGGCGGATCGTCAAGGCTTCACCGGGACCGCCAAAAAGTACCTGTTCATGGGCAACGTAACCGGGTAAGCGCACCGCATGGATGTGAATCCCATGGTAGTCGCCACCGCGGACACCTGACAAACTCTCGGTTTCGTCAGGATTGCCCTGTTCATGTTCGGGCCGGACTTCATCGATCAATTTTGCGGTACTCAAAGCCGTTCCAGAAGGCGCATCCGCTTTGTTGTCATGGTGCATTTCAATGATTTCTACGTCTGGGAAGTACTTAGCAGCTTCCTTGGCAAACTTCATTAACAGTACGGCAGACATGCCGAAGTTCGGTGCGATCAAACCGCCAAGATGTTTAGCAGAAGCTAGGTCTTGCAGTTCACTGACCTGATCATCCGTTAAACCAGTCGTCCCAATAACGGGATGGATCCCGTGTTCAATCGCAAATTTAGTGTTGGCATACACTGCGCTGGGTAACGTAAAATCGATCCAGATGTCAGCATCGGTTTGAATCTCGTTCAAATCGCCATAAATGGCAACCCCGGCTGGCAGATCGTAATCCTCGGGATCTTTAGAAGTAATCCCTACGGCCAGACCAGCGACGAGTTCATAGCCGTCACTTTCCTGAACTAACCGAACTGCTTTTTGACCCATTGCACCGGTAAAACCGGCAATTAAAACTTTTGTCATTTTAAAATATTCTCCGTTCTACTTCACTGATTGACTTAATAATGCATCCGCGTCCATGCCTAATGCAACCGCTAATTGACGGCTTTCGTCAGCATTGAGTGATTGAATTGGCAGACGGCAGCCGCCCACATTGTAACCCTGAGCATTCAACACTGCCTTAACGGGTGATGGTGACGGGAACATGAAACAAGCTGCCATCTTTGGTGTCAATTGGCGCTTGAGGCCACCAGCCTTGGTTAAGTCTCCAGCGTAAAGAGCATCGTACATGGCGCGAATCTGATCACCATACAGGTGAGACGCAACGGAAATCACACCGGCACCGCCAACGACACGAGCGGACAAGGCTTGCGCATCTTCACCGCTATAAACGTAAAAGTCGTCTGGGGTGTGTTCAACTAGAAATTCAATGTCGTCAATTGAAGTACACTGCTTAACCCCAATAATGTTTGGATTCTGAGACAGGGTAACGACGGTATCGTTAGCCATGGTAACACCGGTCCGGCCAGGAATGTTGTAGATAATAATTGGCTTTTCAGCAGCGTCTGCAACCGCCGTAAAATGGGCGATCATGCCCCGCTGACTCGGCTTGTTGTAATAAGGGACGACGACTAATTCATAATCGACCCCGGAAATTTCGCTGACCTCCTTAGTAAGGGCTACGGTTTCGCGGGTGTTATTGCTGCCAGTACCAGCAATTACTGGTACCCGGCCACCAATAATTTGACCAAAGCGGGTGTACAGGTCGATCTTTTCATCATGGGTCAAGGTTGGTGTTTCACCAGTGGTGCCGCCGATAACAAAGCCCTTGCTGCCAGTATCAATCAAGTGATTAGTCAACTTCTCTAAAGCATCGTAGTTGATCTGATCATTTTCATCAAATGGGGTGATGATTGCCGTCATTAAATCTACGTTTTCTAGTGTTGTCATGATAACGTCTCCTTTTAGTCTCGTACGGATTATCGTTAATTATTCGGCCATTCTGGCTGTCATAAACCCAGTGATTGCCTGGGCCCCGGCTTCAATGGAAGCTTCTTTTGGGTTCAACGTGGCTGAGTGCAGCTGTGAGTCATCTTCAACGCCTAACCAAAACATGGTGCCAGGGATCTTCGATAACAGGTAACCAAAATCTTCTCCTGTCATGGCCGGTTCAGTTTCCACAAAGTTTACGTCTGGATTGTGTTTCATATAGGCAATGAAGCGTTTGGTTAATTCCGGGTTGTTTTCAACCGGTAAATAGCCGCCCTGATTCAGGCCAACGGTGACTTTGGCATTAAAGCTTCTGGCAACGCCTTCACCAACGTCTTTCAGGCGCTGGTCAATGCGTTTAATCATGACCTGTGTCAAGCCGCGAATCGTGCCTTCAATGTGGGCGTGGCCGGCAATCACGTTGCGGATCGTGCCGGCCTCCATCTTGCCCAGGGTGATCACGCCGCCTTCAATGGGATCAATACTTCGAGAAATAATCGTTTGCACTTGTTCAATTAACGCAGCTGCTGCGACCACCATATCATTGGCATCTTGGGGATAAGCAGCGTGACCGCCCTTCCCTTCCAGGTCAATGTTCACTTCAGTGGTCCCAGCAAATAAGGTACCCATTCGACAGCCGATTGCACCGGCTGGTAAATCGGGATTGTCGTGCAATCCGTAAAATTCATCCGGTCGCCATTGACCTTTAAACACGCCTAGTTCATAGGCTAATTTACCGCCATTTTCACTTTCTTCCGCTGGCTGGAAGAAGAAGATCATGTTATCAGTTGGCTGATGTTCAGCGAAGTAGCTCAGGACGCCCAAGGCCACCGTCATGTGAATATCATGACCACAGGCGTGCATCACACCAGGATGCTTAGACGCAAACGGTAAACCAGTGGCTTCCGTAACCGGTAAGGCATCAATGTCGGTGCGATAACCCAGTGTCCGTTTTGGTGCGCTGCCTGCAATTCTAACCATGATGGCAGTAGGCAGATCCGGAATCTTTTTAATTTCCAAATACGTCTGGTCAAAACCGGCAATCACTTTTTCCAGATAGGCTGACGTCTGAACTTCATTTAATGCTAGTTCAGGGATCTGGTGCAGATGCCGGCGAATCTTAATCAGTGACGCTTCCGTTAAAACTGCCATCTCATCACAACTTTCTTAGATCGTCTTCAAGGCCGGTCTTGGATTCGGTTTTCTCATCAACGTTTTTAATGAATTTAGCAGGGACGCCGGCAACCATGGTATGCGGCGCCACGTCCTTAGTCACGATGGCGCCAGCTGCCACAACGGCACCTTCACCCACGTGAACGCCTTCAATCACCACAGCGTTGGCACCAATCAACACGTTATCGTCAACGCGGACCGGTTGCGCAGAGGCGGGTTCCACCACTCCTGCTAACACGGTACCGGCACCAATGTGGGAATGCTTTCCAACGATAGCTCGGCCACCAAGGACTGCACCCATGTCGATCATGGTATCAGCGCCAATTTCAGCACCGATGTTGATGGTGGCACCCATCATGATGACCGCGTTATCACCGATCAAAACTTGATCACGAATGATAGCACCGGGTTCGATGCGAGCGTTGACGTCTTTCATATCTAATAGTGGGACAGCTGAATTACGGGTTTGGTTTTCAATTTCAGTATCCGTAATTTCGATTTGGTGCTGGTCGAGAAACCCTTTAACATCGGCCCAGTCACCAAACAGCACCCCAGTCTTAGTTTCAATGAAAGCTTTAATGCTATCTGGCACCGTTAAATTGGATAAATCACCTTTGATATAAACCTTAACGGGCGTCTTCTTGGGCGCATTGCCGATATAATCAATAATTTGCTGTGCATCTAACTTTGCCATGTTATTTCCTCGTCTCTCTTAGATTATTTATAATAGGTAGTTTTTATTTAAAATGTTTTGGGTAGTGGTTGATCCAACCGCGTCAGATCAGCGTACGTTTCCCGTTTAACCACCAGCGTGGACTCACCATTTTCGACAAAGACCACTGCCGGCCGTGGATTGCGGTTATAGTTGGAAGCCATTGAATACCCGTAAGCCCCAGTATCCAGAACGGCAAGTACGTCGCCTGGCTTGCTGGCTGGTAAAGCCTGCTTATCAATCAAGATATCACCGGACTCACAATACTTACCAGCAACATGCACCGTTTCAGTTGGCAGTGCGTTAGGCTGATCAACTAACACGGCTTCGTACTCGGCTTGATAAAGCGCTGGGCGAATGTTATCGCCCATGCCGCCGTCAACGGTCAAATATGAGGTCAAGCCAGGAACGTCCTTCCGCGAACCAACGGTATAGAGATTGTAACCGGCAGGACCGGCAATTGAACGACCAGGTTCGATCCAAACGGCTGGCATGTCTAAATTCTGATCCGCGGCGCTTTGCTTGATGGTCTTAACGATGGCATCAACGAAATCTTCCGGTGCCAACGGGTGATCATCCTTGGTGTAGCGAATGCCAAAGCCACCGCCGACGTTGATCACTTCTGGCTGATAATGATACTGATTGTGCCAGTTGGCGGCAATCTCAACTAATTTCTTAGCAGCCATTTGGAAACCCTTCAGTTCAAAAATTTGTGAACCAATGTGGGCGTGAATCCCTAACATATTCATCCGATCATTGGCCAATACTTCTTGCAGTGCTTCATCAGCTTGACCTGACTTAAGATCAAAACCAAACTTGCTATCTTCTTGACCGGTAGAAATGTACTCATGGGTGTGGGCTGAAATGCCTGGCGTAATTCTCAGCATCACTGCTGAAGTTGCGTCCTGTTCTTTAAGGACCTGATCCAATAATTCAATTTCATGGAAGTTATCCAAAACGATAACGCCAACCTTGTTTTTAACTGCCATTGCCAATTCTTCCCGGGATTTATTATTCCCGTGAAAGCTGACCCGTGACATTGGGAAATGAGCTTGACTGGCGGTGTAAAGTTCACCACCGGAAACCACGTCAATGTGGCCTTGCTCTTGGTCGATCACCTGAAACATGGCAATCGTCGCAAATGCTTTGCTGGCATAACTGACCGCGTAATCAACGCCATTGGCTTCAAAAACGGATTTAAACCGGCGAATCTGGTCACGAATTTTGGAGACATCGTAGACCGCTAATGGTGTTTGGTACTTGGCTGCTAATTGGTCGGCGTCGACCCCGCCAATGGTTAAATGCCCTGCTTCATTAATCTGCTCGTTCGTCAATTGCTCGCTCATATTATGTCCTCCGATGGTTAGTTATGGTTGTACGAAAAGGAGCCCTTTTGTTTACGCTAAACAAAAGGACTCCAAGTTTAATGACAAATTCATTATGGACTCATTTTCGATAGCGCTCCGCAGACGTTATATATCTGCGACAGTCCGTGATTTATTGGATCGCGTCCCAGCTAACTGACTGCTGTAACAGTGCAGCGCTTCGGCAACGTCCCTGTTAGGTCCGCCTCTTCGTCATTACAGTGACTAAGCGAACTGACTGGTGTCGGTTGCAACCTCTTCGATTTAATCAAATTCTATAATTGTTTTCACAGATAGTCAAGGGGTTTTTAAAAAGCAAGGTGTGAAAGCAGGCGGTTAGAGAGCGGTGTGTAAGGTGACGTGAGCAAAAATCCCGGGCTTGGATTTATGTTCACGTCGCCTTACATGCAGCTCTCTGCCTGCTTGAACCCAGTTAGGCTATATATCCTAACCCCTCTCACCAAAATCTCAAAAAAACTTTTCTCCTACATAATCACCCCGAAATCTCCCACTTTTCCACCCCCGAAAAAGTTGCCAAAGAAAAATAAAATGTTAGAATTCAATGTAATTATTAACCGTTTCTGATAAAAATCAGGCGGACAAGGAGTGTTGGATGTGAAAGTCGTTAAGTTTGGTGGCAGTTCGTTAGCTGACGGACCCCAATTTGAAAAAGTGATCTCAATTATGAAGGCCGATTCGCAGCGTCGGGTGATTATCACCTCGGCGCCAGGAAAACGTCATGATGGTGATATTAAAGTCACCGATCTGCTCATTAAGTATGCAGAATTAACGATTAAACATGCAGATACCAGTGAGATATTTAAGCGGATTTTTGCGCGCTATCAGTCAATTGGTAACTACTTTCATTTAGATGAAAAAGCCTTAGCCCCAATCAAGCAGGCGCTACGTAAATTACCAACCACGAAATACCCAGACAATGAGTATCTGATGGCCGCCTTTAAGGCTCATGGCGAGCGCCTCAACGCCCGGTTGATGGCTGCGGTGATGAACCATGTGGGCATCACCGCCCACTTTGTCGACCCTAAAGTTGCGGGGATCATTGTTAGCGGTGAGCCTAACAACGCGACGGTGCTGCCAGAGACCTATGAAAATTTAGCTCAGCTTCCCGTTGATAATTCAGTCCTGGTATTCCCTGGATTCTTCGGTTTTACACCCAAAGGCCAGATTGCCACTTTCTCACGGGGTGGTTCTGATATCACCGGTGCGATTGTCGCTAGGGGCTTACACGCTGATCTGTACGAAAACTTTACCGATGTCAATGCCATTTACGCTGCTAACCCCAAGCTGGTCGATCACCCCGTTGCCATTCCGCGAATGACTTACCGGGAGATGCGGGAACTTTCATATGCTGGGTTCTCAGTCTTTCACGATGAAGCCATTATTCCGGCCATTCAGGGTCAGATTCCCATTAATGTTAAAAATACCAATCGGCCAAATTTACCAGGTACCCTGATCGTACCTGAAAAAGATTTCCAGCCCACGCAAACCATTACTGGCGTTGCTAGTTCCACTAGATTTGCCGCCCTCTACATTCACCGTTACCTGTTGAACAAGGAAGTGGGTTTTACGCTAAAATTGCTGCAGGTCTTTAAGAAGTACAACGTTTCTTACGAACATATGCCTTCTGGGATCGATGACCTGACCGTGATTTTCGACCGCACCCAATTTGACGAAGATACCGTTCATAATATGTGCCATGATATCCGTGAGGTGCTCAAACCAGACACGCTGGAATGGATCGATGATTATGCCATTATCATGGTCGTTGGTGAAGGCATGCGTGACAAAGTTGGCGTTATTGAACAGATTATCCGGCCACTGGTTCAGCACAATATTGGCGTCCACATGATCAACCAAGGGGCGTCGCGGATTTCAATTATGCTGGGGACGCGCCGTGCGGATGCTGAAGAAGCCGTCAAGAGTATTTACGACGCCTTCTTTAGCCCTGATCCAGTTTGAATTTAAGTTAAAAGCGAGACTTTTTCGTCAAAGACTGATAGAATGACATCACAATTATTGCCAACGATAAGGAGTAAAAAAACTATGGTGCAATTACGTAAAGTACACGGATCTGAAAACCACTTTTTCTTACTGGATCAAACGACCTTGGACCAACCGTTAAATGACGGAGAATTATCAGCCTTAGCCCAGCAAGTCACCAATCCCCAAACGGGTATTTTAGACGGTGCTGACGGCCTGTTAGTTGTTAATTCGTCGACTCACGCCAATGTTTTAGGGCAAATGCGCGTCATCAACGCTGATGGCAGCGAAGCTTCAATGTGCGGCAATGGTCTGCGAACGGTGTCCCGGTATTTAGCTGAAAAACACCACACGAATCAGTTCAAAGTTGAGACCCTCACCGCTGATCTGCAAGTAAGCCGTCAAAACGATCTGGCACCGGATGTTCCAGCATTTAGCGTGGAGATCTCACCAGTCCGGTTCAAACCGGCTGACTTCCCGTTTACTAACTTAGGTGACGGGGCGTTGATCGACCAGCCAGTCCCAGCCTTTGCTGCCGGGTTGAACTTTACGGCAATTGCCGTTCCTAATCCCCACCTCATCAGTTTTGTGGACGAAGACACCATGAATAGCGACCTTCTTGGCAAATTGGGTGCTCACTTAAACGGTCACAATGATTATTTCCCAGATGGTGTTAACGTCAGCTTTGCACAGATCCTGGGTAAAAATCAGCTCTTCGTTCGAACTTATGAACGAGGGGTCGGCTTCACGAACGCTTGTGGGACGGGTATGTCAGCAACTAGTCTGGCCTTTGCCATGGTTCACCCTCACCTTGGTCAATTTGATCACACCATCACGGTTTATAACCCCGGTGGCATGGTCAAAACCAAGGTTCATCAAGCAGCCGACCGCTACTGGATCGATCTCATTGGTAACGCTACGCAGACCCACCTCATTGAAGTTGATGAAGCGCAACTGCACGGTGCAAACGTGACGACACAAACGGCAACCATCAAACCAACGACGGAAGAAGCTGCTTACCTCAAATTTGTTGATCAACTACCAAAAGTTTCGGCGATTGCCGTTAAAAAGTAAACTGTATATGTATACAAAAATAGTGCATATTCTCAACCAATTGACGGTTGTTAATATGCGCTATTTTTGATTATTTTCAGTTGAGTTTGGTACGTGCTAATTGAATCAGATCATCGCTGACAAACTCACTGGTAAACCGCTGCATTGGTGTAATCGCATGGCGATTCTTATACGCCACCGGTTTGGTTGCAATCACGGCTACCGTGAGGTGATTTTCAGTCAAGAAGACCTGACCGATCTTTTTCAATTTGCCCTTCGTGTGCCGGCCAGTCCGCCAAGAATGAAGCTGAAATGCGGACTCATCACGAATCACGTATTGCCCGCTATCGTCCTGTTCGACTGGTACACCAATATATTCTTCAACTGGGTACTTTGGTTTTGCCATTATTCACCTACTGTTTTTCAATGATCAATTCATCAATTAATTTATCAATATCCGCGTCATTTAGTACTTTGCGTAACCAGCGTTTGTTAAGCCGCTTGCGCAGGTCGATCTTATCTAACGTGACACCCGTTAACTGTGCTTCTAATTTGCGCGCCAGTTTATCATCTAATAGATCGCCATAGATCGCAACTTTCGTAATGCGCTGATCTTTTACCATCAGATTCAAGATCAAAGTGCCACCATCAAATTGCTTGAAGCGACAGCGGTTAAAGCCCGGATTAGCACCGAAGTTCCAATCATCCGTCTGGTACTGTTCAGCCAGCCGTTCATCGATGATCTGCCAGTCATGGTCGGTCAAATGATACGTTTCAATATCTTCTAACCGCTCAACGTGAAACAGCTTGAGCAGTAACTGCGTCTTGAACTGCTCGCTAGTCAGCTGCTGATATTTAGGTGCTAAATGAGTTTTAATATTTTCAATGTCACTACGGTTTGACTTGACCCATTTGCCGTTGATATGCGTTTCAACTGGCTTGAGGGCCTGACTGGCTGCCATCAGATTCATATCAAACATCAGCGTCCCGCCAGCCGCGTAAGCATCCCCTGACTTCACCATCGTCATACCAGTAAACTTATGGTCGTTCACCACCAGGTCTGAGTTGCCGCGCAACTGCGCATCCGTGGCGCCTAATTCGTGCAGGGCGTCCAAAATTGGCTGGGCGAAAACCGCATAATTGCCCCACTCAGCGTCATCATCGGTGTCACCCACCACAATGTTTTCAAAAATTAAGTTCCCCATATCATGGTAAACGGAACCGCCACCGGACGTCCGCCGAACTAACGCAATGTTATTCTCTGCTAAATAAGGGACGTTGACCTCCGCAAACACGTTTTGATTCACACCAACAATGACCGATGGCTCGTTAATGTACATAATCAACCCATGTCCCGGTAATTTAAGGTCGTTGATCAAATAATTATCCAGTGACTGGTTTACGATAGGATCATAGACCGGTTTACCGTCCCGACTTGTATCGATTAAAAACATATGTCCACTCCTTTTCTGTAAGTTGTTACATCCATTTTACTTTTTTTCGGTCATTGATACCAGCCCAATGTAAAACGCTTTCTTTCTGTCACCAAGCTCGGTATACTAATTGTATGGTAGAAACAAAAGGGAGTGGACGATTATGGCATTTTGGACAAAATTAATTAGCAGCATCAAACGCTTATTTGGCGGTAAAACCACCCAGTTTGAACCCCAGGAAAAAGACGGGGTCTGGTATCAGAAAACTAAGCCCGGTGTAGTTCGCATTGGGATTGCTGATCAAGCCTATGAAGACCTCGGTGATATCACCTTTATGGACTTCTCATCACCGGACAATCAGTTAGATCAAGATGATGATCTGCTTGAGATGGAAGGCGCCAAAGCGGTGGAAACATTACAGTCACCCATTAAAGGCACCATTATTGCCAGAAATAATGAGCTTTTAAAGCAAAGTGATCAGCTTGCCAAACATTCAACTCAGGATAACTGGATAGTTGATGTTAAAATCGCCTAATTAGACCAAACAAAAAAAGAACGTGATCAGCAGTTAAAATTAACTGTCATCACGTTCTTTTCATTTACATTTGGCAATAGCCAAAGCCGTTTTTAATTAGTTTTGGTTTTCAAGCTTTTCAGCAGCTTCGTCAATGGTAGCGAAACCAGACTTGCCACTCTTAGCCTTTGGGTGCTTAGCACGGTCTTCCTCTGCCTTTTCGATCAATGCCTTACGTTGTTCTTTGCTTAACTTGTTAGCCATTTAAATCGCGCTCCCTTTATTTGTCTTAGCTTAATTGGTTAGGACTTCCTAACTACTTTATGTTAGCACTAATGGGAGAGTTTGTTAAATATTGAACCTGTTTGGGAATTGATTTAACAGTCCCTTAAACATTATAAAAAATCACTTAATATAATTGTGAGCGAATAACTTAACACACAGAAATAAAGGACTACAATGTATGTGTTAGGAGGAATTCAATATGGCAGAAGATGTAGATAAAACTTTATTCTTAGATTACAACATGAGTGACGCTTTTGACTGGAGCAAAGACGAAATGCCAGTCCGCGACGCCATTTGGGATTACCTCATGGAGCACAACAATCACGACACCATGAAGACTGAAGAACAAATGAAGCCATTCATGACTGAGTCTGAAGCTGACATTCGTAAGTTTGTTGAAGACAACTTGAAGACTGCGGATGCTAAGTAATTTATCATTAGCAAATCATTTTTAAAATAAGGGTGATTCACCGATCAACGGTGGACCGCCCTTATTTTTGTATAGTTAGTAAATTACAAGATTGTACACAATATAAATAATAGCACGCCTACTATTTTCTAATAAAAACGAATAAATCATTTGATTTTGACTAGCTTTATTCGGAAATATAGTTTAAAATCAATTCAAATCTAGTAAGTTTGGTTGTGCCAATCGTCATTATGCAGAAAAAACTTTTGTATATTCATTTTTCTGCATAATATGGTTTAGCTGACCGTTTGCTGATTTTTCCATTGTTTGTTGTAAATCTTTTTGTATAAGGGTTTAGCTCGAAGATCATCACCGATACGATTAGCATAAACACCGGCTATAAAGTTACATTTTGTCTCTATAAGTATTCATATAAAGATAAAATAACTTATATTTAACTAAAAATAGCCATTTTTATGTATAAAGTGTCTTGACAATTTCTCGAAAAAATCTTATCTTATACAAAAAGCAATTAACTCCGTCCTGCGAGGCGGCAATTGAGGAGGTTATCAGACATGAAAAAATATTTAACGCTAGAAAACGGAGATCAATTTGTTGGTACTGCCGTTGGCGACTTAACGAAAGAAATTAAGGGTGAACTCGTTTTCACCACCAGTATGGTCGGTTACCAAGAAACCTTAACTGATCCTTCGTACACGAATCAGATCATCACCTTTACCTACCCATTAATCGGTAACTATGGCCTTTCGCTGCACGCGAATCAGTCGCCATCGGTTGCCGCATCAGCCGTTGTTATGCAAGAAATTGCGACGACGGTTTTTCATTATCAAAGTGTCATGACACTAGACGAATTTTTGAAGAAATCTGGTGTGCCAGGCATTGCCGGTATCGACACCCGTGAATTAACGAAGATCATTCGAACCCACGGGACAATGAAGGCCAGCCTCACTAATCAACCACTGGCAAAGAGCAGTTTTAACCAGGCCAAGTCAGTGGATATGATCGTTAAGTCCGCCACTTTCGCCCACTCAACGGACGAAGATCCGGACCACGTTGTCCTGGTTGATTTTGGGGTAAAAGCCAACATTGTTAAATCACTGGAAAACTTCGGTGCTAACGTCACGGTGGTCACGCCGGAAGCTAATTTTGATACCATCGCCGCTTTACATCCCGATGGCATCCTGCTCTCCAATGGCCCAGGTGATCCGGAAGACTATTCAGACTTCCTGCCGGTTATCAGACAGTTGCAAGACCACTACCCGCTATTCGGGATTTGTTTAGGCCATCAGCTGTTAGCCCTGGCCAACGGTGCCCGGACTTATAAAATGGTCTTTGGCCACCGGGGTATCAACCACCCCGTCAAGAACCTATTGACCAATGAAGTGGTGATCACCTCGCAAAACCACGGTTACGCCGTGGACATTGATTCAGTATCTGATACACCCCTTGAAGTTACCGCCATTGAGATCAATGACAAAACCTGCGAAGGGCTTCGCTATCCTGGAAAACCGGTCTTTTCAGTCCAGTATCATCCAGAGGCCGCACCGGGGCCCCACGAAGCGACGCGCTTATTCAGCAAGTTTATTGACCTTATGAAGACGAACGGGGGAGTACAGCATGCCTAAAAGAACAGATTTAAATAAAATTGTGATTATCGGCTCAGGTCCAATCGTTATCGGCCAAGCTGCGGAATTCGATTACGCCGGCAGCCAAGCCTGCTTAAGCTTAAAAGAAGAAGGTTACGAAACCGTTCTGATCAATTCCAATCCAGCCACGATCATGACTGACGATGAAATTGCGGATAAGGTTTACTTGGAACCTTTGACCTTAGATTCCGTCACCGCTATTTTAAAAAAGGAAAGACCAGATGCCATCTTACCGACCCTAGGTGGTCAAACCGGACTTAACCTCGCCGTTGAGTTGGCTAAAAAGGGAACTTTAGCCGATCTTGGTATTGAGTTACTGGGGACTAACCTCCACACGATCAATCAAGCTGAAGACCGGGAAGCCTTTAAGGACCTGATGAAAGAACTCAAGCAGCCGATCCCGTCTTCGAAGACGGTTTATGACCTCCAAACCGGGTTAGACTTCGCCAATGAGATCGGTTATCCGGTCATCATCCGGCCAGCCTATACCCTTGGCGGTACTGGCGGTGGCTTCGCCCATAACGATACAGAAATGCGGACGGTGCTCAATCGGGGTCTAACGATGTCACCGGAAACCGAGTGTCTAGTTGAAAAGTCGATTGCCGGGTATAAAGAAATTGAATTTGAAGTCATGCGCGACCACAATGGTTCTTCGATCATTGTAGCTGGCATGGAAAACTTCGATCCAGTGGGCGTTCATACTGGCGATTCAGTAGTATTCACCCCAACGCAAACGCTGACCGACAAAGAGTATCAGCGCCTGCGTGATGCGTCATTGACAATCGTTGACGCCCTTAAAATCGAAGGTGGCTGCAACGTTCAATTAGCTCAGGACCCTTATAGTGAGCACTACGACGTCATCGAAGTTAATCCACGGGTCAGCCGTTCTTCGGCACTGGCCTCAAAAGCCACCGGTTACCCAATTGCTAAAATTGCCGCTAAGATCGCCGTGGGTCTTAACCTCGACGAAATCATCAACCCAATTACTCAAACCACTTACGCCATGTTTGAACCGGCTTTGGACTACGTAGTTGCTAAGATTCCCCGCTTTGCCTTTGACAAGTTTTACCATGCTGACCGGAAATTAGGCACGCAAATGAAGGCCACCGGTGAAGTCATGGCCATTGGCAGCAACATTGAGGAATCTCTGTTAAAAGCCGTTCAATCACTGGAACTGGATACCCAAATGCAGGCTACTCTGTTACCAGATGATGCCAAGGGTAAATCCTTGGATGAGCTATTAGACAAGATCAAAACACCAACGGATACCCGCCTATTTGAGATCTTTGCTGCCATCACCAAGGGTGCAACCATCGAGCAGCTCCACGATGCTACCAAGATTGATGAATTCTTCTTATCAAAAATGATCAATATCATCGCGATGCAAAAGGAACTAACGACTGGCATGTTAACTGCTGAAACGGTTCTTAAAGCACAAAAGCTAGGCTTTGATGACAAGATGATCAAGACGGTCACCAACGTTTCCGACCAGGAGTTAGCCAAGCTGCACAGTATGGCTGATCAGCACCTCGTCTACAAAATGGTGGATACCTGCGCGGCCGAATTTGAAAGCTTCACCCCCTACTTCTATAGTACGGTGGGCACTGAAAACGAAAGCAAGCCACTGGGGAACAGCGTCATCGTCCTTGGTGCTGGTCCCATTCGGATCGGCCAAGGGGTTGAATTTGATTACACCACTGTTCACTCGGTTAAAGCCCTGCAGGCTGCCGGCTACAACGCAATCATCATCAACAATAATCCCGAGACGGTTTCCACCGATTTCTCAATTTCTGATAAACTGTACTTCGAACCGCTCACCATTGATTCGGTAATGAACATCATTAATTTGGAAAAGCCACTGGGCGTGATCGTTCAATTCGGTGGTCAAACGGCTATTAATCTAACCCAGCAGTTAACGGATCATGGCGTTAAGATTCTGGGAACCAACATGACTGGCATTGAACAAACTGAAAACCGGCACGACTTTGAAAACCTACTGATCGATCAAGGCATTGCACATCCAGCTGGTGATACCGCTACTGATATTCCAGACGCCCATGCAATCGCCAATAAGCTCAGTTATCCTGTCTTAGTTCGGCCAAGCTTTGTTTTAGGCGGTAAGGGAATGGCCATCGTGCATGATCAGTCTGAACTCGATGACTACCTGATTCCAGCCCTCAAGCACAGCCACGGCGAACCGATTTTAATCGATAAGTACATCAAGGGTACCGAATGTGAAGTCGATATTCTAAGTGACGGTAAGCAAGTCTTTATTCCAGGCATCATGGAACACTTGGAAGGTGCCGGTGTGCACTCCGGTGATTCAATCGCCATGTACCCGCCGCAGACATTGACTGATTCACAGAAGGCTAAGATCATTCAAATCGCCACTAAGATCGGTAAATCAGTTCACTGCATCGGCATGATGAACATCCAGTTCATCACTGCCGACCAGATCTACGTCATCGAAGTGAACCCCCGGGCTTCACGGACCGTGCCGTTCATGAGTAAGATCACGCATATGCACCTTGCCCAATTAGCCACTCAGCTGATCATCGGCAAGTCGCTGGCCGACATTAATCTGCAGCCAGGACTGTATCCGGAACCAGATAGTGTTTACGTTAAAGCACCGGTCTTCTCCTTCGCCAAATTACCGGGTGCCCCAACGGCACTCAGTCCAGAAATGAAGTCTACCGGTGAAGATCTCGGTCATGGTAAGACACTGGCCGAAGCGCTGCACAAAGCGTTCTTCGATAGCTATCATTTCGATAGTGATACTACTGGCCCAATTCTGGTTACCCCACATGATGCTGAGAACACCGACCTCATGGCAGCCCTAGACGCTGGCGGTTATCCGCACCAGGTCTATCAACTGGATCAAAAATGGCCGAAGGACCTGGCTTTCGTCCTCGCTACTGAAGATGAAAGTGACGTTGCCAAGCAACTGACAGCCAAGGCTCTAAGCCATCAAGTGACTCTGTTTACAGCTTCGGATACCGTTGCTGCCTTAGTGAAACACGTATCTAGTGCCAAGCAAGCTGGTTAAGCTTTAAACTATTATCAAAAACACCTTCAGCAAACACTTGCTGAAGGTGTTTTTGTGCGTTCAGGAGATTTAAAAGTAAGTAGCCAGCGTTTCACTGAAACCGCTTACTTTCTAATTGACACTGACTCTTTAACCTGCGATGATTAAGTTGTAAACGTTTAGAATTGTAACCAATGCTCATCTAGGGAGGGATTGACAATGATTAAAGATCAAGATCCGCAAACCATAAAAAGACGCACTCATCTAACACTTTTATTAATTGTTCACGCACCGAAACACGTTCCGTTAACCGAACTGGCAACCACACTGGGTGCTGAAAGCGACACCGTTCGGCACGATTTAAACTGGGTTTCAGACTTTTTAGCACACTATAACTTAGTCGTGGATCTCTCTGTTGATCAGCAAGTCGCCGTTTACGGCCAGGAGAATTATTTATTCCGCGCCGCCTTAGACCTCTTAAAGACACTCTCAAAACCCAATCAACTGGTCACTAGTTTCCCAATTACAGATCAAAAATTAGAGACGCAATTAAAAGACCAGCTAGCAGCACTAGTAAAAACTACCCCGTTAGATAGCACGGCACAGCAGTCGATCTACGATTATCTGTGGACGTTAGCGATGCGGTACCGTTATGGCGTCGTCAATCGGCTAGGATTAGCCGAACTCTTTACGCCGGGTCAGTTGGCTTTAATTGCCAATGAAAAAGTGATTCATCCGTGGTCACAGCAAACGGTTGAAATCATCGAAAACGACCTGCCAGCTAAAAATGATCTGCCACTAGCGGAAGAGTATCTCTTAACGATGCGGGTCTGGCTTTACGCTAACTAACAACTATTAACTATCCCTACGTTTCGGTCAACCTGATCGAGGTGTTTTCTTTTGCTGTCACTCCGGCTATAATGAAACCACTGTTTTGATTTTAAAATTCCCGGAGGCAACTTATGCTTACATTTCAACCCGCTAAACCCAATCAACTTGATGCCATTATGACCATTGAGAACCAGGGCTTCACCCCTGACGAGGCCGCTACTAAGCCCAGTATGGCCGAACGGATCGACCGTATTAGTGACACTTTTATTGTCGCTTCACAAGATCAGCAGGTCTTAGGTTACGTGGTTGGTCCCGCCTCAGATGAACGTTACCTCAGCGATAATCTGTATGATCATCTAACAGCCAATAATCCAGCTGATCGTTACCAGACCGTTTTAAGTTTGGCAGTAGCAAAAGACGCCCGTGACCAACACATCGGCAGTCAGTTACTCGCTGAATTAGCCAAGGTCGCCCGTGCACAAAACCGCACGACCATCACCCTCACCTGTCTCAAAAAATTAGTGCCGTTTTACGAACGTAACGGTTACGTCAACGAAGGCGTTTCGGACTCCGCCCACGCTGGCGAGACTTGGTATAACATGGTCAAAACACTCTAATACACAAATAACCGGCTAATTAGTCAATTGAGACTAGTCAGCCGGTTATTTTTAGTTTTAGTACAACCGGTTATAAAACCACATATAGTACCGACCATCGATCAGACTAATTTTAGTGACACTGGTATTGTCTGGTTCCGGCAACGTCATAGGATCTTGGGGCTGCAGGGCTGCTAAAGCCGCCGCCTTAACCGTAAACCCATGCGTCACCACGATGTACTTACCGTCCTTAGCTTGACTGGCATAGTCCGTCATAAAGTCGGTAACTCGCTGGACCACGTGCTCAAACGTTTCTCCATCAGTCGCATACTTGGTATAATTTGGTAAAACATCGTTCAAAACGGGATCAAAAACATCCGCATACTGCGCTTGCAGCTCCCGATTCTTTAAGCCGTCCCATTTGCCATAGGAAATTTCCAGCAACCGTGAATCGGTCTTAGTAGGTAACGCTGCCGTGGCGTTCAAAATGGCTGCCGTGTCCTGCGTCCGTTGCAATGGACTGACGATCAATCGATCAGCGAACTGAATGTCGAAGTGGTCGTGTAAATGCTGCGCCTGTTTTTTCCCGGTCTCATTTAGCAGCGTGATATCCGAGATCATCGTTCCCTGCTTCAATCCCAGCGCATTCCCCTCAGTCTGACCGTGGCGAATAAAATAAAATTCAGTCATGCAGTTTGCCTCATTTCTTGATGTTTGATAGTTAATAATCGTTGCTTTTATAGTATCAATTTTCCTCATACAATTCCAATTTAAAATTATTTTGACAGGCCTTAAAGTTTTCCCTTATATGATATAAACCGTTTTCATCACCAGAATATAGCCCATCAGTTATCAAATTGACGTTGACAATTATCACCGCGTCTGTTAAATTCTAATTAAAGAAATGGAGGCCACTGATATGAACAAGCAACAAAACATGCAAACAGTATCATCCTCCTGGTCTACAGTCACACCTGTGTAGACCGCTTTAATGTATCCTAATTGGTCTCCCACAGATGAAGTTTAAAATTCAACTGTGAGGCCACTATACCTGTAATCAATCACCCTCACAGTGCCTACTGTGAGGATTTTTTAATTTCTAAATTATTTGGAGGAATATCTCATGACAGTTTATAATTTTGCCGCTGGTCCAGCCACCTTACCAGACCAAGTCATCACCCAAATTCAAGACGAACTCCCATCTCTACGGGGAACCGGAATGAGCATTATGGAAATCTCTCACCGTTCCGCCCTGTTTGATGACATCATCAACACCGCCCAACAGGATCTTCGTGATCTCATGAGTATTCCCGATGATTATGAAGTCCTGTTCTTCCAGGGTGGCGGTACCGGTCAGTTCGCTGCTGTCCCCATGAATTTAGCCACTAAGCATCACCGAATTGCCTTACTGGACAGTGGCCACTGGGCCGCTAAAGCCGGCGCAGAAGCCAAAAATCTAGGCTATCAAGTAGATACGCTGGCGTCAACTAAGGCCACCCATTATGACCGGCTGCCAGCGCGTACCTCAACTTTACCAACCGATACCTACGATTATTTGCACATCTGTACCAATAACACCATTGAAGGCACCGCGTACCACGATTTGCCGCAGACTAACGGCACACCGCTAGTTGGTGATATGTCTTCTAACATCATGGCCCAGCACTATAACGTTAGCGACTTCGACCTTATTTTCGCCGGGGTTCAAAAGAACTTGGGTCCTGCCGGCGTCACGCTGGTTATCGTGAAAAAATCACTGATCAAAAAAGTGGACCATATTCCAAGCGTGTTTAACTATCAGCTGTTCGCCAAAAAGAACTCTATGCCAAACACCCCACCCGTCTTTAACATCTACGCCACTGGTTTAACGTTAAAGTGGTTAAAAAAGATCGGCGGTATTGAAGCTATGGAGGCTTTAAACAAGAAAAAATCCAGCTTGCTGTACGACTTTTTGGATCAGTCAAAACTATTCAACAACCCAGTCAAGCACGTTGATCGGTCACTGACCAATGTACCGTTTATGACTGGCGATTCGAAAATTGATCAAGCAGCCATCGATGACCTGACAGCACATGGTTTATTGAATCTCAAGGGCCATCGCAGCGTTGGCGGTCTGCGTGCCAGCCTCTACAACGCCATGCCATTTGAAGGCGTTCAGGCGCTGGTCAATGAACTGTATCACTTCGAAAAGAACTTATAGGAGGTATCACTATGTATCAAGTTAAAACGTACAACGCAATTGTGCAGGCGGGCTTTGACCGGTTTACCGATCAATACCAGATCAATCAGACCGATGATGCCGATGCTTACCTGATCCGATCAGTAAACCTTCACGAGCAGGAACTGCCCCAAAACTTAAAGGTCATCGTTCGCGCGGGGGCCGGGTTCAACAACGTGCCCATCGATAAGGCAACAGCCAACGGCACCGCTGTTTTCACCACTCCCGGCAGTAACGCCAACGCGGTCAAGGAACTGATGGTGGCCATGCTGATCGCCGCTTCACGGAACTTATTTGCTGCCGCTGATTACGCTGCTCATAATAGCGGTGCTGATATCTCCAAGCGGACTGAACATGACAAGACCAAATTCAACGGCCAGGAACTGTTAGGCAAAACGTTGGCCGTCATTGGGGTTGGCCACGTCGGCTCGTTAGTTGCCAATGCTGCCAGTCAGCTGGGCATGAAAGTTATTGCCTACGACCCGTACTTGTCATCGGATGCCGCATGGCGAATTTCAACCGACATTCATCGTGCCAAAACGTTAGCCACGGCGCTGAAGAAAGCCGACTACGTTACGATCCACGTGCCCAAAAATGAAGAAACCACCGGCATGATCGGTGCTAAAGCTTTTGCTGCCATGAAAGACGGCGTCACAGTCTTCAATTTTGCTCGTGGTGGTATCGTGAATAACACTGAGATGCTGAAAGCTTTAGATAGTGGCCATGCCAAGGGCTACTATACTGATTTTGGCAGCGATGAGATTCTTAATCGTAAAGATGTCATCATTACCCCCCACATTGGCGGTTCTACTGGTGAAGCCGAAACCAACGGTGCCGTTCAGGGTGCTGAAACCATCATGAACTACCTAGAAACCGGTAACGTGCAAAACAGCGTTAACCTGCCTAATTTGCAGGCACCGTTTGGCACTCCTTACCGCATCACCGTGATGCACCAAAACATTCCTAACATGGTCGGTCAAATTGCCACTATCCTGGCAAATGCCAACATTAACATTGAAAATATGAGCAACGCGGCGAAGGATAAAGTCGCCTACACCATTATTGATGTGAAGCATCTTCAAAAACAAGATACCAAAATTATCGACCAGTTAAACGCCATTCAGGCGGTTTACCGCGCCCGTTTGATTAGAAAATAAGGATTACTAATTAAAAAACTGTTCCTAAGATAATGATCTCGGGAACAGTTTTTTGATTGACCATAAATAAAAAACAGTCACGCTAAGATGACTGTTTTTTGCAAGTCCCACTAATTGGCTTTAGTAAAGGCTCATGCTGCTTATAAAAACTTTACTGTTGTCAGGGAACGCGAAGTAAAGCCTTGTAATGTGCGGTAATCATCATCACGATCCTTATATTCGCGATGATTCATTATCGTGGGTGTTGCTAGTGCTTAAATGATTCGTCGTCACCAAACACTTTTATCTATCGCTGCAGCCTATCGCAGTGCCCCCGCACTTCGACAGATACAACTTCATTACTGAACGTGTACCGTTAAGAGAAATTGCTGGCTCAGCAGTTAAAGCCAAATCAACATTCTCTCCAATATTGATCTGCTCTGTTGAAAATCGCTCCCAAAACCAATCATTTGTTCAATAACAATACATTAACTAAGTAATGTTTAACCCTTGTATTAAAATTTCTCAACTATTTCTAGACCTTTCAGCCGTGGAAAAACTTAATCAAGAGCACCTTTAATACAAAGAATATTATGGCTTGAAACCGCGGTAAATACAATACTTCACGCCTCCCACTTTTTTTTAGTTTTTTAAAAAAAGTGGCGAAATGAATTAAGTTGGAAAACTGTTTAATCATCGCAAAGGGACTATAATAAGGTATAATTTAGGGTGGAATAGTAATCGAGAAAAATGATTGGAATGTCTGCCATGGATTACACGTTTTTACTATCGAAAAATGATCACATCTGTTTCGATATTTTATCCCGTTTCACTCAACAAGCTGATCAAACTCTCAACAAAGAAGAGTTAGCTCAGTCATTATCGTTGACGACTTATCAATTGAATAAATACTTTGAAACCATGAATACCGATTTGGCTTCAATTGCCGAAGAGACCCCCTGTTATCTAGATGAACCGAATAAAGGGATGTGGCAAGCGTTTGGGCTGAATTCTTACTTACTGCAAAAAGTGACCTTGCTTTATTTGAACCGTGCACCGCTTTTTACGGCTTTGGAATACCAGTTCTTCTATAATAACTTGTACACTAAAAAAGAATACGTAACTGCTAATTATATGAGCAGCTCCGTCTTCTATCGATCATTGGATTCGCTAAATGACACCTTAACGAAACACAACTTCTTTCAAGCCAGCAGTTTGTATGCCAGTAAGGAGTTTACAATTCGGCTGCATTTATTTCAGCTTTACTATACGTTATATAATGGGGTGTCCGAACCGTTCGAACCGCTTAACCCGTTGGTTGACGATATGGTTAAAACGATTCAAACCGGTTTACCCGACGAATTGAACCCCACGCAGGAAACCAAATTATCAACTTTCCTGCGTATCTGGTTACTGCGGATGCTTGATTCTAATCCGATTGACACTGATCAACAGCTTCAGATCAAGCCAACAGCATCCAGTCAGGCGATGATGCAGCAGCTTCAAATTTTGCTAGCAGATCAGTTGAACCTCACCACAGAGGAATTCAATTACCTCTATAGTTTCTTAATTGCCCAAGGCTATCTCGGCTTTGACAAAATGCGTGAACTCGCCGCTAACATTCCAGCGGTTGATGAATTGACCGCTCAATTTATGGATGAGATGAAAAGCACTAACGTTTTGCTGACCACCCACCTAGTTGACGATCGTCAGCTAGAAGATAGTTTACTCAGTATTCATTTTCAGTTCACGACGTTTTACATTGAGCCCACGACGTTTATCAGCCCTGATCAAGTTCAGTTTTTTGCCGAACTCTACCCAGCATTTGACGTCGCTGTATCACATAGTATTACCAAGCTACAGCGCCGTGAGGACCTGCATTTGACTCAAAAAATGGCTGTTAACTTATACTTCAGCTATATGTTCGCATTGATCAATGCGGTCCCGGCCGAACTAATGCGCGATCAGGTCCACATTTGCGTTGACTTTTCTCAGGGCAATTTATATACCAATTATGTTATTCAATCGCTTAGTGCCTTCAACCACGCGCACATCATTATCGATGCCCACCTCACGGCCGATACCGACATTTACATCTCCGATTTTCATTCGAAGAAAGTCAGTCAGACCCAAGTGATCTGGCAAGATCCACCAACACCAGTTGACTGGTCGAACCTCGCGGATTTGATTCTAGACGCTAAACGCCAAAAATTACCAAGTTTATTTCCAAATCAAGATGCAACACAGAAAGGAAGTGGCGTAAATGAAATTCAGCAGGACAGCGAAAAATAAATGGCTAGCAGCCTGTCTTTTTTCAGTCACCGTATTAGCTGGCTTTCAGTTACAGCACGTGGATGCTCACGCCGAACAGCCACAACAGCAAACACAGAATACCGGCAACAGCGCACCCACTAACGGTTCAGTTTCTGGCGTAGTGACTGGTTCTTTTGGAAATCAACCAGGCCATACTGTGACGCTGCAATCTGCCAGTTCAACAGCCACTTCCACAGCAACGCAAACTGATACTAATCAACCAGCGCCATCACCTCAGGTTCCAACAGCACCTCAAACGCCGTCACCTGAAACACCAACAGTGCCTAATAATGGTACGGCAACGCCCAATTCAGGACCTACTTCACCGACTCAGGGAAATACCACTAATCAGCCTGCACAGACTTCTGAACCAGCGGGAACCACCGGAACTCCAACTTCAAATCAGGGTTCCACCACAAGTAACACTAATGATAGTCAGCTGGGGCAGTTAAAAGTTAACGCCATCGATGGTGTTACCAATACTAATATTGCTGGTGATACCTATACCGGTGAATATCAAGGAACTACGGGGTCACCAATTAAGGACAAGTCTGCCCTAGTCACTCCAATTCCAGGATATTCCTACGTTGGTAACGTTGATAAAGAGATTCCAGACAACTTTGTTAAAGATCCGCAAACTGCTAATTTAACCTATATGCCACTTTCACCAATCGTGGTTCATTACGTTGATACAGCGGATCCAAGCAACGTACTCTGGACATACTCACTGCCAACCAACATGGCAACCAAGGGGCAAGTTTACGATACAGACGATAGTCAGCTGCAATTTACTGGTTATATCTTTGACCATGATAGTGGTAATACCACGGGCAATATTGATCAGACGGTGAAATCACTCACCGATTCTAATCCGATCGTCGTCAATTACTACTACCGACCCGAATCAGGTCAAGCTGGAACTGTGAATACCACTAACTGGATCGTGACATCTGAAACTAATCCAATTGGTTTAACTGGTGAATACAGCTTCAGTCTCTACCTCAAACGCGATCAGTCAGCCCCGATTAAAGTCGGCAGTTATGACATTGGTCAGGCTGGATCAGGTCACACTACTGTTACGGGTAGTGGCTCAACGCTCACGACTGGTACCACCAATACAAGTGGCTCAAATAACAGCGGTACCTCAACGACCACTTCAACCACTACTTTAATTACTACTGAAACAACGGATACTACTGTTGGGACAACGGGTAACACCGTGACAACAACGGTAACTGGTAATGCCAGTTCACTTACTACGCCGATCTTAACGCCGCTCAGTCCAGTTTCAGCACCAACTGCAACGGTCAATATTGTGACTGAAACCGGCAAACCGCTTAGTCAGCTTACTGTCAGTGGCAAGTTAGGTGCCAATGTTCGCACGCAGATCCAGCAACGACTTAACGGTCTGCGCCAAAATGGCTACGTGATTTTAAGCAATGACGTTAAGGGCAATACAACTTTGAATCAGACTAATCCGGTCATGACCATCAAAGTCAGTCACCCTGATCGTCAAGCTAATCCGTTCAAACACAATACTATGCCGATTGTCGCTCAACTTGGTAATGCTTCTCAATCAGTAAACGCTGCTGCTAAATCAGCAAACGTTACTGCTCAGTCAATGAAGAGTCTTTTCCAAACTGCTGCTCAAGCTTCAAGCACAACTAACACAGTCACTGATCATCAAAATGCAACGAATCAGACTTCGATCGATCAACTTTCAAACGGTCAGAGTTCAAACGATCAAGCCACGCAAAGTTCGACTAATCAAAATTCTGATAGCAGTAACAGCAATAGTGGTCAAACTGATCAGAATATGAACCAGCAAAACCAAAAGATTACTCAAAATACTGCTACCAGCCAAGCCACTTCAAAAGACGCCGAAGGGAATAGCCAGGTGCACCGTGATGCGGTGGCCAATAACGGTCAGTCATTCGGGCATGCTGCTGCTAATAACGGCAGTGGCGGTCACTCAGTTTCTGGGTTGGCTGCTTACTTCATTAGTCTTTCTGGAAAAATCAATCTTGGCTCAAGAGGATAGTCATAAACGATTCATTTCTGAAAATCCATCTGAAATGAATCATTTTGTAGTTTGCTTTTTTAACCGCATAAATAATAATAACCATAAAAAACTGATTACTAATCGAGAATTCGATTGGTAATCAGTTTTTTATTATCTATTCACAATTGTTATTGATTCACTTAACACTTTGAACCAGCGCTTCACCTAAATTATTTTCAACGGCTTCTTGACGTGCTGTCACCGCCTCATTGAACGTGTCGAAGCTACGGTTCAATACGTACTGCCCACGGATCATTAGCCGGGCGATCCAGTGCTGTGACCGTTTATCAAAGGAGACGCCGGCAACGCCCGACTTGTTGGTCTTGCGTTTTTTCATAATAGCAACCACACTGGCACCATTGACTTGCTGCAGATTGTTGACGTCCCCACGATTAGCAATCAGCTGCTCGTTGGTCCGCATAGCCTCCCTGCCACGTTCGCGCCGAATACAGCCACAGCTTCGCGTATTCCCCTTACGTAATAAGTAGCCATCAACAACGACTTCTTGGCCACAATCGCACTGACATTGCCACAAGGCATTGCCATTCTTAGCTTTCCCTGCAAAACCGATCACGGTCAATCGGCCGAACCGTTGATTAATTAAATTGATGCGCTTCATTTGAATCCCCCACTTGTTGTGCTGACGTCATCTTCGTCAGTTTAGTCTCTGATTTTAATGCTGATTTTTTGACCCGCGGATGCCGAGCACGAAAGCGATCAAGTCCAAATAGTCCCAATAGGCAAATCAGTAGCCCAACGCCAATAAAAACGGCTTCGGTCAAATCCTGACGATTAACTTTGCTCAAAAAATGGCTAGTAGCTGCGTACGCTAATTGCGGAAATTGATCTATTTCCAAAAGAACTGCCGCTGTGACCACGCCACAAAGAGATCCCAATTTAACTAAATGATGTTGTGCTTTCATTTCACTCGGCCTCCTTCTAAAAAGATGTACATCTAAGTATTAGTATCAGCCTGAAACCGCTTAAATTCAACGCTTTTCGGCCGTTTCTGTCTGCCACTTTTTTTAAAAAAATTAAAAAAAAAGATAATCCAACCGGGTCAGCAAAACAAGCCTGATTCTCAGTCAAAAAACAGCTGAAAATCAGGCTTGTTAGCTTACTCTAGATACTTCTAAATTGGCATATTCTTTTCAAGGAAGCGACTAATATCAGCCGTCAACTGACGTCCCTGGGGGCTGAAGGTCATGACGTGGGGCGCGTTTGGATAGTGTTTGAGCGTCACCTGAGCCGTTGCATCCAAATAATCAGCCAACCGCTGACCAATGTCGCGTTCAAGTAGCTCATCCGCATCCGCTTGGGCAATAAAAACCGGCTTCGTTAACCCAGCCAGCTCATCATGAATGGGTTTAGTGTACGTGCCAATGCTGGCCAGCATAGCATTAATATGCTGGGTTAGATACTGCATTCTGGCCGTTACCTCACTAGCGGGTAACGCTAATTTTTGATACCACTGCCGGCATTCAGCCAAAAAGCGGTCAGCTACTCCGCTGGTATCTACCGAAAACAGCGGTGTATCAATGGTGCCACCGGTGATAACGTCGTTAAACTGAGTTAGGGCTTTCATGGCAAACAGCCCTCCTAGCGACTCCCCAAAAACGGCGATGTACTGGTGGCCATCAGTCCTTAACTGCTGAATGGCAGCAACCGTATCTTGCCACCACTGATCCGGATTGCCCGTTTTGAAGATCTGCTGCGGATCAGCCGTGCCGTGCCCCGTAAACATGGGACCTAACACGGTGTAACCCTGTTTCTGCAGACCGCGTCCCAGTGCCCGTACATCATTAGGCGTACCCGAAAACGTGTGCAGCAGTAATACGGCCGGTTCCCCAGCTTGAAAATAAAACGCTTGTGGCAGATCCATTTTAAACACCACCCTTAGTCTCTTTTGATAACTATTTTACAGCATTACAGATAAAAAATCGCACTGCAGACTTTCACAGCGCGATTCAAGTTTAAACTTATTCCGTTACTTGATGACGGCTGGTGCCACCATTTACGATGGTCAAAACGTCGTCTAAGGCGATTTCTACCATGTTAGCCACCGCAGCATCGGTATAGAACCCCACGTGAGGACTGACGCTGACGTTTGGCATCTTGAGTAACTTTTCCAATGGCGGATTATCTAACTGTTTGTTGGACCAGTCTTGACTAAAGATCTGGCTGTCACCTTCGATCGTATCGATCCCGGCACCGGCAATTTCACCGCTCTCCAGAGCATCTACCAGGTCATCGGCAACGACCACTGGACCACGGGAAGCGTTAATGAAGAACGCTGATGGCTTCATCATTTTAAAGACGTGCTTGTCGATCATGTGATGGGTTTCATCCGTTAATGGTGTGTGCATGGTCACAATATCGGCGGTCTTGTAGACCGTTTCGTGATCCGTATAGGTCAAGGTATCACCTAATTCTGGCCGGTGAATCGGGTCGGCAGCAATCACCGTAGAACCTAACGCTTTAAAAATCCGGGCAACAGCACTACCAATTTTACCAGCACCAATAATGCCGATCGTCAAATTATGAATTTCATTGGCTTCGATGCCATCCCAAGTAAAGTCATGATGGGCTTCACGAGCTTGTGCGATACCTAAATGCCGAACTAACCGCATTACGTGCGCCAGTACCAGTTCACTGACTGAACGTGGTGAATAAGCCGGCACGTTAGTTACAACCAAGTGATTTTTAGCAGCTTCTTTCAGATCAACAATTTCATAACCCGTGATCCGTAACGTCAGCTGCTTAATACCAAACTCATGCAGCTGCTGGTAAATTTTTGGTGAATCCACTGGAATATGCTGCTGAATCACGATACCATCATAGCCCTTAGCTAACCCGACCGTTTTTTCAGTTAACGGAACATCGTTAGTATCAACTTGGACATCGGGATGGGCCTTCATCCAATCCTTAACAGCAACTAACTCATCTTCACGTGCATGATATAACAAAAACTTCAACACAGGTTCCTTCTTCCTCGTTCATTTTAATTAATGTGCATCAACAAATTTTTGAATCCGTGACACAGCCTTCTTTAAATCTTCGGTGCTGGCCGCGTAACTAATGCGAACATAACCTTCACCACCGGCACCAAATGAAGCACCAGGAATAACGGCTACTTTAGCTTCCTTAGCTAACTCGTAACAAAAGGCAACGCTATCTTGATTCAGGTTGGCTGGAATCTTAGCGAACAAGTAGAACGCGCCTTTAGGACTAGCACATTCAAACCCAGCTTCCTTTAACCCAGCTAACAATAGATCACGGCGCTGCTGATAGATTTTCCGCATGGCAACCCCATCGTCTGGACCATTTTTGAAGGCTTCTTCCGCGGCAGCCTGCGCGTTAGCCGTGGCCGACGTAATGGCGAACTGGTGAACTTTACCAATTTCTGTAATCACGTCAACGGGCCCGCATACCAGACCAATCCGCCAGCCGGTCATGGCGTGTGACTTGGACACGCCGTTTAACAGGATAGTCTGCTCTGGCAATAGCTCACCCATGGAGACGTGACGTTCACCGTAAGTCAGTTCGGAATAAATTTCATCACTTAAAACAAAGATATCATACTGTTTTATGACATCCGCAATTGCCTGCAGATCTGACCGACTGTAAGTAACTCCGGTTGGGTTAGATGGGAAGTTCAAAACTACGGCCTTCACCGTGTCCTTGTTGGCTTCAATGGTTGCTTGTAATTTTTCAGGCGAGAGAATAAAACCATTATCGGAAGTATCTAGGAAAATGGGCTTAGCACCGTTCAGCAGTGTATCCGGAATGTACAGTGGAAAAATCGGTGTGGGGATAATAACCGTATCGCCAGGATTCAACATGGCAGTCAATGATGAAAAAATCCCCTCGGTAGCACCAGTCGTGACTAAAATCTGTGTTTCCGGATCGTAGGTCACGTTATATTTATCATGCAAGAATTTCGATGCTGCTTTACGGAGACCATCTGTCCCACGGGAATCCGTGTAATGGCTTTCGTTATTTTCAATACTACGGATAGCAGCCTGCTTCACATGATCAGGCGTATTGAAATCTGGTTCACCGATGGTCAATTTCACCATATCGGGAATCTGAGAAATTTCTTGGTTAAACTTCAAAATCGATGATGGCTGAATCTGCTTTAGTTCGTGTTTCATACTTTCTGACAATCGACTCATAGCACACACTCCTTATAATATAGATAAAAAGGCCCGTACAGTTTCTCACTGCACGGGTCTCAAGGTTTATCCCCACACAGTCAGAATCTGATCTGTGTGGTCTTTAGCATTCAATCACAAAATGCTTTTGGCTCTTCACAGATCAGTACTGGAAAAACCAAAAGTAATATCGACTATTCAGTTGAGCAATTCTAATCATTTGCATAATGATGCGCCTCTCAGAATAGATGTTAGTTTTATCATAGCATTTTAATGTAAGGTGCACAAATCAAGGTGCGGAGGCAGGCGGTTAGAGAGCGACGTGTAAGACAGTAATGGTGAAAATCCCGAACTTGGATTTTGGCCATTACTGTCTTACATATAGCTCTCTGCCTGCTGGAGCCCGATTAGGCTAAGATGCGAAGACAGGCGCTTAAAGAGCGTAGTGGAAGCCAACTAAGGCAAAAATCCTGGGCTTGGATTTATGCCTTAGTTGGCTTCCATGCAGCTCTTTGCCTGTCTGAGCTCAATTCGGCTATGTAAAATAAAAAAGCCACCGCCCAATCAGACGATGACTCTTAAATTCATAATTTTATTGAGCTTGCACATAACTCTTATTAGCAGTCATGTAACTACCGTCAGAAAGCTGGATCCGGTAAGTTCCACCATGTGAACGGGCAATTGATTTTGCAGTCACAATGGTATTGTATTTCAAACTACCAGTTTTACCAGTCAAATTAGCGGTCTTGTACTTACCAACGTTACGAGTGACCCGTAACTTCTGGCCGTTGGAAACTTTGGTAAAGTAGGTATCCTTAGGTGTATTAGTGTACCAGCTAGTCACCTTTGAATTATTGACTGTCCGACTTAAGTCAACGTGACCGCTGATTCCGGAGAGTGAACCGGTGCTGGAATATTGCCATAGATCAGTTGGTACATTTGGCTTCTGAGAATAGTTGGCGATCCAAGAACCGTTGAACTTTGAAGCGTTGATCTTATACTGACTCACATAACTTTGATATGAGTAGTAAACCAATGGCTTATTAGTTAATTTCCGCATGGTGCTGTACCAGGCGTTCACATAAGTCTGTTCCTTACCTTTAGCACCAGAGACCCGATGTTCGTTGTCCAATGCATAGAACTTCGCATTCTTATTGGATAAAGCGTAGAACTGACGTGCATCGTTCACAGCATCCGTAGAACTATTAAACTCAGTATAATCATATTGACCAAATGGGACGCCATACTTGTGAGCGCCATCAGCATTCACATCGCGCTTGGGATCGATGCGATAATCACGATCACCGGGGTTGCCATGCTTAACCCGAATAATCGTCATCCGCAGATCTTTAGAAGCTTTCGACCAGTTAATGTTCCCCTGATATTGCGAAACATCGGCAATCTTGGTCTTAGCAGCCAAGGCCGTTGTCCCGACAGTTAAAGCACTAACTAGTGCTAGTGAACCCGCAAAAATTTTCTTAAATAATGAATTAGTCTTCATACAATTCCCCTTAATCTAATTTATTAATTATTACTAGTGTAACGCACAAATAAAACAGAGTGAAAACATGAGAATTACAGTTCATTTACTGTTGTGTGACAAGGTGCTGAAGCAAGCGGTTAGAGAGCGGTGTGGAAGGCGAGTTAGGCAAAAATCCCGGGCTTGGATTTATGCCTAATTTGCCTTCCATGCAGCTCTCTGCTTGCTGAGGCCCGATTAGGATAAGGTGCGAAAGCAGGCGGTTAGGGAGCGACATGTAAGGCAACAATGGTGAAAATCCCGAACTTGGATTTTGGCCATTGTTGCCTTACATACAGCTCCCTGCCTGCTGCAGCCCGATTAGGCAAGGTGTGAAAGTGGGTGCTCAGAGAGCGTAGTGGAAGCCGACTAAGGCAAAAATCCCGAACTTGGATTTATGCCTTAGTTGGCTTCCATGAAGCTCTCTGCTCACTTGAACCCGATTAGGCTATATAACATTCCCCTACCCCAAGCCAACATCATTGTCCCCGACCCAATAATCTGTCATAATACGGTCAAAATTAAGCCTTACATTGGAGGAGGACTCATCATGGAAAATACTGATTTAATCGGCTTGCACCATATCACTGCAATCACCTCGAGTGCGCCCAAGATATTTCACTTCATGACAGAAGTATTGGGCCTTCATCTGATCAAAAAAACCGTTAATCAAGATGATGTCGCTACTTATCACCTTTATTTCACTGACGATATGGGCACCGCGGGCACCGACCTGACCTTCTTTGATTTTCCAGGAATTGGCAGTGGTCATTACGGTAAAAACAGTATTTCACGCATCGGTTTTCGGGTACCAAGCGATGCTGCGTTAGCTTATTGGGCCAAACGATTCGCACAATATGACGTTCAAACCGATGCCATTCAAGAACAATTTGGCGCTAAAATACTACCATTTTACGACTTTGACCAACAGCGCTATCAATTAGTTTCGGACGAACATAACGCCGGTCTTCCCGGTGGCACGCCTTATCGTCATAGTCCGGTGCCCAGTGAAATGGCCATTAGCGGCCTGGGTCCAACCGTGATTACCGTTTCGCAGCCTAATCAATTGGGTGACATTTTAACTAACCTAATGGGCTTCGACCAGCTGGCAACCCAGGGTGCACAAACACTGTATGAGCTTCATAATGGCGGTCACGGCGCGCAGGTGATCGTCGAAGGCAGTTTAATTTTACCAGATGGTATTCAAGGTTATGGCACGGTGCATCACATGGCTTTCCGTACGCCCGATACTGATAGCTTAAACTATTGGATTGAACGCATCCAGCAGACTGATCTCCATGACTCCGGCTTCGTGGAGCGCTTCTATTTCCAATCGGAATACTTCCGCGCAGCACCCGGCGTTTTATTTGAAATTGCTACCGATGGTCCTGGTTTCTTAGTCGATGAAACCTATGACGAAGCTGGTATTCATTTAGAATTACCGCCGTTTTTGGAAGCCCAGCGACCAGCAATTGAAGCCAATCTCGTACCGTTTAATTCTGGGGAGGAAATAAATCATGACTGAAGAAATTCACGCTGCCTTTTACCCAGGTAAACCAAATCTAGCCCCGATCCTCATGTTGCACGGAACTGGTGGCGATGAAAGTGATCTGCTACCCATTGCGACCTTTTTGTTCCCAGAACACCCTAAACTTGGCATCCGTGGCCGCATCAAGCAAAACGGCAGCAACCGCTATTTCATCCGCCGCGAAGACGGGACCTTTGACCTCGATAATTTAAACCAGGAAACTGACTGGCTGTTAACAGCAATTCAACAAGAAACGAAGCGTTACCGCTTAGACACCAACCAATTGATTGTCTTGGGCTTTTCTAACGGTGCCAATATCACTGCTTATGCCTGGCTGAATAGATCCGTCCCATTTAAAACGGCGGTCCTGCTACACCCGATGATGATCACGCCACCAGCACAGCCCGTTGATCTGACTGATTTCCGGGCATTTGCCACTTATGGTGACGTTGACCCCATCGTCCCCGAAGCCAACTTTGATCAGCTCATGCAGCAATTAACCGATGCACATGCCACGATTGAGAGTTTCAAAAATCACCAGTCGCACCGATTGACCCAAACGGAATTAATGGCCGCCCAGGCTTGGATCAAGAAATTATGAACTAAACCATAACAAAACGGCTTGCTACCAGTTTGATACTGATAGTAAGCCGTTTTTGCATGGTGTCATTTATCTTTATCCATCAACTGCTGCACCCCTCGCGCCATTGCCAATTCTTCATTGGTTGGAATCAGTAATATCTGAGCCCGGCTGTCTTCCGTCTGCAACGGACCGGTATCCCCTGCCTCATTTAATCCGGTGTCGATCTTGATACCCAGAATGCTCAGCCCATCGATAATCGCCTGCCGAATTGCCGGATCCTTTTCGCCAATACCACCCGCAAATACCAGCGCATCCGCGCCGCCAATTTCAGTGTAATAGGCCCCCACCAGTTTCACGACCTGGTTGGCAAACATTTCCAGCGCTAATTTAGCGCGCTTATTATGCTTAGCGGCTTCGTGCAGATCACGCATATCTGAAGAAACGCCCGAAACGCCCAGTAAACCGGACGAGACATTTAATTCTTGCAGAACCACTTCTGGTGTTTCCAGATCCAGCCGTTTCATTAAATACGGTACCAGCGTTGGGTCAACGTCGCCACTTCGAGTACCCATCATGACCCCCGTCACCGGTGTAAGTCCCATGGAAGTATCATAGGGCCGGCCATTTTTCACGGCGGTAATGGACGCGCCACTGCCTAAATGCATGGTGATCAGGTTCAGCTCACTTAACGGTTTGGCTAACATTTCCGCTGCTCGGTTAGCTAAATACTGGTGGGAAATTCCGTGTTCGCCATAGCGCCGAATTTGATACTTTTTGGTCCACTCATAGGGAATCCCGTAAATGGCCGTTTTCTCTGGTAACCCGTGAAAATACGCGCTGTCAAAAACCGCATACTGCGGCACTCCCGACAGTTTTTGCGCTAACAGTTCAATGCACTTCACTTCCAGCGGATTATGCAGCGGTGCCAGTTCGCTTAATTTTTCTAATTGGTCGATCCGGCTAGGGGTTAACTTAACGGTTCCCTTAAAGACTGTTCCGCCAGCTACTACTCGGTGTCCCACAGCTTCAACTTCGTCCAATGATTGCACACCGCCAACCGTGATCAAGCGCTTCAGTACCCGATCGATTGCCGTTATTTCATCTAAGGTTTCAACAACTTCTTTAGTTTTTTTGCCACCCACTTCAACTTTAACGATCGTGCCAGGCAGATTAAGCCGTTCAACTTGGCCTGAAGCGATGACGTGCTCAGCTGGCATGTTCACCAGTTGCCACTTTAAAGAGGAGCTTCCTGCGTTGATCAGCAGTATTTTTGTCATAGGTCAACACCTCCGTTTACCTTTATTTTACAGGAGATTATGGCCAATTAAGGTAAGTTCATAGAAAGGTCACACACCTTTCGAAAAAAGCGCATATTTATTGAGCAAGCGAAACTTATCTTATACAATACAATTTGATACAACTAATAGGGTTTTCGAGGGGGAATCTTTTTTGAAAAAAGGAAGTCTTTTTACTGTGGTCACCGCTTTAGTAACAGCCGTTGTCTTACCACTGACAACGCTGGCAACTACGGGGCAGGCTGCTACCTTAACACCTAGCGCTGCTGTTCTGAAACAAAATAAGCCTTACTACCGGACAAACGCTGGGCGCCTAGCTAGTCGCTACGGGTTAAATTACGCCTCACAAACAGCTTTAACGCGTAACGAAACCACTCGGGTCTACGTCGCCAGTAACGATGCTCAGGTCAAGAAAAGTGCCAAGTTAGCCATTTCATACTGGAACCAGAAACTCGGTCGCAAGGTTTTCATCACTGGCACTAGAAGCAATCACAACATGACGATTGGCATGACTGCTCGAAACACCAGTGCTGACGCTTGGTGGAAACCGGCACAGCACCAGATTGTTCTGGAACAGGCTGATTACAGTCAGCAGCTCACTTCGATCCGTAATAAGATGATCAACCAAAGTACGACAACGGCGGTCAACACCGCCAACAAACGGATCACCGCTTACGGTCACGCTATCGCTCACCGCGCTAACTTTGCCCATCAATATAATGCTTACCGGGCAACTCAAATCAATTCTGCACAAAAACAGATCAGTACTCAGAAACGTAATATCGTCAGCCAAAAGATCGATGTAAAGGCGAGAACCTTTAAGTACGCTAACATCATTGCTCACGAAATGGGCCATTCACTGGGACTCAAGCATTCAGCTAACGCCAAGGACGCCATGGCGGCTAATAGTTCCACACCCAATATCTATAACTACAGTAAAGTAAAGAGTAGTAAAAACGGCTTTAATACCTTAGACAAGACGGACGTGAACCGTGCCACATTAGCGTTGCGTGTACACGATGCCCGCTACTAACCAAAAGGGCCTGGCAAGACTATTTAAAATAGTCCTGTCAGGCCCTTTTCATCTGTCTTACCGATTATCAACCGGTTTCAAACTAAAATTCTATTGAACTTAGGTAATCCCACATGTTACTATGATAGATAGAAATCAAGCGTACATATCACCAGTTTCATCTATTCACTCTTGGTGAATGCACATAGAGCAATTATTCAAGCTGACCGCTTTTGCGGCTGGCTTTTTTTATTGCATTTAGATCATTGCTCTAATAAAAAGCACCGGTTCTCGTCCAGTATTTATTGTTAACTAAATAGTAGGTCGACGTTTTACCATTGATGACCGACACCCGGTTGGCACTCTTAGTGATCGAAACGGGTTTAGAACCCAGATCTGACGTTGTCCCAGCCAATTTAGCCAGTTGCGGATCATTAAAGACCTTGGTATACATCGTATACTTCTTGATGGGTGTCATGGTCCGCTGATACGTCTGGTACTTAATTGAATCAAACTGCAATGCACCGGAACGAACCCAGTATTCCCGGGCGTTGGGGTTCGAACTAAACCGAATGCGATACCAGTTACCGGTATCAGCAGTCGCCCGCATATCAACGTAAACGATGCCGGATTTCGACGCATGCGCCCAGCCGTCTTTAGACTGATAAATGTACCAGCCGGCGTGCCCGCGAATATGGTTATACAAACTGTACTTCTTAGCTGCCTGTGCGGTTAATTTAGCATATTGCCCGTTATAGCCAGAAGCATAGGTTTCCTTTTTATTCGTTGCTTGGTTGCCCTTATACTTACCAGTCAATTTTTGGAGCTTCGGCGTATTTTTAACATCAGTCGGTTTGACCGCCACGTTCTTGTTGTTAGTATTGTCACTCACCGTCATGTCGCTAGGATTCATACCAGCACTTAACACGAACGGAATATTGCTCTTAGAACTGGTGATCTTATTACCGGTCACCTTGACGCCACTAATACCGCCACCCTTAGTATTATCAAAGTAAACGTAACGGTTATTCGGATCCAGATTAACGAAATTATTGTCGGTAATTTGAATATTGTTCATCTTGACAAGTGGTGACGTGTTAAAGATTCGAATGTAGTTACCTGAACCTAAAGCACCCTTATTTTCAAAAGTATTATGGCTAATGTACAGGTTGGAAACACATTCGAAATGAATGTTAGCGTCGTCGCCATTGTCACTTAACAGCGGCTTGGCATCTTGGACGTAATTATTGGTGAAATGAATATCATGAATGATGCCACCCGCACCCTTAGCATACAAAGCGTGTTGCCCAATTGGGTTAGGTGCAAACGACTTGACTGAACCAGAAGCGTTTGAAAGCGGTACAAAACTGTTGCCGTTGACGTTAACATCGTAGGATGCCAAATTATCATAGACGTCTCCTGGCTGATGGTAAGACATGGCTTTATGATTTGAATAGTCAACTTGGATGGCTTCCTTATAATCGTAGTTGGCCTGTGCATTAAAGCCCGTAAACGTGGAGTTTTCCACGTTAATACCATGGCTGCCATCAATATCCAAATAGTGCCCAGTTGGTGATTCAGCATTATCAAAGGTACAGTGATTAAAGTTTACCTGCTGTGCGTGATTGATCGATTGGGTAAACACACTTTGACCGTCGCTTCTATTGTAATCGCCACGAAAAGTCGCGTTGTTCCAAGTCACATTGCGGATCCCACCATCGTAGCCAGCCTTAGGACTAGGATAAACGAACGGCATCCGGTTGCCATCTTTAATACTAAAAACCGCCCCTTTATCGAAATCAAAGGTTAAGTTGGAATGAAGCACGATGGCATTTAACGCCTCGTTGGTAAACAGATAGTTGCCCTTCGGTACGTGAATAGTCACGTTTTCAGAAGCATTAGCATCGTTAATGATCTGCTGCAGCTTCGCGCTATTATCCGTTTTGCCGTCACCGACCATTCCCTGATCAGTGACGTTAACGGTGTTATCTGCCGCTTGAACAGTAACTACCGAATTCAAATTTGAATGGCCAGTCCCAAACTGCGTCCATCCAACGCCCAAAGTCAGGCCTAACACTAACAGACTCAACATCATTTTGCTTGTTTTATTCATTTATCATGACCCCTCTCCCAAAATAAAAATAACGCTTACTCCTAGAATAACAAAGATTTCAGTATTCGCATCAATTGTTTACAAAATTGGGTAATTTTAAGGCAGAATTGTGCATATTATAACCGAATGCAATCAAAAAGCCACCCGTTTCAGGTGGCATCACGATGCTAGAAAACTTCTTTATCGGTATAGTGTTGCGTGAGGTCATTAAAATCATAGGACTTCAAAGCCTGAATAGCATCCTTACCATTGTAAAAAGCAGTGTAAGACTGTGCCAGCATCAAGTTCAATTTTTTACTTTCGTCATACTGAACCAAAATAACGGGAATACCGGCCTGCCATGCCGCACCAATTTCAAAAATGGTACCGGAATCCGGTTCGTTTTCCTTGGTCTCTTCATATTGATAATCCAAAATGGCAACCACTGCATCCGCTCTGCGAATCTGACGGACATCGCTATTAAACGTTGCAACTTGCCACTTAAAAGTACCAAATTCAAGATCTTCTTGCTGATGTTCAGAGGGAATAAAAATACCATTTTCGGCCACCGTTTTATTGGCCCGCAATAAACCTACAACTTCATTTACACGATTATTTTGACCATCACTAAAGAATGGGGCTGCTAAGTAAATATTATTCATGACAAGGTACACTCCTTTGTTATATTATCCATTAGCATACCATATTTAAACCGAATTTTATCATTAAAAATGCCCTCATTTTAAACGATTAACGATGCTGAAAGATCCACTGGGTAAACGGTTGAGAATCATCATTATGACGCATCAGCCAGTCACGAATAATGAGACTATTGTTATCTGTTTGACTATTCAGCAAGTTGAGCAGTCCCACTTCGTCATTGGAAGCTAACTGCTTGATGGCTGTTAAATTAGCAGATAGCCAATCGATTAAGGCTACCGGAATTTTACTGACATATCCCTGCTGATCTTCAACCGCAATCACCAGATCTGCGGGAACAATGACATCCGCTTCTGCTGGTACATGGTCCAGCGTCACTAATCGAGGCGTAATTCGAGCTAATAACTGGGCACTCATTTCAACAAGCGTATCGGCTACCGAATCAGTCTTTGACGTTAACATCGCCGCAAACACGCCGATCGTGCCGTAACGTGCTAACGACAGCGCCCCCATCAGTGGCAGCAACCGGGCATCGTGTTGAACTTGGTGTAACAAATAGGCACCTAAATATTGCTCAGTAGTAGCCGTTGCTTCGTTGAATTTAAAGCTTGCTAAAATATCGCTTTCGGAAACGTTGCGGTCTTTGAACTGTTTTAGATCATGTTGATTCAACCGGGCATTATCCATAAAATGCGCCAGTGCTACCTCGTCAGTCCCAACGGGTGAAATCAAGCTCGCAAAGGGTCGCTCACCCGCAACAGCTACCCAGGCATAACTCGCCTGTAATTGGGCGACTAATTTTTGAGGCAGCGTAACGGTTTCTAGTTCAGCTGGCAGTGATCGGTCTTGATAATTTTCAGATAACATTGGGATTTCCCCCTTACATTCCGTATTTCCGTTATCATATTGAACTTTCCCGGTAAATGCAACGGTTAAGACTTACCCAAAAAAGAGCCCCAATAACTGATTAGTTATCGGGACCCCTTCTTCTGCACACGACGGCAAAATCGTATGCCAACAAGTATTTAGCACATTTATCGTAGCAGTTTTTAGTCCTTTATTCAGTTAAAATTTAATTAGAATCAGTCAAACCATTTCCTTTAGCCACCGCTTAACGGTCATTTACACTCGTTTAGTTTAACATTGGGCATTCAACTCATTTTCAGACTAAAAAAGCAGCTCATCACTGGACTGCTTCGTTAACTGTTATTCTTCAACTTTATGCTGCAATGACGTATTGTTCAACAAGATATTGAGGATCACTGCGACAAAACTCCCTACAACCATCCCGTTGCTCAAAATGGTTTGAGCTTCGGCTGGTAAGAACTGGAACAGTGCTGGCTGAGTGGTGACGCCTAATCCAAGACCAACAGAGACCGCAATAATTAATAGGTTACGGTTGTTAAGCTCAACCTTCATTAACATTTTGATTCCTTGAGCGCCCACCATACCAAACATCACTAGCATCGCGCCACCCAAGACGGAAGCTGGAATCAATGTGGCAATGGCACCAAACTTAGGAATCAAGCCTAAAATAATTAATAGGAAGGCTGAATAGTAAACTGGTCGCAACTTTTTAATTCCCGATAATTGAACGATCCCAACGTTTTGCGAGAAGGTTGAATATGGGAAGGTATTGAAAATCCCACCAAGAATGGCGGCAATTCCTTCAGACCGATAACCATGTTTCAGATCCTTCGTATCCAGATCACGACCGGTAATTTCTGCCAGTGCGAAGTAAACACCGGTGGACTCGATCATACAAGTAATAGCAGCTAAAATCATCGTGGCAATGGAAGACCATTCAAAGTGGGGCACCCCAAAGTAAAATGGCCGTGGTAGCTGCAGCCAGTGAGCGGCACTCACTGGTGCAAAACCAACTTTCCCCAACGCAATCGCTAACAGCGTGCCGACCAAGATACCGATCAAGATCGCAATTTGTTTAATAAAGCCGCGACCCCAGATATTAAAGATAATGATCACTAATGCCGTCGTAAAGCCCAGTATTAAGTTGACGGGTGAGCCAAAACTTTTAGCAGTGGCATTCCCACCACCGAGGTTTTGAAACGCTACTGGAATCAACGTAAACCCAATCAAGGTGATCAAGGATCCCGTCACTACCGGTGGGAAGAACCGTCTTAAGTTGGCAAACGGCCCAGCAATCAAAAAGATAAAGATTCCGGCAGCAATTATCCCGCCATACATATAAGTCCAGCCAAAATGATTCCCGATACTTTGCAGCGGTGCGACGTATTCCACGGCACACCCTAAAACGACCGGTAACCCGATTCCGGTGATCGCCGTTCGCTTTAATTGCAATAACGTTGCCACACCACACATAAAAATATCCATTGAAACCAAATAAGTCATCTGAGCGGCGCTAAAGTGAAGCGCACCACCAACTAGTAACGGAACTAAAATGTCTCCAGAATACATTGCTAATAAATGCTGAAAACCTAAAATTAAGTTTTTTACTACTGAACGATCATTATGAACAGTTTCCAAGATCCACTACCCCTCATTCGGTTTTTATATTATTTGTAGTTTCATAATATCATCTATACAATAGCCATTCAAACAAATTCTGAACATTAAATATAATTCGTTTCTAAAAGTTCGTCTTTGCAAGCGTTTACTTCGCTATTTGCTCATAGACTGCCACCAGTTCACGACCAAGTTCCATCGTTGTCATTGCCATACTCAGGTGATCCTGGGCATGGACCATCAGTAACGATGGTCCATCATCTGAATCAACGTGGGTCTTAATGTAGTCACTTTGAGCTTGATGCCCCTCACCCAGGCGTTTTTGGGCAGCTGTAAAGTTGGCCTTAGCTGCCTGGATATCACCCTTTTTGGCTAAATCGATCCCCTCAAACGCCAATTTCTTAACGTCGCCCGCAGCTAGGATCAATTGCATGGCCACGTGCTGTTCATCATCGGTCATTTGGCCCTCCTTCCTAAAAAGTTTTTTAACTATTACCGTAGCGCCAATTTTCAGCAAATGCAATCGTTTTTTTTATTGTCCTATAGGCAAAAAAAGAACCCCACCGTTATTACCACAACGTTAGCGTTCTTAATTTTAACCATTTATTGTAAATGCTTAGCAACAAATTCTTCAATTGGTAATCTAAAATCAGCGTAGTTTGCTTCCAGTTCTTCCCGGGACCAATTCCACCAAGCAATTTTGGCTAGGTCTGCTTTAATTTCATCCGGAAAGCGGTCTTTAATCTTTTTACCCGGAATACCGCCAACGATCGTATAAGGTGGCACATCTTTAGTAACGACCGAACCGGCGCCGACCACCGCGCCATCGCCAACGGTCACGCCGGCTTGAACCACCACATCGTGTCCCAACCAGACGTCGTTACCGATCACCGTTTTTAACTCCCGGCGCTGCTGCAAAAACGCCGTATCGGGGTCACCAAACCCATAGCCAGTCCCATTATATGCAAAAATGTGCTGACTTGGTCTATTATAAGGATGGTTAGTCGGTCCGATGCGAACCATGGCTGCCATACTGATGAACCGTTTCAATTCACTGTTTTGAATAAAACATAGCTGACCGGTATAGGTGTAATCATCGATGGTACTGTTATCGATAAAATTCTGACTGCCGATTTCCACGTATTGACCAAATTTCGTATCCTTGATCTGGCCGCCTTCACCAATCGTTGGCTGATCCTTTGAGAGCTTTACGTAATCAATATGCATGAGTCTCACCCCTAATTTAAAATTTGAACCTATTATACTCGAAAATCCTTTTTGGAGGTCAAATGATGTATCAAATAAAAGCAATTGATGAATTTAACTTAAGCGCATTTACCAGTGACGTCTTTCAGATTAAAGATACCAGCACACCTGACGCCATTATCGTCCGCAGTTCCAACGTCTCAGATCAGCTGATCACGCCACGGCTACTATTAGTGGCCCGCGCCGGTATTGGTACGAACACCATTAATATTGAGGCCTGCACGCAAAACGGGACGGCCGTTTTTAATACCCCGGGCGCTAACGCTAATGCGGTCAAAGAACTCGTCTTGCAGGCGCTTTTTAATAGTACCCGACCGTTGCAGTCCGCTATCGCACACACGGCGACATTGACTGGCGATGATCTGCAAACTCAAGCCGAAGCTACGCGCTATCAGTTTATTGGTGGCGAATTATACGGTAAAACTATTGGCATTATCGGTCTCGGTACGATCGGTCAGCAACTGGCTGATAGCTGTTACCACCTCGGTATGCAGGTGGTTGGCTATAACCGCAGTTCTAAGGGGCTGCAATCCGTTCAGCAGTTGGCCACCATTGATGACGTCTTAGCCGTAGCAGATTTTGTTGTGCTCCTCCTACCGCTTACCGAAAGTACCCGCGGAATTATGGCCGCCAAGCAGTTCCAACTAATGAAGCCAAGGGCGGTACTGCTAAACTTTGGCCGAGGCGCACTGGTAGCTAACCAAACCGTGATTGAAGCCTTGAATCAGGGCGAACTTAGACAATACATCACTGATTTTCCAGCTGAAGCCCTCCAGGATCAAGACCATGTGGTGATGTTGCCGCACCTAGGCGGCAATACCGTTGAAGCCCTCTCCAAGAGCGCCAACCTGACCCTGCAAAATATGCGGGATTTTCTGGAAACGGGTGTTATTCGCGCTTCCGTTAATTTTCCAACCGCCGATCTTAACTTTAGCAGCCCCAACCGTTTAACCGTATTCTTCAAGTCGCGCGCTTCATTTTGGAATGACGTTTCAACCGTCTTAAACCGGTATCATGTGCCGATTCTGGAAATGATCAGTAATACCAAGGGCGACTATGGCTACATGCTGGTCAACATTAATCTAGTGGCTAACAACGTCACGGCTGATCAAAGAAAGCAGCTGATCAGTGATCTTAAGGCAGTTACTGGTACCTTACGAGTTCGCATTCTCGACAATTTGAATGCTTAAGAATTTCTAAGCTCGATGCAAGCTGATTGACCGCGTGCCTAAAGTTTCGCTAAACTAGAGAGAACCTATTCCACTACATCGTTAGGAGCGCGCTTATGAATACGCAAACGATCATGACCCTCATCGACCAGTATGGTTATCTGGCAATCATTTTTTTAATTATGCTGGAAAATGTTTTCCCGCCGATTCCCTCTGAGGTCATTCTCACCTTTACTGGCTTTTTAACCCTCACTAGTCATCTAACTGTTTGGGGCGCAATATTGGCTTCAACACTGGGCTCAATATTAGGCGCGATTCTTCTGTATGGCATTGGCCGACTAGTTTCAGTAGAACGGCTAAGTCAGTTTGTCGATACTCGGATGGGCCGGCTACTTCGTTTAAAGCAGACTGATATTGAACGTGCTAGTACTTTTTTCAATCGTCGAGGTAGTATTGCCATCTTCTACGGCCGATTCGTGCCAGTAGTACGCAGTTTGATTTCAATTCCTGCTGGTATGGCTGAATACCCTTTTTGGTCGTTTGTCGGCCTTTCAATCTTGGGAACCGCAGTTTGGAACACAGTCCTGATCTATGCAGGTGCCCTTGCTGGTAACCATTGGAAAACTGTCCTGGACTGGTTTGAAGGTGCCTCATCAATCATCTTACTGGTGGTCATCGCCTTATTAGTGTTCGCGGGTGTTCTTTACTATTTTAAGAAGCAACGAAAAAATTGAAAATCATGTTAAAAGGGGTCTTTGTCAAACGGTGTTGATTAACGACTTGATTATATTTAGAGCTTTCTCTTCGGAGGAAGCTCTTTGTTGCTTACGGGATTTGAGTGGTCGAGATCGGAAATATCGGGACTTTGTACCCTTTAAGTGGATTTTGGGTACACTAAATAACCCTTTGTTCTAGGGGCATTCGCAATAGGGACTAAGCAGCGATTTGGAAGATTCGGATAAACATGTTTTCTTGGTT
>NZ_BJDO01000009.1 GCF_005405185.1 Secundilactobacillus hailunensis
TCTAGTGTAATATTAATATTGGACATTTAATTTCCCTGCCTTTACTTTTGGTTTGGTCGCTGTAAAGTATAACGCCTGGGAGACTAGGTGTCCTTTTTTGCAAAAAAACAGGCCTAAGTTTCTCAGTGTTGAACTTAATCAACACTAAAAAGCTTAGACCCGAAAATTGCGACTGGCCGTTTTGCGTAGTTAACTGTAAACCGCCAAAGGAGAGCAGGTGATCAGATGCTAACCGCACGTACGAAGCAAGATGTTCAGGTTCAAGCCGGTGATGCTCAGCGCAAGCAGGCTTATTTTTGTCCTAGCTGCCAAGAACAGGTGATCTTAAAACGGGGGACGCGTATGGTGGCGCACTTCGCGCACCGCCCGAATTCTGTTTGCCGGCCCTTTAGCGAATCGGAATCGCAGGCGCATTTGACGGGTAAGTGGCAGCTCGCCGACTATTTTGGCAGTAGTCACGTTGAGTTGGAGCCGTACATACAGGCGCTGGCGCAACGCCCAGATCTGTTATTGAAGCGAGCTGACCGGAACCTGGCGATTGAATACCAGTGTTCAGTGATACCAGTCAGTAGATTACAGCAGCGAAACCTAGGCTACAGCCAGTTTGGACTGGAAGTACTGTGGATCTTGGGCGTAGATTATTTACAGAAAATCAAGACGGTCCGGCAGGCTGAAAAATGGCTGCAGTATTCTGACAAATTAGGTTGGTATTTGATTTTCTGGGAGACCCGCCAGCAAAGTTTAATTATTTGGCATCACCTCACTGTAGATGGGGCTGGCCAATTACAAGGGTGGACGAAAGCCAGTAATGGTCAGCAGTATGCCAAGACCACCCTAACGACGAGCCATACAGTTGCCCAAAAACTGCAGCGCCAGGTTCAGATGGGGTTGTACTATAAACTGCCAAAATGGCTAAAACTGCAGCAGTTCTGCTATGAACATCATGGATTGTTACAGGCCATTCCGGCAATTTGCTATCAGTTGACGGCTACTGAACCTGTGATCTGTGATTCGCCCGTTATTTGGGCTGCGTTGATGACCATTTTGCTGCGAGAACGGCCAATGGGGTCGCTGATCGAACAATCTGACCTCGAAAAGTGGGTGGCGCAGATCAGACCTTATTTTGATGAGACTCAGCTCATTCAATGCACGGTACAGCAGGTCGTTGTCAGCTGGGAGCGACAGTTGCAACGCTACGTTACCTTACTAGAACACCAGGGTATTTTAAAGATGCTTGACGAAAAGGCGTGGCAATTGGTTGCTTTACCACACTAGTCATGTGGTATTCTATGGACAGTAACAAATTTCGATGAAAAGGAAGTGCTGTCGTTGGCAGATGTTAAGCAATTACCAACTCGAGATCAGGTCGACCCAAGTTTAACCTGGGACCTGACTCCCATTTATCAAAATGACCAGGCCTTTAATCAGGCCTTTGAGACCGTCATGACTCAAATTAATGGGTTATCCAAGTTAGAAGGGCAGTTAGCACAAAGTTCAAAGGCACTTTTATCCGTGATTCAAACGATCATGGCCACTATTCGGCCGGCAGAAAAGCTCTACGTTTACGCTTCTTTGAAGCATGATCAGGATACGACGAACGCGGCTAACCAGAATCTCAGCGGTAAGACGCAAAGTATGCTGACGAAACTCGAAAGCAACATTGCCTGGTTTGAACCTGAACTATTAGCTGTCGCGCCAGCCACGCTTGATGACTGGATCAAGACGGATGCCGATTTGAAGCCTTATGAGCATTATCTGCGGACCATTACGGATGAACGGGCGCACGTATTAACGCCGGCTGCTGAAAAATTATTGGCGCAGGCTGGCGACGCGTTGAGTGCTTCTAGCAACACCTTTGACGTCTTAAACGATGCCGATCTGGAATTCCCGGTGGTGGAGGATAATGACGGCGGGACCGTCCAACTGTCACAAGGTGTTTATGATCAGCTGATTCAATCGACAAAACCAGAAGTTCGTCAAATGGCCTTTAAGCAGCTGTACGCCGTTTATCACCAATTTCGGCATACGCTGGCAGCGACCCTTTCAGGAAACGTAAAAACGCACAATTTTGAAGCTTCCGTTCACCATTACGATGATGCCAGACAAGCAGCTATGAGTGGCAACCATATTCCAACCAGCGTATTTGATTCACTGGTGACCAGCGTTAACGATCATTTGCCGTTGCTGCACCGGTACGTGGCCTTACGGAAACAAATCTTAAACCTGCCAGAACTGCACATGTATGATCTCTATACACCAATCACTGGCGAACCGCAATTATCCTATACCTTTGATGAAGCCAAGGCCGAGGCACTCAAAGCATTGGCGGTATTAGGGCCGGATTATATCAGTCACGTCAAAACCGCCTTTGATTCCCGCTGGATCGACGTGGTTGAAAACAAGGGCAAGCGCTCGGGAGCTTATTCTTCCGGGATGTATGATACCGCACCCTACATTTTATTGAACTGGCAGGATAACCTGGAGAGTTTGTTTACGCTGGTTCATGAAATGGGTCACAGTATGCACAGTTACTACACGACCCATAACCAACCTTATCAGTACGGGGATTACTCCATTTTTGTGGCGGAAATTGCTTCCACGACTAACGAAACATTACTCACTGATTATCTGCTGAAAACCTATTCGGATGAGCAGGTGCAGGCCTTCGTGCTGAACCATTATTTGGACGGGTTCAAGGGGACCGTCTTCCGTCAGACACAGTTTGCTGAATTTGAACACTTTATTCATGAACAGGACGCGGCCGGTCAGCCGCTGACCGCAGAATACCTCAGTCAGCATTATTTGGAGCTGAATCAAAAATACTATGGTGATGCGGTCATCTCAGATCCAGAAATTGCGGATGAGTGGGCCCGCATCCCGCATTTCTATTACAACTACTACGTTTATCAATACGCAACGGGGTTCGCGGCTGCCAATACATTGGCCCAGCGGATCACCAGTGGAGATGACAGTAAGCGAGAGGCTTACCTGAACTACTTGAAATCCGGCAGTTCAGATTATCCGATCAACGTGATGCGCAAGGCGGGGGTCGATATGACCCGGACCGACTATCTGGATCAAGCTTTTGCTGAGTTTGAAAAACGCTTGAATCAATTCGAAAAACTGGCTAAAACCATGTGATTGAGTGCCATCAAAAAAGGCGACCTGCAAAAATGCAGATCGCTTTTTTGGTTGCGTATTCGATTTCAAAGGACATGCAAATTAGGCGTTGATTTTTGATGTTCCAGCGCTTGTTTTGCCAGTAGACCGTTGTTTTCACAAATTTCGTATAGCCCTTGATAGGTCACGTCTGGCAACTTAAGACCGCAATCGGAAACGTTCGCGTTGTATAAAACTGCGGTGGAAGGGTCAGCAACCTCCATTTCGGAAGCTAATCGCTGATCGGCTTGAAAGGCTCGGCGCGCTAATTCGGAGTTACGATCTTCAGTAAACATCGAAAGGTCGAGATGGACGTGCTTAGCAACTTCCAAAACTAATTTTTCAGAGTAGGGCTGTCCCTGTTGAACCAATTGATTTTGCAGTGTCAATAAAAAGAGTCGACCCTTTTTCTTTCCCTGAAAAAGGGCAGCCTTATAATCTAAGATAATGCGGTAATGCAGATTAAATTGTTCATTGCGTAAATTTAAGTTATGACAGTCTTGATTGGTCACTTTGAGGTGCTGATCAATCATGTGCGGATTCAGTAGCGGAATAAATTGATAAGAAATATCGCCAAAAATTTGATCAGCGAGACGTAAAATACTCTTTTCCGACTTCATACAGCGACTGCCTAATGGGTTGATAAATAGATATACTTCCAGCAAAGTAATTTCCTCCATTAATTAGCCGTTACTTAGTAAACGACCTTTAGTCAAAAATAATCATAAAGCATTTTGAGCGAAATGCAAGGATTTAGGCTATGTAAATGCAACTGGGAAGGGCGAAATCGGTTTCAAAGACCGTTGTCATAGGTGATACTGTTTTCCGTTGTTATACAAATAATTATTTCCCCAAGATGGGTGGTCAGGTAAGCTGACGAATTCTTCTAGGGTTAGACGACCCAACCTAAGCGAAAATATGCTAAAATAAAGTCTGTTTGTAAAACAAACTACAATCAATTGAAACCATATCGAGGTGAACAGCTTGATTGACAATTGGAATCATTTTTTGCTGCCTTATAATCAGGCAGTGGATGAATTAAAAGTAAAATTAAGGGGAATGCGCAAGCAATTTCAAAACAAAAATCAGCGTTCACCCATTGAATTTGTGACCGGCAGGGTGAAGCCAGTAGACAGTATCAAAGAAAAGATGAACCGACGCCACGTTTCTGAAGAACGGCTGGAACAAGATATGCAAGATATTGCCGGATTACGGATCATGTGTCAGTTCGTTGAAGATATTTATCAAGTTGTTGATCTGCTGAGAAAGCGGTCTGATATGACGATTCTTGAAGAACGTGATTATATTCACAATGAAAAGCCCAGCGGTTATCGCTCCTATCACATTGTGATCGAATATCCGGTTCAGATGGTGACTGGCGAAAAGAAGATTTTAGCCGAGGTTCAAGTCCGCACGCTAGCCATGAACTTTTGGGCGACTATTGAACACTCGTTGAACTATAAATATCAAGGCGAATTTCCTGAAGAACTGAGTGCCAGACTGCAGCGTGCCGGGGAAGCCGCTTTTAAACTGGATACCGAGATGTCGGAGATCAGAGAAGAGATTCAGGAAGCTCAGCATTTATTTTCGTACGGTAAGGGCTCAGAGCCGCAGCCGCCTAATAAGAAGGATGATCAGTGATGAAAATTGGAATTTTTAGTAATCCAGGTTCAGCTTCAACGCGGGTCTCAAATGCGTTGAAGTCCAAAATCAAGGCCGAACACTTAGTTTTGGATAATGACAATCCTGATATTTTGATTACGGTTGGCGGTGATGGCACTTTGCTGTCGGCGTTTCACCATTATGAAAAGCAGCTTGCCAATATTCGGTTTGTCGGCATTCACACCGGCCATTTAGGCTTTTATACGGACTGGCGGGATTACGAAGTCGATGAGTTGATCGATAGTTTAGCACATGATAACGGGCAAAGTGTCAGCTATCCGCTACTGGATATCTTGATTGAATATAGTGATGGCAAGAAGCAAAGCATGCTGGCATTAAATGAATCAACGCTTAAGAAGCTGACGGGAACCATGCTGGCAAACGTCTACATTAAAGACCAGCTGTTTGAACTGTTCCGCGGGGACGGTCTTTGCGTGTCGACGCCAACCGGATCTACGGCCTATAATAAATCAGCGGGCGGTGCTGTGGTCAGTTCCGAACTGAATGTGGTTCAAGTATCAGAGATTGCTTCGATCAATAACCGGGTCTTTCGAACACTAGGTTCACCCATTATCATTTCGCCTCAGGAATGGGTGCGTATTGAGCCGGTGGAGTTAGATGAAAATTTGATGACTTGTGATCAAGAAGTGGTCGAAAAGCGGCAAATAAAATCGGTGACCTACCGGATCTCGAAACAACGGATCGCGTTTGCCCAATACCGGCATACGCAGTTTTGGAAACGGGTTTCAGAATCCTTCATTGGGGTAAAGCCGATTGATTAAATTTGATTGGCAGTACACTGGTGATTCGCCGATTTTCGTGCGGACCTTCATGCGCCAGCAAGGCATCAGCAGAAACCTGTTAAAACAAATTAAGTTTTCGGGCGGTCGCATTTGCGTTGATGGTGAGCGTGTTCGAGTGACCTATAAGATGCATTCGGGTCAGCGCTTAGAAGTGACCTTGCCACCGGAGATTCCCAGTGATCATATCCAGGTCTCCAATACACCGCTGGAAATTCTCTATGAAGACGCCCATTTTTTGGTAGTCAATAAGCCTGCTGAGGTGGCCTCAGTACCCTCGCATATTTATGCTGATGATTCCCTGGTCAACCGGGTAAAGGGGTATTTGATACGGACGCACGCAGCCAGTCAGGTGACCCATATCGTGACGCGACTAGATCGCGAAACCAGCGGCATCGTAATTTTTGCAAAGCACCACTTTGCCCACACGGTATTAGACACCCAGCTGAAGCAGCATAGTCTAAAAAAGACCTATTTCTGCGTTGTTACTGGGGTGATCAAGGCTAAACACGCTGTGATTGATGCACCGATTGGCCGAGAGCCCGGTTCATTTATCAAACGGATGGTGAGGGCTGATGGCCGCGCCGCTCAGACTGAGTATTGGGTTGCTAAACGGATGTCAGCATCAACATTATTACGAATCCGTTTACACACGGGTCGAACTCATCAGATCAGAGTGCATATGGCCAGTATCGGCCACCCATTAGTTGGGGACTTCTTATATGGTCAGCAGACTAATCCCTGGATTCATCGACAGGCGTTGCATTGTGCGTCAGTCAGTTTTTATAATCCGTTTGCGCAAAAACAGATCACCTGTTACGCGCCGATGCCAGCAGATCTGGCCACGCTGATCGAACATGAAAGTCAGCTTTAAGAAGACAATTAAAAAGGTCCCTGCTATTCAGTTGTTTTCTGAGTAGCAGGGACCTTTAGTCAATTGAGGCGTTTATTTTTCCTGAAGAAAGTAGCTTAAATTCAGCTGTTCATTTAACTGGCTGGATTGTGTGTCATCATCACTTAAGACCACTAACTGTAGGTTAGCAGCCTGAGCCACGTTATTCAGCCGTGATAACCGAGCAGTGTTGGCCTTGCCGGTTAAGTGCGTTAAGATGCGGTCAACACCGTTATCGGCCAGCCACTTCAGGGCATCAGCCTGGTCACTGTCGGCCAGATCATCGACGGCCGTGCCAAAGGTGATCGACATACCACCGGCTGCTGCAATCAAGTTGGCCATGGCTTCAGTGTCCAATTGATGTTCAGGGGTGAGGGCAGCCACGATGACAGCATCAGCTCCCAGTTGCTGAGCTGCTAAAATATCGGCTTCCATGATCTTTAATTCAGGGTCGCTATAGCTGGCATCACCAGTTCGGGGCCGGATTAAAACGGCTAGGGATAGTTCGTGTTCGTGGGCGTAAAGGGTGGCTTCGGCTATCGTGCCTTTGCTGGGCGTAGTGCCATCAGCTGCAATCGTGACGCGGGTAGTCTGGTCGTTAATGGCCTGGGTCAATTGGCGGTAGTTATTAACAAGCGGTTCAATAAATTTCAAGATAAGTCTCCTTTTAACTTTACTCTGTTTTTAATCTAAGAGTCATTATAGCAATTTTTGAGTTTGATGTGACCGGTCAAGACGACATTTATAATAATTTCCCGTAAATAGTGATTGGGGCTAGGGATAACTCGGTAATTATAAGCTAAAGGTAATAGTGTAAGCGCTTGCTATAACGGACTTTTTCAGACTGCCAGTTCATTCCATGAACCCCCTTGCATTCTTTATAAATTCGCGTTATATTTACTATTGAGAAATCGTTCGGGAGCGGATGTCGAGAAATCGTCAGCCATTGTCGAATTTGCACTTCATTAACGCAGTTCCTCGCCGTGCTGACACCGAGGGGTTGCGTTTTTTTATGCGGTGACTTTTATAACTTTTATCAAAGGGAGCATAACTATGTCCAATCATATTGTCTTATTTGAACCTTTAATGCCAGCTAATACTGGTAACATTGCCAGAACCTGTGCCGGGACGGATACGATCTTAGATCTGATTGAACCCTTGGGCTTTTCCGTTGACGATGCGCATCTCAAACGGGCTGGCTTAGATTATTGGGATAAGGTTGACATTCGTTATCACAAAAACTTACAGGAATTTATGAGTACGGTTCCAGACGTTAAGCGGCTGTTCTTAGTCTCTAAGTTCGCGGAATTTGCTTACACGCAGCACGATTACACGGATGTTGAAAATGGTGATTACTACTTCATGTTTGGTAAGGAAACTACTGGGTTGCCAGAACCATTTATGCGCAAGCACAGCGAACAGGCAATCCGGATTCCTCAAGATGATACGCATATTCGCGCGTTGAACCTCTCTAATTCGGCTGCCATTGTGATCTACGAAATTCTGCGTCAGCAAAACTTTCCTAAATTAGAGCTCGAACACCACTATGAAAATGATAAACTAAAGTAAGCTGATTAATTAATAGGGGTGAACATTTTGGCACAAAAACGAAAGACCGCACGCCGTCGAACCACTAAGTCGACTAACCGGCGTAAAAAGGGACGTCAAAAAAACGTTTCTTATACCGCCAATGCAGTGGGCCTGATCCTGTTAACTTTGTGCCTTTTGGCGTTTTTTAAGGCGGGATTTATTGGTGAGTTAGTGGCCAATTTAATTCGCTTTGCCGTTGGGGATACCTACCCGCTGATCAGTTTAGTTGGGGTAGCAGTCGGACTGGCATTATTAATCACGGGACGGCTGCCCAAAATTTCTGGGCGCTGGCTTTGGAGCCTGGGGTTGATGTACCTCGGTATTTTGCTGTGGCTGCAGGTGGATCTATTCTTGTCCGAAGACCAGCATACTGTTTTTTTGAGCTATACCTGGCAATTGCTGGGGAGTGATCTGGCCAACAGCAGTGTTAATACGGCAGTCGGTGGGGGAACCATCGGGGCGGTGCTGCTGACGGTCACCCATTTTCTCGTGGCGTTTGGCGGTGCTAAGGTCATTGCCGTTTTGCTGATACTGGCTGGGGTGATGGTTGCGTTTAACGTTTCCGGCGCTCAGCTCCTAACCTGGATTCAAGCCGCTAGTCACTGGCTGGGGCATGGTTTAACCTTGATGGGTCATTCATTGACCGGTGCAGTGGCTAAGCTTAAACAAACGCAATTAAAGTCAGCTAAACAGCCGACACGGTCAAAACCGGTTAAGCAAACGGTAACCACTGAGAAAGACTTGCCAATCCCAGTAGCTGAGCGGAAGGCCAGTGTTGAACCACCGGCAGAAAAGCCGGCCATTCCCATTAGTGTGGCAACCCGCAAAAATGAACCGGAACAGCCGTCTGCAACGGACTCTGAGACGCAGACTGAAGATCCTGCGTCCACAATGATTGCTGCTGTGGGGGATGATCCCAATTATCAGTTGCCGGGAACGGACCTGTTAACGCCGATCCCACAAAAAGATCAGCAAGACGACTACAAAACGATTGAAAAAAACACTAAAATTCTGAAAAAAACGTTGGATAGCTTTGGGGTCGATGCTGAAATTAAACACGTTAATCTAGGCCCTTCCGTAACCGAGTATGAGCTGCACCCAGCCATTGGCGTGAAAGTGTCACGCATCGTTAATCTGGCGGATGATCTAGCCCTTGCGCTTGCTGCTAAGGAAATTAGAATTGAGGCACCGATTCCTGGAAAATCATTAATTGGAATCGAAGTCCCCAATAAAGAAATTTCGACGGTTTCATTTCGTGATGTCAGCGAGGCGGTCACACACGGCCCCGCTCATTTACTGGAAGTGCCGTTGGGCCGGGATGTGACCGGTAAAGTCATCAACATGGATCTCACCAAAATGCCGCACCTGCTCATTGCCGGGTCAACTGGTAGTGGGAAATCGGTGGCAATCAATGGCATCATCACGAGTATCCTGATGAACGCTAGGCCCAGTCAGGTCAAGTTGATGCTGATCGATCCTAAAAAGGTCGAATTAAGCGTCTATAATGGCATTCCCCACTTACTGACACCAGTGGTCTCAGACCCGAAGAAAGCGGCTAAGGCCCTGCATAAAGTGGTTCATGAAATGGAGCAGCGTTATGATTTGTTTGCTAAGGCTGGTCAACGGAAGATATCGGGGTACAACCAGTTTATTAAGACTCAAAATCAAACGGCAGATAAGCCGTTACCAACGTTACCATACATCGTGGTGATCGTTGATGAATTGGCCGACTTGATGATGACCGTTTCCAATGAAGTCGAGGACGCCATTATTCGGCTGGCTCAAATGGGCCGGGCGGCTGGTATTCATATGATTCTGGCCACTCAACGGCCTTCGGTAGATGTTATTACTGGGTTAATTAAAGCTAACGTGCCTTCTAGAATGGCCTTCGCTGTTTCCAGTGGGGTTGATTCACGAACTATCCTGGATTCAAACGGGGCTGAGAAACTGTTAGGCCGTGGCGATATGCTTTATATGCCAGTTGACCAAAACTCACCGACACGGATTCAGGGGGCCTATATTCCGGATCAGGATGTCCAGCATGTCACGGATTTCATTCGCAACCAGCAGACCGCCGAGTATGATGAGGCGATGATGGTGAGTGACGAAGAAATCTCGGAGGATGAGGCGCATTCGGATGACGATTTATTTGATGATGCCCTGCAGTTCGTGGTTGATCAGCAAAAGGCCAGTACCTCGCTGCTGCAACGCCATTTCCGGATTGGCTACAACCGCGCAGCTAGATTGATCGATGATCTGGAACAAGGTGGTTTTATTGGTCCGCAAGACGGCAGCAAACCACGCAAGGTGTACAAACAAAAAGACTCGGATGCTTAATTAGGTTGTTAAAAAGATTAAAAAAGCTTCTGAAGGCGCCATTGACAGACGTCCTTCAGAAGCTTTAATTTTTAAAATGGGGCACAGCCCCACCATTAGTTTAGCCGAACACACCAATTGCTTGGAGGGCACTGGCAACTAATGAGCCTAAAGTTGCAATAATCATGATCCAGACTAGGACCATTGTGATTTTTTGAAAGGTTGATTTTTGTTTTTTCTGCATATTCGCACCACTTTTCATCTGTTTACTTCAAATAGTTTAACGTGGTCAATAAAGAATTGCAATGAGAATGGAAATTTTCTTGATTTTAAAGGGAAGATTGCGGTAAAATTTCCCTTGTGCGTTAACGATGGTAACCATGGCAAATAAGCGAAGGGACGGACTATAGTGGGACCAATGATCATGCAAATTATTATCTTGATAGCAGTCCTGTTTATTTTACGGGTATTTAGAAACCTCATCCCCAAAGCGCAACGACCAAGATTGCGTCCAATCGACTGCTTGCCGCTGCTTAGTCTTTGGTTTATTTGGCAGCTGTCCCATACCTGGGCTGACCCTTGGTTTGCTGCGATCGTATTCATCTGGATGGTGATCTCAATTATCCTGACGTTATGGTGGGGATTTTCCAAAGGTGAACTGCTTTGGAATAAATTTCTGCTTTTTTACTGGCGAATGACCGATATTTTATTACTTTTAGCTTATCTAGTGACACTTATTCGGGTCTTAATCAGATAATTATTTATGTGAAGCATTACACACTATCCCAAACTTTCCCCGTTCAAACATGGTTTGAACGGTTTTTTTTTAATTTTTTTTAATTTGTGTCATTAATGTTTGGGGAGTTGTGGTAGAAAGTGGGGAGCTGTGGTAAACTTTAGTTAAAATAGCTGTATTAGGGGGTGAATCGAATGTTCATGGGTGAATTTGAGCATTCGATTGACACTAAGGGACGGCTAATTATTCCAGCCAAATTTCGTGATCAGTTAGGTAAAGAATTCGTCATCACTCGGGGTATGGACGGCTGCCTGTTTGGCTATCCAATGTCCCAATGGGCGGTTGTGCAAAAGCGTTTAAGTGCATTGCCATTGAACAAGCGTGATGCGCGGGCTTTTGTGCGGTTCTTTTACTCGGCAGCGACGACGTGTTCACTTGATAAGCAGGGGCGGGTAAACCTGCCCCAAGCGTTGATTAAACATGCTGAACTGGAAAAACAATGTGTCATTGTTGGCGTTTCAGACCGCTTTGAAATTTGGAGCCAAAAGCGCTGGCAGGCCTTTGCTGAAAAAGCGGAGGATAATTTTGATGATATTGCTGAAAATTTAATTGATTTTGATCTGTAATTTGAGCATTAGACAAGGAGAAGAACTATGGCAGAGTTTCATCACCGCACAGTATTATTAAATGAGGCCGTCCGTGAACTCAACGTTCATCCAGACGGTACATATGTTGACTGTACGCTTGGTGGCGGCGGTCATACGCATAAAATCCTGACGGAACTGACGACCGGTCACTTGTATTCGTTTGATCAAGATGAAACCGCGATTGACTATAATCAAGAACAGTTAGCAACTGAGATTTCGGCTAAGCGATTGACCTTGATTCACGCAAACTTTAGGGATTTAAAACAATCACTGGTAGATCAGCAAGTCGATCACGTTGATGGTATCTTGTATGATTTGGGAGTTTCGTCCCCGCAGTTCGACGATGCCGACCGGGGGTTCAGTTACCGGTATGACGCACCGTTAGATATGCGTATGGATCAAAGCGCACCATTGACTGCACAAACCGTGGTCAATCAATGGTCTTACCAGGAACTGGTCCGCATCTTTTACCGGTATGGCGAAGAAAAGTTTGCCAAGTCAATTGCTCGGCGGATTGAAGCTGCCCGTGAAAAGAAGCCCATTGAAACAACTGGTGAGCTGGTTGAGCTGATCAAAGAGGCAATTCCGGCAGCCGCCCGGCGACATGGCGGTCACCCGGCGAAGAAGGTTTTTCAGGCCATTCGAATTGCGGTCAACGATGAACTTTCAGCACTTGAAACATCTTTGGAACAAGCATTGACGTTACTGAATCCGGGGGGTCGGATTTGCGTCATTACGTTCCAGTCTTTGGAGGATCGTCTAGTTAAAACTATGTTTAAGGAAAAGAGCAGTTTACCTGACTTGCCAGCTGGGTTACCAGTGATTCCGGATAACATGCAGCCCGATTTTAAACTGATCACGCGCAAGCCCATTATACCTAACGAGGAAGAGTTAGTTGAAAATCATCGTGCGCATAGTGCTAAGTTACGCGTAATCGAACAAAAATGACGAAATTATAATTTAATATTTTAAGGGATAGGATGATGATCAAGTATGGCTCAAAATAACTTAGCAACTCAATATCAACCGCAAACACTGCCTAAACAGCCTCAAGTTCCATTACATAGATCTTCAAAACAGGCTGTCAGTGTTCCGAAGAAGCTGCCAGTTTCCAGATTTGAAAAGTGTTTACTCACAGTGGGGGGCGTACTGATAATTGGTATGATGCTGTGGCTGGTCAGCACTAAAATCGGGGTCTCAACGGCGCAACAGCATCTGCAGGATGTGGATACGCGGATCGCGAGTCTTGAAAACAAAAATACGAATGATCGGCAGACCATTAATGAATTGCTGAACCGCTCCAGATTGGAAAAAGTTGCTAAAGCAAACGGCATGACACTTTCGAATAGTAAAGTAAGGAATGTGAATAAATGAAACAATCACCTAAACGAACGGTGACTAGCAAACAAGTGCGACGCAATCAGCGGGTTTTTGGACGAACCCTACTGGTGATTTTCACCTTCGCACTGGTGCTATTCATTGGTCGTTTTTCTTATATCGCCATTGGTAAAAATGTCGAACACGTGAATTTAAGTACTCAAGCTAAAAAATTGTATACCGCTAATCATACGCTAAAAGCGCAACGGGGAACGATCTATGACGCTTCCAGTCAGCCGATTGCCGAAGATACCAGTACTTATTCACTGTACGCGGTTTTAGATAAAAATCAGCGAACCATTGCCGGCAAGCCGATGTATGTGACAAATAAAGCTAGGGCTGCTCGGGTGCTCTCAAAGTATTTGCCAATTAGTGATCAAAAAGCGTTAGCGTATCTGACACCCAGTAATAAAAAGGCCTTTCAGGTTGAATTCGGTGCTGCGGGGCAGAATATTTCATTAACAACTAAGGAAAAAATTGATCAAGCCCATATCCACGGCCTGACGTTTGTGCAACGGCAAGCACGACTATATCCTAACGGGGTGTTTGCTTCTCACCTGATTGGTAACGTCACCGCTACGGCTAAGGGACAATTAGTCGGTACGATGGGAATCGAAGGTGCCGATAATGACTTATTAAAGGGTGTTGATGGCTTTAAGAAAGTCAGCCAGGATAACAATGGTTACCAGATTCCGGGTTCAAATCAAAAAGCCCGTAAGCCGCGTAACGGAGATAATGTGTATACGACGCTTGATAGTCGCCTGCAGACATTACTGGAAACTCAAATGTCCGTTTTGCAGGACAAGACGCATTCTAAAACCTTGAACGCGGTGTTAATGAACGCTAAAACTGGTGCTATTGTGGCGGCTACTCAACGGCCGACCTTTGATCCGCAAACGGGTAAAGGGTTAAATTCAGTCTGGCGCAACACGTTGATCCAGGATTCCTATGAACCCGGTTCAACCATGAAAGTCTTTACGATGGCAGCTTCTATTGATAGCGGTAATTACAACGGTAATGCCACTTATCAGTCTGGACGCTATGAAGTTGGCGGCCGGACAGTGCCTGACTGGAATCCGGGTGGCTGGGGTACCATCACCTATAACAAGGGGTTTGCCCTTTCCAGTAACGTTGCCATGGCTCATTTGGAACAGCAAATGGGCGCCAAGACCTGGAAAAAATATATCAACCGGTTTAAGTTTTTACAACCAACTGGGTTTGGTCTACCTGGCGAGCAAAGCGGTGGAATCGCCTTTAACCATACGATCGATCAAGCCGATACGGCATTTGGCCAAGGTATTCAGGTGACCGCAATTCAAATGATGCAGGGGTTATCTGCTATCGGGAATAATGGTAAAATGTTAAAGCCTTACTTAGTTCGTAAGATTGTCGATCCTAATACTGGTAAAGTTGTTAAATCATATGGTAAGAAAGAAGTGGGGCAGCCAATCTCTGCAGCAACTGCCAAGGCAGTTCGTGGACACATGCAAGACGTTGTATATAAGAAATACGGGATCGGTTCTGACTACAAGATCAAGGGTATTCGAATTGCAGCCAAGACGGGTACTGCACAAGTCAGCAATGGTAAATCAGGTTACTTAAGCGGGGATGATAGTTATCTCTATTCAGTAGCCGGTATGGCGCCAGCTAAAAATCCTAAGTATATTATGTACATCACCATGAAACAACCGAATCTACCGGGAACCGAGACACCAACTCAGTTGATGGCGGATGTGTTTAAGCCCGTCATGAAGCGTGCCTTGCAAGAGGACACGTCAACGGCGAACAATCAAGCAGCGGATAAGATGCTGTCATACGTAAATCGTTCAACTTCCGGTGCCAAAAACGACCTCACTTCCAGAGGGTATAAGGTCACCGTGATCGGTAACGGCAACCACGTGTTGAAACAATCGCCAATTTCTGGTCAGGTCATGATGTCACATCAGCGGGTGATTTTAATCACCGGTGGGACACCTAAAATGCCAGTTTTAACCGGTTGGTCATCCAGTGATGTTTTGCGGTTAGGTCAGATGCTGGGATTGAACGTTAAGACGGATGGTAACGGGTTCGTGACCAAGCAAAGCATTGCCGTTGGTAAACAAGTTAACGAGTCTGACAAATTAACAGTGCATTTAAAGTAACTCACTTCTGTGGGTATAAGAGGAGAAAGTTATGAGTTCGGTTGTATCGTTTCTAATTAGTTTTATATTTACTGCGGCGTTTATGCCCGCATTGATCCGTTATTTTCGCGCTAAACATGAAGGTCAAATGATCCGAGAAGAAGGACCATCCTGGCACGAGAAAAAATCGGGGACACCAACGATGGGTGGCTTAATGTTTATTTTGGCCATCATTGTCGCAACACTGATTGCTGGTTTAGTGTTTGGCCAGCTTGATCCGGTAGCGTTGATCCTATTATTTATCCTGATCCTCTATGGCTTATTGGGGATGTGGGACGACTCGATCAAACTGTTCCGGCGTCAAAACGAAGGGCTGAAAGCCTGGCAAAAATTACTGGGGCAGATCATTGGTGGAGCTGTGTTCTTCGCGGTTTATTTACACGAAGGCTTGCCACTACTGCTTAAAATTCCCGGTTTTGGTGCCGTTCATTTAGGTTTAGTCGGCTATTTCATCTTTATTTTATTCTGGCTGGTTGGCTTTTCTAACGCCGTTAATTTAACGGATGGGCTAGATGGCCTGGTTGCTGGTGTCGGGTCGATTTCATTTATCACGTACGGTATTATCGCGCTTCATCAGCACCAATATGATGTTGCGATGTTTTGCCTTGCCGTGGTCGGTGGTCTGTTGGCCTTCTTGATTTACAATCACAAGCCCGCTAAAATCTTTATGGGTGATATGGGCTCATTGGCATTGGGTGGCGCGTTGGCTGCCGTTTCGATCTTAGTTCATCATGAGGTTTCACTGTTGTGGATCGGCTTGATCTACGTGATTGAAACTGCCAGCGTGATTTTACAGGTGATTTCATTTAAGACGACCGGTAAACGGATCTTCTTAATGTCACCAATTCATCATCATTTTGAAATGAAGGGCTGGAGCGAATGGCGAATTGACATCACGTTCTGGTGCATCAGTGCAGTAACGGCTATTACGGGTATTTGGGTCATGTGGTAGTTCTTTTTCATGCAGTAATAAAATACTAATAGGTGGCGGAAAAAGGTATGAAGCGTATCAAGGCATATGAAGGAAAACGAGTTATTGTTGTTGGGTTAGCTAAAAGTGGTTTAAATGCAGCACGGCTGCTTAAAAAATTAGGTGCTGAAGTCACGGTCAGTGATCAGCAGCCCTTAGAGAAAAATTCAGAAGCACAGGAATTGCAGACTGAAGGCGGGTACACCGTTTTGACGGGTGAACAGGACCCTTCACAACTGGATGCTGGCTTTGATCTAATGGTTAAAAACCCCGGTATCCCTTACGATGTACCGCTGATCAAAGCAGCTGTTGATCAGAAGTTACCAATCATCACAGAAATTGAGCTGGCCAGTGAGATTGCCGATGCAGAATTGATCGCTGTTACTGGCAGCAACGGTAAAACGACGACTACGACCATGATCACCAAGATGATGAATCAGGAACGGTCGGCCGGTAAGAGTGCCTATGCTGGCAACATTGGGGTACCGGCTTCTCAAGTGGCCCAAAAACTGACCGATCAAGATACGATGGTGATGGAAGTCTCTAGCTTTATGCTGCTGGGGACGACTCAATTTCACCCGCATATTGCTGTGTTAACGAATATTTTTGCGAACCACTTGGATTATCACAAAACTCGTGAAAACTATGTCAGAGCTAAGATGCGCATTACCCAAAACCAAACGGCTGATGACTATTTCGTGGTCAACTTTGATTCAGAAGAACTGGTTGGCTTGAGCAAACAATCTCGCGCCAAAGTGGTGCCATTTTCACGGTTAGCCAAAACTAAAGATGGCGCTTATGAATTGGATGGCACGCTGTATTACAAGGATGAACCCATTATGGCTGCTGAAGACGTTAAAGTCCCTGGTGACCATAATATCGAAAATGCCCTGGCAGCAATTGCCGTAGCTAAGATCGAGGGCCGTTCCAGTGAGGCCATCAAACACGTTTTGACGACTTTCAGCGGTGTTCGTCACCGGACCCAATACGTGCTTACCAGCGAAGGCCGTCAGTTCTATAACGATTCTAAAGCCACTGATATTGAAGCCACTGAAATGGCTTTGAAGGGCTTTAAAGCACCTGTTGTACTGTTAGCAGGGGGCTTGGACCGTGGCTATACCTTTGAGCGGTTAACACCGTTCTTTAAAAAGCACGTTAAAGCTATTGTTTTGTTTGGTGAGACGAAGGATCTCTTAGCAGACGCTGCTAAAAAAGCGGGTATTAAGCAAATTAAGTTTGTTGAAAACGCTGAAGCAGGTGTGCCAGTCGCTTACCAGTACAGTCAGCCTGGCGATATTATTTTACTGTCACCAGCCAACGCGAGCTGGGATCAATACCCGAACTTTGAAGTGCGCGGTGACCGGTATATCAAAGCGGTTGAAGACTTAACTGGTAAAAAGGAGGAGAACTAATGCGGTTGATGGTTTCTGGCGGCGGTACGGGTGGTCATATTTACCCGGCACTAGCTGTGATCAATGAACTTAAGCGACAGGACCCAGACGCAGAAGTACTCTACGTGGGTTCCCACCGGGGAATTGAAAGTACGATCGTACCAGATCTAGGAATTCCTTTTGAAGCAATGACCATTCAAGGGTTCAAACGGTCCTTATCACTGGAAAACTTAAAGACGGTTTACTTGTTTTTAAAGAGCGTTCACCAGTCTAAGAAACTGGTCCGGTCGTTCAAACCGGACGTTGTTCTGGGAACCGGTGGCTACGTTTCAGGCGCCGTTTTGTATGCGGCGGCTAAACTGCACGTCCCAACGGTGATTCACGAACAAAACAGCGTGGTCGGGATGACTAACAAGTTTCTGAGCGGTTACGTAAATAAGATCGCCATTAACTTTGAGGATGCCAGAGCCCAATTTCCGGCTGACAAAGTGGTCATGACGGGTAACCCCAGAGCGCAGGAAGTCGCCAATATTAAAAGCCACTTTAGTCTATCAGCCTTTAAGTTAAAGGATGATGTACCAACAATCATGGTCGTCGGCGGTTCTCAAGGGGCGCTAAAGCTTAATCAAGTTATGGTTGAATCATTACCAACGTTGGCTAAGAAGCCTTATCAGGTCGTTTTTGTGACCGGCCCGAAACGGTATGATGACGTCATGAAACAGGTAACTAAAATTGGTTCTGCTGATAACATTTCGATTCAGTCATACATCAATAATATGCCGGAAGTACTGCCAAAGCTTGCGGGGGTAGTCGGCCGTTCCGGTGCGACGACCTTAGCTGAATTAACGGCTTTAGGCGTCCCTTCAATCTTGATTCCAAGTCCGTACGTGACAGCGAACCACCAAACCAAAAACGCGCTGAGTTTAGTCAACGCCAACGCGGCTTTGATGATCAAGGAAGCTGATCTGACCACCCAAACGCTGGTATCAGCGATGGATGAATTAATGACTGATGACAGCAAACGTGCTGCGATGGCCGCTGCGGCTAAGAAGCTTGGTAAACCTAAGGCAGCTACCGAAATGCTGGCGTTGCTAAAAGAGGTTAGCCAGTCGTAATTTAGGAAGTGAGTGCAAGATGAGTTTTAAAATCAACCGGGACAAATCCAATCGCCACGTGGCAATTACACCGTGGGAAAAATACCAGTCTGAGGAGCGCAAACGGGCTGCTAAGAAGCCTAACCGGGTTCAGCGAATCGGGGCTAAACTGCCGCGGTTGAAGCATCAAAAAAATCGTCGTCTTGCACAGCGAATGGGCATTTTGATCGCTATCTTTGGGATCATACTGGTCATATCAGGCTATTATGTGTCACCGTTAAGCCACGTTGGCCGGATCAGTGTGAGCGGCAATCAAGCCCTGTCCAGGCAGCGGGTGATCCAACTCAGCGGTATTGATCATGGTGATTCGATCTACCGGGTCGTGGGGAAAGAACAGCAGTTGAGCAAACGGGTAAAACGGCAAACACCGCGAGTGAAACGCATCACATTTTCGATTGCCCATTTCAATCAGCTGTCGATTCACGTGGCTGAATACCCAACGGCCGGTTTTGTGCCTGCTAACGGCTACTATCGGGTTGCTCTAGGCAGCGGTGTGATCTCTCAAGAACGGCAAAAGCAGCCAACGGGAAGCTACCCAGTTTATGATAAGTTTAAATCCCATAAACAGCTCTCCCAAATGATTCAGCAATATGCTAAACTATCCAAAAAGATTCAAACTGGGATCTCAGAAATCCAGTTTTCACCAACCCAGGCGGATCCTGAACGCGTTCATTTATATATGAATGACGGCAATGAAGTGTATGCCACGATTTCAACGTTTGCCAGCAAAATGGCTTATTACCCAAGTATCGCGGCTAAAATGTCGCACAAGGAAATTGTCAATTTGGAAGTTGGCGCGTACTCGTATTCGTTTTAAAGGAAATGGGTCAGCCAAATAAATCCAGTGTTGGTGAAACCGCTTTAGAGACGACCGTTTTATTGCGCGATCTAAGGGGAATAATGTCTTTTTTAACGAGTAGTGTTTGTGGTAAACTGGAAAGTAAAATAAGACTTTTTTTATGAGAATTCATTAAATCGAAATCAGAGGAGGTTCCTGCTACTATGGATACTTCGGGCATGTATGTAGGACTTGATATCGGAACTACCTCAATTAAAGTCATCGTGGCAGAATATTTAGAGGGACAGCTGAACGTACTGGGTGTTGGTAACGAACGTGCAGCTGGTCTGAGCCGTGGCGTGATCGTGGATATTGATAAGGCGAGTGAAGCAATCAAACGGGCAGTGAAAGCTGCCGAAGAGAAAGCCAGCATTCAGATTCACGATGTGATTGTGGGTATTTCGGCAAATATGTTAAAAATTGAACCGGTAACGGGTATGATCGCTATTGGCGATCAGGCACGGGAAATTACTGATCAAGATGTTAGAGACGTTGCGTCAGCGGCCATTATTCAAAATTTGCCGCCAGAACGCGAAATCATTAATCTAGTACCAGACGAATTTATTGTTGATGGCTTTGACGGGATTAAAGATCCCAGATCAATGGTTGGTGTTCGTCTGGAAATGAATGGGATGCTCTTTACTGGACCCAAAACAATCGTACATAACACTAAAAAGGCGGTTGAACAGGCTGGGTTAAATGCACAACTGGCGGTTGTCAGTCCAATCGCTCAAGGCTTAAGTATTTTGAGTGACGGGGAGCAGGACTTTGGGACCATTCTGCTGGACTTAGGAGGCGGCCAAAGTACCGCAGCTGTGATCCATGATCACCGGCTGAAGTTTGCTGAAGTCGATCCTGAAGGCGGCGATTACATCACCAAGGACATTTCAGTTGTGCTGAATACGTCCATTGAAAATGCCGAAAAATTAAAGCGTAACTATGGGTATGCGGATTCATCACGGGCTTCAGAGGATAATCAATTTCCCGTTGACGTTGTGGGTCAAAGCAGACCAAGCGATATTTCAGAAAAGTATTTAGCAGAGATCATTGAAGCGCGCTTAATGCAGATCCTGGAGAAACTTAAGACGCAGTTAACTGCCACCAACGCTTTATCCTTGCCTGGTGGTATTGTCTTGACGGGTGGCGTTGCCGCACTTCCAGGCATTACTGATCTTACTCAGGATGTCTTCGACGTACCGGTCAGAGTTTCAATACCTGATCAAATGGGACTGCGGCACCCTTCATTTACTCAGGCGTTATCATTGGTCAATTACCGTGGTCAAATGAGCGAAGTGGCACTGCTGGTTCAGTCAGCCTTAGCTGGCAACGACCAGTTAGTTTCGCAAATTGATTCACAGCCAGAACCGCAGCAGTCCGTTGAAGTGAACGATTCACGTCATACTAAGCCTGCTCAAAGTCGTACGGATAAACCGAAAAAACAACGTGGACAGGGGATCAAGAAATTCTTCACTGAATTCTTTGATTGACCCGATTACTGGAGGGATTTAAAAATGGAATTTTCGTTAGATTCAACACAAAACCGAGGAGCCAATATTAAAGTCATTGGCGTTGGTGGCGGTGGTGGCAACGCCGTTAACCGGATGATCACAGAAGACGTTAAGGGTGTCGAGTTTATTGTTGCCAACACTGATGTTCAAGCACTAGAAGCTTCGAAGGCTGAAACTAAGATTCAATTAGGACCGAAGCTGACACGTGGACTAGGTGCTGGATCTAATCCTGAGATCGGTTCTAAAGCTGCTCAAGAAAGTGAAGATCAGATTTCAGAAGCCCTGACTGGTGCTGATATGGTTTTCGTCACCGCTGGTATGGGCGGTGGTACTGGTAACGGTGCTGCGCCTGTCGTGGCAAAATTAGCCAAGGAACAGGGTGCACTAACCGTGGGGGTTGTTACCCGACCATTTACGTTTGAAGGCCCTAAACGCTCCCGTTTTGCTGCTGAAGGTGTTGCAGCAATGAAGGAAAACGTGGATACTTTGATCGTGATCGCCAATAACCGGTTACTGGAAATCGTCGACAAGAAGACCCCAATGATGGAAGCCTTCCAAGAAGCCGATAACGTGCTTCGTCAAGGGGTTCAAGGAATCTCTGACTTAATTACCAGTCCCGGTTATGTCAACTTGGATTTTGCTGATGTGAAAACCGTGATGCAGGATCAGGGCGCCGCTTTAATGGGTGTTGGTTCCGCTAACGGCGAAAACCGGACGGAAGATGCCACTAAGAAGGCTATTTCATCACCATTGCTGGAAGTCTCAATTGATGGTGCTGAAACGGTGCTGTTAAACATTACTGGTGGCCCAGACCTGTCCTTATTTGAAGCACAGTCTGCCTCAGAGATCGTTTCTAAATCAGCCACTAGCGATGTCAACATTATTTTCGGGACCTCGATCGATGAAAATCTAGGTGACGAAGTCCGGGTGACCGTCATTGCCACTGGTATTGACAAAAAGAAACACGAGACCGCTACTCGGACGGCACGTCGGTTAGCTGATGGTGCCACCCCCGTTAATAATTCACACCGGGTTGACCATGACAATCAGATGGACAGCTTTAATGCCAGTCAAAGTGGTCAAAAGCCAGCAGCATCCACTGAATCGCGTCGACCAGATACTAGTGAATTCGACGGTGTCTCTAAACCCGACTTCAGCGTCTTTAACAACGATGACACTTCAAATAGTGACACAGATAATGATAACAGCCTTGATACACCGCCATTCTTTAAGCACCGTCGTAAAAACGACTAGTGCAACTGAAATACATGGATAAATAGCGAAAGGAGCGTTTACTATGGGAAAATTTAGTATGAGTCGCTTTTTCGGCATGGATGATAATTACGAAGATGATGCTGAAGTATCCCAAGACACTCAGCAGCCAGTAACTGATCAATCGTTGGCACACAACCTGCATCCACGACATGATGACAATAAAGTGGTCTCTTTGAACGCCCCCCGTACAGCGACGAATAGTAAAGCCAGTAAAATTGCTTTAGTTGAACCGCGGCTGTATTCGGACGTCCAAGACATTGCCAGTCAATTGCTCAAGCAGCAAGCTGTGATTGTTAATTTTAGTCGGATCGATGATGCTAATGCCCGCCGAATCATTGATTTTTTGACGGGAACGGTATTCGCTATTGACGGTGATATTGAACGAATCGGTGACGCAATTTTCTTATGTACACCCAAGAATTTTGAAATTACCGGAGATCTCTCAGCCACTTTAGGCGAGAAACTGAAGTAAGGAGTGAGTTTTTGGTCGCTTTTGTAACGTTTGTGTTTTGGTTATTAAGCCGGGCAATCGACTTGTACATTATGGCCATTGTGGTCTATGCGCTGTTGAGCTGGTTCCCGGGAGCGTATCAGACTAAGCTAGGGCAATTCTTGGGCGCTATTGTTGAGCCGTTTCAACGCTGGTTTAACTGGGCGTCGATCGGTATGATCGGTTTTGGACCGGTAGTGGCGATCTTTGTTTTAGGGCTTGTTCGCAGTGGCTTAGTGTTTCTTGAACAAATTGTTTTTCGACTTATGGGTATGTAATTAGGAGGGGCTGACGTTGGCTGATCACATTGCACAGCATTTTCGAGCAGAAGAAGCACCGTTTATTGAAAGCGCAACGGGTTTCATTCAACAGGCCAGTGATGAATATCGGCCAATTTTGACCCATTTTTTGAATCCCAGACAGCAATACATTTTATCAACACTAGTGAATAGTGACGCTGAGCTGAAGCTGACCTTTCAAGGCGGCTACCCCGGCGCAGAAATGCAACGGGCGATGATCTATCCAACCTACGTTGCCCCCGCAGATCTGGACTTTGAAATCAACTTGTTTGAGATCGATTATCCCAGAAAGTTCACCCAGCTTCAGCATGGTCAGATTTTAGGTTCCATCTTAGGTGCCGGCATTGATCGGGATGTTTTAGGTGATATTATTACTGACGGTGAGCGATGGCAGTTCTTCATTACGGCGGATATGAGCCGCTACGTGAGTGCGCAGGTTGACCGGATGGGTAAGATCAAGGTGCGGTTGAACCAAATGAATCTGGCGGATCATATCGTGCCGCTCGATGCCTGGGAAGAAGAGAGCACGACGCTGTCTTCTACACGGCTTGATAACGTGGTGGCAACCGGTTTTCATCTATCACGGCACCGCGCTAAGGAGTTGATCGAAGCCGGTCGAATTCAATTAAATTGGAATGATTTTGAGCGACCAGATTACCAACTGGAACATCAAGATATTATTTCAGTTCGTGGGTTTGGCCGGGTGCGGTTAACAAGTGTTAACGGCGTGACCAAGAAGGATAAGCTGAAAGTCACACTAGCAGTGCTGCATAAATAATTGCAATTGGGGAGGAACGGACAATGGTACTTAGCCCATTAGACATTCATAATAAGGAATTTTCAACAAAGTTACGTGGTTACAACGTTGACGAAGTGAATGATTTTCTCGAACAGATTATTAAAGATTATCAGATCACGCTGGATCAGAATAAAAAGTTAACGGATCAACTAGCTTCCGCAGATGAGAAGCTGAAGTACTTCAATGATTTGAAAGATTCACTGAACCAGTCGATCATTGTGGCACAGGAAGCCGCGGACAAGGTCAAGTCGAACTCGCAAAAAGAAGCCGAGATCATCAATCAAGAAGCGCAGAAACAAGCGGATGACACGGTGAATGAAGCAACGCAAAAGGGTAACCAGTTAATTTCGGAAGTTTCCAAACGGGCGCAAAAATTAGCCGTGGAAACTGACGATCTTAAGAAGAGCACCCGAGTATTTCGGCAGCGGCTGCAAGTCATGCTTGAAAGCCAGCTGGAAGAAATTAAGAGCGACAGCTGGGATAACCTGCTTAAAGATGACGGCTCGTCGACCTATGAAGAAATTAAGAACGTCATTAAACAAAACAAACTTGACAATGAGAATGAAGATGGCGTAAACTCGACTTCACAAGCAGATGAACAATCCGATTCATCGGGTGAGATCTATGACGCTGATCAGCCGGTTGATCCAGATAACGATCAGTCAACTGAAACGGTCGTAATCTTCCCAGATGATGACGCTAAAAAGTAATCTGCGGCTAAATCTTAAAGCGGTATGAAGAATAGAAAGCATCCCAGCAAGTTTCAGAGAGCCGGTGTCATGGTGGAAAGCCGGTAACCTCTGTTGGAATGCAGATCATCTTCTAGCTGTCTGACTGAAACACGTAGGTCAGAACGGGTCGGCTCCGTTAACGGCTAAGATAAGAGAATTATTGATTCTAAAATTGGGTGGTACCACGAAGACTTCGTCCCTTGGGTGAGGTCTTTTTTTGTGCCATCCAATAATTTGAGGAGGGACCCTAATGCGGGTAAAAGACACACTGAACTTAGGTAAAACCAAGTTCAAAATGCGCGGTAATTTACCAGTCAAAGAAGCTGAACTTCAAAAAGCTTGGGCTGATAATAAAGTATATCAATTAAGACAAAAATTAAACGAAGGTAAACCAACGTTTATCTTACACGATGGCCCGCCATACGCGAACGGTGACATTCACATGGGTCATGCTTTGAACAAGGTTTCAAAGGACTTTATTGTCCGTTACAAGTCAATGAACGGTTTTCGAGCACCCTACGTTCCCGGTTGGGATACTCATGGCCTGCCAATTGAACAAAAGTTGACACAGCAAGGTTACGACCGTAAGAAGATGTCGACGGTTGCATTCCGGCAATTATGCCGTAAGTATGCTTTGGAACAAGTTGACCGTCAGCGTGAAGAATTTAAACGTCTAGGTGTTACTGGTGACTGGGATAATCCATACCTGACATTGAAGCCTGAATTTGAAGCCCAAGAAGTACGGGTCTTTGGGGCCTTTGCTAAACGCGGTTTGATCTTTAAGGGTAAGAAACCAGTCTTTTGGTCATGGTCATCTGAATCTGCAATGGCTGAAGCCGAAGTTGAATACCACGATGTGACATCACCTTCCGCTTTTTACGGTGAACAAGTCGTTGATGGCAAGGGTGTTTTGGAAAACGGCAATACATACATGGTCGTATGGACAACGACGCCATGGACAATCCCCGCATCAGAAGGAATCACCATTGATGCCGGCTTTGATTACTCAGTTGTTCAGCCTAAAGGGGAAACCCGTAAGTTTGTGTTAGCCACCGAATTGGTTGACCAATGTGCTGAGAAATTTGGCTGGGAAGACGTTAAGACATTGAAGACGGTAAAGGGTAAAGAACTCGACCGTGTCTTGACACAGCACCCATTTTACCCAGACCGTAAGTTAGTGACGATGCTCGGCGATTTCGTTACCTTGGATGCCGGTACTGGCTTAGTTCATACCGCACCTGGTTTTGGTGAAGATGACTTCTACGTTGGTCAAAAATACGGACTTGATATTTTAGTCCCAGTTAATGATAAAGGCTACATGACTAGTGAAGCCGGTCCTGATTTTGAAGGGGTCTTCTACGATGATGCCAACAAGATCTCACTGGATAAGCTAAAAGATGCTGGTCTGTTACTGGACTACATGCCATATAAGCATAGTTACCCATTTGACTGGCGGACTAAGAAACCGGTTATCTTCCGGGCAACGCCGCAATGGTTTGCGTCAGTTGATAAGATGAAAGATGAAATTTTAGCTGCTATTGATGATGTTCAATTCTTCCCTGACTGGGGCAAGAAACGGCTGCACAACATGATTCGTGACCGTGGTGACTGGGTCATTTCACGGCAACGGGTCTGGGGCGTGCCACTGCCCATCTTCTACGGTGAAGATGGTGAGGCCATTATTACGCCAGAAACGGTTGAACACGTGGCGCAGTTATTTGGTAAGTATGGTTCTGATGTCTGGTTCTCACGTGATGCCAAAGACCTGTTACCAGATGATTTTACTTCACCACATTCTCCAAACGGTAAGTTCACCAAGGAAACTGACATCATGGATGTTTGGTTCGACTCCGGTTCTACTCATCAAGGAGTGCTGGTTGAACGGCCAGAATTGAAGTACCCGGCTGATCTTTACCTTGAAGGCTCTGATCAGTACCGTGGCTGGTTCAACTCGAGCTTGATCACCAGTGTGGCGGTTTCTGGTCATGCCCCATACAAGGCGGTATTATCACAAGGATTTACCCTTGATGGTCAAGGCCACAAGATGAGCAAGTCGTTGGGGAACACCATTGCCCCAGCTGAAGTCATTAAGAAGATGGGGGCCGAAATCGTCCGTCTCTGGGTTGCTTCTGTTGATAGCAGCGCTGACGTGCGGGTCTCAATGGACGCCTTCACCAAGATCTCTGATGCTTACAAGAAAATCAGAAACACCATGCGTTATATGCTGGCGAACACTAGTGACTTTGATCCAAAGACCGATGCGGTACCAGTTGAAGACTTAGCTTCAGCTGATAAGTATATGCTGGCTCAATTCAACCAGCTGATTGAAAGCGTTAAGGGTCACTATGATCGTTATGACTTCTTGGATATTTACAAGGAAGTAATGAACTTCGTGATTTCTGATCTATCAGCCTTCTATCTGGACTTCGCTAAGGATATCTTGTACATCGATGCTAAGGACAGCCATTCACGCCGTTCAATGCAAACTGTTCTGTATGACATTGCAGCCGGTTTAACTAAATTGTTAACACCGATCCTGCCACATACAGCAGAACAAATTTGGCCATTCCTGAAGGAACCGGAAGACTACGCCCAACTAGCTGAGATGCCTGAAGTTCAACACTTCAACGGTGAAGATCAGTTAGTTGAAAACTGGGACGCCTTCATGGAATTGCGTTCAGATGTCTTGAAAGCTTTGGAAGAAGCGCGTGATCAAAAACTGATTGGTAAGGCTTCTGAAGCTAAATTGACGTTGTACCTTGATGACAAGCAGACTAAGTTATTAAACGACTTAGATACTGATGTTCGTCAGGTATTATTGGTATCTGGTTTGACGGTTGCCAAAATGGCGGATGCACCAGCGGATGCTGAACAATTCAACGATGGTGTTGCCATCGTTGTGGCCGAAGCTGATGGTGACGTTTGCGAACGTTGCCGGATGACCCGCGAAACGGTGGGTTCAGACCCTGATTATCCGCACTTCTGTGACCGCTGTGCCAAGATCGTTCGCGCAGAGTTCCCAGAAACTGTGGGTGTCGCGTTTGACGAAAAGTAATTAAAGATTAAAACAAAACGGGTGTCAGACGAATGGTTTTGTCTGGCGCCCGTTTTTTGGACGCCACTGGCTTGATTTAGATGGGCTTGGTAGTTTAAAATAAAAAGCGAGTTATTTTCAATTAACGCCAATGACACTGCTTAATTTCCAAGTCATAAAATGTTTAGAACGTAATCAGATAAGTAACTTAACTTGAATGGAGTGGCAGTATGATTAAAGGAAAAGTAGAACGTTACAACGAACAAAACGGGTTTGGCTTCATTAAATCTGAAGCTGGTGAATCGCTTTTTGTGCACTATACCGGGATTGAAATGGGCGGTTTTAAAAAATTAACGCCCGGACAAGAAGTTGAATTCGTTGTGGTTGAAGGTCAAAAGGGGCCTCAAGCAGCACGGGTCCGGCCAGTTCAAGAATCAACGCAGACGGATTCTGAAGCATAATTACTGATCAACAAGGGATGATTAAATGGATTTAGAAGAAAAAGTAATCGCGCATACGCCAATCTATGACGGTGCCATTATGAACGTCGAACGTCAAACGGTTGAATTACCCAATGGCGAAAAGGCCTACCGTGAGATCGTGCATCATTCGGGTGCCGTAGGAATTATGGCCATTACACCGGAACAAAAAATGATTCTGGTACGGCAATGGCGCTCACCGATTGGACGGGCCACGTTAGAAATTCCGGCGGGCAAGCTGGATTCGCGGGATGGTGATGACCCTCAGCACGCCGCCATTCGGGAATTGAATGAAGAAATTCGGCTGCACCCTGACCATCTTGAACGGTTAGCCGGTTTTTATTCGTCAGTGGGCTTTTCAGACGAATACATGACGTTATATTTAGCCACTGATCTGCGACCGGTGCAATCTGAATTGCCACGGGATAAGGGTGAAAACCTAAATATTAAATCTTATTCCTTAGATGAATTGAGAACGATGGTTGCAAATGGTGACATTGAAGATGCTAAAACGGTGATGGCGGTTTGGCGGTTTGAAATGATGCAGCAAAAAAAGTAGGTGAGTCTTATCGCATATCAAGATGATGATCAACAGGCAAACGATGGTGGACAGCCATTGAGCCGCAGTGCGTATCGCGAGGAACAGCGGAAAAAGCAGGAAGACTTCGACCGCCGTGATCACGAACGGCTGAAAGCCGAAAAGCGCTACGCTAAACAGCATAGTGATCCGGAATACGACCAAAGACAGCAAGATGCGGTAGCGGCTGATAAGGTCAACCGGTTAAAACGTCGGTTAAATTGGGCGATTGGCTGGCTGATTGTGGGCATTATTGCAGTCTTTTTAATCCTATTTTTTGTGGAATTTTAACGCTTATAAAGTGAGGGCAATATAATGAAATACGGTATTTTATGCGCCATGGATGAAGAAATTGAAACGTTAAAAAAAGCCTTAGTCAACGAAAACGTCGTGGATGTTTCCGGCGTGTCGTTTTATGAAGGGACGATCAGTGACCAGGATGTGGTTTTAGTCCGTTCAGGGATCGGTAAAGTACAGGCTGGACTAACGACTGCCTTATTGATCACGCAGTTTCACGTTGACGTGGTCATTAACTCTGGTTCGGCCGGTGGTATCGGCAAGGGTCTGCACGTGGGCGACGTGGTATTATCAACGCAGACGGCCTATCACGATGTCGACGCACGGGCGTTTGATTACGTCTACGGTCAATTACCCGGCCAACCTGCCCGCTTTGATGCTGACAAGACCTGGGTTGCAAAGCTAGAACAAGCCGCTAAATCAACTGGACTGAACGTTAAAACCGGTCTGATCGTTTCTGGGGATCAATTTATTGCCAGTCACGAAGCTGTCGAAAAAATCTTAGCCCATTTTCCAGATGCCTTATCCAGTGAAATGGAAGGCGCGGCAGTTGGCCAAGTGGCCCACCAATTTAACACCCCTTACGTCGTGGTTCGGGCAATGTCTGATGTTGGTGACGAAAACGCCGGGGTCAGCTTTGATGACTTTATTATTGAGGCTGGTAAACGGTCAGCACAAATGTTGTTGGTCCTGTTTGCAGTTTAACGAGTTAAAGGAGTACTTAAAGTGAAAGAAATTTACTTAGATAACGCAGCCACCACCCCCATTTCTGACGAGGTGCTCGCGGAAATGACGGATAAGCTGCAAAACGTTTACGGCAACGCGTCAACCCTTTATGGCTTAGGGCGTCAAGCGCACACCGTTCTGGAAAACAGCCGGCAGATTATTGCCCAGAGCATTAATGCCGATGAAGATGACATTATTTTTACCAGTGGCGGGACTGAATCTGATAACACGGCTATTATGCAAACGGCCTATGCACGCCAATCATTAGGCAAACACATTATTACCACGGCGGTTGAACATGAGGCGATTTTAAAGCCCCTGCATTTTCTAGAAGAACAGGGCTTTGAAGTGACCTATCTACCAGTCGATGAAAATGGTCAGATCAGCCTCGATGACTTCAAACACGCCTTACGTGATGATACGATCTTGGTTACCATCATGACCGGGAATAACGAAGTGGGGACGCATATGCCGATTCACGAGATCGGTGAACTGCTGAAGGATCACCAAGCTTGGTTCCATACGGATGCGGTGCAGGCTTACGGTTTGCTGGACATTGATGTTAAACGCGACCATATCGACATGCTGTCTACCTCGGCACATAAGATCAACGGGCCAAAAATGGTCGGCTTTCTATACCGTAAAACGGGGATCAACTTTCCCAGTTTTATCAAGGGCGGCGACCAGGAAGAAAAGCGCCGTGCTGGGACGGAAAACGTACCGGGAATCGCTGGTATGGCGGCAGCCGTTAAAACGATCACTTCTGAAGAAAAGGCCCATCGTCAAGAGAAGTACTTTCAGTTCAAGCAGCAGATTGTTAAAGGCTTGACGGACGCTGGCGTGGACTTTGAAGTGAACGGGTCACTGGACCGGAATAATTTACAGCACGTGTTGAACCTGTGGATCAAAGGGGTCTCAACCTACGTTATGCAGACCAACCTTGATCTAGCTGGGATTGCCGTTTCCGGCGGTTCAGCCTGCACGGCGGGGTCAATTGAACCATCGCATGTTTTGACCGCCATGTTTGGTTCAGACAGTCCCCGAATCTCAGAGTCCATTCGGATCAGTTTCGGTCGTTACACGACTGGGGTCGATATTTCAGCACTGGTAACAAATATTTCTAAAATTGTGTCTCGGGTAAAGACACGCAGTGAGGGATAAATGCCTACCATTCTGTTATAAAAGTCTCTAATGACTTATCAAAAGGGATGAAACCTTGTTGTTCTGCTAGTCTTAATGAACTGACTGATTTTGAAAATAGTTTCCCTCATAATTCCCTTAAAATACCTTTTAAAGGGATCTATCGGGTATAATTAGCTTGAACCCACTGGGTAAGTGGGTCACCAAACTTAATTAAATGAGGAAATACGATGTTAATTACCTATAAAGTTGAGCTTAAGCCAACTGACAAGCAGGCTTGGCTGATTGATCAGCAGATATCCGGTAGTCGCTGGGCCTACAACCTCTTTTTAGATATTAATCGTCAACGTTATGAGTGTGGTTATCACTACATGAGTGCCTATGAGTTTTCTAGGTGGTTTAATCATGATTATTTGGATGTTAATCCAGATGATCAGTGGATTAAAGAATTATCTTCCAAGTCTGTGAAGCAGGCGTTTATTGATGCGGATACAGCTATGAAACGTTTTTTTAAGAGGCTAAGTAACTACCCGCATTGGCGTTCGTTTAAACGAGGTCAAGGTAGCTACTACTTTGTTAAGAATAGTCAAAAACAGATCATTGCTTGTGACCGGCACCGGATTAAATTGCCCAAACTGGGCTGGATACGATTGAAAGAATTCGGCTACATTCCTACTGATGCTGAACATTTTGTGATTAAACAAGGACGAGTGAAAGTTAAAGCTGGTCGGTATTATCTGACCTGTGTCGTAGAACAGGCTGATTCGCTTCAACCTATATTAGATGGTTGTCCTATCGGCATTGATCTAGGATTAAAGAATTTTGCAATTTTAAGTAATGGTTCCACCTATAGCAATCAGAACAAAAGCAGTCGTCTGAAGCGAATTAGAAAACGGCTTCGACGATTACAAAGAAAATTATCACGCCAGTATCGTGCACTGAAGGCTAGAAAACTGAAGGAAGGTAGATCTGCTACTGATTTGAACCTAGCCAAAACTCAGCTGAAGGTGCAACGGCTTTATCAACGATTAACTAATATTCAGATTGATTATCAAAATAAGCTGATTGCCACTGTGGTGAGAACCAAGCCGCAGTGGATTGCCTTAGAAGATTTGAATGTTAGCGGGATGATGAGAAATCGGCATTTAGCTAAAGCTATCGCTCAACAAGGTTTCTACAACTTTAGAGTAAAATTGATTGCTAAATGTCAGTAATTAGGAATTCCAGTACATTTAACTGGACGTTTTGAGCCAACTTCCAAACTTTGTCACCAATGTGGCACTAAGAAAGTAAGCTTAAAGCTGAGTGAACGCACTTATCACTGCCCTAATTGCAACTATACCAATGACCGTGATTTAAATGCTGCCCTGAATATCAGGGATACGAAAAACTTTGTCTTAGCCTACTAAACCAGGCTGCAAAGCATGTACCGGTGGCTAGCCGGGAATTGACGCTTGTGGACTATCATATCAACCGCAGTAGCGGGCAACGTGCGAGGCGGGATAGGAAGAAACAAGAATAATCGTTAACTTTTTATAAGTTATCAGTAGCAGGCGAAGTAAGATGGCATTTGATAAAACAACTAAGTTACAGGGTGACGAGCAGTCGTATACAATCAGTGATGGCATTAAGAAATTTTCACTGAGAGATGTTGGCTTTAATGAAAGTAAGAACGGCAGCTTCACGTTAAAGCGCTCATTGGACCCAGCGTCCCCCTATAATGCAACGGTAGAATTAAAAGTCATGGTCAATTCAGATTTAAGCGGCTTTAAAATGGCTGCTGTTGCGGGTAATGGTATGCGTGAAGTGAACATTTTCAAAATGGATCGCAAAGATGCCTTTCTGGAACAGTTCCATTACATTATGGATAATCTGGAAGAACGCGAGATCATCGTGCCAGTAACGCACTAATCGCTTGCAATCACTGCTATTGGCGTGTATTATCATTTATACTGGATTTTTGCGACCTTCAACTCGTAGATTCTCCAGAATCTGTTATGAAGTGATGGTGATTTTATGCAAGACAACAGCCAAACGCGTGTGGTTGTCGGCATGAGTGGCGGGGTTGACTCGTCCGTTGTCGCACTACGCTTAAAGCAGCAGGGCTATGACGTGGTCGGTGTGTTCATGAAAAACTGGGACGACACTGATGAAAACGGCGTCTGTACTGCTACTGAAGACTACAAAGACGTGGCTAAAGTCGCTGCCAAAATTGGAATTCCTTACTACTCAGTTAACTTCGAAAAGGAGTACTGGGACCGGGTATTTACTTATTTCTTAGATGAGTACAAGAAGGGTCGGACCCCTAATCCGGATGTGATCTGTAATAAGGAAATCAAGTTTAAGGCGTTCTTAGACTACGCTTTGGATCTTGGTGCTGACTACATCGCAACTGGCCACTACGCCCAGTTAAACCGCGATGCTGATGGTCATATGCACTTAATGCGTTCGGTCGATCAAAACAAGGACCAGACCTACTTTCTCAGTCAGCTTTCCACAGAACAGCTGGACCGTGTGATGTTTCCCATTGGCGACATCACTAAGCCAGAAGTTCGGCGGATCGCTGAGAAGGCTGGCTTGGCAACGGCTCACAAGAAGGATTCCGTTGGGATCTGCTTTATCGGTGAGAAGAACTTTAAGGGCTTTTTAGGCCACTATTTGCCAGCCAAACCCGGTAAGATGATGACCCTTGACGGTGACGTTAAGGGCGAGCATGCCGGTCTGATGTACTATACCATCGGTCAGCGCCGGGGCCTTGGTATTGGTGGCGATGGCGAAGATAACGAGCCTTGGTTTGTAATCGGTAAGGACTTGAAGAAGAATGTTTTGTATGTCGGCAAGGGTTATCATAATGAGCATCTTTACGCAACTCATCTTGAAGCCTCTGACATTCATTGGGTCAATAACATTGACCGCGGTCAGGATTTCCGGGCAACCGCGAAGTTCCGTTACCGCCAAGTCGATACCGGTGTGACCGTTCACCTGTCTGACGATGGTCAAAAGGTGACCGTTGAATTCGATGATCCGGTTCGGGCAATTACACCTGGACAAGCCGTCGTTTTCTACGATGGTCAAGAATGTCTAGGAAGTGCCATTATTGACGCTGCTTACAGTAAAGATCGTCAGCTCCAATACGTCTAAATAGGTAATCAAAACCAACTTGGGTTCTATGCAGAACTTAGGTTGGTTTTTTCGAGTCAACCTGTCATAATAGGATTGATTAATTTTAAAAATTAACGTTGGTTGAGAGGGACAGACATTGAAATTATTTTTCTTACGACATGGTAAAACCGAATGGAATCTTGAGTCACGTTATCAAGGTGCGGGTGGTGATTCGCCGCTCTTACCTGAAAGCTATGATGAAATTAAGCAAGCTGGGACGTATTTAAAACAGATCAAATTTGCCCATATTTATGCCAGTCCGATTAAGCGGGCCCGGGATACGGCCAGTACTGTCCGTCAGTATCTACCTGGCAGACCAGCTCTCAGTTTGCTGAGTCGGCTGGAAGAGTTTCACCTGGGTAAAATGGAGGGGATGCGCTTTAAAGAGGCCCAAACCCGGTTTCCTGAGGAATTCGACGCTTTTCGTAACGCACCGGCTGATTATCGTCCAGTGGAAATTGGCGGTGAAAGCTTTCAGGAAGTGATCGACCGGATGACACCGGCGATTCAAACCATTGTTCATAATTATCCAAACGATGATCAAAACGTTTTGATCGTTAGCCACGGGGCGGCTTTAAACGCTGAGATCAACGCGTTATTGGGGACACCCTTAGCCCATTTACGGGATCGTGGCGGGCTGAGTAATACCTCCACGACCATTTTAGAGACCCATGATGTAGGTGCACACTATGAACTAGTGGCCTGGAACAAAACCGATTATTTGAAACGAAAACTTGATTCAACAGACACTATTTAGAGGGGCGAGGACATGACTGAAACAAATCAACAGCAGGATGCTCAAAAGGCTGAGCGGGATGCGAAACAAAAAGAATCAGAACAGCTCATGCACCGGCTGATTCAAGAAATTGATGATGATCCAGATAACTACCATACCTACTATGATTTAGGGGCACTGTTAGTTAATCTAAAGAGCTATTCTCAAGCAGAAGAATTAATGATGAAGGCGCTGGGGCTATTTGCGGATAAGAGCCGGGCTGCCAAGGATACCTTAACGTACGGTCTGGGTAACGTGTACTACGCGGCTGGGGAATTTCAAAAAGCCATTGCGCAGTTCAATAAAGTTAAAGATTCTAAGTTAAAAAGTGATGCCTACATGATGTTAGCGCAAAGCTATATGGGTAATAACGACCATAAAACGGCGCTGGCATTCGCGTTGACCGCCGCAGAAAATCACCGGCAGGATCCGCAAGTCAACCAATTGATTGCGGATAATCTATTAGCAGTCGGCAGTTTTAAAGAGGCTGCTGAGTACTACGATAAAACGTTAGCCAGTGATCCGAAAAATGGCCACGCTCAATTTGACCGTGGGATTGCCGCTGTCGTCATGGGTGAAGATGCCACTGAGTACTTTAACCAAGCCAAGCAATTAGACCCTAAGTACTATCAAAAAGGGCAGTCACGGTTAGCCGATATTCAAGGGGCTTTAACTAAAAAGAAAACTGATCAAAAGTCCAAAGATGATCAGACGAACGCTTAATCTGAAAGTGGGATGTGCAAAATGGCCAGTGAAAATATAAATCTATTTGATGCGGATCAAAAGCCACAGCAGTCCTACATCGTTGGTACAGTATCAGCGACTTTTTTTGAAAGTCCAGATAGTTTTTACAAGGTCTTACTGGTGAAGGTCTCGCAAACTAACCTTGACTGGCGTGGTGATGAGATCGTGGTGACCGGTAACTTTGCCGATGTGGCTGAAGAGATGCCTTATCGCTTCTTTGGTAAATTAGTGGAACATCCCAAATACGGCCAGCAATTTCAGGCGGATAATTATCAAAACGAGGCGCCAACGACTAAGGAAGGCATTGTTCAGTATCTGTCAGGCGATGACTTTCCGGGATTAGGCAAAAAAACGGCTGAAAAGATTGTCGCCTTACTGGGCTTAACGGCCATTGATCAGATCAATCAGGACCCATCAGTACTGGATCCGCTAAATTTAAAAACTGAAGTGAAACAGACGCTGATTGACAACTTGACCAGTAATAACGGCGTCGAACAGATCATTATTGGTCTAAACGGCTACGGCTTTGGCAGTCGGCTCGCCAGTGTGATTTTTGAACGTTATAAGGAAAAAACGCTGCAGGTGATTCAGGAGAACCCCTATCAGTTAGTTGAAGACATTAACGGGGTGAGTTTTAAACGGGCTGACCAAATTGCGGATCAGCTCGGCATTGGTACCCAGTCACCGCAACGGATTCAGGCCGGGTTGCTGCAAACGTTAAGTGAACTGGCCATGGCGGACGGTAACACTTTTACCACTGCGGAACCGTTACTGAACGGCACCGTTCGACTCTTGCAGGATAGCCGCAATGAAGCAGTCGATCCACAATTGATTGCGGATCAGCTGATCGAACTGGGAAAAGCGCAAAAGGTGGTTGGCGAAGGTAACCGGATCTTCTTGAAGGGTCTCTATGACGCGGAATGGCAGGCAGCGGAACACCTCAACCGCATCTGTCAGGCTGAGGATCTGCCCAGCTTTAAGGATAAAGTGATTGAAAAACAGATGCGCTTAGTTGAACGCAATCTGGGAATTACCTACGATGAGTCGCAGGAGTCAGCGATTTTAGCGGCGATTCAATCCCACGTTTTCCTGTTGACGGGTGGTCCGGGAACGGGTAAAACGACCATTATTAACGGCATTGTGAACCTGTATGCGAAATTGCACGAGCTGTCCTTAGACGTTAATCAGTATAAGGACCAGCCGTTTCCCATTCTGCTGGCCGCACCAACGGGCCGGGCAGCGAAACGGATGAGTGAAACGACCGGTTTACCTGCCAGTACGATCCACCGGCTATTAGGACTGACGGGACGGGAAAATAACGACGATGTGACGGCTAAAGATCTGGAAGGCTCGCTGTTGATCGTTGACGAAATGTCGATGGTGGATATTTATCTGTTCCGCACGCTGCTGCGGGCCATTCCCGACTCCATGCAGGTGGTATTAGTCGGTGATAAAGATCAGTTACCATCCGTTGGGCCAGGACAGGTTTTCTTTGACCTCTTAAGCAGTCATCGGCTGAAGGAAATGGAGCTCAACACGATTTATCGCCAGGACGACGATTCGTCGATCATTCCGTTAGCCCACGACATTAAAATTGGCAAATTACCAGCTGATTTTACGCAAAATAAGTCTGACCGGTCATTTATTGCTTGCAACGCCTATCAGATGCCTTCCGTGATTGAACAAATTGTTGGCAAGGCCAAGCAGCGGGGCTTCTCCGCGGACGATTTTCAAGTGTTGGCACCGATGTACCGGGGTCCAGCCGGGGTAACGCGTTTAAATACGCTGATTCAAGATATTATGAATCCCTTAAGTGATACCCGTAAAAAAGAAGTTGAATTTCGCGGTGAAAAATTCCGAATTGGGGACAAGGTGTTACACCTAGTCAATAGTCCCGAAAATAACGTGTTTAACGGTGACATTGGCTCGATCGTGGGCATCACCTTAGCTAAATCGAAGGGGAATACGGATAAAGTCGATAAACTTACCGTTGCCTTTGACACGACTGAAGTTACCTATCCGCGCAATGAATGGGATAAGTTAACGTTGGCGTACTGCACGACGATTCATAAGGCGCAGGGGAGCCAATTTAAAATGGTGATTCTACCCATGGTCATGCAGTATTCGCGGATGCTGCAACGTAATCTGCTGTATACCGCCATTACTCGGGCTAAGTCAACGTTGATTTTACTGGGTGAACAAGCGGCGTTTGAAACCAGTGTCAAGCGGCAGTCAGTTAACCGCCAAACGGCGCTAGTAGACCGTATTACGGCGACTATCAGTGACGTTCAGGAATCAATTAGCCAGCAGGCGGCTGAAAAACCAGCTGCCAGCAAGCCCGTTGATCAGCCTGAAGGAGCCTCGCAACCGCAATCAGAGGCCCAACCGGAACCAGTAGCCGAAGATAATGGACCGACGATTTTAAACGATGGCATTTTAACCATGTCGTTGGTCAGCAGCGGTCAGATCGATCCGATGATCGGAATGGGAAAGATCACGCCAAAATCGTTTACTAAAAATTAGCGATAGTGTACTATTTGTTTATGCAGGTAAATTGACAATACAAATTCTGGAGGAAAAACATGCCAAATCAAAGTGAAACTGAACATCCTTTAAAGATGTTTGCGTTAAATTCAAACCGGCCACTGGCAGATAAGATTGCTGCGGCAGCGGGTGTCGAACTGGGTAAGGCCACCATCAAGCACTTCAGTGATGGTGAAATTTCGATTACGGTAGACGAAAGTATTCGTGGCGATGACATTTTCTTGATTCAGTCAGTTTCAGATCCAGTCAATACGATGCTAATGGAGTTATTGATCATGGTGGATGCTGTCCGTCGTGCCAGCGCCCATTCAATTACGGTGGTGATTCCGTATTACGGTTATTCTCGGGCGGACCGCAAAGCCCGTTCCCGCGAGCCCATTACGGCTAAATTGATCGCGTCGTTACTAGAAGATGACGGTGTTAACCGGGTCGTCACACTTGATCTACACGCTGCCCAACTGCAAGGGTTCTTTGATATTCCAATGGATCATTTGGAAGCCGCCCCATTACTGGCGGGCTATTTTGAAGATCACCACTTGACTGATAATTTGGTCATCGTTTCACCCGATCACGCTGGGGTCTCAAAAGCCCGGCGAATGGCGGACCTCCTGCACGCACCGTTAGCCATTATTGATAATCGGGATCCAAACAAATCAACGACTTCGGCTGAGGCTGTGATCGGTTCTGTTAAGGGTAAAAACGCGATCTTAGTGGATGACATTATTGATACGGCTGTGCGGATCTCAATTTCAGCTCAGACATTGAAGAACGCTGGCGCCAACGATATCTATGCCGTGGCAACCCACCCGGTCTTTAGTAAGAACGCCGTCAGCCAAATGGTGAACTCACCATTGAAAAAAGTGATCGTGACCGACTCAATTCAAATGCCAGAAGAGAAGCAATTTGATAAACTGGAAATTATTTCCGTTGGTAACTTGATGGGTCAGGCGATTCGACGCATTTATTCTGAACAAAGCGTTGGTCAGCTTTTTATCCAGTAAAAGTAAGACCAGTATTGTATAGTTGTTAAAGACAAAAAATTAGAGATGGAGAGTAGGCATCATGACATTTAAAAAGCTCTTGGTTGGTATCGGTAGTCTCGCGTTAGCCTTAACGCTTGCAGCTTGCGGTCAGTCCAAGTCGAGCAGTACACAGCAGATGGCTGACAAGCAAGACCTTAATCTGAGTACGACTGATACCATTTCCACACTGGATAATTCGGCAGCTTCTGAATCAGTGAGTTTAACTGCCCTATATTCGACTAATGAAGGGTTATACCGGCTGGGGAAGAATTCTAAAGTTGAAAACGCTCTGGCTACTAAGACTAACGTTTCAAATGACGGCTTAACTTACACGTTTAATCTGCGTAAAAACGACAAATGGAGTAATGGTAAACCCGTTACTGCTCAGGATTTCGTCTATTCTTGGCGCCGGACAGCTGACCCGAAAACGGCGGCCAACTACGCTTATCTCTTCGCGGGGATCAAGAACTTTAGTGCGATTCAAAAGGGGCGGATGAGTCCCAATACGTTAGGTATTGCAGCGCCAAGTAAGGATAAGCTGGTGGTTACGTTAGATCGGCCAGTACCATACTTTAAGCTGTTACTGGCCTTTCCGACCTTCTTTCCAGAACAGCAGTCAGCGGTTGAAAAGTATGGTAAACAGTATGGTAACAACAGTCAGGACGTTTCAAACAACGGGCCGTTTAAGGTTGCTGGCTGGAACGGGACGAACAATACTTGGCAATTAAAGAAGAATCCGAATTACTGGGATAAAAAACACGTTCACTTGAGTGCTATCAATTTCCAAGTGGTTAAGAGTCCCAGCACCGGCTTGAACTTATATAATCAAAATAAACTTGATGTGACGCCGTTAACCGGGACCCAAGTTGCTAATTACCAGAAGAACAAGGGCTTCAGCAAATTTGAAGGTGGCTCAATGATGTATCTGCAGCTGAATGAAAAGCGGGATAAGGCATTGAGAAACGTTAAGATTCGCCAGGCACTGTCTCAGATCGTCAATAAGCAAGCTTTAGCAAATAACGTATTACGTGATGGTTCTACGGCGCCAAAGGGGTTTGTTTCAACGAACCTTAGCAGAAACCCGAAGACTAAGGCGGATTTTGCGACTGATGCTTACGTGAAGTCTGGGGTAACCTATGATCCAAGTAACGCCAAGAAGCTTTGGGCACAAGGCATGAAAGAAGTCGGTCAAAAGAAGCTGACGCTGACCTTGCTGAGTGATGATACGGATCAGGCCAAGACCACGACGCAGTATCTGCAAGATCAATTCACCAAGCTGCCCGGCCTGTCAGTTAACATTGATAACGTGCCGTACAAGAACCGCTTGGCCCGGTCCTCTAACGGGAACTTTGATCTCGTGGTTTCACAGTGGGGTGCCGACTTTGCTGACCCAATCAACTTCTTGAGTTTGCAGGAAACCAAGAACCCAACGAACAACGGAAAATGGTCCAATGCGGAATTTGATAAATTGACGAACGCTTCTCAGACAACGGATGCCAATAATCAACAGAAACGGTATGAAGATCTGGTTGCTGCCGAAAAGGTCCTGATGAAGGATCAAGGGGTCATTCCACTGTATCAGCCATCCACGACTGAGCTATGGCGGCCAAACGTTCATGGTTACGTCTGGAATCCAGCGGGGATGAGCCGCGGTTATAAGGATATTTATTTAACGAAGTAAACCTTACAGATATGAGTTAAAAAGCTTAACTAGCAGTCGTTTTGGCTGATGGTTAAGCTTTTTGTATTCCTTAACTGATTTCAGCAGTATTTCAAACCGCGACTAAAAGTTACGGCTTACAAAGCCACTTACTTATTCAACTAGAGATTTTCAATAATACGTGAAAGAAATATCAGTTACGAGAATTTGTTTGAAATTTTCAATGAAACATGGTATACCTGAGTTATGGTAATTGAAAGCGATAACAATTTAAAATAACCTTTTTCAAATCAAGGTTAGGTGATGAAAGTAGGGCTTTGACATGAACTTTGAAGATTTATTAACTGAGCAGCGTAATCGGCATTCCACCCACATTGATCAAGTTGATACGGCAGATATGGTTGAAATTATTAACCGTGAGGACCAGCGAGTGGGTCGGTCAGTTCAAAAACAGTTGCCACAGATTGCAGACGCCATTAATTTGGCGACGACCCGTTTTGATGCTGGTGGCCGGTTGATCTACATTGGTGCCGGGACTTCTGGCCGGTTAGGGGTTCTTGATGCAACGGAATTACGGCCAACTTACGGGCTGGAAGAATCCCAGACTTTTGGAATTATCGCTGGTGGTCCAGATGCCATGTTCCACACCCTAGAAGGGGTAGAAGATTCAACCGAAGCAGCTGAAAATGACTTGAAAAAGGTCACGCTAAATAAGAAGGATATTGTGATCGGAATCGCCGCCAGTGGTGCCACACCTTATACCGTGGCGGCCCTGCATTATGCCAAACAGGTCGGTGCGTTAGCCATTGCCGTGGCCTGCGTGACTGACAGCCCATTGGAACATAACGCCGACGTGGCAATCTGTCCGATCGTAGGGCCGGAAGTGATCACCGGGGCCACGTTGATGAAGGCCGGGACCTCGCAAAAAATGGTCTTAAACATGGTCTCTAGCGGCATCATGATCCGTTCGGGTAAAGTCTATCAAAACCTGATGATCAACGTGGTACCAACTAACGCCAAGACTAAACGGCGGGCAAAGCGCATCATTGCTGCTGCTACGCAAACGTCTACTCTGGCTGCCGAAAGAGCGTTGGACCGTGCGGATAATAACGTGCCGTTAGCCATTCTGCTGATTGAAACCAAGGGGACGATTGCTGAAGCCAAGGCGTTATTGAAACAGGCTGGCGGGCGCGTCAGCGATGCGGTCAAGCTCAGTTTAAAATCCTAATGAAAATCTGACTGATTGGCTGCAGATTCACATGGTTTTCCCCTTGACCGAGTGTCATTCTCCTTTTAAAATTGATATGTACCAATTTATAAGAGAAGGAGAATCATTCATATGTATGCAGCGGATGAAAATCGTTACGATGGCCGGATGCCCGTTCGTCGTGCCGGCAACAAGGGTCTGCAGTTACCTGCAGTGTCCTTTGGAATGTGGCACAGCTTCGGGGACGATGCCAACTATTCTGACAGTGAAAAGGTTATTTTAAAAGCATTTGATAGCGGTATTTTTAGTTTTGACCTGGCCTATAATTATGGCCCAGGATCAGGTGCAGCTGAACGGCTCTTTGGTCAAGTTTACCAGGCTAATTTGAAGCCGTACCGTGATGAACTGGTCATTACGACTAAGGCCGGCTACCATATGTGGCCGGGGCCTTACGGTGAAATGAGTTCCCGTAAGACGCTGATCAACGCACTTGATAGCAGCTTGAAACGGATGGGGCTGGACTATGTTGATATCTATTACAGTCATCGTCCAGATCCAAACACTGATCCAGCTGAAACGGCGGAAGCTTTGGACAGTCTAGTTCGGGCGGGTAAGGCATTATATGTTGGGATCTCTAACTATAATGATGCACAAACTAAGGCTATTATGAAGACCTTCAAAGAATTGCACACGCCGTTTGTGGTCAATCAGTTATCTTATAACATGTTAAACCGTGAAGTTGAAGACGACGGTGTGCTGGATACGTTGAAGGAAAATAACCTCGGGATGGTCGCCTATGGTCCCTTAGCTGAAGGATTGCTGACGAATCAATATCTAGGTGGCATTCCAGAAGATTTTCAGATTCATTGGAGCAGTACTGAGGTCATGGATCAAGGTCGTGCTAAAGTCACTGCCAAGTTAAACCAGTTAAACGAAATGGCAAAGAATCGTGATCAGACTTTGGCTCAAATGTCCTTAGCCTGGTTATTAAAGGATCCCGTGGTTGTTAGTGTGGTTACGGGAGCTTCAAAGGTGTCTCATTTGGAAGACAATTTGAAAGCCGTTCAAAATATTCGTTTCTCCGCTGATGAATTAACCAAGATCGATTCAATTATTAAAGGCTAATTAAAGTGGATTACCCCCATTTTTGCATCGGCGAAATGGGGGATTTATTACATAGTTTAATCATGGGCGACCGTTTTCAAACAAGCGGGTTGCAGTAAGGAGCGTATTGTGGCACAAAAAGTGACGATTCGAAATCTAGCTGAAGCTGCTGGTGTATCGGTAACCACGGTTTCACAGATCCTCAATGGTAAGGGTGATCGGTTCAGCAGTGATACTCGTGCGCGGGTACTTAAATTACAAAAACAACTAGGGTACGTGCCGGATTTTAACGCCCGCAATTTAATTATGGGATCCACTCAAACCATTGGGGTGCTTGTGCCTAACTTAGCTAACCCGTTTTTTAGTATGTTTATTAAGGGGATTCAGCAGGCCGCTCAGTCGAACCACTTTGTTCCCATTATTTTTGACGCTAATCAGAACCAGGAACTGCAGAGTATGTACCTTGAGGAATTGATCAAACGGGCAGCAAATGGGCTGATCATTGCCAGTGCCACGTTGGATGCCAACGACATTGATCGCATTTTGACTCGCAATGGGATTCCCTATCTACTGTTTGATCAAAACGATGCGCAGATTGGGGACCGGGTCTGGGTCGATGATTATAAGGGCGGCCAAATGGCGGCTAACTATTTATTGTCGCAGGGTCACCGTAGAATTGCCTTGCTGGCAGGAGAAACCATTACTCATAATATTCAGCAGCGAATCAGTGGTTTTCGGGCCGGGATGGCTAAGTACCGGGCAACACTGCCGGATGAGATGGTGGTTCAGACGTCGATGACGAAGTTAGGGGGCTATCAAGCCACGGCTGAGTTGCTGGCGAAAAAGCCCACCGCGGTCTTTTGTATTAATGATGAAATGGCGATTGGTCTTTATCGCGGGCTTTCTGAACGGGGATTAAAGGTACCTGATGATTTGTCTGTGGTGGGTTACGATGATATTGATTTGGCTAATTTTATCACACCTAAGCTGACGTCGATTCACCAGCCGGCATTTGAAATGGGGCAGGTCGCTACTAAACTGCTGATCGAACGGCTGAATAATCCCCGGTTGGCTCATCAAGATAAACAGTTACCGTTAGAACTAGTGACCCGGGACAGTGTCAAATTAATTGCTGATGATATACAGTAAAAATGTGAAACAAATATGAATTAATAGTGATTAAAGTGCGAATATCCCTATGAATAGGGGATGAAATATATTTAACGAAATTTTAATAATCTAATAATATGCAAAAGTACGTGTATATTTAAGCTGATGAAGCTCAAATAACCAGTATTTTTGCATATTTTTTTGGCAATAAGCATACGGACTTAAAAATGTGAAATCCTTGGCATTTTAACTGTGAAGGATTCGATGAAACCGGTTCCAATTAACCGTATGATTAAGGTGTCTAAAAGAGATAGGAGGTAACTACCATGACTAAACCAATTCACGTCACATCAGAAATCGGCAAACTTGACGTTGTTATGTTGAAACGCCCAGGTGCCGAGGTGGAAAACTTTACCCCTGAGATGATGCCAAGGCTTTTATTCGATGACATTCCTTACCTACCCATTGCGCAAAAAGAACACGATAATTTTGCTGACACATTAAGAGCGAACGGCGCTGAAGTATTATATTTAGAGAACTTAGTGGTGGAAGCGTTAGAGGCTGGCGGCTTAGCAGTCAAAACCGCTTTTCTGGACAAGATGTTAACTGAATCTGGCTATGCAGCTGGCATTATTCATCGTGAATTAGAAGACTACCTATTAAATATGACAACGACTGAAATGGTGATCAAACTCATGGCAGGCGTACGGAAAAATGAATTAGATTTTGTACCGCGTGACCTCGTGAGTGCAGCTGAAGAACAGGATTATCCGTTCTACCTAGATCCAATGCCTAACCTGTATTTCACCCGTGACCCGGCTGCTTCGTTAGGCGACGGTCTCAGTATCAATCATATGACCTTCCCGGCAAGGCAGCGCGAATCCTTCTTTATGGAAACCATCATTAACTATCACCCACGGTTTGCTGATCAAGGCCTGCACGTTTGGCGGGATCGTGATCAGCCAGGACGGATCGAAGGTGGCGATGAATTAGTGCTTAGTGACACCGTAATTGCCATTGGGGTGTCGGAACGGACTTCAGCTGGTGCTATTGAAGATATCGCTCGGCGGTTATTTGAAAGAAAGAGCGGGTTTGAAAAGGTACTGGCCATTCGGATCCCGCATAACCATGCCATGATGCACTTAGACACGGTATTTACGATGATCAACCACGACCAATTTACCGTTCACCCGGGGATCTTGGGTGAAGGCGGTCAAATCGATACGTGGACCATTACCGAAGATCAAGATGGCGACCTGCACGTTAACCACCATTCAGACCTCAAACAAGTGTTAAAAGACGTGCTAGGACTAGCTGAGATCGACCTCATTCCGACCGGTGGCGGTGACCCCCTGATTGCTGACCGGGAACAATGGAATGATGGGTCGAATACATTAGCGATTGCTCCGGGAGTTGTGGTAACCTATAATAGAAACTACGTATCAAATCAGGTACTCCGTGAACATGGACTGAAAGTTCTGGAAGTTCTGTCCAGTGAACTTTCAAGGGGACGTGGCGGCCCAAGATGCATGAGTATGCCGCTGGTACGGGAAGATCTATAATCTAACAAAAAGGAGCTATTATCATGAAAGAATTTAAAAATAGCGTTTTTCAAGGACGGTCAGTGCTGGCCGAAAAAGATTTTAGTGCCGCTGAATTGAACTATTTGATTGATTTTGGACTGCATTTAAAGGCCCTTAAAAAGGCGGGCGTGCCGCATCATTACCTGGAAGGGAAGAACATCGCGTTACTGTTTGAAAAGAATTCGACCCGGACACGTTCAGCGTTTACCACTGCAGCAATCGACCTTGGGGCGCATCCAGAATTCTTAGGCGCTAACGATATTCAGTTAGGTAAAAAGGAATCGGTTGAAGATACGGCCAAGGTGCTTGGCAGCATGTTTGACGGCATCGAATTCCGGGGCTTTAGTCAAAAAGTCGTGGAACAGTTAGCCGAATTCTCCGGGGTACCGGTTTGGAACGGGTTAACGGACGAATGGCACCCAACTCAAATGCTGGCTGACTTCATGACCGTGAAGGAAAACTTTGGTCATCTCAAGGGACTAACATTAACTTACATGGGTGATGGTCGTAACAACATGGCTAATTCCCTATTAGTAACCGGTGCAATCTTAGGTGTCAACATCCACATCGTGGCGCCTAACGAATTACACCCAGCCCAAGAGATTCAAGACCTGGCCAACGGGTTTGCGAAGGACTCAGGCGCTAAATTACTGATCACGAATGACCTGGATGAAGGTCTGAAGGGTTCCAACATTGTTTACACCGACGTTTGGGTATCTATGGGTGAAAATAACTGGCAAGAACGGATCAATTTACTGAAACCTTACCAAGTCAACATGGCAGCTTTGAAGAAGACGGGCACCCCAGATGATCAATTGATCGTGATGCACTGTCTGCCGGCTTTCCATGATACCACTACTGATTACGGTAAAGAAATCCAGGAGAAGTACGGGTTAACTGAAATGGAAATTACGGACGAAGTTTTCCGCAGCAAATACGCCCGGCAGTTTGAAGAAGCTGAAAACCGGATGCATTCCATCAAAGCCATGATGGCAGCAACGTTAGGTGACTTATTTATTCCAAGAGTATAAGCTGATCAATCGATTTTAGGGGGCTTAGGCGAAACATTCAGTTGTTTTGCTCAGCGCCTTTTTTATTTTCAGCAGACACCTTGACAGAAAGGATGATTTCCCATGACAGCACGAAAAATTGTGGTGGCACTCGGTGGCAACGCCATTTTAGCAAGTGATGCCAGTGCTCAAGCGCAACAGCGCGCGTTAAGAGAAACCGCTAAATACCTGGTTAAATTTATTCAGCAAGGCGATTCGCTGATTATTTCCCACGGTAATGGACCCCAGGTCGGTAATCTATTATTGCAGCAAGCCGCTGGCAACACACCGGATAATCCGGCAATGCCATTAGATACCGCAGTTGCCATGACCCAGGGCAGTATCGGCTACTGGCTGCAAAACGCCATGGCGGCCGAACTAGCTGATCTGGGAATCGAAATGGACGTGGCGACGGTGGTGACTCAGGTCGTGGTTGATGAAAATGACCCGGCTTTTGACACGCCAACGAAACCGATTGGGCCCTTTTATACCCAAAAAGAAGTGACTGATATTCAAAGTGCCAATCCTGAATTTCAATTTGTGGAAGATGCCGGCCGGGGCTATCGGCGGGTAGTGCCGTCACCGCGACCCATCGGTGTGGTGGAAGCTGGCGCCGTTAATCAGCTAGTCAACGCGGGAATTATCCCCATTGCAGCTGGTGGCGGTGGTGTCCCCGTTATCCGGCATGACCATGAACTGGTCGGCTGCGAAGCGGTGATCGATAAAGATTTCGCTTCAGAAAAATTAGCCGAACGGGTGGGTGCTGATCAGCTGATTATTTTAACCGCGGTGGATCACGTGTACGTGAACTTTAATACCCCAGAGCAGCAACAGCTGACAGCAGTTTCAGTCGATGATTTACAGCAGCACATTGCTGATGGCCAGTTCGCAGCTGGCAGCATGCTGCCGAAAGTGGAAGCGGCTATTGAATTTGTGACCCATCGCCCAGAAGGACAGGCGGTGATCACGTCACTGACTAACCTGGGGCAGTTCATTGAAACGGGTTCCGGAACCGTTATCTCAGCCGTGAACGTGGAGACAAACGTTTAAGAGAATATAATAGCCTCATGATCAGTTATTTGAATGATCATGAGGCTATTTTTATAAGGTTTTAATGCACAATTAATAGATGAAACTTAAATTTAACCCCATTTGGCGTATAATATAAGCCAGTTAAGAAAGGGGCCGGATCCATGCTGCAAACGGATGATACTTATCGTCATTATTTGCGTCAGTTACCTGAGTTTCGTGAGTTTACTGAGGCTGAATTTACCAAACTGACGCACGACCTAAACGTTAAAACTTATCCGAAGGGCCAAGTGCTGTTTGACCACGGTGACCCGCGAAACCGGTTTTACTACGTGATCAAAGGTGTGGTGCGCTTGGAACGGCAGGATGAGACCGGTAACTTTTCATTCATTAATTACGTTAAGGCGATCAAAGGTTTTCCTTACCGTGGGCTGTATACGGATACGGACTATCCCTACACGGCGACAGCGTTAACGGCGATTACGATCGCATCAGTACCCATGTCAAGCTTTGAAGCTATCGTGGCTTTAAATCCGCTGGTGACCCGCCAAGTGATCAGTCAAATGAGTCATTTGCTGGACCAGATGGAAAACCGGCTGCAGAAATTAGTGACTTCCAGTGCGACTGGCCGGGTGATTCAGGCGCTGAGCATCTTTGGCACCGATATGGGTGAGCAGACACCAGAGGGTGATGTTTTGATTCCTTATCCGATCACGCTGATCGAATTGGCCCGCTTAAGCGGCACCACGCGTGAAACCGCTGGGCAAGTAGTGACCAAATTAGAAGTTGCCGGTAAATTAACCTATAATAAGAAGCGTTTTCGTTTTGATCCCCATGATTTAACCATTTGATCAGGGGAAACGGACTTAAGATTATAAAGATTAGGGGCAGTGTCATGGCATTAAAAATAAAAAAAATTGAAACCTTTCCAATTGCAGTACCGTTAAAGTCACCGTTTAAAACAGCTTTACGAACCGTAACGACGGCTGAGAGTTTAATTGTGAAAATGACGGATTCGGATGGGTTTACTGGTTTGGGTGAAGCAGCTCCCACAGCACCGATTACGGGTGACACTTCTGCCAGTATCCGGTACGCTATCGAGCAGGTGATCGCACCGAAATTAATTGGCGCATCGCTGAACCAGCCTGAACGGGTCAAACAAATCATTGAGACTGCCTTAGTTGGTAATCACAGTCCTAAAGCGGCGGTCAACATTGCCGTGAATGATCTCCTGGCGCAGCACTATGGGGTTTCCTTATCACAATGGCTGGGCGGTTATCGCCAAACGATATCTACCGATTATACGGTCAGTGTCGGGACGGCAGCGGAAATGGTGCGTCATGCCAAACAACTAGTGACGGCAGGGTTTAACACCTTAAAAGTCAAGGTTGGCAGTCAGTCACCCTTTGAAGATCTGAAACAAGTTCGTGTCATTCGGGATGCGGTGGGCCCAGACGTTAAGATTCGGCTGGATGCAAATCAAGGTTGGCATAAAAAACAAGCCGCTAAAATGATCAATCAAATGGCTACGGATGGTCTGGCAATCGAATTAGTAGAACAGCCGGTGCCAGCTGATGATTTTGAAGGCATGGCTTACGTGACCGCCCATACCGATACGCCAATCATGGCGGATGAAAGTATCTTTTCAGCCAAGGATGCGTTGCGATTACTAAAAATGGACGGTTGTGATATTATTAATCTCAAGTTAATGAAGGCGGGCGGCATTGATAATGCCCTGAAGATTAATACACTTGCGGAAGCCTTTGGTGTTCCTTGCATGGTGGGCAGTATGATTGAATCGCAGGTTTCGGTCACTGCAGCTGCGGAGATTGCAGCTGCTAAAAGTAATATTCAATATTACGATTTAGACGCGGCCATGATGTTTACTCAGCAGCCCACAACGGGTGGTATTACGCATACAGGATCAGAGATCACGATTCCTAGCGAAAGTGGATTGGGCATTCAGTTTCAGACAAAGTAATTAACAGCAATTAGGGGGCGAGCAAATGGAAATAAGACGAGTAATAGTACCTGTAGCAACGTTGTGGACCAGTCCCAAAGCACCGCGAAAGAGTGATCGGTTAGCCCTCGATGGTAAGACTAAACAGTGGGTGGCGCAGATGACCACGGCGCAAACCATTGATTTATGTGATGCTAAACGGTTGGAGACCCAAGCCGTTTTTAATGACGAAGTAATGATCGATAGTACTGAAGGTGAGTGGTCCAAGGTCTACTTGACCACTCAGACTGATGATGCGGATGAACGAGGCTACATTGGCTGGTTGCCAACTAAACTATTGTCGACTGCTCCCGTAGCGTATTCGGCTGAAGCGCCGACCGTTCATATTACCGTACCATTTACGATCCTCTATGATGATCAGCAAAAACCGTTGCTTGAACTTGTCATGGGTACGGCATTAACAAAATTATCAGAAGAAGGCAATTTACTGCGAGTCGCTACACCATTTGGAGACGGCTATGTTGCTGCTGACAGTACGGTGGTTCATGTAGCCGGCAAAACGGCTGGCGATAAAATGGTTGCCATGGCGCATCAATTCTCAGGCCTGCGTTATCTCTGGGCCGGAATCTCACCATATGGTTTCGATTGTTCGGGCTTTATGTATACCCTGCATCGTGTACTGGGAATTAAGATTCCAAGAGATGCTGATGATCAGCGGAACAGTGGTCAGCCAGTCAAACCAGAAAATTTACTGCCGGGTGATCTGCTGTTTTTTGCCTATGAACACGGTAAGGGATTTGTACATCACGTGGGGATGTATATTGGCAACGGCCAGATGATTCAGTCACGCACACCGGGTAAACAGGTCGACATTGCGAGACTAACTGAGATGCGATATGCCCCAGAATTTGTGGCTGCAAGAAGGTATTGGCAATGAGCCTAAAAGCAGAGGTCGATTTGCTAATTGCAGCTTACAAAGAGCCTGTTTCAATTTATATGTATCATGCAAATAAGCTAGTTTACAGTCATCTTGCACATGAGCAGTTACCAGCAGCTTCAGTAATTAAACTAGCCATTTTGGCGACCCAATTAACCCGCCATGAGGATCTGGAACAGGTAATTGATGTTTCCAATACGCCGCAAGTTGGTGGTGCAGGTGTGCTGCACTTACTGGACCAGTCCAAGTGGACGATCCAGGATCTGTTGAAATTAATGATCACCGTTTCGGATAACTATGCTGCTAATGTGATGATCGACCATTTGTCGATGGCGGCAATCAATCAGTGGTTAGCTCAAAATAGCTATCAGGAGACACAGTTGCAACGCCGATTAATGGATACAGAGGCGGTCAAAGCTGGGCGTGAAAATGTGATTTCAGCGGCTGATGCGCTGCGGCTTTTTCGGTACCTCTTGAAGACCTTTCCGCAGACGCAAAACTGGTTTTTAAACCAGCAGTTTCGTGGTAAATTACCCTTAACGATGGATGAAACTACCGCGGACGTTCAAATCTACAATAAGACCGGTGAGGGGCCGTTCGTTGACCACGATGTTGCGCGGTTTACTAAAAATGGTCAGTCGATGGATGTCGCCGTGTTAACAAACGGGTTTACAGACCGGTTAGCAGTGATCTCAATGATGGCGGCAATTGGTCAGTTGATCTACCGCGCCTTATAAATTCATTAAAAGCACTGGTTAGGTATTCAGCCCCGTTATCGGGCGTGATACACTAGAATTAACCTATATGAAATGAGGATTTCATGATGAAAAAAGCAATTCGGTTGAGTTTGATCAGCGGGGCATTATTGCTCCTGCTGGGGGCTAGTGTGCCAGTTCGGGCACTGGCTGATAATACCACTGATGTGCCTTCAAGTTCTGAAAGTTCTGATTCAGCGAATACGAGTTCTGGACAGGCGGTTCAAACGAAAGCACTGTCAAAACCATACGTGGTTTATGGTTCCGGCTTAGCTTCTGAGGATAAGGATGCCGTTTCAAAGGCGTTGGCTGTACAGTCAAACTATCAAAGTTTGACCGTTACGGGCTCTGATTATGCCACTTACATTAATTCGGCTGGAACGAGTGATGCCAGCATGATCAGTTCCGTGTCATTAGCACCAGCCGATCCGGGCACTGGCGTGAAAGTCAACATTGCGCCTTATAACGGGCAAAATAATATTACTCAAGTGACGTCGCAGCAGTACGCGATGGTGGCCACCATGGCCGGGGTCAAAGATGTGATCATCACGGTGACGGCTGATAAAACCGTTTCTGGTGAATCGGCTTTAACCGGTGTTTATAAAGCGCTGGCCGCGGATGGCTTAACGTTGAATCAGCAAAATACTCAGGCTGCCAACGGCATTATGGACGCCACTCAACCAGCAATTGACCAAAATAAAGGGGATAAAAAATATCCTGGAAAACTGATGGCAGCAGTTGGTAACGTCTCGTCTGATTTAGCCAAGCAGCGGCAACAAGATAATCAATATGCGACTAAGGAAGATATCAGACAGATGTTGGATGATGCCTTAGCTAAACAAGGTATTCAGTCACAAACGTCAACTACGGTGATCAATAACATCGTGATTGCGTTGGGTAACGTTCAAAAAGCGCCAGTTTCTGGCACCTCAAGTTACGTGGATAACGCTAAACAGGTTGCTAGTAACATCAGTAACTCGGTAGGTAACAAGATGGCGCAGTTAAAGGATTTTGCTAGTAATGCCGACACTAGCGGCATGATGGGCACACTCAGCAGAATTTGGCAGTCAATCGTGAATTTCTTTAGCCATTTGTTCTAAAATAGGCTGATTTATTAAGTAAAAAATAATCTAATGATTAATAATAACTAACTAGTTGCTGATATTCATGAGAACAGCAACTAGTTTTTTTGTATGTTACAAAGCCTTATAAACCGCGTTATTTCAGTCTAGAGGGCGATTATTAAAAGCGTCATTAATTGCTCATCGCAAGAAAATCTTAAACTTTTTTGCGGAATTTTTAGAAAGTGTGGTACTATGAACGTGTAATTTCTGTAAAAGCGCATTCACGAGAAGATTAATCAGGAGGGGTGATTTGATTTGGGAAAACAACACACAACGACTAAAATCATCACCGCTGGCGTTATTGGAGCTGCTGGCTTTGTACTAGCAGGTCCGCTTCAAGCCAGCGCTAAAACGGTAACTGTCCAGTCTGGTGACACAGTTTGGAGACTTGCCCACAAGTATGGTGTATCAGTTAGTTCAATTGAAAAAACCAATCATTTGCAGAGAGATACGATTTTTGCAGGTCAACAGATTGTTTTAGGGTCTTCGGTCACTAAAACAGCTGTGAAACAAGCACCTGTGAAGCAAACGGCTACAAAATCAACGGTAACGAAGTCAACGACAACCGTTAAACCGACAGCCGCTAAACAGACAACGATTAGGAAAGCGCCAGTTACGACTAAAGCCGGTGTTGCCCGCCACGTGGCAACATCTAAGACAACAGCCTCAGCCTCTACATACAAAGTGAAGTCAGGGGACACGCTGAACAAGGTTAGTGCAAGGTATGGCATGACTGCCAGTCAGTTGAAGGCCATCAACCATTTAACCACTAACGTCATTTACGCTGGTCAAAAATTAACGATCAGGGGCACTGCAGTACCAGCTAAGAAGAGTACTGCAGCCACCGTTAAGAAGACACCTGCTAAACAACAAACGGTAAACGCAGTCACTAAAAAAGCAATCGTTACTAAAACACCTAAGACAACTAAAACAGCGACGGCTAAAACCACTGCCGTCAATGCACCTAAAGCTAAGAAAACCGTTAAGGCGGACGCTGCTGGTGCATCCACTTCAGTAACAAGCTACGCGGTTAAATTAGCTTCCGAAAAGATTCCGTATACTTGGGGCGGATCCTCACTTAGGGGAATGGATTGCTCCGGGTTTACCAGTTATGTTTATGCCCATACTACGGGAACGACGCTACCGCATAACACCGTTGCACAAGAGTCACACGTCTCTGCGCACTCTGTTAGTTCAGCTACTCCTGGCGACCTCTTGTTTTGGGGCAGTAAAGGTGCAACTTACCACGTTGGTATTTACATCGGCAACAACCAGTTTGTTGCTGCGCCAGAGCCTGGTGAAAACGTTCAGATTCAATCGATCAGTCCCTACTTCAAACCAAGTTTTGCGGGTACTGTAAACGACTAGTTAAAGATGATTTATTGAGGCTCGAAGTCTGTTATTGACGTTCGAGTCTTTTTGTTTTGGGCTAGTTGGCTGTTTTTTAGCAAATTTTAATCCCGCTAGTCCCTAAAAACTTTCTTGCAAAATACGGTTCACAAACCTGAAGTTTGGTGTTATAGTCATTCTTGTTCTAAAAATACTTAAACTTGTTTTAAATTTATTTTGCAATTAAGAAGGCGTATAACTGATGAGTAATCGTTCAGAGATCCTCACCGAATATCGGCAAGTAAATGAGCAATTAGATGAATTAAAGGCTACGGAAGCGCGACAGGTTGAACCGTGTCATCACGAGACGATTACTATCGAGCCGAAATATGGTCAGCAGATGCAAAAGCTTTCAGCTAAGCATGACTATTTAAACATGATTCTAGAAGCAATGGCTGCTTCAGAAGATTAAGTTGAGTTTGAGTGATTCTGACAAATAATTGAATGAGAACTAAAAAACGGCATTAACAGCTAATTGACTGTTAATGTCGTTTTGTTATGCTGATTTAAATTGTTGGATCGATCCAGAATGGATATTGCTTGGTTTCAAAGTAAGTATCCCAGTAACGCCCACCCATATCTTCACCATCAACTTGACCATACTCGATAGAGGGGACGATCAAATGAATCTTGTTATTATGATAATGATGAACGGACTTGAGCTTTAAATGTTTGCCCATTGATAACATTAATGATATAAAAAGCAACTTGAAAATATTGGCCTTCTCAATCACAATTAAATCGAGATTGGGGTCATTGACAGAAGCAGATGGCGCAATCTTAACGCCGCCACCAAAGTAAGGGTGGTTCGTAACGGTTACGAGGTAGGCGTGGGGATAGATGTCCCGATGCTGGCCAATATGGACCGTCAGCGGGAAGGCTTCTTGGTTATAAAAGACGCCAATGATAACAGCTAGGTAACTGAGCATACCGATATGCAAGTGGTTTAAAAAGCCTTTAGTTGGCGCACTGTTAGCAGAGGTAACCACAGCGGCGTCAAAACCGATGCCGACGTTGTTTGTAAAGACCCCCTGGGCCTGTTTATTGGTATCGAAGTAGGAGCCGATTGTCAGCCAATTTTCGGCGGTACAGTTTAAGACCTGATCAAGTGCAGCGTGCCAATTTTTAGCCATTTTAACGCCTCTGGCAAAATCGTTGCCTGAGCCCACTGGTAGAGAAGCCACCGGAATCGGGTGCTCTAAATGAGCCTCAATTAATCCAGTGAGGGCCTGATGGAGCGTACCATCACCGCCAATCGTTAAGACCACAAAGCGGGGCTGCTTGGTAGGCGTATCGTCAGCATGGGCTTTGGCAAACTGATTTGCTAAAAGCTGCGTATGGCCAGCGTAGGTCGATTGCGTGACTTCATAATTCACGTGACGTTCATCTAAAACGGCCTTGATCTCTGGCCAAAGTTTTTTCACGCTGCCACCACCGGCAAACTCATTTAAAATGATGTAGTAACTAACAGACACCTAACTCATCCTCCAATAGCTTAAGCTTACAAAAATCATACTTTCTTATTATAGCCGACTTTGTATGTAGGAACTATATTGAAGTGCTAAGATTTCGTTAAAATATAGCAAAAGCAACACTCAGGGTCCTCTGAAAATCAAAACAGGCCAGTTACTTCAAAGAGTAGCTGACCTGTTTTAGTCTAACTGGTTTAATCCATAATTAGCATTGGTAAAATCATTGGGTGACGTTCAGTCTTCTCATATAAGAAGTTCTGCAGATCATCAATGATGGCGTTGCGAATTGAGGCTTCATTGGCTTTCTTAGAACGCATTGCGCGCCGGATAGTGGAGAACACCAGACGACGGCCCTCGTTCAACAGTTCGCCAGATTCACGCATGTAAACAAAGCCACGTGAGAGCAGATCCGGACCAGCCTGGATAATCTTATCATTCAGATTGATAGTTGCTACAACCACTACTAAACCTTCTTCAGAAAGCAGTTGGCGGTCACGTAAAACCACGTTACCAATATCGCCGATACCGCTGCCGTCGATGTAAACATCACCAGCAGTGAAGTGACCAGCAATTCTGGCGGAATCCTTCGTTAGGGCTAACACATCACCGTTTTCCATGATAAAACTATGGTCCAGTGGGACGCCGCATTGTTCAGCTAATTCGGTGTGGATCTTAAGCATCCGGTATTCACCATGAATTGGCATGAAGTACTTCGGCTTCATTAAGCGCAGCATTAACTTCTGTTCTTCTTGGCCACCATGACCAGAAGTATGGATGTTATTGACCTTACCATGAATGACGTTAGCCCCGGCTTCTTCAAGCTCGTTGATGACGTGGTTAACACTAATGGTGTTACCAGGAATCGGGTTACTTGAAAAGATCACGGTGTCGCCGGGCTGAATGGAGATCTGACGGTGAGTACCGTTAGCGATTCGTGACAGGGCGGCCATTGGTTCACCCTGAGAGCCGGTACACAGGATCATGACCTTATTGGCTGGTATGGAATGTAATTCGTGCGCATCGATGAGCGCATCGTCTGGGATATTCAAATAGCCCAGTTCACGACCGTTGACGATGGCGGCTTCCATGCTTCGGCCAAAGACCGCAATTTTACGGCCATGGGCAAGTGCAGTTTCACAGGCGGTTTCCATTCGAGAAATGTTCGAGGCGAAGGTTGCAAAAATAATGCGCCCATCGACTTGATCAAAGATCCGGCGAATTGATTTACCGACCCATTTTTCCGACTTAGTCCAAATCGGCTTTTCAGCGTTAGTGCTATCGGACATCAAGCAAAGGACACCTTCGGCACCAAGACGCGCCATCTTTTGCAGATCCGGCGGCTGGTTGGTAACGGGAGTCAGATCGAACTTATAATCCCCAGTCTGGACAATCACGCCAGAAGGAGTATGAACAGCAACTCCTAAGGTATCGGGAATTGAGTGGGTTGTTCGGAAAAATTCCACACTCGTTTTTCGGAACTTCAAAACGGTGTCATCACTAATTTCGTGAAGTTCAGCTGTTTTGAGCAAGCCGTGTTCGTCCAATTTGTTCTTAATTAGCGCAAGCGCTAGTGGTCCAGCATAGATGGGCACATTTAAATCCTTCAATAGGTAAGGCACACCACCAATATGGTCTTCGTGACCATGGGTGATGACTAGTGCTTTGATCTTTTGCTGGTTGGCAATCAGATAATGGTAATCTGGAATCACGTAATCGATTCCCAGTAGCTCATCTTCAGGGAACTTGATTCCAGCATCGATCAAAATGATCTCATCCTGAAATTGAATACCGTATGTATTCTTCCCAATTTCGCCTAAACCACCAACGCCAAAAATCGCTGTTTCATTGTTTTTGACGTTTAGTTTTTTCATTTATTGAACTCCGTCAACTTATAGTCCGGGTTTTCTTGTTCGTATTCAAGGAACTTGCCCTCAAGTGGTTCGATGAATTCGATGTTATGCTTGGTGTTATCAGAAACTAAAGCACGGGCTTCAACTTCTGTTTCAGCATCGATGTAAAGCGACTTCGTATCCTCACGTTTAGGATTACGAATTTGGTCTTCTTGATAGTAAACTTTAAAAATCATAATGAAACTGTCTACTTCCTTTCTATAAATACAGTAACTTACCGCATTGATCGATAAACGATCTTTATTTGTTCCGAACGTCTCGTTGTTAATGAACAACAGTTGGTAATATATTATCATATATGCTTAAAATTGTATAGTATCCTAATGGGAGAGTCCCGTAGTCCGGCCTGCTTTCATCAGACTTTTCGTACATTATGGGAGTAAAAATATGAATTGTGGTAAGATGAACTAAAAGGGAGGGGTTGTCATGGACCGAACAACAACGATTGTGATCGCCGTAGTAATTGCGGTCTGTTTATACCTGCTGATCCATCATGTGATCGTACGGCGAAACACGACAAAGGCGCAACGAGCGGCCTTAGAACAGACCAATGTCGCCGTTAAGGCAGCCCTTCAACGGTTGGCAGATGAACATTTTATTGTCAGCCCAGCCACCGTTTTGGATGCCAGCGCTATTCCGGATGGCTGGGGCCGGGGAGTCATGGCCTTTGAATACCTGCTGCTGATCGATCAGGTGACGGACGATCAGTTACCAATTTTAAGGCAGCGACTGAATCACGTTCTGGCAGAATTCTGTCAGGATCATCAAATTCCCTCAGCAGTCCAGCCCGGCGAATCGGCTTTTTTAGTGACGGATGCTTGGCGGCATACTAAACGGATCCATCTTGGTGTGGCTTACCTGGTTAATGAAGCTACCATTGAATACATTCAAGATCTGCACCGACTGGATCCGAAGACCAGCACTTCTAAGTCAGAATAAATCAATTAAAGTAGATCAATTACTAATCATTAAAAGGGCAGCTTGCTGTTCAGTCTTTTTGACTGAACGGCAAGCTGCCCTTTTTTAAAAGTTTTCAATTGTCTGAAAACTATTCAAACATAATCGTCCCTTCATCAACTTCATAGGGATTGTCATGGTTGATATGATCATAAAATAAGATGCCATGCAGATGATCGATCTCATGCTGGCAAACGATTGCGGGGTAATTTTTCAAACGTACTTTATGCGTTTCACCCGTAGTGTCTTGGTAGCGTAACGTAATTCTGTCGTGGCGAGGGACGAAACCTGGAACTTCCTTGTCCACTGATAAGCAGCCTTCACCCTCAGTTAAAGCACCGCTTTGCACCGAATGACTAATAATGACTGGATTAATGATCACATCAGTAAAGGGGGACTTAGTACCTTCTTCAGATGGAACTAAGACCGCCGCCATCATCTTGGAGGCGCCCACTTGCGGTGCAGCTAATCCCACACCGGCTCGCAAACCATATTTTTTACATAAATCTGGATCTTGGCTGACCTTTAAGTATTCCATCAAGTTGTCAGCTAACTTTTGATCTTCTTCTGACAGGGGAAAACTGACTTTAGCAGCTTCTTGTCGGAGAACCGGATCGCCGTCTCTGACGATGTCTTTCATTAAAATCACGAAAATTACCTCCGAAATTGAAAAAACTCGTACTCTAACAATAATTTTAGCATATTGCGCATCAAAAATGAAATTAAAAAAATGTGAATAAAAGTGCAAACACTTTTTCAGAAAAAATGGTTCTTACACCCATGGGCGACTACGTCCATTTTGCGATGTAAAAGTAATGAAAGGGCTTGCATGAATTCTGAAAGCGTGTTAATTTAAGGGTGTAGTCGAGAAAAGCAAACGGTTTCAAAATTATGAAAGAGGTTTTGAAACTGATTGCATACAAACGGAAAGGAAAGTGTTAGTTATGGCGAAGAAAACTGGGCAAGCAATTGATTTCGCGTCAATTAAAGCCACGATGAGCGATCCATACAAAAAGACATTCCAGATTGTTGATAAGGATGCCAAGATCGTGAATCAAGAACTTTTCGATACTTTTTCAGATGATCAGTTAGTTGATTTTATGAAAAAGATGGTTTGGGAACGTGCATTGCATGAACAAACAATGAACTTCTCTCGTCAAGGCCGGTTAGGATTTTACGCACCGACATATGGTGAGGAAGCAAGTGAAATGGGGTCAGTCTCAGCATTTAAAGATCAAGACTTCCTGTTCCCAGCCTATCGTGACTTGCCAGAATTAATTCAACACGGCGCTTCCGTTACCCAAGGCTTCTTATGGTCAAAGGGTAACGCCGTTGGTGATGACTACGGCGATCAACGTAACTGGTTCCCACAAATTATTATTGGGGCTCAATACGTTGAAGCTGCCGGTGCTGCTTTAGGTATCAAGAAGAACGGCGAGAAAGATGCCGTATCGTTCGTCTATACCGGTGATGGTGGTACTTCACAAGGTGACTTCTACGAAGGTGTTAACTTTGCATCTTCATTCCAAGCACCTGCAGTATTCATGGTTCAAAATAACGGCTGGGCAATTTCAGTTCCACGTAAGAAGCAAACGGCTGCTGAAACCTTAGCTCAAAAAGCGGTTGCATCAGGTGTTCCTTCTATTCAAGTAGATGGGATGGATGTTTTAGCAACATACATCGCTACTAAAGAAGCACGTGACTTCGCAGCTGCTGGTAACGGTCCAGTATTAGTTGAAACCTTAACTTATCGTTATGGTGCCCACTCAAGTGCTGGTGATGATCCTAGTCGTTACCGGACAAAAGAAGAAGAAAAGCCTTGGTTCGATGCTGATCCTTTGATCCGAATGCGTAAGATTTTAGGCGACAAAGGATTATGGTCACAAGATCAAGAAGACAAACTTACTGAGGAGTATAAGGACAGCTTCAAGAAGTCAATGAAAGAAGCTGAAAATACACCTACGCAATCAGTTGTTGATATGTTGAAGACGACGTTCGAAGAACCAACTCCACAAATCAAAGCTGATATTGCAAGATTCGAAGCAAAGGAGTCGAAGTAATCATGGCTAAATTAACTTATATCAAAGCGATCACCGATGGTTTGGACGTATGCTTAGGCGAAGATCCTAAAACGTTGATCTTCGGTGAAGATGTTGGTAAAAACGGTGGTGTGTTCCGGACGACACAAGGCTTGCAAGACAAGTATGGTGAAGACCGGGTATTTGATACACCATTAGCTGAATCAGGGATTTTAGGCTTAGCAATCGGGTTAGCTGCAACTGGCTGGCGTCCACTTCCTGAAATTCAATTTATGGGCTTTACTTTTGAAGCCGTTGACTCATTAGGCGGTCAAATGTCACGTGAACGTTTCCGCTTTAGTGGCAAGCGTTCAATGCCAATCACCGTCCGGACACCATTTGGTGGTGGGACTCATACCGCTGAAATGCATGCCGATAACCTTGAAAACTACTACGTTGGTACCCCAGGTCTGCGGGTCGTTACACCTGCTAACCCATACGATGCTAAAGGCATGATCATTTCAGCCGTTGAAAACAACGACCCAGTACTGTTCTTGGAAAACCTGAAGTTATATCGTTCAATGAAGGACGAAATTCCAGAAGGCAAGTACACCGTTCCGCTAGACACTGCTAAAGTGGCTCGTGAAGGTACTGATATTACCATTGTTGCCTATAGTGCTGAAGTTAATGAATCATTAAAAGTTGCTGACAAGTTAGCCAAGGAAAACATTTCAGCTGAAGTGATCGACCTGCGTTCATTATCACCAATTGATACTGATACGATCTTCAAGTCAGTTGAAAAGACTCACAAGGTAGTTGTCGTTCAAGAAGCTCAAAAGATGGCCGGTGTTGGTGCTCAGGTTACTGCTGAGATCGCTGAACATGCCATTATGGACTTGGATGCGCCAATTGGCCGTGTAGCTGCTCCAGATAGCGTTTACCCTTGGGCTCAAGTTGAAAACGACTGGATTCCAAACGCAGACGACATTGAAGCAAAAGCACGCGAAATTTTGAACTATTAATCTAACGACTATATTTTGTGAATAGAAAGGAAGTTTTCCCATGGCTTATGCATTCAAACTCCCAGAGCTTGGTGAAGGTATGGCCGAAGGTGAAGTTTCATCATGGCTTGTTAAAGAAGGGGACGCTGTTAAGGAAGACGACGTTTTAGTTGAAATCCAAAACGATAAGTCCGTTTCTGAATTACCATCACCTGTAGCTGGTACCATTAAAAAAATTGTTAAGCAGGAAGGTGAAACCGCTGAAATCGGTGACACTTTAGTTACGATCGATGACGGTTCACCTGACACTCCTGACGATGATTCATCAGATAAAAAGGCTGATGATTCAGCTAAGGAAGAGGCACCTAAAGAAGAAGCTGCCCCAGCACCAGCTGCTGCACCTGCAGCCGCTGCCGCTCCAGCAGCACCAACTGGTGTACCCGCTGCATCTGATCCAAATAAGAAAGTTTTGGCAATGCCTTCAGTCCGTCAATACGCACGTGACAAGGGTGTTGACATTACCGCTGTTACCCCAACTGGTAACCATGGTCAGATCTTAAAGGCTGATATTGATAACTTTAACGGTGCTGCCGCTGGAGCCGCTGCACCTGCAGCCGCTGCTGCACCTGCTGCTTCACCACTCAAGCCTTATAAAGAAGCAATTCCTGATCTTGAAACCCGTGAACCAATGTCAATGATGCGTAAAGTCATTGCTAAGTCAATGCGGAGTTCTAAGGATATCGCGCCTCATGTTACTTCATTCCAAGACGTTGAAGTTTCTGCTTTGATGGCTAACCGGAAGAAGTACAAGGCAATGGCAGCCGATCAAGACATTCATTTGACCTTCTTGCCATACATGGTTAAAGCAATTGTTGCCGTTATGAAGAAGTTCCCAGATTTCGATGCTTCGATTGACGGTACGACTGATGAAATCATCCACAAGCACTACTACAACGTTGGTATTGCAACGAGTACTGACCATGGTCTGTACGTTCCGAACATTAAGAACGCAGATTCCAAGGGTATGTTTGAAATTGCTAAAGAAATTGCTGATAACACCCAAGCTGCTAAAGACAACAAGTTGAGTGCTGACCAGATGTCTGGCGGTTCAATCACCATTAGTAACGTTGGTTCAATTGGTGGTGGCTTCTTTACCCCTGTTATCAATCAACCTGAAGTTGCTATCTTAGGTGTTGGTAAGATCGCTAAAGAACCATATGTCAACGACGATGGTGAAATCGAAGTTGGCAACATGCTTAAGTTATCATTGAGCTATGATCACCGTCTGATCGATGGTGCCTTAGCACAACATGCTTTGAACATGTTAAATGATTTGCTCCACGAACCAGAATTGTTATTAATGGAAGGATGACTCGCATATGGCAGATGTTAAAAAACTTGACACCGTCATTATTGGTGGCGGCCCCGGTGGCTATGTAGCTGCTATTCGGGCTGCTGAACTTGGCCAGAGTGTGACGGTAATTGAAAAAGACAAAGTCGGTGGTGTATGTTTAAACGTTGGTTGTGTGCCTTCAAAGGCCTTAATTAACGCCGGCCACCGTTTCCAGGATGCTAAGGATGCTTCAACCTTTGGGATTACCACTCAAGCGCCATCAATCGACTTTACGAAGACGCAAGACTGGAAACAAAAGAAGGTTGTTGACCGGATGACCAGTGGTGTCAAAATGCTGCTCAAGAAGCACAAAGTTGACATCATCGAAGGCGAAGCCGTACTTGATTCCAATACTAAGTTACGGGTTGTCTCAACTGGTCCTAAGCAATTTATGAGTGCTGACGACGGTTTGACCATCGAATTTAAGAACTTGATCATCGCCACTGGCAGTCGTCCTGTAGAAATTTCTGGCTTCAAGTTTGACGGTCGGGTCGTTGATTCAACTGGTGGCTTGGGCTTACCTGAAATTCCTAAAGAATTCGTTGTCATTGGTGGTGGCTACGTTGGGACTGAATTAGCAACTGCTTACGCTAATTTAGGATCACACGTTACGATCCTTGAAGGTACTCCATCAATCTTGCCTAACTTCGATAAGGACATGGTCAAAGTCGTCCTCAAGCAATTGAAGAAGAAGGGCGTTGATGTAATCACCAGTGCCATGGCCAAGAACGCTACCCAAGACGACAAGAGCGTCACGGTGACCTATTCCGTAGATGGCAAGGAATCAACTGTCAAAGCTGATTACTGCATGGTTACGGTTGGTCGTAAGCCAAACACTGACAACGTTGGTCTGGAAATGACTGACGTTAAGGTCGGCGATCATGGTTTGGTCGAGGTTGACCAGCAAGGCCGTACCTCCGTTCCAAACATCTACGCCATTGGTGATATCGTTGCCGGTCCAGCATTGGCTCACAAAGCCTTCTTTGAAGGTAAAACAGCTGCTGGTGCAATCTCTGGTAAGAAGACCGCTAACGACTTCGTTGGCGTTCCAGCCGTCTGCTTTGCAGACCCAGAATTGGCTACGGTCGGCTTGACACCAACTGAAGCCAAGAAGAATGGCACCGAAATTTCAACTGCAAAGTTCCCATTCGCTGGTAACGCACGTGCTGTTTCATTGGATCAACCAGATGGCTTCGTTCGTCTGGTAACAACTAAGGATGACGATCACATTCTGCTTGGTGCTCAGGTTGTAGGACCTGGTGCTTCAGATCTGATTGCTGAACTCAGTTTGGCACTTAACAGTGGTATGAATGCTGAAGACATTGCTTTGACGATTCATCCACATCCAACACTAAGTGAACCAATTCAAGAAGCTGCTGATGTTGCGATTGGTTACCCAACCCACATCTAAACTGACTTGTTTTGAAACGAAACAGAAAAGGACTAGGCTGTGTGCCCAGTCCTTTTTTGGGGTCTTTGTCAAACGGTGTTGATTAACGACTTGATTATATTTAGAGCTTTCTCTTCGGAGGAAGCTCTTTGTTGCTTACGGGATTTGAGTGGTCGAGATCGGAAATATCGGGACTTTGTACCCTTTAAGTGGATTTTGGGTACACTAAATAACCCTTTGTTCTAGGGGCATTCGCAATAGGGACTAAGCAGCGATTTGGAAGATTCGGATAAACATGTTTTCTTGGTT
>NZ_BJDO01000010.1 GCF_005405185.1 Secundilactobacillus hailunensis
CCTCAATTATTAAGTGTTCATCATCTATTCCTAACAACATTTTCGTAGTATCATTTGACATAGGGCATTTCCTTTCTTGACTTAATTCTGTGGTGGGAGTAAGTTAACGGACGGGAGATGTCCGCTTTTTTATTCTAATGATAAACAAAAAATCTGTCATCAGTAATAGATAAAAATCTATTACCAACAACAGATATTGTAGAACCCTAACTCAAATATGAGGAAGTCCGTTTTGTGTTTCAATACGTCCGGTTATAGTGTGCTTACATTGCATTATGGTGACATCAATTATTAATCGGCTCTACACCTGAAGGGAGGAAGGTGCCATGTTTTTAGCTTTGAAAGAAATCAAAAAAGAGAAGTTTCGCTCTGGACTGATTATTGTCATGATCGTGCTAATCAGCTACCTGATCTTCATCCTTACCAGTCTCGCACTGGGGTTGGCCCGGGAAAACACCGATGCCATTAATTCCTGGGGCGTTGAAAAGATGACGCTTAGCTCCACTGCTAACGTAGATCTGCGGCAGTCATTTTTAACCAGCAAACAAACCGGTACGCTAACCAAAAACGAGGCCTACCTAGGAGAAACTCCTGTGGTAGCTGAAGCAAAAGGCCATCAGCAGCAGTCCGCACTCTTTGTGGGGCTAAAAGCGAATCAGTTTATTGCGCGCAACATTAAGCTTGAGTCTGGTCACTGGATTAAACATTCCCATGAGGTTGTCGCAGATACCTCATTAAAATTAAAGGGGTATAAATTAGGTGATAAATTCAAATTAGCCGATGACAAAACCAAATTTACGATCGTTGGTTTCACCAAAAACGCCAAGTTAAACGTCACACCGGTCCTTTATGGTCAGTTGGCAACGTGGCGAAAACTTCGTGGAATCACCATGGGACCCGTTGCCAGCGTCGTGGCCTCCAAGAACAGCCAGTATCATAACCCAAGGTCAGGGACCAAAACCTATACCCGTCAGCAGATCATTAATAAACTCCCCGGCTATCAGGCCCAAATCTTGACTTTTGTACTCATGATCGGGTTCTTAATGATCATTTCCCTGATTATCATTGCCGTCTTCCTCTATATTCTCACCATGCAGAAACTGCCAAATTACGCGGTCCTTCGTGCACAGGGTATCCCTAGCAAAGTGCTCGTCAGTGCAACTATCAGCCAATCGCTGATACTGGTAGCCAGCGGTTTAGTTATTGGAACCGTCCTAACTGCCATTACTGGTCTCATCATTCCGGCACAAGTCCCAATGGCATTTGATATGCCAATTTTGACTGCGGTTGGTTTAGGAATTCTCATTATGGCTTTAATTGGCAGCTTAATACCGGTTCGAACCGTCTTGAAGGTCGATCCCGTGTCAGTGATTGGAGGTTAGCGCGATGAGTTCTTTTACCGTTAAAAATGTCAATCAAATCTTCGGTTCCGGGACCGCTAAAGTCCACGTCCTCCATGATATTAATTTTGAAGCTGAACCCGGTACCTTAAGTTTACTCATGGGGCCTTCCGGTTCAGGAAAAACCACCCTCTTAACGATCATCGGTGGCTTGCGAACGCCGACTAGCGGCACCGTCACGGTAAACGGTGTCAACTATAATCAGCGGTCAAAAAGACAGCGTGATGCCTTACGCTTGGATGAAATCGGGTTTGTTTTGCAGCACTATGATCTATTACCCTACTTGACCGTTGCCGACCAATTTACCTTGGTGGATAAAGTGAAGCCCAAAGGAAGCCTATCCAAAGAACAACTTACACAGGTCCTAGATACCTTAGGCATTGAAAACCTGCTGCACAAATACCCCAACGAATTATCCAGCGGTCAGCAGCAACGAGTGGCTATTGCCCGGGCGCTTTATCCCGATCCCACGATTATTCTAGCTGACGAACCCACCGCCGCGTTGGACAGCCCCCGCGTCAAAGTCGTTGGTAGTTTATTTAAACACTTGGCAACTGACCATCATAAAGCCGTGGTCATTGTGACCCACGATCCCCGTTTAATGGCGTTTGCAGATCATTTATACGAAATCAGGGATGGCGTACTCACCAAGCAGCCCCTGAAATAACCAATAAGACGGCCCACACCGAAAATATCAGTGTGAACCGTCTTATTTTAATTCATAGTAATTGTTTAGCTGAAGTTGGCGTAACTTCCAAAACTTTGCGAATAAAGGGATACTTTGCTTTGACTTGTTCAAATTCTGCCCCGCTATCAACGAACTTAGCGGTTCCCGTTAACCGAAATCCCGTTCCCTGATAGCCATCACGCCCTTCGACATCGCGAGCGCCTACCGTGAGCAGAACCTGATTATTTTGGGCCAGATCTTTTTCCGCGTGGGTAAACCCAGCAGCCGGAATTAAGATTCGTTCATCATCAGTGACCGTTAAATAAGAGTTCCAAGTATTCGTAATGTGTGGTTCAACGGGCGTCCAAGTAACAACGGAAACGACCCCTTCGTAGTCTAAGACAGCGTGAAATTTATCGGTTAGCATGATTATTCCTTCTTTATATTTTGACTTATTCTGATAATAGATTAAGCGCTGTTATCTGTCAACAGATTCAATGCTAAAATTATTTTGATGTAGAGCCGATACTAACCTCAAACTCATGGGTTTCCTGCTTTCCTTTCATATGGCCAAAACGTGTTCTGGTAAGCAGATAGCTGTATGCAAGGGACGGTTACTAATCCCAAACCCATGAAATTTCCTGCTTTCCTTTTACATTGCCGAAACGTGTTCAAGCAGGCAGATAGCTGCATGTAAGGCAGGCCACCAACAACCCCAAGCCCAGGGTTATTGGTGGCCTGCCTTACATTACGCTATCTTAGCGCCTGCTTTCACACTCTACCCAAAAAAGCCGCCCCCCAATATCGTTATCAGGAGAACAGCTTCCGTATCTAAACCGGTCGCAAACTGCGCGACCCTTTCGTACCTGTAGAAGGTTATCGACCAATTTTTCGTAAATCTTGGATCTTAACCGCTGGGGTTCGTACTCTTGTCGGCTCGAGGGTTACCACCGAATACCGATTCCATCTCCTGTTACTCGATGCCTCAATTCTCATTTTAGCAGCCTAGCAAGGAAACAGCCTATTACCCATTTGACTCTACGCAAAGTTCGATTGGTCTAGCAACACTAAGCATCGAACTCTTGTTGCTTCACAGCAACGATACTACTTTCAAAACTAATTGGTCTTATCTAACCTTCCAACATTATAATACCTGATAATGTAACCGATTACAAGAAATATGGCCTACTTTTTTTAGCCTAAATTTAACTACAAAATTGGTGACAATAACCGGCAAAAGCTTTGCTTAAATCGCAGGTATAAAGACTGCTTATCAAACGCCTCAGCTGTGATCAACCGGCTGCCGCGCTGGTCCGCTTCAAATAATGCCGCTAATTGAGCCACTAATTTTTCATCGTAGAGAAAGGCATTCACTTCAAAGTTTAGTTTAAAACTGCGGCAATCCATATTAGCGGACCCCACTGAGGCTAGCCGATCATCCACGACCATGGTTTTCGCATGCATGAATCCCTGTTCATAGTAGTAAATTTTGACGCCATCTTTAGCCAGTTCATGTGCATAGTATTGCGTGGCGCGATACACAAAGGGATGATCCGGCATATGGGGGATCATAATGCGGACGTCCACTCCTGCCATCACTGCAATTCTAATGGCATCCATAACGCTATCATCTGGAATCAAGTACGGCGTTTGAATCCAGACCCGCCGCTTAGCCGTTTGAATTAATTTAATGTACCCCATTTTGATCTGCTGCAAGTCAGAATCCGGTCCGCTACTGACGATCTGCATATTGGTATCGCCTTTAACGTGAGCTAACGGAAAATAACGAGCTACCACGTGATCGGCCGGTAAGAGTCCCTTAGAAGCCGTCGCGTTCCAATCCAAAATAAACCGGCCCTGCAGCCCAAATACTGCAGAACCAGTCACCCGTAAATGAGTGTCCCGCCAATAGCCGAATTTTTTATGCCGCCCCAAGTACTGATCACCAATGTTAAACCCGCCAACGTAACCGATCCTACCATCAACCACAACGATTTTACGGTGATCCCGAAAGTTCAACCGAAAATCAGTTAGCGCTGAACGGGTCAAAAACGGTTCCGCATAACCGCCAGCCCTAATTAAGGGTTTAAAAAACGAGTGAAATGCACCGAATGAACCAAAGGGGTCATAGATTACCCGGACTTCTACACCAGAACGTGCTTTACGCACCAGCAGATCACGAATCTGTTTGCCAATATTATCATTATAAAAGGAGTAAAACTCAACGTGAATACTATCCTGCGCCCGTTCCATATCTTCAATCATGGCGTGAAACAGCTGCTTGCCATTCGCAATAATACGCACCCGGTTCTTCCGGGCTAAAAAGGCCTGGTTAGCGGTTTGAAACATCGTGACCAATGATTTAACGGAATCCGATGCCTCATCCGCCGGCAGACTTTCACTGCCTAATGCTTTGCGCTGTTTAGCCAGCAATTCGTTAAACTGAAGCTGAACGTCACTCTTTGCCTTAAACAGTTTATCTTTGGGTAATTGACGGCCGAGAAAAGCATAGATCAAGAACCCGATTACCGGCAGTAGAAAAAGCACCAGTAACCAGGCCCAAATCGCTACAATGTCGCGTCGCTGTCTAAAGATAATGATAATTGCTAAAATAATATTGATGAGATAAATGCCTTCACCAATCATTGTCATGGTAATTTCCATATAATCTCCCTCTTAGCACTTCGATTATGATACTATGGGGAAAATTATAGCACACGCAACATTGCTACTTCGAGAAAGGAAGTCCCGCATGTTTTCTACAATCGTTCCCGCAATTTTCGGTATTCATGGCGTCGGTACCATCCGCGTTTTTCACTGGTTATTTCGTGAAAATCCCGTCATCGGGTTTGGCTTCTTGTTAGCCATCATTCTGTACAGTATTTACCGCTATAATAACCGTCATTAAGATAAATAGAGGGTAACGCGTTCGAAGGCGATCGAACGCGTTACCCTTTTAACTGCTAATAAACCGTTGTTGAAAGCAAGACTTCTGGACTATGGTTACACAATAAGTAACCATGACCAGTTGAATCAAAAGTCAGCCCTTCAGTTTCACGCTTAGGGGTTAGTCCTGACCATTCAAATGAACTATTCGTTAGTGAGCCATGCCCATTTAATTTATTGGCTGGAAAACTAGCAATCGAATCATCCGAAATTAAATACAGTCGACCACGTTTGGCATTATAACCCATACTTTGAATGTGGGTCCCTGGCTGATGTTTTAGAACTTGATCTGTTCTCCTAAAAATAACGTGGTGCGTGGAAATGTTTCCCTTATAGATATTCGCACCATTGCCCGGGTTACTCCAAAAATAAGCACTGCCATATTTATCAAAGGTTAACGTGTGCCCGCCATGAATGAAGCCATGAGAAACTAAGTGGAAGCTGATTGCCCGATCAGGTTTCAAAGTTGCTGTACTAATATGTTGAATATAGCCGCCGGTAGAAGTTGGCGCGCCTGATTTAGTTTCATTATCCCGCCACATATAAAGGGCGTGACTCTTCAAATTATAGGCCAAAGATTGACCGTGACCGGTATCAAACATACCACCGACTTTAACAGCGCGTTGAACATCCTTTTGTTTATCTGAATACTTACCATGCTTTTTAATATACGCCGACTGCAGCAACTTGGGTTCTTTAGTAACACCCAATTGCGTGAGTCGTTTCATATCCAGCCGAATGATCCGCCCTTCGTTTCTGGTGTTAGTTGGGCAATAAACGATGTACATATAGCCGCTCTTAGAAACTGCTATCGATTGCGGATTACCCCAATGCTGATTATCCTTACCGGGATATGGTAGTAGAAAGTGCGTCTTGAACGTCACTTTTTTCCCGCTGACCGCTTTTACTTCATTAAACTGACTAGTCGCTTTCATATGAGTATAGTTTTTGGGTACTTTTACATATTTAACGTTCGAATTATTGAGCGTCCGGGCTCGTGATGGGTGGTTAATTAACGCCGTAGACCGCTGGTTATAGACCTTAACTGAGGCATTTGCTGTAACCGCTTGTCCCAAAACAAAACAAGTTACACAACTCATCACCCCTAAAATAAACCGTTTCAAGCTGGTTTCCCCCTAAAAGTAAGACAAATTTTAAAATATATCTTTATCATAAGGCAAAAACACTGCTTATCTCAATAATAGCTTAAATGTTTTTAAGAATTTTTACGGCGGTCAGGCGCATCTTAATTACGGCCAGTAACTACCGATTGTCCAGTCGCGTAGTCAATCTTAGCCCCTGGCTGAACATTAAAAATGTAGACGTTAAAGTGAATCGTATTGCTGCCAATCGACTGGGCCTGCATTTGAACGCCCCGGGCTAACAGTTCACTATGCCGAAAGACTGGCGTCACTCGATACCGCACCTCATTTGCCGCGTTTAATTTAAGGTAGGTTGCGACCTCAGTTTCGTAGTTTTCCATTCCGGGCGAGTTCAGCGACCTAGTCCCCGTCATTAAATTTTTCGGGTTATTGTTCTGGCCAGTAAATTGATAACCGATCAAATGACTGCGGTTATATAACCAGTCCGTTTTACCCTGGTAAGTAAACCGCTTGTTATGCCATCCTGTAGGACTAACGTACAGTGGTTCGCGCTGGGCGTGAGGCATAAGTGATTTAGCCAGTAATGCATCGGCCCCCGTCACCCGGTTAAGGCTGTCTAACGGATGATATTCTTGCCACGGCCCTTTAGCGGTACTGAGCTGAGCTTTCGTAAAAGTCGGTACGCCCTGATTGACTTTCACCACCTGCTGGCCATGATAGTTAAGGTCTGCGAGCTGTGCCGTACTATTAGCCTGAGTGTGACCAGTCGCACGCGGCTGACTCGTAGTACTAGTAGACTGGTGACCCTTAAAGTTCTGAATGACCGAACTCGCCTTACTCTGCAGCGTCGTTTGACTACTAGCTGAGCTTGCCGTGTTCGTCTTTGAACGCTGGTTACCCGTTGTACTAGAAATCCCTGCGATCAGTGCTACCGCGATCACCAGCCAGGTAAAAAACGAATTACTATTACGCTTACGCCGTCGTCTTGGCATTTTATAATCCCCCTAAAAGTTTAATAGGTTTAGTTTACCAATAAACGTATGTTCGGTCTAGTGACCCAAAAATACTCATCATATCAGTCGCTGATATAATGAGTATTTTATTAATTCTGCAATTCCTGCGCTTTAAAATACTGCTGTTCTGCTTGCCGGCGTAATTCTACGGCTTCTTCAAAGGAGTGGGTCGCCCGATTTAACACGTAGCGGCCATGATACATCAGCCGCGCTACGTAAGTTCCCGATTTCTTATCAAAAGAAACCCCGATCACACCTGAACGATTCCGCTTGGAACGGATCAACGAGGAATACCCGATACCATTTTGATCCACTAACGCACCGCCCTGAGCATTAATAAAACTTTCGTTGTGCTGCGCATTATGCCGTGATACTTCCCGGCGTAAACAGCCGCAACTGCGGGTAATTCCCTTTCTCAGCGCATAGCCTTCAACTACTACCCGTTGGCCGCAGTCACACAGGCATAACCAGCAAACGTTTCCATTTCGTGCCACGGTATCAGCCCGTTTTTCGACCACTAATCGGCCAAACCGCTGATGAGTTAAATCAATACAATGACTCATTAAAGATCCTCCCCTTCGATTCAATTAGATCCCCATAAATGCTACTCAGGAATGGTTAATGTGATTAACTATTCCGTCTACTCATGCTGTTTCCCCAACTCACGCCAACATTATACAATAATTTGACTATGAGATGTTTCTCATTTTTTCAATAATTATTAAAAAAAATGGTAATGTTTCCTGCGTTGTATCCCATTATCAGTTAAAATAATGATGGTAGTATTCAATTGCATGAGAAAACTTTAACTTTATTTCAAATGCTTGCGTTGCCCCTGCTTCCACTGCTATACTCGATTCACATAATAATGAGGTGATTAAAATGAAAACATCCCGAACAAAGGCACTGTTACTGAGTCTGGTCGCAGTTCTCGCCATTTTTCTAACCGCTTGCGGCAGCAGTACTGCCAATAAGTCCAACTCCCATGAGCAGGCTAGTTTTAAAAACGAACCGACCACCACTAAACACGCCGACGTTAAGTCCAGTATCTTATCGGGCGACGGTTTCTGGTACTTAGCTGGCAAGATCAACCACAAGAGTAATTCTGGCATTGAAGCTATTGCATTTGACAAAAAGACTGGTAAGGCCACGATGTACAACGTTGACAAATTCTACAAATCTTACAGCGCTGCCAAAAGGGCCAAGGCTTTGAACAAGGAAGGAACCGTTAAGTATACCTTTACTAAGGATAAAAAAGATCAAACAATGATCAAATTATCCGGTAAGTTATCCGGAATCGATATGACCCAGACCGTGACCGTTAAAGACTCAACTAAGGGTACTAATAAAGCGACTAAACTGCACTTAAGCGGGTATCATGCAGTCCGCGATGTCGATATGGATAAAACCAATGTCGTCTTTGTAGAAACCACTTAAACTGCAACCAATTTAAGCATTTAAAAACCTGCGTTATGGTGACTCATTCGCCATAGCGCAGGTTTTTAACGTATAATAAACTTAATTATGATTCAAAGGGGGCGTTCACTTGTCGCATGCCAATGCTTATCCATACCAAGAGGTTTTTGAACGTTATCTCAATCGTCAAGAACTGGCACAACCCACTATTGCTGAATATCGTTCGGTCCTAGCTGATCTATTCAACTTTTTGAGTAACTTCAACGCCGGTTACCAAGCCGATCACCGGGTGGCAACGCTATTAGACCGGGACGTCGAGCAGTACCTGGCAATGCTGGTCAACCAGCGTCAAGTCACTAACGGTACTTACAATAAGATGCTGTCACACATCAATATTTACTTTAAATACCTGTTCACGCACGATTTGATCACGCATTACCCCACCCTCACGCTAAAGGGTAAATCACACGATGATTTAAAAACACCAACAACTAAATGGCTGCACTTAATGCCAGCCATTTTAGCCAATCAGCAACTAGCCATTTACACCCGGCTAACAATGCTTTTGACCAGCCACTATTACACCATCTCGGAGTTTTTGACTCCCGGCTTTTATCAGCAATTACACCCGCGGAACTTTAATCCAGATGAACGGACTTTCTGGCAAGATTATCAGCAATTCATCACCCCGTTACAAGCGCGCCAGCATAGTCAGGATCTGTTTTTAAAGCAGCGATTAGACGGGGATCCCCACCTCACCGCTGCGGGGCTGCATAAGTACTTAAAACCTGACGAAAAGCTGTTAGGCTTCGCGTTAACGCCCACTCGGTTATATCAAAGTGCTATCTTGGATTATCTCTTGCAGCATCCTAAATTAAGTGACCAGCAGCTCAGCGATAAACTGAGACTCGACCCGCAATCGCTAAATTATTACCGGCAGCTGGCAATGCAGTATCAAGGATAAGCCAGTACCATGATAGCGCTTAACTTTTTAACCTTTTCGACTGTATTTCAATAAATTTTACGGTATGATTAGGGCAAAAGGAGTGTGGTTTTTATGGCAAAGAAAACAGTTACTGTTGATTTCGAAAAACTGGCTAGCCAGCACGCGGCATTTATTAAGGAAAATCCGTGGTTGATCCCGGTTGGTCTATCCGTTCACATGATTCCACTGGCACTGTTGGTTTATGGTCATGTCAAAACTAACATCTATAAAAAGAAACTCCAAATCGAACGTGAAAAGACCAAGCAATTGGCACTGCAGCTTCAAAGTGACCGTCCGCAGGGTCATGGTCGCCACCATTCTAAGCACCATGGTGGCTACCACGATTTTAAACCAACAGCACCTAGACAGCTGTAAACTCAGTATTCACTTCAATCAGCAATTAAAAATAGCGATTGACTTCCAACATTTAGGAAATCAATCGCTATTTTATGACTTGAATACTAACTGAATCACCACCTCAGCATCAATTTGTAACTTGAAATGGTTTTAATAGACGCCAGTCGATCGAAGAACCTCTGGATTATGGTTCATCAACAAGTAACCATGACCGGAATTATCAAAAGTCAGCCCCTCAGTTTCACGTTTCGGTGACAGGCGTGACCATTCAAAGGACTTACTGTTCAATGACCCGTGACCATTTAGCTGCTTAGCTGGAAAACTGGCGATGGAATCATCAGAAATCAAATATAGCCGATCGCGTTTAGGATTATAGCCCATACTTTGTTCACAGGCTCCCGGCGCCCTTTTCAGAAATTGATCAGTCCGTCGAAATTTAACGTTTTGCATCGAGACATTGCCCTTATAGATGTAGGCACCCATACCCGATTTAGCCCAGTAATAAGCATTACCATTCTGATCAAATGTCAAAGTACCGCCACCGATAATCGCCGTTCTATGTGCTTTGAGATAAAACCGAATTGCGTGTTCAGGTTTTAAAGAATTCGGATTGATCTGCTGAATCTCAGCGTGGATACTGGTTTGAAGATCTGAACTATTGCGATTATCCCGCCACATGTATAATCCGTTATCTTTGGGATTATAGGCGAGCGTCTGACCGTGACCAGTATTAATGATGCCGCCGACCTTAACGGCTTTTTGAATCTTTCGTTGCTGATTAGAGAATTTACCATGATGCTTCACGTAGATGTTTCGTAATTCTCTGGGATGCTTATAGACGCCTAATTGTTGCAGCTGCGTTAAATCATACCGGACGATTCTTCCCTGGTTATGATAGGCTTTGGGACAATAGACGATATACATCATGTTGTTCTTGGTAAATGCAATCGCTTGGGGATTCTCCCACTTTTGATTATCCTTGCCAGGATCAGGCAATAACAATCGCGTCTTAAACGTCATTTTTTTACCCGCAACTGCGTGCACCCGATTGGACTGATTATTTAATCTCATATGGGTATATCTTCTGGGTTTGTTAACAAAGTGAACCCTTGAATCATTGACCGTTCGCATTTGCGAGGGATGACTAATTAGGGCTGATGAATGCTGATTATGTACTTTAGCTGCCGCTCCAATTGGCTGATATAGCGCTAAACATGACATTAAACTGGTTAAAATAACAATAAACCGTTTCAAAATTTTCCCTTTCCTGTTTCAAAATATCATTGCTAGCCTCATCATAGGTCAGCCATTCTACTATTTTCAATCAAAATAAGACATTTCTTCAAAAGGCATTAACAATTGACTTGGTACTCTACGATCAGTTACTGCTTAATTGTATCAATCAGTGTGTAATTGGCTGGCACTGCAATGCGATCTTCGCGGCGAATTACAAACCCCTCGCTGGCGTAAAATTTTAGTGCCGGTTCATTTTCAATCACACATTTCAAGGTTAACGTTCCCACTGCTTTTTGCCGCATTTTTTGAATCAGCGCGTGGCCAACCCCTTGGTGCTGAAATTCGGGTGCCACAAATAACAGGTGAATAAAATCCATGACGCGCAGTAAACTGGCAAAACCAGCGATCTGGCCATCGATCTCCGCCACAAATAGCGCCTCGCCACGTGAATCGTGGTCAAAGTCTGTTAGTTCAGGATGGGCGACCCACGGAAAATAACGCTGCCGATCACGTAAATAAATTACTGCGACTGCTTCTCGCTCAGTTGGTTTCATTGGCCGGACTATCATTTAGCTTCCTCCTTAAATGACACATAAAAAATTATAGCATTAATAGTTAGTAACAATCTGCTAAAAACGACGTAACCAATAGTTTATCGCCAAAGTTATCGTTTAAATTCATTTTACGAGAACTTAACACTTTCTTTGACGATTTTTAAGGTTGTTTTCTGTTATACTAATGACAGTTTTTGTGCTGCGGAGGTGTATATTATTTTAAATCACACAAAACAGCGCGTATCGCGTTTATTGATCGCGCTTATTTGTATGCTACTGGTGTTTTCACCAGCTAGTCCTAGTTTCGCTAAAAGTAAAAAGAACGGCCAAATGTCAGATTACACGAAAGTTAAATCAGCCTATGTTATGGATGCTAAAAGTGGCCAGACGCTCTATCAAAACCACGCTGACCGGCAGTTACCAATTGCTAGTCTGTCCAAGATGATGACCCTTTATTTAACCACTCAGGCTATCAACCATCATCAGCTCCATTGGAACGATAAAGTTTCCGTTGATCCTCAATTGGTTAAAATGAGTAAGTCTTACAGTTTGGGATCCTTTAAAATTAATCATTCCAATCAATATACCGTCAAGGACCTTTACCAAGCTGCCTTGATCGCGTCTTCTAATTCAGCCGCCATTGCCCTTGGTCGAGCGGTCGCTGGCGGCAACAATGCCAAGTTTATTGCCATGATGAATCATCAGGCAAAGGACTGGGGCATCGATGCGAACTTTGTCAGCAGCTCCGGATTGGATAACACTGACCTTAAACACTACGGCTACCAATTGCATGGAACGTCTGCCAAAGCTCAAAACATGGTCAGTGCCAAGGCCATCAGTATCGTGGCCCAGCATCTGATCAAGGCGTTTCCTCAGATCACGCAATGGAGTACTAAACCCAATGCCAAGTTGAATGGCCAGACACTAGTTAACGCTAACTCCATGTTAAAGCCCGGCTTTTACTACCGCGCCAGCAATCATTTAACCGGCCTTAAAACCGGCTATACTGAAACTGCCGGTCTGTGCTTAACGGTCACTTACTGGCGGCATGGCCGCGAATTGATCGCCACTATCCTTGGCAGTAAGAGCACCTTTTCCGCGATGAACGGCCTGATTACTCACCTAGATAAAACGGTGAGAAGCAAGTCCATAACGGAAACACCCCAGAAATACCGGATTCAAGGCCAGCAGGTAACAGCTGATCCCGCCGAATCACACACGCAAGTCTGGTATCGCGTAGGTCAAGATCCGAAGAAGATCAAAATCGCTAATCGCCTGACTGCCACTGAACTACCGGTTAAAAAGGGTCAGCAGGTAACGACTACGACCTTTAATAATACCGGCTTACCAGCTGCCACCACGCAGACTGATACAGCTGCGCAAACGGTACGTAAACCAGTTGCCAAACAGGGCAACACCAGTGGTACCAACTGGTTTAGTCGCCTATTTGCCGGTATTGGCAAAAGCTTTTCACACGTTTTTTAAATGGATTTATTGATTCAAGACTCACCTAAGCTAAACGGCTTAGGTGAGTCTTTTTTAAGCTTGAATCAGTTTTTATGAGAATTCATCCTTAATTTTCACAAAGTTCTCATTATATTTGCTATACTGTCAGGTAAACATCAAACAAGGAGCGCCATATATATGGATAAAATTAAAATTGGGCTGGTAGGCCTTGGAACCGTTGGCAGCAGCGTTCTTAAAATGATTACTGAAAATTCCGATAAGGTCCAAAACATCACGGGCCGCAGTCTGAGCGTTAAAACCGTTGTGATCAGAGACGTCGCTAAACACCAAAATCAAGTCCCAGCAGGAGTCACTGTCACGACTGATCTAAACGCGATCATCAATGATCCCGAAATCAAAATTGCGGTAGAGGTAATGGGTGGCGTTCATCCAGCTAAGGAAGTCATCACGAAACTGTTAAACGCTAAAAAACACGTGGTTACCGCCAACAAGGATTTAATTGCCTCCGCTGGTGAAGAATTGGCCGCTATTGCTAAAAACAATCACTGTGATCTCATGTATGAAGCCAGCGTTGCCGGTGGTATCCCCATTTTAAGAACCATTGTGACCAGTTTTGCAGCCGACTATATCACTGAGGTCAAAGGGATCGTTAACGGGACGACCAACTACATTTTGACCCAGATGCAGCGTAAGAACTGGTCATATGATCATGCGCTGGTAAAGGCACAGGAGTTAGGCTTTGCTGAATCTGATCCCACTAACGATGTGGAAGGTATCGACGCAGCTTACAAGATGATTATTTTAAGTCAGTTCTCGTATGGTACCCATCTTAAGCTCGCCAATATGTCGGTAGAAGGCATTTCAACCATTCAGCAATCTGACGTTCAGCAAGCGGATGCGTTTGGTTACACCATCAAATTACTGGGGATCTCCCGGCGAATCAATGATGGTGTATTTGCCGAAGTTGGACCGGTGCTGGTGCCTAAAGATCATCCGCTGGCAACGATCAATAACGAAAACAACGCGGTAATGGTCACGGGCCAAGCCGTTGGTGAAACCCTATTCTATGGCCGTGGTGCCGGTGGCCTGCCAACCGCCAATAGCGTGTTAAGCGACATTGTCTCCGTCACTAAAAACATCGTTCTGGGGACTACCGGCAACTCCTTTAATAACTACCAAAGCAAGGTCGGCAAAGTTGACCTAAACGATGTCATCTATCCCTATTACCTCTCCTTAAATATGCTGGACGTTCCGGGTCAGATGCTAAAATTCACGCAAATTATGACCCAGATTGGTGCCAGCTTTAGCCGAATTGTCCAAACTAACACGGATGGTCAAACGGCGCGCGTCGTGATCATTACTCACGAGATGTCAAAAGTTCAATTACATGATTTAAAACAACAGTTAATGGCGATCAACACCATGTCGTTACTGGCAGCATATAAGGTTTTGTAACTTCAAATACAGTAAAAGCGCAGATCAGTTTCCAAGTTTAGGAAACCCATCTGCGCTTTTACTGTATTCTGGAATCTACCGAGTTTTTTCACACACTTTACATCAACGGATCCCACGGTGCTAATTCAACTGGCTGATGCGCTAAGATTGCCCGCTGTTCAGCCGTCAGATACTTCTTATGGACAACGACTTCATAGACGAACTGATCCATCCAGTCATCCGTCATCACGAAATAGCCCTTTTCACCGTTTTTCTCGCCCCACGAATTTTCCACTTTCCAGCGGTTAGGCGTGCCGTCCACTAGATTAACCCCGGTTAAGGTCATGGCATGGGTCACTTCAGCTTCGTGATAAGCGAAGCGCTGGGCTTTATTTAACGTCAGATCGATGCCAAATAATTCCGCACGCCGGTAGAGTTTAGCATCTAAGAAGCCCTGTTCACGGCTCATCTGCTGCAGCACATCGTTACCAAACCAGACCGTTTCACCATCCTGCAGTTGGGCAATTGCCGTTTTTTTAAGGACATCCATATCAACGTTTAAAAACTGAATCTGCTTGCCGCCAGCAATGTTTTCCTGGCTGGCCAAACGATACAACTCATTTAGCGGTTTATCTGGTGAGTTGGTGACCACCACGTAATCTTCCAGATCAACGTCAAATTCCTGTTTGAAAAAGTCAGTCGGTGTCACATCGGCTTGCCGGTGCCACTTTTTATCGTTATCACGGTACTCTAAATCAAAGGTAGTCGGTGGTTCACCAAAGGAATAGGCCGCCATGCGGTACACTTCGCCCACCATCTGCCGGCGCTTTTCATCCAGCTGATCAGCACTGGCACCTTCATGAACGAGGTCCCGTAAAATCACCGCATCCCGCCGCATTTTAAGCGCTAAGGTTGACGCAAACGCATTAGTATGGTCGGTATTGTAGGTTTCTGGCATGGCATAGGCTGGCATGACACCGTATTTTTCGACCAGTGCCGCAACCATTGGCCATTGACCGCCATCACCACCCGCCATCTTGAGATAAAAAGCGACTTCTCGGTCATTGGGACCCTTATCGGCCGTCGCTAAAATTTGCTGGTAGAACATATTCGCCCGTTCAACTCTATCCCAGAAGAATAAGTAGTTCTGAGATAATTCAAAGTTTTTCACGTGGTGGGTCTGTTCAAAGCGGTGCCGTAACGTATTCAGTAATGAAAATTCCCAGCAGCGGCCACTCTGTTTTTGATTGGTCACAGTGCCAGTATCGAGTTCCACGGAAAATTCCCGGTGCAGACGAACCTTTGCCGCTGGATCAGTCGCCGCGGCGTTCACACCGTTCGTCATGACGGCGCGGCTGATCACGTCTGCGTCCGGCCGTTGTTTGAGATCTCGATGGTATTGTTTAAAATCACTTGCTGTTAATGCTGACAGTTTTTCAGCCATGTATAAGCCTCCTAATCATACTTCTAAACTCGTTTCTTATAAGACAATCCTAACGCACCCAGACTATAGATGAGAATCAATCCCGCCATTGGAGCGTAACTAGCTGTACCGAATAACCCAACTAACGGTGAAGAAATTCCGACAAATGCGTTTTGTGACAAGCCAATCAACGCTGAAGCACTGCCGGCATTTTGCGGCGTCTGATTCATGATGATCGCGGTGGTCAGCGTGAGTAGCATGCCCACAAACACCACTAAGCACCACAGCAGGACAGCCACTGCAATGAGCGAAAAATGCAGCCACGAACCTAGTAACAAGATCATGCTGTCTAGTAAGACCAGCACCATCCCGATCTTCATTTGAACGCGTTCTGATAGCCGGTTCACCCGACTGGGTAAGCCGCTGCCAATCACGATTCCCAGACCATTTATGGCGTAGAACAAACTAAAGGCTTGTGCCGACAAATGGAATAGTTGCTGATAGATAAAGGTTGAAGCCGAAATATAACTAAATAAACAACCATAGACCAGTCCAGTGATCACAATGTTACGCAGAAACCCTGGCAGTTCAATCAACGTACCAAAGGACTTAAACGTTGCGAACACCGGTCCCGTTAACCGCTTTTCAGGTGCTAACGTTTCTGGAATACCGATCACGATCAAGCCAGTAAGCACTACCCCAATTACGCCTAAAAGAATAAACACTGCCTCCCAGGGGACAAACCGAATCATATAGCCGCCAATGATCGGCGCAATGATGGGGAAGACCCCGTTCACAGCATTTAAAATCGCGTAAAAATTAGTCAGTGCGTGACCGCTAAAGAGATCCCGGGCCACCGCTCGAGAAAGGACCTGCCCACTGGCTCCGGCAAGGCCCTGAATAAACCGCATGACGATCAGCATGGTGATCGAATGGGCCATCGCGATCAGCAACGAAGCCAACGCAAAGACCAAGAAGCCGATGATCAATGGTCTTTTACGGCCATAATGGTCACTTAAGGGCCCCGCAATCAACTGACCAAACGCGAGTCCTAAAAGACAGGCGGTCAAACTCAATTGGATCAGCGATGCTGACGTTTGGAACTGGCGCATCATTTGCGGTAATGCAGGTAAGTATAAATCAATGGACAATGGCCCCGTAGCACTTAACGTCCCTAAAATTAAAACAAAACGCAGCCGGTGCTGTTGCTCAGACATGTTATCAGTCCACCCCCCTAAAAAAGTATCATACCTATAATGATACGGAATTCTGTTAAAAATACTAGTGAAATCATTTGTTGGCTAATTAATATTGTTATAAATCACCATCATCTATTGTGCCTTTTAAGAAAAAAAGAGTAGTATGAAGTGTATTTAACTAAGATAACAGCGTCTGTGCTGCAGGCGCTGGAAGGGATAACAATGCAATGAAATTCTTCAAAGAAATCGTGGTGCCGGTCGTCATCGGCCTGCTGCTGGCATTCGGCTTAAAAAGCTTAGTCCTGTCACCAGTTCGGGTAGATGGACCATCAATGGAACCCAACTTAACGAATAACGAACGTGTCTGGATGTTTAAACAAGCCCAGATCAAACACCTTAGCGTCATTGTTTTTGACGCCCATGGTGCTGATCCCGAAGCCGCCCCAGGAACGGATTACGTCAAGCGGGTCATCGGGCTACCTGGCGACACCGTTTCCTTTGTGAACGACAAACTCTACGTCAACGATAAAGTGGTCAATCAGCACTTTATCAGTAAAGATGAGGCAACGACGGGGACTGGTTCCCACAACTGGACGTTACAGTCATTAGCCAAACAGTATGGCTGGGGCAAACACGTTACCGTAGTACCCAAGGGTGAATACTTCGTCTTAGGTGATCACCGTAGCGTTTCCAACGATGGCCGCTATTGGGGCTTTGTGAAAAAGAGTAAGGTTGCCGGTGTGGTCAAAGTGCCATTCTGGGCTGGTAATAAAACTGAACGAGCTAACGTAAATGGCTTAGGTTATGAATAACACACAAAAAGACTAGTGCGAGCTGATTTCGCACTAGTCTTTTTAATTATCATGAATTTCGTTGCTGATCTTTTTTGATTTGACTGGCCATTTTCTCTGCTTGGTGTCGCTGCCGAGACATATTATTCTGCTTTGTCTTGGCATACACTGCGTACAATTCACCATAATCGATCTCATGATCATTATTGGTGCCCCCTAATACCGGCTGTTTTGACCGTCTGCCACTAAACCATTTTGCCATCGTTTATTCCTCCCCCAAGATAGGTATATACTTGTATGATACCAGATTTGCTGATGTTGGCGTTAATTACTAGTAATTTTGTACAGTGACAGATTATCTATTACAGATAAACAACAAAAACTCAGTACAATAATCAGATTGTACTGAGCTTTTCACGTTTAGATTCAATTTTTAAAACTTAAAACTACTTATCATCGCCTTGAGCACGAAGCAGTTCACCTAATGATGGCTGCGTCTTTGGATCAATGTGGTACTTCTCTGAGTACGCTTTAACAGTATCTTTTCCATAGAGCTTTTCGTCTAATGGCATAAAGGCCGTCGCAATTGGATCATCGGGATTAATGTAGGCGTTGATGACAATTGGTTTCTTGTTGCCGTTGGCCTGTAAGTCCTTGACCTTAGTGAAGACATTATCGAGATCAGCCTTATTCTTAACGGTAAAGCCAATTCCACCAAGTCCTTCAGCCACCTTTGCCCAGTCAGCATCCGTTAGATCGACCCCGTAGAAATGCTGCTTGGATTCAGCTTGTTCGTAGTAGATAAAACCGAAGCGGTGGTTGGTGAAGACGACATTAATCACTGGCAGTTCATAACGAGCTTCGGTAATAATGTCCGGTGCCACCATGGCAAAACCGCCATCACCTGATAGTGACCAAGCCTGCGCATCCGGCACACTCAGCGCACCAGCGATCCCACCGGGTAGGCCAAAGCCCATGGTTGCAAATAAACCCGAAATGGCAAAACGCTGGTTCTTGTTCATCGGTAACCCGCGAGCGCCCCATTCAGAAACGTTCCCGGTATCAACCGCGTAAGTGTCGTTAGGCCCTGCCAGTTCAGCAATCTTCTTGGTGACTGCTTCAGGGTTCAAGCCGCGGCTCTCATCTTCAGCCTGTTCATCCAGCCACTTGTTCCAGTTCGCCTTATTCTCCTGGTTCGCTTTCAGCCAAGTATCTGCTGGACGGGTTTCACCGGTGGCGATCATATCGTTCAGATAGCTCTTAGCATCCGCAATCACTGAATAATCAACGTCCACCGTCTTCCCAATATCAAATGGGTTCGTGTTAACTTGAATAATTTTCAAATTCTTTGGCCAGAAGTTCGCAAACGGGAATTCAGAAGCCAAGAAGAGAATCAAATCAGCGTGTTGTAACGCTTCAAAACCTGACTTAGTTCCTAGCCGGCCAAAGGTCCCAATGAAGTTTGGATGATCAGTTGAAATAACCCCCGTTGCCGGTACGGTGTTCATTACTGGAATGTTGAACTGCTCGGAGAACTTCGTCAACACATCACGGGCACCCAGCAAACCGCGACCAGCATAGATCAGTGGGTGCTTAGCTTCCTTGATCATCTTAAGGCTGTCCTGGATAGCCTTTGGATCAACTGTTTGGCTGTAGTTATTCGTAACTTCTTTAGGCGTCTTTGATGGTTCATAATCAATTTCTTTTTGGGTTAGATCTTCAGGTAAAATGACCACTGCCACGCCACTTTGACGATAGGCTTCGCGAATGGCTTCGTTAATGACATAGGGAATTTGTTCCGCCGTGGTGACGGTCCGGTTATAAACTGAAACATCATCAAACATCGGGCCTTCATCCATTTCCTGGAAGAAGTTGGTGTTCATCACTGGCTGAGCAACTTGGCCCACAATCGCCAGCACAGGTACATGGTCCATCTTGGCATCGTACAGGCCATTGAACAGGTGAGTAGCACCAGGACCCGCGGAACCAAAAGCGACCCCGATCTTACCCGTGAACTTAGCGTCAGCAGAAGCGGCAATTGCACCGACCTCCTCATGGCGAACCTGAATGTATTTTACCTTATCTTGTTCGAGATATAGGCCTTCAACAGTATGGTTAATTGAGCCCCCAGGAATTCCATAAAGATGGTCAACGTCCCAATCTTCCAATACTTTAACTAATGCTTGTCCTGCCATCATCTTTGTCATCGTATCGCACTCCTCCATTAATTCTTCATCACAATTAAAACGACAAATACTTAAATTGTTTAACGTTAAAAAGTATAAGACTGCAATCTCGAAAAGTCACAGGATTTGCTTACTTTTTGTAAGTTAATGATTTCACAACACTCTTTTCATCAAAAAAGCGGTCACTGTTCAACAGTCACTGCTCTTTAATGCCTAATTGCGTTCACTGACGACTTCCACGTTTTGATCAATTTCGCCGCCTTCATCTGCTAACACCAATGTCTGATACTTCGGCTGCAGTTTTAAGGTCATTTGATCACTTAGAAAACGGCCAGAATAGGATTTAATATACATTGGCTGCAGATTAGTTTCGATTTCTTCATCATAATCATCATAGGGCTGGCTATCGTTGATCAGTACCAGCTGAAATGAGACCTGCAACGCAACTAGTCCATGGTGCGAATAGGGACCAACACCGTCGTCATAACTCAGTAAGATCCGGGCATGCTCCGTTAGCTGTGGCTTGATCTTAGCAATGGCCTCTGGTGATAACGTTAAATGTCGTGTCATTTTGATCGCTTCTTTCATTAATTTTGACTTCATTATGAAAGTTGTCTGCCCGTAATACAATTAATATGATTCTTACTCACTCATTTTAAATGTAACCGTTTCAATACCCCTTTTAAATCTATGTTAGAATAGCCCTAATTATGGATCACTGGAGGTCACAGTTATGAGTACAAATCAGTTAACCTGTCACGAAACAATAGCGATTTCAAATCACCGGGTATTCAGCGCGGACTTAAATGAACACAACACTGTGTTTGGTGGTCGAATTCTGTCATTAGTTGATGATACGAGCTCAATTGCGGCCTCGCGCGCTATCCATCAAGTTCAGGTCACGGCAACAATGGATCACATGGCCTTCATTGCCCCATTTGTGATGCAAGATGCCATGCTGATCGAATCCTACGTCACCGGTACCAGCCACCGTTCACTGGAAGTCTTCGTTAAAGGACTGGGCGAACACCTGCTGACCGGCGAGCGGTTTGTGGGCTTCACCTGTTTTGTTACCTTCGTCACGGTGGCCAATCCAGCCAATCCGCCGTTGCCTAAAATCGTGCCGGAAACGGATGAAGAAAAATTTCTCTGCAGCGGCTACGCTGACCGGTTAGTGCAGCGTAAGGCAGACCGTGATTATCAAAAGGGCTTATTCAAACATTTAAATCTCAGTTAAATCAAAAAAGACTAAATCCTCGCAGTTCAGCGAAGATTTAGTCTTTTTGATTATGCGTGAATCTTAGCAATTTTACCCCGTTCGATATAGATGCTCAAGATTGCAATATCAGCTGGGTTGACCCCACTGATCCGCGTTGCCTGGGCAATGGTTTCCGGACGGATCTTATCGAGCTTTTGATGAGCTTCGGTGGCGAGACCGTCAATGGCATCAAAATCGATGTTGTCAGGAATCTTTTTAGCTTCCATCTTCTTCATCTTAGCCACGCTCTCTTCGGCCTTTTTGATGTAGCCGGCATACTTGATGCGAATTTCGATCTCCTCAATGACGCGGCGATCCAGCGGCTTTTCAGGTGCCGGAATAAACCGGAGTAAGTCGGCATAGGTCACCCGTGGCCGCCGAAGAAATTCAGACGCTAGCACACCGTCTTTCAGTGGCTTTTCGTGACGTGATTCAACGTAAGCATTCACTTCCGGCGATGGCTTGACCCGCACCGTATTTAAGCGGGCAAGTTCATCTTTGATGGCTTGGCGCTTCGCCAAAAAGGCGTTGTAGCGGTCATCGGAGATCAGCCCCAGTTCATGGCCCTTAGGCGTCAAACGCAGGTCAGCATTATCGTGCCGTAAAATCAGGCGGTATTCCGCACGACTAGTTAGCAAGCGGTAAGGTTCGTTAGTCCCCTTAGTCACCAGATCATCGATCATAACGCCAATGTAGCCTTCGGACCGTTTCATGACGTAAGGTTCCTTGCCTAACGCCCGCAAACCGGCGTTGATTCCCGCCATAATGCCTTGACCAGCAGCTTCTTCATAACCCGAAGTTCCGTTGGTCTGACCAGCTGTATACAGGTTCTTGATCAGCTTCGTTTCAAGGGTCGGCCGCAGTTGATAAGGGGAAACCACATCGTATTCAATGGCGTAACCCGGACGCATCAACTCGGCTTTTTCCAACCCTTTGATTGAATGAAGGATCTTTTGCTGAACTTCTTCTGGCATAGACGTCGACAGTCCTTGAACGTACCATTCATCCGTCTTGCGGCCTTCTGGTTCCAAGAACAGCTGATGGCGGCTCTTGTCCGCAAACCGCACGATCTTGTCCTCAATTGAAGGGCAGTAACGGGGTCCAACCCCTTCGATCACACCGGTAAACATGGGTGCGCGGTCAAGGTTGGCCCGAATGATCTTATGGGTTGTTTCGTTGGTGTAGGTCAGCCAGCATGAAAGTTGGTTTTTAAGTGCCAAATAATTTTCATCCGGCGTTTCAAAACTAAAGTGGTTCGGTTCTTTATCACCAGGCTGTTCTTCAGTTTCGTCATAGTTGATCGTATTACCGTCCACTCGTGGCGGTGTTCCAGTCTTAAACCGTTCCAGCTTTAAACCGTATTTTTCGAGGTTCTTAGTGAGTTTCATGGCTGGCTGGGAGTTGTTAGGCCCCGATGAGTACATGAGCTCTCCGACGATAATTTTGCCCCGTGCGGCCGTCCCAGCAGCGATCACCACCGTTTTAGCGTTATAGTGCGCGCCGGTATTGGTAATGACCCCCTTGCAGACCCCGTCTTCAACGATCAGATCGTCGACGATGCCCTGACGTAAGGTCAAATTCGGTTCCTTTTCCAGGGTGTGTTTCATCTCAGCATGATAAGCGTGCTTATCGGCTTGGGCCCGTAACGCCCGAACAGCTGGTCCCTTACCCGTATTGAGCATCCGCATCTGGACGTAAGTTTTATCAATGTTACGGCCCATTTCACCACCCAATGCGTCAATTTCACGCACGACGATTCCCTTGGCCGGGCCACCAACCGATGGGTTACATGGCATAAAGGCCACCATATCCAAGTTGATCGTCATTAATAACGTCTGGTTGCCCATCCGCGCAGCTGCCAACGCTGCTTCTACACCGGCATGACCGGCACCTACGATAATCACATCATAGTCCTGACCCTGATAGGGTTGAATCTCAGGCATGTTGTTTCCTCCTAAATAAGTTCTCTCGTTTACTTACCAACACAAAATTGACTGAACAGCTGGTCTAATAACTCATCTTGATAGCTATCACCAGTGATTTCACCCAGCTTATTCCAGCATCTGGTCATATCGATTTGAACCAGATCAACTGGCATACCAGCTGCGATCCCACTCATGACATCATCTAACGCCGAACTGGCTTGTTTTAACAGCCCAATATGACGGGCGTTAGTGACCATCACGTTACCCCGGCCAGTTTCGATACCTTCATCAAAGAAGAGGTGGCTGATCTCGCTTTCCAGCTGATCGACCCCCTGATTTTGAGTCATAGAGGCTTTAATAATCTTCGTGTCACCAGCTAATTGCTCTAATTCGGGCATTTCCAGTTTCAGTGGCAAATCAGTTTTATTTAAAATAATAATTCGCTTTTCATCCGCCGTATCAGCTAATAGTTGCCGATCTTCCGCGGTTAATGGTTCGCTAGCATCCAGGACCAGAATGACTAGATCAGCCGCTGCAATGGCTTTTTTAGACCGTTCAACACCGATCTTTTCAACCTTATCATCCGTATGATGAATACCGGCTGTATCAACTAATTTTAACGGGACACCGCCGACGTTGACGTATTCTTCGATCACATCTCTGGTCGTCCCCGCAACATCGGTCACGATGGCTTTATCTTCATGCAGCAGTTCGTTTAGTAAACTGGACTTACCCACGTTAGGCCGACCAACAATTGCAGTTGCCAGACCATCACGCAGCACTTTACCCTGCTTAGCAGTTTTAAGTAGTTGCTGAATCGAAGCCTTGACTTCTTTGGCCTTTTCCAGCAGTAACTTCGTCGTCATAGTTTCCACGTCATCGTATTCCGGATAATCAATATTGACCTCGACTTGTGCCAAAACTTCCAAAATATCCTGACGCAGGTTTTTGATCAATCGCGATAAACTGCCGTCAAGCTGGTTTAAAGCAACTTTCATTGACCGGTCCGTTTTCGCCCGAATCAGATCCATGACCGCTTCAGCCTGACTTAAATCAATGCGGCCGTTGAGGAAAGCACGCTTGGTAAACTCACCGGGCTCAGCCAGTCGAGCACCTTGACTGATAACAAGCTGCAAAATGTCGTTGGTGGCAACTAAACCGCCGTGACAGTTGATCTCAAGCACGTCTTCACGGGTGTACGTCTTAGGCGCCCGCATAACGGAAACCATCACTTCATCCACTTCTGACTGCGTTTCAGGATCAATGATATGACCATAATTGATTGTGTGACTTTTCACTTTGTCCAACGCTTTGCCTTTAAATAACGGCATAACTGCTTCAAAAGCGTGGTCGCCGCTCACTCGAATAATTGAGATGCCACCCTCACCAGGCGGTGTTGCAACGGCCGCAATCGTATCAAATTCACTTGTTGTCGTCATGTCTATCCCTCCATTGATTAATTGTTCATATTTTCACGCACAAAAAAAGTGCCCACTCCATGCCCCTAACAGCATGGATAAAGCACTTTGACTACTTTATCTATTTAAGATAAGAATGATTAGTTATCATAATAGACTGGAATCAGAAGCGTGTCAAGAGAAAAAAGGTGCAGAAACGAGCGGTTAGATAGCGGTGTGTAAGCCAGGGAAAGTGAAGGTACGCCGACCTTTGGTGTGCCTTTACTTTCCCTGGCTTACATGTAGCTATCTGCTCGTTGATGCCCGATTAGGCTCAAGGACAGGAAAGCACCTAACTCCATGTTTATTCATAACTTTCCCCTGTTATTCAGCCGAAACTGGCTCCGAAAAGCAGGGAGTTATGCGTAAGGGAGAAACGGTGTAAATCCAAGCCCACGGTTTATTTCCAGCTCTTCCCTGTTATCTAGCCGAAACTGGCTCCAAAAAGCAGGGAGTTATGTGTAAGGGGCGAGCAGTTTAAATCCAAGCCCGTGATTTACTCACAGCTCTCCCCTGTTATCTAGCCAAAACTGGCTCCGAAAAGCAGGGAGTTATGTGTAAGGGAGAAACGGTGTAAACCCAAGCCCACGGTTTACACCGTTTCTCCCTTACACGCCACTCCCTAACCGCTTTTCTCCGCACCTACTTCAGCGTAATCACCACCGCCCGCTTCGGCTCCGTTCCTGCCGAATAGGTCATGACGTGTTCATTATCCGCTAGAACGCTATGAATCTGTTTCCGTTCAAACGATGGCATGGGGTCCAGATAGACCGGCTTTCCAGTTGCGACGACTTCTCTAGCCATGTTTTCGGCCAAACGCGTCAAAGTCTCCACTCGCCGTTCACGATAATTGGCTACGTCCAATGTCACTTCTAATTTGGAGAATCGTTTATGGTTTAAAAAGACCTGCGCCAGACTCTGCAAGGCATTGATCGTGCGGCCATGTTTGCCGATCAAAAGACCTTCCTGCTCCGTTTTAAAATTCATATTAATGTGCCGGTGCTTCACTTCAACCGTGCTAGTCGCATCAATCCCTAACTGACTGATGATCGTACTTAAATACTGATTTAATTCAGCCGCTACCTGCTGGTATTCCGCCTGCCGGTTAACCGTTGGCCCTTCAGTGGTTGCTACGGTCTGATCCGTTGGTGTCGTCACTGGTTTAGATGCTGACGCTGATTTTGGTTCAGTAGCTGACTCGTCTGTTGTTTTAGTGACTGGTTTTTCTGTCTTTTCTGGTTGTTTTGAATTAACGGTAACAGCCGGCTTAATATCAACCCTAGCCTTTCGGGCGCCAATACCAAAGAAGCCTTTACGCGGTTTCGTTAGTACGGCCACCTCCACTTGAGATCTGTCGAGCTGAAGTTGTTGAAGTGCTTGTTTAACGGCACCGTCAACGGTCTCGCTTGTGTATAAAGTCATGACTGCTTTTCTCCCTTCGATAAACTACTTAATATACAGTATAGCATGTGAGGGACCCTCATTTGATAGCTTTTGCAAATGGTAATATTACAAATTTCAACTTGTTATTTATTACCAGCCAAATAGCTGCTAAAAACGCCAAAAAAAATCTCAGAGCAGGTTATGACCACTCTGAGATTAATTATTTGCTTTAAAAAATTGCTGTTCAGTTACTTGCGACGACTTTTCTTAGCCCGCCGAATAGCTTTTCTAACTTGTCGTTCACGTGCTTTTTCTTTCTGGTTTTTCTCTTCACGTTCGCGGCGAATCTTCCAAGGATTTTGAATCACCAAGGTTTGACCCACTTGGAACGCGTTGGTAATTACCCAGTAAAGTGACAGCGCACTTGGCAAGTTTAACGCGGTGATGAAGATAATCACGGGTGTAGTGAACGTCATCATAGTTGTCATGGTATTAGACTCAGGTTGCCCTTTCATCATGAGCCATGAACTTAAGAAGGTAAAGACTGCAGCTAGAATTGGTAAGATCATATATGGATCTTTTGCTCCTAGTTGCAACCATAAGAAATGACCAGACCGTAAAACGTCGGTCCTAAAAATAGCTTGGTACAAAGCCCAGATAATTGGCAGTTGCACAATCATTGGTAAACACCCAGCAACCGGATTGACACCCGCTTCGCTATAGAGCTTTTGCTGCTCTTCACGCAGTTTCGCCATGGTCTCTTGATCACGGGATGAATACTTCTGTTGCAGCGCCTTTAACTGGGGCTGAATCTCTTGGGTCTTACGCATACTGCGGGTTTGGAAAACCATCAATGGTAAGATGATGATCCGCACGATGATGGTGAAGACGATGATCCCCATACCATACCCACCAAAAATGTGAGCTAGCCAAATAATGGCTCGGGAGAAGTTTAACAGGATAACGCCATCCCAAAGTCCTGTGCTATGTTCAGTGATTGGCTGATTACCACAAGCCGTCAATAAAACGGACAGGCCAACGATTCCAAACATAGTTATAAATCGTTTTAATTTTTTCACTGGTCTTCCTCGCTATAATCATTATCAAGCAATTTCGCAAGTTTCAAGACGTGCGTCAAGTGCGTCTTGATCTCCGGCATCGGCATTTCTGAGGTTGACGGTCTAGCAATCACCAAAAAATCAACGTCCTGCTTTAAATAGGGTTTCAGTTCGGTCAGTGATTGCCGAATTCGGCGTTTGACCCAATTGCGGTGAACCGCGTTACCGATTTTTTTACCCACTGAAATTCCTACCCGAAAATGGGGCTGATTTGGCCGGTCCATCCGGTAAACCACAAACTGACGGTTTGCAACGGACTGCCGTGTTTCAAAAACCTCTTGAAATTCCGCTTCTTTCTTTACGCGGTAAGATTTTCGCATATTGCATCTCCAAAATGTCTGCTAACTTTTATTTTTATTTATTTTGCAAAGATAAAAATAAAAGACCACTGATTGGTCAGTGGTCTATGCAGACAATACTTTTCTACCTTTTTGACGTCGACGTGCTAAAACCTTACGGCCGTTGCTCGTGCTCATACGCTTGCGGAAACCGTGTACGCGTGAACGGTGACGTCTCTTTGGTTGATATGTGCGCTTCATAAACTTACACCTCCTGATCTTCAGGCATGAAGCCATTATTTACATCTCTAAATGCATTTCTAAAATATAATAGCATATCTAGCGCCAACATCAAAGGCTAAATTTAAAAAAAGCGCTTTTTTTTCGCTTTAAAAAAATTTGTTTCATGATTTAGGGGTGTGGATAACTGGTTAATTTTAGAATTGAAGAGAGCGTTTTTTAACTGAGTTATCCACTAGTCCACAGCCTGTGGTTTCTCAATCAAATTGCCCTGTTAATTTTGGGGACAAACTTGTGAAACACCTGATATTACAGCATTTGTTTTACACAACCGCCTGTGGATAAAAATGTTTCACAGAGCTTTTAATAAAGTTATCGACAGCCCTGTGGAAAACTTTATACCTGCCTGTGAAACAATTATCCACAAGTTCAAAAGGCTGTGGAAAACTTTTTTGTGGCATGCTAAACTGAATTTATCAATTTAATATGGGGAGGAAGAAAAGTGCTTGATTTAGACACTCTTTGGGGTGAAATCAAAGACGGTTTCCAACAGAAAATCGCCCCAACTGCTTTTAAAACGTGGATCGCATCTGCCGAGCCCGTTAAGTTAACTAACAATCGTCTGACAATCAAGCTACCATCGGAGCTACACCGTGATTACTGGCAACGCAACTTAACGCAGCCGTTAGTTGAACTGGCCTATGAATACGCCCAAGAGGATATTCAGCCAGTTTTTATTGTTGCTGATAACACTGAAAACTCCCAGGTATCCACACTTGAACACCCCGCAACAGCCTCTGCGCCATTTAGTCAGAGCGCTAAGCTGAATCCAAAATATACCTTTGACACCTTCGTCATTGGTAAGGGAAATCAGATGGCCCACGCTGCTGCGCTGGTTGTTTCCGAGGAACCTGGCGTGATGTATAACCCACTATTTTTCTATGGTGGTGTCGGTTTAGGTAAAACCCATTTAATGCATGCCATTGGTAACAAGATGTTAGCCGATGATCCAAACGCTAAAGTTAAGTATGTCACTAGTGAGGCGTTTACGAACGACTTTATTACTGCAATTCAATCAAAAACTCAGGATCAATTTCGCGAAGAGTATCGCAGCGTTGACTTACTGTTAGTAGACGATATTCAATTCTTCGCTGATAAGGAAGGGACTCAAGAAGAGTTCTTCCATACCTTTAATGATCTTCACGACGACGGTAAGCAGATCGTTTTAACGTCAGACCGACTACCAAATGAAATTCCCAAGCTGCAAGATCGTTTAGTATCGCGCTTCGCTTGGGGCCTCTCAGTCGATATTACGCCACCCGATCTGGAAACCCGGATCGCTATTTTACGTAATAAGGCGGAAGCCGATAACATTGCCATTCCGGATGAAACCCTAAGTTACATTGCCAGCCGGATTGATTCCAACGTGCGTGAACTGGAAGGCGCCCTAGCCCGTGTCCATGCGTATTCCAAGATGGTCCATCAGCCGATCACGACTGAATTAGTTGCTAGCTCACTGAAGAGCCTCAAACTTGATCGCCGTTCCAGTGAACTCACGATTCCGTTGATTCAAGAAAAGGTTGCCAAATATTATCACGTTTCTTTGACTGATCTAAAGGGCAAGAAACGAATCAAAACCATTGTCGTACCCCGGCAAATTGCGATGTACTTGTCCCGGGAACTTACTGACAGTTCGCTGCCAAAAATTGGCAATGAATTTGGTGGCAAAGACCACACCACCGTCATTCACGCTTACGATAAAATCGCGGACGCGCTCAAAACGGACAGTGATTTACAGGCCGAAATTACGAATCTTAAGACTGAAATTGAAAGATAGCCCTAGACAGTAAAAAAGTAATCGATTTGATTCAAGTTTCAAGTCGGCTACTTTTTTTACTGGTCCGAATAGGCTATTATAGATAAGACTTCGACACGGCTGCTGTGGAAAACTTAAAAAGTTATGCACAAGTTATCCACATGTGCATAACTTATCGTTACTGCGTGTTTCGCAAACTTATCCACAGTATCCACCGCCCTACTATTACTATTCTTTTTATTTATATTATGGATTATAAGGAGTACTCACTATGAAATTTACAATTAATCGCGCAGCGTTCATCAAAGAACTCAACACTGTCCAACGCGCCATTTCTTCCAAAACCACGATTCCGATCTTAACCGGTTTAAAATTAGTGGCTGACGATAGTGGTTTAACACTAACCGGTTCAGATGCTGACATTTCAATCGAAACGTTAATTCATGCTGATAATCCAGATAATCAACTGGCCATTCAAAGTCCAGGTGCCATTGTGTTGCCTGCCCGTTTTTTCAGTGACATTGTTAAACGGCTGCCAGAAGACAACATGACGTTAGATGTGACTGAAGGTTTTCAGACGGAAATTACTTCCGGTTCGGCTTCCTTTACCATTAATGGGTTAGACGCCAACAACTATCCGCACTTACCAGAAATCGACGCCACCGATGCCATCACCTTAACGGGTGACGTTTTCCGGGAACTGATCAACCAGACCGTTATTGCCGTTTCTAATCAGGAAAGCCGGCCCATTTTAACTGGGGTCCACTTTACGTTGGTTGATAACCAGCTATTAGCCGTTGCCACCGACAGTCATCGGTTGAGCCAGCGCAAAATTGAATTGCCATCCGCAGCATCCGCAACCTATGACGTCATCATTCCCGGTAAGAGTCTGACGGAACTGGCCCGCATGATTGGCGATGATAATCCTGACGTTGAAATGCGGCTATCCGAAAACCAAGTGTTATTCACGATCGGTGACACCCTGTTTTATTCCCGGTTACTGGAAGGCAACTACCCGGACACTTCTCGTCTGATTCCCAATGACTCGACGACGAGTGCTGAATTTGATGCTAAAGGGTTATTGGCAGCCATCGAACGGGCTTCACTGCTATCCCATGAATCACGGAACAACGTTGTTAAGCTGACCCTAGATCCGGCAAATAACCAGGCCAAGATCTTTGGGAATTCACCTGACGTTGGGAACGTTGAAGAAGCCTTAGCACCCAGTGAAATGACTGGCGATGAGCTAGAGATTTCCTTTAACCCCGATTACATGAAGGATGCACTGCGGTCATTTGGAGCAGCAGTGATCACGATTGCCTTTACGTCGCCTTTGCGGCCATTTACGCTGGTGCCAACTGAAGATAAAGAGAACTTTATCCAGCTGATCACGCCAGTCCGGACTTTCTAACAGTAAAAATCACTCAAAACACCGCTTCGGTTTTTAACCCGAAGCGGTGTTTTTTTGTCCCTAACGGTGTGTTAGTTAACAAGAACTGTTATAAAAGCTGTCATAATTTGCGGCTAAAATGGTGTTTTTTCGTGCGTTTGTCTTAAAAAAAGACGGTTTTAAATCTGTTTAACATCGTTTTACACGTAAAACGCTATTTTTAAGCTCTAAGCGTTTTTAGCTTAATTATGACAAATTACCTTACGAATATAAAAAACCGCTTAAATACCGTGAAATGAAACAGAAACTATACTTTTACCCCCAAAAAGCGTATAATTATAAGAGAAAATGAAGGTGGGTGAAGCCGTGAAAAAGGAAGTTTTCATTGAACCACCCTTTATCACCTTAGGCCAGTTGCTTAAAGAAGAAGCAATCGTTGGCTCAGGTGGTCAAGCCAAGTGGTATTTGAAGGAACATGCGGTTGATGTGAACGATGAGCCGGATAATCGGCGCGGACGAAAACTATATCCAGGAGATACGGTCGATGTCAAAGATGTCGGGCTATTTTTTATTCGCTTAAATCAGGCTGAATAAGCTTATGAAACTAGAAGAATTAAGGTTGCGACATTTTCGTAACTACCAAGATCTGACAGTTACCTTTGGTCCGGGCGTCAACGTGTTGCTGGGTGAAAATGCTCAGGGCAAAACAAATTTGCTGGAAGCCATCTATTTTTTGGCTTTAGCTCGAAGCCATCGGACCAGCAATGACCGTGAATTGATCAGCTGGCAGGCCGAAAACGCGCAAGTTTTTGGGCGGGTTCAAAAACACAGTGGCCAAACCCCACTGGAATTAGACCTTTCTAAGCACGGCAAAAAAGCCAAAGTGAACCATTTGGAACAGGCGAAGCTATCCGGGTATGTGGGGCAGTTAAACGTGATTTTATTTGCCCCCGAGGATCTCAGTCTCGTTAAGGGGTCACCGCAGGGTCGGCGTCGTTTCATGGATATGGAATTCGGGCAGATGAGTCACCGTTATTTGTACAATACGGCGCAATATCGGACGATCTTAAGACAACGCAACCGCTACCTCAAAGAATTAGGCAGTAAACAGCAGTCAGATCTGGTGCTGTTAGACGTGTTATCTGATCAGCTGGCAGCATACGGTTCAGAGATCATTAGCGCCCGCGTGACGTTATTAAAACGGCTAGAAGTCTGGGCAGCTCAGGTACACCAAGAAATTTCTCAGCAGCGCGAAACATTATCATTTCACTACGTTACCAGTGTTAAAGATGATGATCTGATCGATACCCAGCATATTTATGATGCACTCAAACTGCTGTATCAGCAGCACCGTGATAAAGAACTCTTTCGGCGGACGACGCTTATCGGACCGCACCGGGATGACTTAAAATTCCTGGTGAACGATAAAGACGTCTCCAGTTTTGGCTCTCAAGGCCAGCAACGGACCACCGCACTAAGCGTTAAGTTAGCTGAAATTGATCTGATGCACGAACAGACCGGTGAGTATCCGGTTTTACTGCTGGATGACGTGCTGTCAGAATTGGATGACAGCCGGCAGACGCATTTATTGACTGCAATTCAAGATAAGGTACAAACCTTCTTAACCACGACGAGTTTAAGCGGCGTAGCGCAAAAATTGATACATCAACCAAAAGTATTTCGAATCAGCAATGGTGAAATCCAGGCTGATGACTAGTTGTCTCAGGAGTTAGAGTGAGGAGGATCACACTTGGCTGAAGAAAAAGAAACTAAACAGGAACGTGCTCGCGAATACGATGCCAGTCAGATTCAAGTTCTGGAAGGGCTTGAAGCAGTTCGGAAACGGCCCGGCATGTACATTGGCTCGACCAGTTCACAAGGACTGCACCATCTGGTCTGGGAAATCATTGATAACGGGATCGATGAAGCCTTAGCTGGTTTCGCCGATGCGATTCACGTGACGGTTCATAAAGATAATAGTATTACGGTGGTGGATAATGGTCGTGGTATCCCAGTTGATACCCAGAAGAAAACCGGTAAGTCGGCGTTGGAGACGGTATTTACGATCCTGCATGCCGGCGGTAAATTCGGCGGTGGCGGCTACAAAGTTTCCGGTGGCCTGCACGGTGTGGGCGCTTCAGTTGTGAATGCGCTGTCCTCTGAACTCGATGTTAAAGTGGCTCGTGGTGGCAAGCGTTACTACATGGACTTTGCCTATGGCCGGGTCACCACGCCGATCAAGGTGATCGATACTGGTCTGCCGGAAAACGTTCACGGCACCACGGTTCACTTCTTACCAGATTCCGATATTTTCCGTGAAACGACCACGTTTGATATTAAAACGCTGACCACGCGGATTCGGGAATTAGCCTTCTTAAATAAAGGCTTGCGGATCACGATTCGTGATGAACGGCCAGAAAAGCCAACGGAAGAATCCTTCATGTATGAAGGCGGTATCAAACATTACGTGGAGTATTTGGATAAGAATACTGATGTGCTGTTTGATGACCCAATCTACGTTGAAGGCCAGGAAAACGGCATTACGGTGGAAGTTGCCCTGCAGTATACGGATGGCTACCATTCTAATCTGCTGACGTTTACCAACAATATTCACACCTACGAAGGCGGGACCCACGAAGAAGGGTTCAAACGGGCGCTGACGCGAATCGTTAACGACTATGCCCGCAAGAATAACATGATGAAGGATAACGAAGCTAACCTGAGCGGTGAAGATGTGCGTGAAGGGATGACGGCCGTCGTCTCCGTGAAGCATCCGGACCCACAGTTTGAAGGTCAAACCAAGACCAAGCTGGGAAACTCCGATGCCAGAACCGCCGTTGATCACATTTTCAGTGAACACTTCATGAAGTTCTTGATGGAGAACCCAACGACTGCTCGAAAGGTCGTTGATAAAGGGACGCTGGCTTCTAAAGCGCGGGTAGCTGCCAAACGAGCCCGTGAAGTGACCCGGAAGAAGAGCGGCCTGGAAATCAGTAATTTACCCGGTAAATTAGCTGATAACACCAGCAAAGATCCAGCTATTTCGGAATTGTTCATTGTCGAAGGTGATTCAGCCGGTGGTTCTGCTAAACAGGGCCGTTCACGGTTGACGCAGGCAATCTTGCCGATTCGTGGGAAGATTTTAAACGTTGAAAAAGCCAGCATGGACAAGATCTTAGCTAACGAAGAAATTCGCTCCTTGTTCACTGCCATGGGGACTGGCTTTGGGGATGATTTTGATGTCTCTAAGGTCAATTACCACAAATTGATCATCATGACCGATGCCGATGTGGATGGCGCGCATATTCGAACTCTGCTATTAACACTGATCTACCGCTATATGCGGCCGTTACTCGACGCTGGGTTCGTTTACATCGCTCAGCCACCGCTGTATCAAGTCCGTCAGGGTAAGATGCGACGTTACATCGATTCCGACGAAGAATTAAACACCATTATGGGTCAGTTACCACCGTCACCAAAACCAGTGATCCAACGGTATAAGGGACTTGGTGAAATGGATGCCAGTCAACTGTGGGAAACCACGATGGATCCAGAAAAGCGCCGGCTCTTACGGGTCGATCCTAGCGACGCGGCGGAAGCGAACGAAGTCTTTACCACGTTGATGGGTGACAAAGTCGAACCACGGCGCGACTTTATTGAAACGAATGCAAAGTATGTTGAAAACTTGGATGTCTAGTGTGAATTGGTTTGTTGATTCACTGGGGATCATTGATTGGCGGGTAGTGATTACCCGCGCCATATTAGCTGGGAGGTACTAAATTTGGCGAATGAAGAACTGCCAAGTCGCATCACGGATGTCGATTTAGCGAAAACCATGCGGACTTCATTTTTGGACTATGCTATGAGTGTGATTGTCGCTCGGGCACTGCCAGATGTTCGTGATGGCCTGAAACCAGTTCACCGCCGGATTCTTTACGGGATGAGTGAATTAGGGGTAACGCCTGATAAACCGTACAAGAAATCGGCTAGAATTGTTGGGGATGTCATGGGGAAGTTTCACCCCCATGGTGACGCCGCAATTTACGAAGCCATGGTCCGAATGGCACAGGACTTCAGTTACCGGTATATGTTAGTTGACGGCCATGGGAACTTTGGTTCAGTCGATGGTGACGGTGCCGCTGCTATGCGGTATACCGAAGCACGTTTGAGCAAGGTTGCCATGGAAATGCTGCGCGATATCAACAAGGACACCATTGATTACCAGCCGAACTACGATGGGACTGAAAAAGAACCTGTTGTTCTGCCGGCCCGCTTTCCAAACTTACTGGTCAACGGGGCTTCTGGGATTGCCGTTGGGATGGCCACTAATATTCCGCCGCATAATTTGGCGGAAGTCATTAGTGCGCTGCATATCTTGATGAAGAATCCGGATGCCACAACGGCTGACTTGATGGAGGCACTACCTGGACCTGATTTTCCAACCGGTGGTGTTGTCATGGGTAAATCCGGTATCCGGAAAGCTTATGAAACCGGTAAGGGAACCATTACCTTACGGGCTAAAGTTGAAATTGAAGAAGATAAGAGCGGCAAGCAAAAGATCGTGGCCACTGAGATTCCTTACATGGTCAACAAAGCCCGTCTAATCGAGCGGATTGCTGATCTGGCGCGGGATAAACGCATCGAAGGCATCACGGATGTTAACGATGAGTCTGACCGTGAAGGGATGCGGATCGTCGTTGATGTCCGCCGGGATGCCAGTGCCGAAGTCATTTTGAACAATCTGTACAAGATGACCATGATGCAGACCTCCTTTGGGTTCAATATGTTGGCCATTGTTAACGGTTCGCCCAAAATTTTGAGCTTAAAAGAAATTTTGCAGTATTACCTGGCTCACCAGCTGGAAGTTATTCGGCGGCGGACTGAATTTGAGCTTAAAAAAGCGAAAGCGCGGGCTCATATTCTGGAAGGCTTGCAAATTGCCCTTGATCACATTGATGAGATCATCTCGATCATCCGTAATTCGCAAACGGCTGAAGTTGCTAAGAATGAGTTGATCAACCGTTACTCACTTTCTGAGAAACAAGCGCAAGCTATTTTGGATATGCGGCTGGTTCGTTTGACTGGTCTGGAACGTGATAAGGTTGAAAAAGAATATGCAGAACTGCAAAAGTCCATTGCTGAGTACCAAGCAATTTTGGCCAGCAAAGACAAGCAAAACCAAATCATCTACCAAGAACTGCTGGATATTCAGAATAAATTCGGCGATAAGCGCCGGACTGAACTGATGGTCGGCGAAGTTTTGAGTCTTGAAGACGAAGATCTGATCGAAGAAGAAAACGTCATGATCTCCTTGACCCATAATGGCTACATCAAGCGGTTACCAACGTCTGAATTTAAGGCGCAAAATCGTGGCGGTCGTGGTATTCAAGGTATGGGAATTCACGATGATGACTTCATCGAGCACCTCGTTTCGACTTCAACGCATGATGTGCTCTTGTTCTTCACTAATGCCGGTAAAGTTTATCGGATGAAGGGCTATGAAATTCCTGAATACGGACGTTCCGCTAAGGGGATTCCAGTCATTAATCTGTTGAACATTGAGGCGGGTGAGAGCATTCAAGCCGTGATCAACGTGTCCGATGCTGCTGGTGACCAACAGAAATACCTGTTCTTTACCACCCTGCACGGGACCGTTAAGCGGACACCAGTGAGTGACTTTTCTAACATTCGTTCCAACGGGCTCAAAGCTTTGAGTCTAAAAGACGATGACCAATTGATCAACGTCTCCATCGTGGATAACGAACAGTGCATGATCATTGGGACACATTCTGGCTATGCGGTCAGCTTTAAAGCCAGTGATGTTCGCTCAATGGGTCGTTCCGCTACTGGTGTTCGTGGGGTTCGGCTTCGTGACGATGATTACGTGGTTGGTTCAGCCATTTTAGGTCCCAACGATAACGTATTCGTCATTTCTGAAAAGGGCTACGGCAAACAGACACCAGCTAGCGAGTACGCGATTAAAGGTCGTGGTGGTAAGGGTATTAAAACCATTAACGTGACCGAAAAGAACGGCCCGCTTGCTGGCTTGACCACGGTGACCGGTGAAGAAGATATTATGCTGATTACTGATAAAGGTGTCATGATCCGGTTTGGTGTGGAGAACGTCTCACAAACTGGTCGGGCAACCTTAGGGGTTCACCTGATTCGCTTAGATGATGACGCTAAAGTTGCCACCATGGCGGTGGTCGAGAAGGAAGCACCTGAAGATGAGTCCGATGACGCAACTGCAGATGCTACCGATAATGATGGCGATACGTCGTTAGACCGCTTAGTCGATCGGGCGACGGATGATTCTGATTCATCGACTGATAGTGACAATCCTGATAACGATTAATTAAACACAAGAATTTAAAAAGGACGGCAATTAGTGCCGTCCTTTTTTTCGTAGTTAATCCTATAACCATCATCTCTTGCCAGGTTAGGCTTAACTGGGATTCATCACTTGAGGCATGCGGCAGTTAAATGGGGTGAAAAGTGAACTGCTAGCAGGCTAATTTTAAAATAACATTGCACTTTGGCTTGAACTTTGGTAGAATAATATTCTGTGAGTAATCCATTCGGATAACTCTCCTTGCTCTCTTAAAACTCAATGAAGAGGGCCTGAAGTCCATAAGGAGGTGCAAATTTCATGAAGTATGAAATTACCTACATCATTCGTCCAGATCTTGACGATGCATCAAAGACCGCATTGGTCGACCGTTTCGACAAGATTTTGACTGATAATGGTGCAGATTTAATCGATTCAAAAGATTGGAAGAAGCTTCGTTTCGCATACGAAATCGGTGGCTATAACGAAGGTCAATACCACGTTATTAACTTAACTACTGATAACGATACTGCTTTAAACGAATTCGACCGTCTTTCAAAGATCAATGACGATATTCTTCGTCACATGATCGTAAAACGTGAAGACTAATTTTTGACATTTAATGACTGAGAGGAGCGGGTCGTATGATCAACCGGGCAGTGCTTACCGGACGCTTGACAAGAGATGTTGATTTGCGGTATACCCCAAGCGGGGCAGCAGTTGGGAACTTTACGTTAGCTGTTGATCGGCAATTTACCAATCAAAACAACGAACGTGAAGCTGACTTTATCAACTGTGTTATTTGGCGGAAATCTGCTGAAAACTTTGCTAACTTTACCCACAAGGGTGCGTTAGTGGGGATCGATGGCCGGATTCAAACCAGAAACTACGAAAATCAACAAGGTCAACGGGTCTACGTTACCGAAGTTGTGGTTGAAAACTTTGCTTTATTAGAACCGCGTTCAGCGAATAATAATAACGCAGGGAATTCGAATAACGCTAACAACTCCGGCAACAATAATGCACCCACTGGCAATGCTCCTCAGAACACTAATCCGTTTGGTGATCCAAAAACCAATGGAGCGGCTAACAATAATCAAAACAACGGGAATAACCAAGCTGACCCATTTGCAAATAATGGCGATTCGATTGATATTTCCGATGATGATTTACCGTTCTAAACGGATCGAATTGGAGGGAAAATCATGGCTCAACAAAGAAGAGGTGGCCGTCGTCGTCGTAAAGTCGACTTCATCGCCGCAAACCATATCGAATACATTGACTACAAAGATACTAACTTATTGGAACGTTTCGTTTCAGAACGTGGTAAGATTTTACCACGTCGGGTGACTGGCACTAGTGCCAAGAACCAACGTAAGTTAACGATTGCTATCAAGCGTGCACGGATCATGGGCTTAATGCCATTCGTTGTCGCTGATTAGTCTATCTAGTATAGTGATTGAAAGGCGTCAACCAGTACTGCTGGTTGACGTTTTTTTGTGCTTTAAGAACCGGCTAAAATCAAAAAAACTATTTCTCGAGTAGTGTTATCAGATTACCAGTGTTAAGGCTTTTCTGGACACTGTGATTGAATTTGAGTTATAAAAGTTAGTGTTTCGTGAATTATTTAGATAAAATTAGTGTATTTAAAGCAATTAATTAATTGCTTGATAGTTCAAACCGGTATAATAGTGGTATAGTAATCACTGTCTTTAAGAGTAATAGCTATTTATGAATTATAAAGAGAGAAATTCACAAGGATAAGGGGAATCATAAAGTACATGAAAATAACTAACCGATTAAATAATTCGGCTTTGGCACAGTCATGCCAAGTTAGGTGCAAAAAGGGAAACTGCTGGATACACATGGGTATCATTACGCTGACGCTGGTAACGGGTTTTACTGTTAGTACAACGCTTGCTAGTGCCCAAACCCAAACAACAGCAACTACTGATGCTACTCAGATAACTAAAGTCAGTAGCGATGCTACGACTTCGGGCAATGCATCAGATCAAATGGGTGCAACAGCAGCGTCTTCTCAATCAACAAGCAGTGTTAGGCCTGATGACAGTAGTTCTAGTAGTGTATCCTCTAATAATGAAAGCGTTTCCAGTTCTTCTACTAGTCAAGCCAGCAGTTCAAATGATTCATCAATGACTAGTTCATCAAGTCAGGACAGTTCCCAAAAGACTGAATCGAAACCAACTCAGCAGACAGCAACTGACGTTAACGGCCATAAACTTGATTTAGATACATTAGATAATCAAACATCAACTGATAAAACTGCAATAAATGAAGACGCAGCAACTAAAACAACAGCTGATAAAGCCACAACAACAGTGACTAATGCGTCTCAACAAGTGGCGAATGATCCGGTTGTAAAGGATACGACGGGTAATTATTGGATGCAGATACCAGCAACAGATCCTAAAAATGGTCAGATAACGGGTGCTAACACGTACACGCAGTTAACGGATTATAGCTACCAAAAAAACAGCGATGGTTCAACGTACAGTGTTACAGGATATACCGGCGAGTTACAAAAGTATCTTGCAGGTGGTGTGACCCCTGAAAACGGGTATGCGACGGCAATTACTCTGCCAGATACTTATAATGGTGATGCAGTAACGATGGTTGCCGAGGATGCGTTTGATAATGAAAGGCGTAACCAGCCGCAGATCGTTAAAGCCTTAACACAAGTTACATTCGGCAAAAACATTAACACAATTGGGCAATCAGCTTTTGCTGGTAATCAGATAACTGGTCAAGTGGTTATTCCCAATACAGTTTGGGCAATTGGTGATAACGCTTTTGCGGATAATCAAATTCCGAGTGTTGTACTGGGATCAGGAACTTGGTTTACTGGACACGGGACGTTTGCGAATAACCAGATTAACCAGCTTGATTTAGGTACAGGTGTGACAGTGATTGGTAATGGTACGTTTGCAAATAATCAATTAACAACGTTAACGTTACCAGACCAAATTGGGCAGATCGATAATTCTGCATTTCAAGGTAATAAAACATTAACAACGGTCAATTTCGGCAAGCAGAGTAAGTTAACAAGTATTGGGACGGCTGCTTTTGCGGATGATCAAATCAGCAGCATTGACCTACCTGATACAGTGACTAATCTGGGTGATCAGGCGTTTGCAAACGACCCCCTCAACACGTTGGTACTTAGTAACAATGTAACAACGATTGGGACCAAAGCTTTTGCGAACAGTTATCTTAGTGGCACGATTACCATCCCTAATTCCGTGATAAGTATTGGTGATCAGGCGTTTGAAAATAACCAAATTAGTGGGCTAAATTTAGGTTCGGCTGTAACGACGATTGGAACAAGTGCGTTTGCGAATAATCAAATTAAAACCGTTGTTATTCCCGATTCAGTTACTGAGATTGGAATTAATGCTTTTGCTAATAACCAAATTACTGCAGTAACGTTAGGCAATAACGTTCAAACAATCGATACAGGAGCTTTTGAACACAATCTCATAGGTAAGATCACCATTCCTGATATAGTGACTAATATTGGTGAAAGTGCTTTTGCCAATAACCAAATTACTGCAGTAACGTTAGGCAATAACGTTCAAACAATCGGTACAGGAGCTTTTGAACACAATCTCATAGGTAAGATCACCATTCCAGATACAGTGACTGATATTGGTGATAACGCCTTTACTAACAACCAAATTACTGCAGTAACGTTAGGTAATAATGTTCAAGAAATCGATACGGGTGCTTTTGAACATAATCTTATTGGTAAGGTCACTATTCCTAATACAGTGACTAATATTGGTGATAATGCCTTTGCTAATAACCAAATTACTGCAGTAACGTTAGGTAATAACGTGACAACAATCGGGACTAACGCGTTTGTTAATAACTTAATTGGGGGTACATTGACGATACCAAGTAAAGTTATTTCAATTGGTAAGTCGGCCTTCTTTAATAATGAAGTTACGGAATTAGATATCTTAAGTGATCAGATTCAAACGATTGCTACTAACGCGTTTGCCCAAAATAAAATTAGTAAGGTAGTAACCGCGACCCAAATTACTTCAGTTGATTATTTAGAGGGTCAAAACGCCGTCGTTAACGTAATGACAACTGCCACAGCCACTCAAATTGACCATGCCTCACAAGCAATTGAAGCGGCTCTAAGTGATGGGATTCACCCAGGTGTCATGCTGCCAACCGACTTAAAATTTATTGATGGCAATGGTATTCAATGGCTTTATGATCCTAAATTAGACACGCTGACGGATCCTACTGGTCAGATACCAGCTTATCAGATTACGTTTACGTTTTCTTCAGATGGTAGTAGCAGTTATGGCACAAATGATTTAGTTATGAATTTAACGTTTCCTACCGCTGCTGAAAGGTCGCAAACGGGTCCAGCTGTAGTGGCAACCACCACGACGTTAGATTATCAGACGCCGGATGGTATAGCCCGTGGTAGTGTGACCTTGATCGGCAATCCTGGAGACCCAGGAACCATTTTTAATCAGTCTGAAATTTTGAATCATATTCCTACGAATTATGACTTGGCGGTACCGGTGAATCAGTTACCAATACTAAAAGCGCAAGCAAAGAATCAAACGGTCATCATTCCGTTAGCTGGTCAAGATGACACGACAACAACGTCTTCACAGCCAGATAATGTGGGCCCAGCGACAACTGGTGAACCAACTACTCAAACTACAGTACCAGTTGTTGATCCAGAGCAACCGCAAACGGATGCAACCGCTGATCCCGGTACAGCTATAACATCGACAGAGCCTGGAAAAGCCGTTGTTAACGTAAATGAGAAGGGTCATTCTGATCTGCAGAACACTACAGATAAAGCTCATAGTGTACCCTCGACGGCTGAAGATGTGCGGGGTAATCAAGCTGTACAGACGATAACTGGTAAAGCAGCATCCGCAACGGAAGCCATAATGGCAACTGCACCTCGGAAAACCGCTATGAGTAATCAAATCGCTAAAAAAGCGACAGTGACGCCACTTTCGGCTAAGCAGGTGACAGCTACTAAGCAAACTGCTAACAAGCTAACTGCTACCAAGCCAACCACGAAGCAGCAGACAGCTTTGCCGACAACTCATTTGCCACAAACAAGTGAGACTTCGTCAGCTAAGCCAACGTTGATTGGTGCATTACTGTTAAGCATTTTGAGTTGGTTTGGTATTTCGCGGAAACATGAACATGATTAATAAAAACTCTCTCAAAGCAGGTGAACTACTTGAGAGAGTTTTTGTGGTTTAAAGTTAGAAGCATCAAGATTGACGTGTACTCCCAAGGTTATTTCCAACCTTTGGGGGTACACGTCAATTGTCTTTTCTAATAAATATCGAAATAAATTGCGTAAAACCCTTTAAGTGAATGTTAGAAGTGGTATAGTAATCAGATGTCTGCTTCAATAGATAGACACTTATATATAAAAGTAAATAATTAGGGAGTATTTTAATTACATGAAAAACACGACTGGATCAAATCAGCCACTTATAGGACAGGCTCACCGCTTTCAGTGCAATATAGAAAAAGGCTGGTTACGTATGGGCGTTATTTCCATGATGGTAATAACAGGTTTTACCCTCACCGCTACGAGTGCTAGCGCCCAAACAGAAACCGCGGTTACACCGACAAATCAACCGACGGACGTTAGCGTTGCTCCGGCATCATCTGGAACACCAACGTCTGAGCAGGATACAAAGACGGATTCTGGTCAATCACAAGCTGGAAATTCAGCGGTAACGAGCGGTGATAATCCGTCAAAATCAATTGATACTACAAGTGATTCCAGCAGTCAGCCGAATGATTCGGGAAAGCCAGCGACAGATGGTTCAGCAAGTCAATCAGATCAAAAACCAGCTGATTCTACAGCAACGCCGGCTGTACCAGCACCGACTGCGGCGCCAGTACCAGAGACACCGGCAACGGATTATCAATACAGCCAAAATGGCGCCAATTATACTATTTCAGGGTATAGCGGCAATCAAACTAATATTACCCTGCCCAGTCAGTATAATGGCGGTTCAGTGACAGAAATTGGGGCTGGTGTCTTTAATGATAAGCATATCAGTGGAACTGTAACCATCCCTGATTCGATTATCACTATTGGTGACAATGCTTTTGCGAATAATGATTTTTCCGCGATAAATTTGGGTAAGGGTGTTAAAACAATTGGAAACGATGCCTTTTCACGTACGGCAAATAACTCAAATTCAACGAATAGTATTAGCACTGTTATAATTCCTGATACTGTAACCAGTATTGGTGACCGAGCTTTTGTGAATAGCAAAATAAAACAGTTACAATTTGGCGATTCAGCATCAGTTTCAAACTCAAAAGTCGAAACGATTGGAGCAGATGCTTTTTCGGGTAATCAAATTAGCGGGACTGTGACCATTCCAGGTTCAGTGACCAGCATTGGTGACCGAGCTTTTGCGAATAATGATATTACTGGGGTAAATTTGGGCAAGGGTGTTCAAACAATTGGCAATGACGCCTTTTCACGTAACATTAGTACAGATTCACACAATAATATTAGCACAGTTATCATTCCAGATTCAGTGACCAGTATTGGTACTTGGGCTTTTGCGAATGACAACATTACACAGCTACAATTTGGTGATCCAGCATCAGATTCAAACGTCAAAATTGAAACGATTGGTAATGGCGCTTTTTCAGGCAATAACATTAGTGGCATTGTCACAATTCCCAAAAGTGTAGAATCAATTGGTCAGTATGGTTTTGATTCTAAAACGACTGTGGTTGCAAAGGATGCTGCTGGTAATTATTGGATACCAAGTACGGATTCAAATGGTAAGCTGACATTTACACAGTTAACAGATTATAATTATGATTCTAATGATAATGGAACATATACTGTTACGGGTTATACTGGTAGTTTGCAGCAGTATCTTGGTACTACGTCTAAGGATGGGTCAATAAATGGTCTTACTTTGCCGGATACTTATAATGGTAAATCAGTAACAGCAATTGGTGATGCTGCCTTTGCTGGTTATGTTGGTAATAAAATTAGCGGTGCTGTCACCATCCCTGATACAGTAATTCAGATTGGTAAAGATGCATTTACGCAAAATAACATTAGTACAGTAAAGCTTGGCAGTGGAGTTCAAGTAATTGGTGATGACGCTTTTTCAATTAACCAAATTAATGCTGTCACTATTCCAAATTCAGTTATCAGCATTGGTACAAGGGCTTTTGCAGAAAACCAAATTACCGGATTAAAACTGGGTGATAGTGTTCAAACGATTGGTGACGATGCCTTTGCACGTGATAAAAGACAATCAGACTCAAACAATCAGATTAGTGGTACTGTCGTTATCCCAGATTCAGTTACTAGCATTGGTGCGCGGTCTTTTGCGAATAATGATATTAGCGGATTGACTTTGGGTAATCAGGTTCAAACAATTAGTGATGATGCTTTTTCGGGTAATCAGATTAGTGGTATTGTCGTTATCCCAGATTCAGTTACTAGTATCGGCGAAAACGCCTTTGCGAACAATCGAATTGAAACACTAGTACTTGGTCAAAACATCCGTACGATCGGACTCTACGCTTTTGATAGCAATGACATTAGTCATATAACAGGTGCTAAATCAATGGTTTCAGACCAATATTTAAGGGGTCAACAAGGTACCGTTAACGTGCAAATAAATGCAACTGATGTAAGTGGTAATCAGATTCAGCATGTTAAAGCAGCAATTGAAAAAGCGTTAAGCGTTGGTGGTACCACTAGTTTTAACCTATCAGATAATTTAACATTTATTGATCATGATAATAAAACGTGGACTTATGATGCCGCAACAGATACCCTGACAGGTCTTAATAGTCAGAAATCAGCTGTTGGTATTCTCTTTACTTTCAGTTCAGACGGGTTAGGCAGCTATGGCGCGCAGAATTTGATCTTTACGATTGATCAATCAGAAAATTCGTCGACCCCTGGGCAGTCTGGTAATAATACGGGTACGGTGCCACCAGCTGCTCCTAATGTACCTACGCAGAATAATACGGGTACGGTGCCACCAGCTGCTCCTAATGTACCTACACAGAACAATACGGGTACGGTACCTCTAGTTACTCCTAACACACCTACACAGTCTGGTAATGATACAGATGCAGTACAGCCGAATGATTCTGGTACACCTAAACAGCCAGCAATTCCGACTATTGTTTCTAATATGCCCACACAATATCGTCATACTACAAGTATAGTGCCACTTAGTTCTTCGAGTGACACAACAGTACTGGGTCACGTTAGTGCTACAAAACAGTCCCAGACAAGTACCATAACTACGAATCAAGGCGATGCTGATGCTGAGCAGCAGGGAACAATTAAAAACGACCATGCAGCCTCTTCTCAAATAGGTGAGCAAGCTGGACCAGTTGCGCAAAAAGAAACCAACAACTCAGCGACGACAGCTGCAACACCCAGTCACGAAGTTTACCAATCGACAATGACGACTAAGCAGTCTAAACAGGCTAATCAGTCGGCTACGGCAACATTGCCACAAACTAATGATGATTCATCAGCAAAACCAACGTTCATTGGTGCTTTACTATTGAGCATTTTAAGCTGGTTTGGGCTTGCACGTCGTAAACACGAACAAGATTAAGTAATAACCTCAAAAGTTAAAAAAGACGTCTTCGTTGGTCAAAATGACCTAGCGAAGACGTCTTTTTACTAACTAATTTAAAGGTTAAAAGTACAAAAGCAGACCATAGTCCTCGCTATAAAAGGCGTGCGGTATCAAATAATTAGATTAATACAGCGTAGTGGACAAGTGTGTATTCGTTTAAGATAAATTTCCTGAATTTATCTCATTTACTGGATTGATGGAGAAAATGAGAGTGGTACAATAAAGCGGGGAATATGTCCAAAAGAAGGACACTTTTATAGAATTAACAGGGAGAAATCACAAATATTATGAAAGATATTAATAAGTTAGTAACACCACAGCTACGTCAATTTAAGTGCAACAGCGAGAAGAGTTGGGTGCGCATGGGAATTGTTACTGTGACGGTGATGACGGGGCTCACCTTCAGTATGACGGTTGCCAGTGCTCAAGTTTCAACTACAGCATCGTCAACGGTTCCAACTACGCAAGCTAGTAAGGCAGTTACGCCGGAAGTAACAAAGGGCATTGATCAATCGCAAGATGGGGATCCAACGATGACCAATACTAAAAATGTTACTGAAAGTAATTCTAGTAGTCAGCTAAATAAGTCAGCAAAACCAGTAGCTGATGCATCAAAACCAGCTGATCAGGAAAAGATTAAATCTACTGAGACTCAGCAGCCTCAACAGGTGGCCACTGATGTAAAAAGCCCCGCTTTAAATCGGAGTTTGGCAAGTAATTTAGCTGTAAAAACGCAGCTAACCGATAAAAAAACAGGAGATAAAATGACAGTAGAGACACTAGCCGCAGAGGTACCAAAGGATGTGGACTCTGCAGGTTATGCTTATACTCCTAACGACGGTAACTATACTATTTCAGGGTATAGCGGTGATTCAAAAGATATTACCTTGCCAAGTACTCATAAGAATGGCAAAGTTACAGAAATTGGAGCTAATGCTTTTAATCGTCATAACATCAGTGGGACTGTCACAATTCCTAATTCAATTATCCATATTGATAATGATGCTTTTGCGAATAATGCTATTACGACGTTAAATTTGGGTACAGGTGTTCAAACCATTGGTGATGATGCCTTTTCGCGTAATCCCAATGATTCAAATTCAAACAATGCAATTAGTACGGTCGTAATTCCTAATTCAGTTACCAGTATTGGTATAAATGCTTTTACAAACAATAAAATTAATACAGTAGTGCTTGGTACAGGTGTTACAACGATTGGGGCAGATGCTTTTTCAGGTAATCAAATTAGTGGTACTGTTGTCATTCCGAATACGGTTACTAATATAGGTGCTAGAGCCTTTGCAAATAATAATATTAGTGGCTTAACCTTAGGTAATAGCGTTCAAACCATTGGTGACGATGCTTTTTCACGTAACCTGAAAAAGCCAAATTCAAATAACCATATTAATGGTACTGTCACCATTCCCGATTCGGTTACCAGTATCGGTATGAACGCTTTTGCAAACAACCAAATTAGTACAGCAATACTTGGCCAAAATGTCAATTCAATTGGTCAGAATGCTTTTGATCATGATACTAAAGTAATTACAAAAGATGCGGCTGGTAATTATTGGATACCAAGTACGGATTCAAATGGCAAACTGACATTCACACAGTTAACGGATTATAGCTATGATTCTAATGGTAATGGAACATACACCATTACAGGATATACCGGTGAGTTGCAAAAATATCTTGATCCTACGTTTAAGGTTGGAACAATAAATAACCTTACTTTGCCAAATACTTACAATGGTAAACCAGTGACGGCAATTGGTAATTATGCCTTTAATAATAAAAATATTAATATCAGTGGTACTGTTACTATTCCTGATACAGTTACATCAATTGGTAACGATGCATTTACGCAAAACCAAATTAGTGCAGTCAAGCTTGGTAAAAAAGTTCAAATAATTGGTCAAGATGCTTTTTCACTTAATCGAATTAGTGGTACGGTCACAATTCCTGATACAGTAACTCGTATTGGTGAAAAGGCGTTTACGCAAAATAATATTCAGAAATTAGATCTTGGTAGCGGAGTTGAAACAATTGGTGACGATGCCTTTTCAATTAATCCAATCAGCGGTCTTGTCGCTATTCCAGATTCAGTTATCAACATTGGTATAAGAGCTTTCGCAGACGATAATATTAGTGACTTAACCTTAGGTAAAAATGTTAAAATAATTGGTCAGGATGCTTTTGCACATGATCTTGAACATCAAAGGTTATTTCAATATCTTAGAAGTATCAACAGCTCGGATGCCCTTAAAAATCAAAATTCATTTAACCATATTAGTAGTATCATCATTCCAGATTCAGTTACTAGAATTGATGAGAGAGCTTTTGCAAACAATAATATTAGTGATTTAACTTTAGGCAAAAGTGTTCAAAGAATTGGCACTGATGCTTTTTCAGGCAATCAGATTAGGGGAACTATTGAGATTCCCGATTCAGTTACCAACATTGGTGACCGAGCTTTTGCAAATAATGATATTAGTGGATTAACCTTAGGAAATAAGGTTCAAACAATTGGGGTGGATGCTTTTTCGCGTAAGCTTACGAATTCGAATTCACTTAACCATATTAGTGGTATTGTTAATATTCCCGATTCGGTTACCAGCATTGGTATGAACGCTTTTGCAAATAATAGAATTAATGCACTAATATTTGGTCAAAATATCCCTAATATTGGATCGTATGCCTTTGATGGCAATGATATCAGTAAGATAACAAGTGCTAAGTCAATGGTTTCAGACCAATATTTAAGTGGTCAGCAAGCTATCATTTACGTACCAATAGATACAAAAGATGTAAAGGTTAACCAGATTCGAAATGTTAAGTCGGCGATTGAACAAGCGTTAAGAGCTGGTAATACTACTGGTTTTAACCTAGGAGATAAATTAACATTTACTGATTCTGTATGGTTTTATAATGCCGCAACAGATACTTTAACGAATCGTGATGGTCCGATATTAGCTCATAATATTGTTTTTCGTTTTAGTTCAAATGGTTCTGGTAAATATGGAACAAATGAATTGATTTTTACTGTTAAATCAACACCGACGAAACCCGACACAACTACAAAGCCTAATCACAATACAGGTACGGTGGAGCCACCGATTGCGCCTAACATTCCCACACAGTCCAATCCCAATATAGAAACAGTGCCACCGGTTACTAAGCCTTCACAGCCTAGTGATACTACAGGAGTACCATCAATTGGACCTAAATTACCTACACTATCTAGACACCATACTACGAATATAGTGACACCTAGCATCCCAAATGACACAACGGCATTGGGTCATGAGAATGGTATAAAACAGCCACGGACAAGTACTACAACTATGAATCAAGGAACTGCGAATAAGGGTGATGCTGAGCAGCAGAGAACAACTGAAAAAGGCCATGCAACAGCTCAAACGGGTGAGCAAGCTGGACCAGTTGCGCAAAAAGAAGCCAACAACTCGGCGGCAATTGCTGCAACACCCAGTCACGAAATTTACCAACCAACAATGACGACTAAACAGTCTAAACAGTCTAATCAGGCGGCTACGGTAACATTACCCCAAACCAATGATGATTCTTCAGCAAAGCCAACGTTCATTGGGGCTTTATTATTGAGCATTTTAAGTTGGTTTGGTCTTGCACGTCGCAAACACGAACAGGATTAATAAATAGCTCAAAAACTAAAAAAGACGTCTTCGTTGGTCAAAATGACCTGACGAAGACGTCTTTTTGCTAACTGATTCATTTAATTAACGAGCTGCCTTAAAAGAACGTGTCGTAAACGCAATAATTAACGCGATGACGGCGAAAACCAGTGGTAAGTAGATGGCAACGTGCACACCAGCCGTAAAGGCACCCTGAGCGCCTAAATGACTAGCAGCTTGGCCGATACCTAACAGACTAGTGGCTAAAGCTGTGGAGATGGCACCAACAATTTGCTGCATGGTGTTCATGATAGTACTACCATCACCAGAGGTTGGACCAGCTAAGGCATTTAAAGCGTGCGTTTGCGCTGGTGACATTGCCAAGGGACAGCCAATCATTAAGATGACGTGGGCGGCAATGACGAATGCAACGGCGGTATGAATACCGGTCATGAGCAGCATGACAGCACCGATAATGGCGATAAGAAAACCTAACCGCGTTAACCATTTTGCACCGAAATTATCAAATAAACGACCTGAAAAAGCCGAAACTAAGGCATTGACGATACCACCTGGCAACATAATGATCCCGGTCATGGCAACGGGCAGTAACAAGCCTTTTTGCAGGTACATTGGTAAAATATACATGGCAGAAAGAATAACCCCAAAGTCCAACATCACCATCAGTGCACCAGCCCGAAAGGCCGGATTGGCGAAAATCTTCAGGTTTAAGATAGGTTCCTTAATATGAACCTGACGGTAAGCATAAATTGCTAAAACGATGATACCTAACAGTAATAAGCCTAAAACAAGCGGTGATCCCCAGCCGCGTGAACTAGCGAAGCTAACGGCTGTAACGACACTGGCAAAGCCTACAACACTAGTTAAAATGGAGAGGACATCAATTTTGGGCTTGCTGAGTTGACCCACGTTTTCCAAGGATGTCAGGGCAAAAATCAAAGCAATCACTAAGAAAGGTACAAAGGCCCAGAAAATCCAGTGCCAGGAAAGTTTGGCTAAGATCAAGCCAGTCAGTGTTGGTCCGATAGCGGGCGCAAACATGATGACCATGGCGCAGGCACCCATGGCAGCGCCAATTTTAGCTGGTGAGAAGACCTGCATGGCAACCGTGAACATTAACGGCAGGATCAAACCAGTGGCAATCCCTTGAATCATCCGACCGAATAATAAGATCGGAAAACTTGGTGCTAAGGCTGCGATAATGGCACCGACTAGAAAATCTAACAGGCCAAAAATAACGACTTGCCGCGTGGTGAACCACTTGGTAATTAAACTATTTAACGGTAAGACGACCCCAATCACTAACATGTAGCTGGTCACTAACCATTGCACGGTTGCGGTATTAACATCTAGACTAGACATCAGACTAGGTAATGCGATATTTAACGACGTTTCACTAAACATACCGACAAAGGCACCGATTAGCATACTAACCATGGCTAATGCTGGGTGCTTGACGGTAACTCGAGGCCGAGAAGCGGCCATTGTTGCTTGTTGTTCCATTGAATAAATTCCTCGCTTTCAGAAAACTTTTTTTGCACAATGGGTTACATTACCAGAAAAAAGTCTGCTTCGTAAGTTATTTTTTTAAAATGGTCATTTTTTATTTTAATAGCGGTTAAATCAGGGGTATAGCTAAACTAAACGGACTTCATGAGACTGATGACCGCACCTGATGCCTATTTGTGCTAAAATATAACTACTATTATCGTCGACAAAAAGTAGGGGAGTTTGAAGATGAACGGTTTATTTTCAAGGGCTAATTTACCCGAATTTTTAAGAAATAGACGTCTTCGCGGTCTGTCACTATTCATGATCGCGCTATCAATTGCAGGGATCGTTCTGGCCTTTTTGTTCTCATGGATCTTAGGGTTATTAGCGTTAGTGGCAGTACTCACCAGTTTAGTCTTTGCGTTTAATACCATGAATGAAATTAGCGAGGATATGAACCGTTACATTGCTGACCTGTCATTTCGCATTAATCGTGGTGAGCAAGAGGCTTTGATCGATATGCCAGTGGGGGTCATGATTTTTGGCGACAATGATGCTATCGAATGGGTCAACCCGTATTTACAGCAATATTTTGGTGATCAGGCTGTCTTGAGTAAGCGGATGAACGATGTTGATCCGGAGCTGGAAAAGTTAATTCAAGACCATGTGAATGATAAACAGCCGCAAACGGTGACCTGGAATGGTCGCCAATTTTCATTTTTAGTTCAAAAAGATTTCCGGGCGGTTTACATGATCGAAGTCACTCATTTCACTCAGATCGAACAGCGCTACGAAAACGAACGAATTGCCATTGGCCAGGTCTTTTTGGATAACTACGATGAAGTAACGCAGTCCATGACGGATCAGGAAGTTTCTAACCTCAGAAACTACGTGACTAACGAACTGTCAACTTGGGCACAGCGGTTTGGAATGTATCTCAAACGGCTGGATGATGATCACTATCTGGTCTTTATGTACGCCCAAGCCATGCAGGCTGTGGAAAATGATAAGTTTAGTATTTTGGATGTGATTCGTGAGAGTACTTCCAAGCAAAATTTCCCACTGACGTTAAGTATTGGGATCGCGTATGGCGGTGCTGAGCTACCAAAATTAGCTGATCAGGCCCAGAGTAATCTGGACCTAGCACTTGGCCGTGGCGGTGATCAGGTAGTTGTCCGGGCACAGGATGAAGAAGCCCGGTTCTATGGTGGCAAGACCAACCCAATGGAGAAACGAACACGGGTTCGGGCACGGATGATCTCTCAGGCTCTACAGGAGTTAATGAACCAGTCAGATACCATCTTCGTTCAGGGACACCAACAGCCTGATATGGACTCGATTGGGGCTTGTATGGGGATTCGGCGGATCGCGCAGATGAACCAGAAGCAGTGCTACATTATTTTAGATCGTCACGATATTCACAGCGATGTCCAAAAACTCCTAGATGCAATCAAAGACTATCCTGAAATCAACGATGCCATTATTACACCGGAAGAGGCATTGACTAAAATCACCAAGCAGAGTTTGTTAGTGATGGTGGATCATTCCAAACCGTCATTATCAATTTCACCAGAACTATATCATCAGCTGACTAACCGGGTAATGATCATTGATCATCACCGTCGTGGCGAGGAGTTCCCTGAAAATCCGATGCTGGTCTACATTGAACCCTACGCTAGTTCAACGTGTGAGCTGATCACCGAAATGTTTGAGTATCAGTCTCAAGAAAGCGAACCAATCAATAAAATCGAAGCTACCGCGATGCTGACGGGGATTTTTATTGATACCAAGTCATTCTCATTGCGGACCGGTTCACGAACCTTTGACGCTGCCAGCTACTTACGTTCAGCAGGTGCCGATTCGGTTCAGATGCAGCAGTTTATGAAGGAAAACGTGGATAGTTACCTGCAACGGAATCACTTGATTGAGCTGGTCACGTTTGTCCACGAAGACTTAGCGATTATTGCCGGTGAAGAAGACGAAGTTTATGACTCAGTGACAGCAGCTCAGGCAGCGGATGATCTGCTCAATATGTCCGGTGTGGATGCCTCATTTGTGATCACCAAACGTGATGATGGCCGGATCGGGATTTCAGCACGCAGCATGGGTGAAATTAACGTTCAGATCATTATGGAAAAGATGGGTGGCGGCGGTCATCTATCAAGCGGTGCTACACAAATTGCTGATAGCACGGTAGCGGAAGTTAAAGCGCAGCTGGTCGATATTTTAAACGCTCAGACTGCCGAAGAAGCGACTCCCGCTACGTAAATTCAGTAATGAGAGATTAAATCGCAATACAAATGTCCAATAGGGCACGATTTATGGTAAAGTTATTTAATGAAAGTTCCCGTTTATGGGAGCGATAAAGCTTGGCATTTCGGGAATTACTCGGCGTGCCGAATAAGGAGGACTTATTGTGAAAGTTATCTTTTTGCAAGATGTTCGCGGCAAAGGTAATCGCGGCGAAATTAAGAATGTTTCAGACGGCTATGCCCAAAATTTTTTAATCAAGCAGGGGAAAGCCAAGCCTGCGACAGCCAGTGCAATGAGTCAGCTTAAGGGTCAACAAAAAGCTGAAGCTAAGCGCGAAGAAGAAGAACGCCAGGAAGCAGAGTCCGTTAAGAAAGTTTTGGAAGATCACGAAACCATCGTCCAATTAACGGCGAAGGCCGGTACTGACGGCCGGTTGTTTGGTTCCATTCCTAGCAAGCAGATTGCCCAGGCTTTGGACAAACAGTACGGTATCAAATTGGATAAGCGCAAGATCGAATTACGCGAACCAATTAAAGTTATGGGCTTCGTCAACGTGCCCGTTAAATTACATCAAGATGTGACTGCCCGTATTCGGGTTCACATCTCAGAAAAGTAATTTGAAGTCCATTTTTTCTAGGGGTCGTCGGCAAATTGAGTTTGCCCCGACCCCTTCGTTTATCATAGCAAGGAGTAATGAATCATGAGTGAAGGGTTGAGAGATCAAACGCCGCCACAAAATATTGAGGCGGAAAAAGCGGTACTTGGGGCCATCTTTTTAAACGGCGATGCCCTAGTGGACGCAATGGAACAGCTGACCGCGGATGATTTCTATCGTCGTGCACATGGCCTGATTTTTCAGACAATGGTCAATTTAAATGACCGGGATGAAGCCATTGACGTGGTAACAGTGTCGGATGAATTAAAGCGGCAAAATCAACTGGAAGACATTGGCGGTATGCCCTATATTGCCGAGCTGGCGGCGTCTGTGCCAACCGCAGCTAACGTTGGCTACTATGCGAAGATCGTAGCGCAAAAGGCTGTTTTACGCCGGCTGATTCAGACAGCGACTAAGATCGTGACGGACGGCTATTCAGAAGATGCCCCAGTTGATGAACTGTTAGATCAGGCTGAACAGTCTATCATGAACGTCAATGAGTCTCGCAATCGGGCGGGATTTAAAGCGATCAAAGATGTGTTAAATTCGACTTTTGAAGAGATCGACCGGCTATCACAGAAGGGCGATACCGTGACCGGCTTATCCACTGGGTATCCGGATCTAGATAAGATGACCACGGGTCTGCATGACGATGAACTGATGATTTTAGCTGCCCGCCCAGCGGTTGGTAAAACGGCTTTTGCCTTAAATATTGCGCAAAACGTGGGAACCAAAACGGATAAGGCCGTGGCAATCTTCAGTCTCGAAATGAGTGCCGAATCGCTGGTTAACCGGATGCTGTGTGCGGAAGGTAGTATTAATGCCAATCACTTGAGGACCGGCCAGCTTGAAGAAGGCGAATGGCAGAATTTAATCGTTGCGATGGGCAGTCTATCAAAAGCAAAAATTTTCATTGATGACACAGCTGGGATTAAAATGTCTGAAATTCGGGCAAAATGTCGGCGGCTGTCTAAAGAGCAGAACGGTAATTTAGGCTTAGTTGTGGTGGATTATCTGCAACTGGTGGAAAGTACCGGTGCGGAAAACCGGCAACAAGAAGTTTCCGCAATTTCGCGGCAGCTGAAAAAACTGGCGAAGGAACTGCATGTACCAGTCATTGCGCTGTCGCAATTGTCGCGTGGCGTGGAACAGCGTCAAGATAAGCGGCCAGTGCTATCAGATATCCGTGAATCTGGTTCAATCGAACAAGATGCCGATATTGTGTCGTTTCTTTACCGGGACGACTATTATGAGCGTGATGATGATAGTGATGATAGCGGTGGAGGCGGCAACGACGATGAACAGGATGTCGGTGAAGTTGAAGTCATTATTGAAAAGAACCGGTCGGGCCCTCGAGGCACGGTTAAATTATTGTTTGTAAAATCGTATAACAAGTTCTCATCGATTGCGTATGGGGCGGATCCAAATAGCCAAGGTGCGTAAGCAGACGGTTAGAGAGCGAAAGCTAAGGCCGGGAAATGGAAACCCTGGGTTTGGGGTTTACATTTCCCGGCCTTAGCTACAGCTCTCTGTCTGCTGTAGCCCGATTAGGCTATGTAAACTGTATGAGCCACTAAGTTCCTAAACACCTTGACACAACCCGCTAACCATGCGATACTATCAAGCGGTGCCAAACCATGGCGGGATTCCAAAGATCGGTGCATTCGTGCATTCAGAAGGTCGGCGGGCCTGCCTTTTCTTATGTCAATAAATAATCCGGTCATCGGTGGATGGCTGGATTTTTTTGTGGATAATTATAATTTTACATAGCTGAAATGTGTTCAAGCCAGCAGATAGTTGCATAGAAGCCCCGTTAACCCAATTTCCCGAACTTGGAAATTGGGTTAACGGGGCTTCTACTCCACTATCTAAACGCTGGCTTTTACACTCTGTTTACAAAAAATGACCCCACCACATTAGGGGGTGTGGTGAGGTCGAGGGGAGTGATAGCGTATTAATCTGTGGTTTATCCTGATTTGGGGAGGAGGAAAAATCAAAATATCGTTATCTGTTTTAAAGGGAAGCCAACTAATTTCTAATTGACTATGTTCAAATCATAAACAAAAATTGTGATAAAAATGTGAATTTTTCCATGCTACTTTCTAAAGTAATCGTTAAGGAATAGTAAAGCAATGGGCGCTTTTTTATTGATTAGGCTTACCGTGCCAACTTAATTGGGCGCCGACTAGCGCAATCAATGAGATCACACAGATGATGCCTACCGTACTGATCCAGCCAAAATGGGCGTAGGCTGGGCCTGGCACGATACCGCCTAACGTACCCCCTAAATAGTAAGACATGAGGTATAAGCCGATAGCTGCCGATTTATTTTGCTTAACGTGCTGACCGACGAATTCTAAGGTGCAGGATTGGCCGGCAAAAACCGAGACGCAGGAACAGGTTAAGCCCAAGATCATTGTCCATAGATTAGGAATCAGCGCCACCAATAGGCCGAGAATACCGAGGGTACAGGTCAAAAGAAACGTTGTGTTGACGCCTACCTTTAAAATTAACCGGCCAATAAATGGCGTCAGTATCGAAGGGACTAAGAAGACGATGAACACGAAGCCAACAGCCATAGTACTTAAATTAATGGGGGCAGCTTGCAGACGCAGTGAGCCGTAGGTAAAGGTTGCCACTTGCTGAAAAAGCAAGCTCATCCCCACAAAACAGGTCAATAGCAGGCGCCAGTCGAGCAGGTGACTGCCAATACCGGCAATACTCTGCCAGACAGAGTCACTGGGAACGAATTGGTCGTCTTGCGGTAACCAGCGCAGGGTCATGAGGTAAGCCAGAACTAAAATGATGACCATTGGTAGAAAAATAGCGGGAATTGAATGAAAAGTATCAAAGAAAAGTCCTGCAAAGAACCGGCCAGAGAAACCGCCAAAGGCAGTTCCGGCAACGTAGAGGCTATTTAGACGAACAGCATCCTTGGGTGCAAAAGTTTCTGTAATGTAAGCCACAGCAACCGCGAACACAAAGGGAGTCGCAATGCCTTGCAGTAAGCGTCCTAACAGAAGCAAGGTAAAATTAGGACTGAACATGCAAATAACGGTTGCTAGTGCCATTGCTAAAATGGCCCACAACATTAATTTCCGGCGACCGTAGCGATCGGATATTGAACCGGCAAAGGGTGCGGTGATTGCCACGCCAAATGTGGTGGCACTGATCGTTAAGGTTGCGAGACTAATCGACACACGATACTGTGTGGCAAGCTGTTCTAGCACGGGTTGTGTGGCGTATAAGTTTAACAAAGCACACATCCCCAAAAAGAAAATAGAAAGATCTGACCACCAGCTGGACTGGACGGTTACTGAATCCATAAATGTTGCCTCCTTTTTAAAACATGATATTAATACTGTAGCACAATGTGACCATGAACTTGAACTGTTAATTAGCGGTAACCTTATTTAGAAATAGGAAATTTAGTGATGAAAGTAAAAATGATAAAATTATTAGACAAATTGAATATAATATTAATATAAATTATAAAAATCCAAATATGAATTAAAAGAAAAGCAGGTTGCAAGCGACGAAAAGGAAGACGATAATGAAACCGGTACATAATTTAATCTAATCTTCATAAATACAGTTAGTAAGGGATGTTGAAAATGGTCAAACGATACGATAGTGATAAGGTTAAAGCGTTGGTACATAAGATTTACAGGGCGTACGGGTTTACAGAAAAACAAAGCGCCGCAGTTGCTGAAACGTTGATTTATACCGATTTACACGGGATTGCTTCGCATGGTGTGCAGCGGATGGTGATGTACGATCACTTCATTCAAAATGGTAAAATTCGGGTTCAAAGTAAGCCAGAGGTGGTTAAAGAAACCGACGTTAGCGCCGTCGTTGACGCTAACTTTGGCTTAGGCCAGCTGAATGGTATTTATAGCATGAATATTGCAATTAAGAAGGCTAAAGTGCACGGTGTTGGGATCGTGACGACGCGACATTCAGGTCACTACGGGATTGCCGGTTATTATGCCAATATGGCTGCTGATCAGGGCTTGATCGGTTTATCATCGACTAATTCACGGCCGGCGATGCTGCCAACGCACGCTACGCAAGCCTTTGTTGGGACTAACCCAATCGCGTTTGCTATGCCAGCTAAACCGCATAACTTTATCTATGATGCCGCGACAACGACGGTCCCTCAGGGTAAAATCGAAGTTTACCGTAAACTGGAAAAGGATCTACCAGCCTTGTGGGTAGCCAAGAATGGTAACCAAGAAATTAATGACCACCATGATACTGCTGATCTAGATGCTTTACGCGATCCGTTATCTAATGTTGGCTTGACGCCATTAGGTGGGGTTACTGAAGAAACTGGCAGCCATAAAGGGTTTGGTCTAGGGATTATCGTCGAAGTATTCACGGCCATTCTTTCAATGGGCAACACCTCAACTGAAATTAGCCCTGAAAATCTACAGGTAGGTCCTAGTCAAAGCTTCATTGCCATTGATCCCTCGATCTTTGGCGATGTAGATCAAATCGTTCAGCGCTTCTCTGAATATTTACAGCAAATTCGTGAACTGCCGGCCATTCCCGGCAAGAAGATCTATGTACACGGGGATAAAGAAGCTTTAGCCTACGAAGACCGGAAGCAAAACGGCATGATCATTGATGATAAGACACTGGCTGAAGTGATCGGGATTGCTGATCACCTCGGTGTTAAACACGGTTCACTGGCAATGGATTAAAAACCGGCATAAAAAATGAGTTCTGATAGTGATCGAATCAAATCGGTTGATATCAGAACTCATTTTTTATGTCGATAGATGTTTCACGTGAAACATCTGTAATGATCTTACCGCCAAAGATCAGCTGCTGCAAATACTAGTAACAGCGAAATAATGGTATTGAAAATGCGATAATAGCGCTTATAGAAACGACTCATCATGGTTCCGCAAACCGTCCATGCAAAGGTCCCTAAACTGCCAATTAAAACCATGAGCAACCACTTGATCGGCATATTGTTTAATAAACCCGTTAGACTAAAAGCACCGAGCCCAGTAATGAAATACAGATAGCCCTTAATATTAGTTAACTGCAGTAGCATTCCAGTTTTAAAACCACCGGTACTGTCATCTTGTTCACCAGGCTTGCTAATGAACATATGGTAGGCCAGGTAGATGAGATAAGTAGTACCAACGATTTTCATCACTGTCAGAAAGGTTGGGGTTGACTGGAGCCAATGGGCGAATAAGGCGCCCATTAGACCCATGAAGCCCATACCAGACAGCATGCCGATATTGAGCTGTAAACTGGAACGGAAACCGCGTTGCTGACCGGAAGCCATGGCCATCATGGTATTGGGACCCGGTGTAAAGGACATCACAAAAACAAAGATAAAGAAAGCTGACATTTAAAGTCCCCCTTAGCATATGTATGATTATTCATTGCATTTGCAATAACTTAGTGAAATCTTAGCACTAGTTCATTGTAAATACAAGAACCTTCCTGTAAATTAGAGGCAGAAAGTATCATACGGAGGCAAAACGATGTTTGAAATTATTCGTGACATTGGTGCCATTACGCGCCAAACCGAAATTAAAACCAATGCAGAGTTTAGAAGACTGGGATTAGCTAATAATGCCTTTATCTATGTTATTCGAACCTACGAAAAACCAGGGATGTTTCTTGGTCAATTGGCAGATTCTGTCCAAATCGATCGGACGACGGCTTTTCGAACCGTACAAAAACTCGTGGACAACGGTTATCTCAGATTAGAAGACGATGCCAAAGATAAGCGTTTACGTCGGGTGTACGTGGCGCAAAAAGGGGCAGCCGTGTATCCAGAATTGCACGCTTTTGAAAAACACACCTCCGATCGACTCGTCTCACAGCTAACGGTAGAAGAACAAACGCAGCTGAAACAATTACTCGCTAAATTAGTCTATTAAGCTAATGGGTCATGAACCATCTTGATGTGGGGCGTTGAGTTGAAGATAAACGGCTCACCAACTGTTTTGAACCCGTATTTCTGATAGAAACCCTTGACTGGCACCTGCGCTTCAATTGCAATTGGTAGATGAGCAAAATGCGTTCGAATGGTCGTTAAAATGTTCGTCATGAGCTGATCGCCTAAACCAATACCACGGTGGGCTTTATCGGTGACTACCCGACCAAAGGTGACGCCAGCGTCCGTTTTAAATACCCGGGAATAGGCAACGATACTGTCATCTTGATAGAAGACGTGCAGCGCTTTGAGATCATTTTCATCGACTTCTTGGTAGATCCGCTTTTGATCGACAACGAAGGTAGCTACTCGAAGATGGTAGATCTCATACAGTTCTTTAGTTGATAATTCTGAAAATGACTTGGTTTTCCACATAGACCAACACCCCTGATTAATTATTTAACTTCTGTTATTTTAGTGAGAAACCATAAACCATGTTAATTTCTCAAAAAATTAAAAATAATTTTGAAGTCAATAAAGCCTATTATATCAGTGCTTATTTAGATTTCAATACGCTGATTTTAAAATTAAGTTATTAAAAATGTTTGACATTTTCTCATGTTCGGCGCTACACTACTTGCAACAAATCAAATACGACAACAAGATTTGACCCGATGGATTAGGGACACAGCCTTATGAAGAGAGTACCGATTTGGTGAGACGGTATTAGGACTATGACTTGAAAGATCGCGTTCGACGGGTTCGCTTTTCGAGGCGAACTGGTGGCACCCATTATCGTGCAGCGTATCGCAACCAAGGTTGCCGTGCGTGTTGAGGAATTACTTCAAACGGTAATTTGAATTAAGGTGGTACCGCGTTACTAAACGCCCTTTGGTCTTTGACCAAAGGGCGTTTTTTAGGTGCTACGATATTTGGAGTTGATAGGCAGTTTGCCTTTCAACTCCTTTTTCTATACCATTATTATATTTGAACACGCAAATAGGACACTACACTATTT
>NZ_BJDO01000011.1 GCF_005405185.1 Secundilactobacillus hailunensis
ATGTCATCAAGGTTCATAGCAATTTAATTCAAGGAAAAAGTGGGCTTAGAATAGATTAGTGAACTGCCTGAGCTATATTACGAAACTAGCACTACGCGTTAGCTGAATAGTAAAATTGTAGACTCAAAATAACCCACAGGCCTGTTTTGGGTCTGCGGGTTATTTTACTCGATTGATGAGACTTGGATAACGATGTTAATCCTGAGCGTCCGGTGCATAATCCCAGCGTTCTTCCGTGACAACATCATCTTTCCACTCGTGATTGGGTTTGGTTTCAACGCAATGAAACCCGTTGCGCGCATAAATACTTCTGGCGGCCTCTAATTCGCTAACCGTCCAGAGATACATGCGAGAAATATCATGAGCTGCTGCGTACTTAACCAGCGTGGCGATGAGTTGTTTGCCTAAGCCATGGCCTTGATAGGCGGAATCTACGACGAACCAGCGTACTTGCCAGGCGCCATCGGTTGTCTCGACTAGGCTAACGGTTCCGGCCCGAGTGCCATCTACGGTTGCGATGAAGGTGACGCCGTTAAGCCCTGATTTGGCGTATTCGGCTAAGGCACCCAGTACATAATATTGAAAAATGGTGTGATAGTGGCGAGCCGTATAAACGCGAGCATGAAGATCAGCGATATAGCCGATATCCGCCACACCAGCTGTTTCGATAGCAACTTTGTGTTGATTAGTTAGCGTGTTCTTAATGAGATGCATCGCCGAACTCACTCGGTCTAACTGTTGGGAACTGTAGGGAGCAACGAACTCATTTAAACCTTTTTGAACGGTATGGACTTGTTGATCCTGTAAACGTTCACCTTTTTCAGTCAGGTTGATTAACATGGATCGTTTGTCCTTAGGGTTGATTGAGCGTTGGACAACATCTTGGTTTTCCATTTTTGTGAGAATTTTGCTCAATTGGCTTTTATTCAAGTTGAGTTTCTCGCTGATATCGTTGGGGTTGGTGACGCCTGCGACCTTGATTGCGGTTATGACGCGATCTTCGATTAGGGAGAAGGGATTGCCGTATAGCGTGCGGTCAAATCCTGATAACAAGTTTGAGTAATAGCGGTTAAAAAGACGAAATTTTTCGATGAAATGTTCTGGTGTCATGTGTGGCCTCCAATTAGTTTGCAATGCAAAATATAAGTATACAGCAATGCAAATAATTTGCAATGTCAACAATATTTAAGGAGTTTTCTTGGTGATTGAGGTCTGAGGCGTTGTTGAATATAGAAAAAATGAGGCTGGAAAAATTAGAACTTTTTCCCAGTCTCTTTTCATTGCCCTTACTAACTTTCGGAGGGGTACATATATTTACGCGTGGTGCTAGTTAAATATGTAAATATAAGGGAAATTGGTAAAAATCTATTAGCTATTCAATTTGTGAAATTGAAAAGTTAATTGTTGAGAGGTTATTTCCAAATAATTTGAAAACCTTCCCTAACACTTCAAAACGCGTGTCCTCCGAAATCTGCCCTATACTATAAGTAAGTAACCATTTTAAAGAAATGGCTGAATAATAAAAAGAGGCGAGCGTCCCTTTCAGATACTATAGATTAGGGATTTAAACGGAATATAGCGGCTATTAGTAAGATAGAAATTCGTTATTTGGAGGCAATCAATATGTTCTTTATCGATACAAGTCGAAATGGAAAATCAGTATACGATGCAACGGTTAATCAATCCTTGGACAATTATTTGGCAAATGATTTACACAAGAAGGGGCACGGTTTAATCGTGTATATCAACCAGCCCTCAGTCATTATTGGGGTCAATCAAAATGCGTATGCGGAAGTGGATCTGCCATATCTAAAGAAGCACGGTATCAGTCTGGTGCGCAGAACATCCGGCGGTGGCGCGGTTTACCATGATTTTGGCAACATTATTTTTGAAAATATCGTGGTGGGTGATACGGCAGACTTTGGCAACTATGAAGCCATTGCGAACCCAATCTTGGACGCATTGCACGATTTTGGTGCGACCGGTGCGCAGCTTCATGGGCGCAACGATTTAACCATTGATGGAATGAAATTCTCTGGCATGACCATGTTTAAAGTCGGCGATGCCTATGCTGCCGGCGGAACCTTGATGTATGATCTCAACATGGACGCTGCTGACGAAGTACTCACGCCAGAAAAGGATAAGCTCAGTTCAAAGGGGGTCGCCTCAGTTGATAAACGGGTGACTAACATTAAGCCTTATTTGAAGCCGGAATATCAAAAATGGACGGCTGAAGAATTCAAGACCCATTTAATTTGCCATATGTTTGGGGTGGATAGTCTGGATCAGATTGACACCTATCATCTCAATGACCACGACTGGCAGATTATTGATCAGCGTCTGAAGGGTAAATATGACACCGAGGAATGGAACTTTGGGACCAATCCAGGATTCAAGTACTATCGGTCTAAGCACTTTGACATTGGGACGATCGCCTTTAATTTCAACGTGGATAACAACGTTGTGACTGATTTTAAGATTTACGGCGACTTTATTACCGGTGGCGATATTACCATTATTGAAAAGAATACTATTGGAACAGCCTTTGATCAGAACAGCCTGGCAAAAGCCTTTGATAAGAGTGATCTGGCTACTAATATCGGGAAAATTAGTGGTGCGGAATTGGCAGAGTTGATGCTTTCATAAATTATCTTGTATCGAAAATAGACATTCGGACAGCCTTTAATTGCTTGTTCAAGAAGATATAGGGAAGTACAGTAAAGGAGCGGTGCAGTTGTACATCGCTCTTTTACTGTCTATTAACTTTAGTAGTCTGTTAATTTATTGGACATATAGACGTTTTTAGTACACAATCATTTCCCCAATGGAATGCCAACCCTAAATAAATTTATAACCGGCAAAATCCGTGCCATGGGTGTTTTTGGTTCACGTAATCGAACTTGTGTTCAAACACTGCATATTGATATTTAATCCCGACCACGATACTATATATGGTGTCGAGAAAGGGGAATTGCTATGCAAGTTGCAGTTAAACGTTTAATAACATTATCAAATGATTTTATTGAAAAGGTCAAAGCCGAGATCACACCACATTGGGGTCCACTGGGCTGGGTCACTTACAAACGTACATATTCACGTTGGATCGAGTCAGAAAACCGTCATGAAGAGTGGGATGAAACCGTTAAGCGGGTCGTGGAAGGTAACGTTAACCTGGATCCACGCCTCCACGAAGATCACATCGACCCAGAAGTGATCAGTGAACTTGAGACCGAAGCACAGGATCTCTTTAAATTAGTTTATAGCCTTTCCGCTACACCATCGGGCCGCAACTTGTGGATTTCTGGGACACCGTATCAAGAACGTAACGGCGATGCATTAAACAACTGCTGGTTTGTCGCAGTTCGGCCGCAACCATACGGCGACAGCCACATTGTGCCGGAATACCTTGATCAAGACCAGCCAGCGGTTTCAATGCCGTATTCGTTCATGTTCGACCAGTTGATGAAGGGCGGCGGTGTCGGCTTTTCAGTTGTTCAGGATAACGTACGCCAGATTCCAGCCGTGGACAACAACATTACCTTAACGATTTTAGTCGATAAGGCCAGTCAGTCTTACAAGGATTCCGTTGCGCTGGGCGCCACCGATAAGCAGCAGTGGTTAGCTGACCACACCTTGGACGACGGTCGTTACTACAAATTACTAGATACGCGCGAAGGCTGGGTTTTAGCGAACGCCAACCTGATAGATATGCACTTCAACGGAACTAACCCGGACCGCAAGACCAACCTGATCTTAGATGTTAGTGATATTCGGCCAAAGGGTGCCAAAATCAAGGGCTTTGGCGGTACCGCCTCTGGTCCAATGCCGTTGATCGAAATGTTATTTGATATTAATACCTTACTAAATTCTCGTGTCGGTCACAAGTTAACGTCGGTTGACTGCACTGATGTGGGTAATCTGATTGGTAAAACGGTAGTGGCTGGGAATGTGCGGCGCTCTGCTGAGTTAGCCTTGGGTTCCAGTGACGACGATGCCTTCATTACCATGAAGCAGGATCAAAAAAAGCTTTACCACCATCGCTGGGCATCTAATAACAGTGTGGCAGTTGATACGCATAAACAGGATTACACCGCGGTTGCCGATTCCATTTTACACAATGGTGAACCGGGGATCGTTAACCTAGAATTGTCTAAAAATTACGGTCGGCTAGTCGATGGTCGTCAGGAAAACATTGACGGCGCCGTTGAAGGGACGAACCCCTGTGGCGAGATCTCACTGGCTAACGGTGAGCCTTGCAACCTCTTTGAAGTCTTTCCTTCCGTCGCAATGGAACAGGGCTTTGACCTTGACCGAGCCTTCACGTTAGGGACCCGTTTCGCTAAGCGGGTGACCTTTAGTGACTACGATTGGGAAGTTTCCCGCAACGTCATTAAGCAGAATCATCGGATTGGCATCTCCATGTCAGGTATTCAGGACTGGATCTTAAAGGCCTTTGGTAATCGAGTAGTCCGTGGCTTTAAGGATGGCATCGACCCCGAGACTCACGAAGCCATCAAGGAACCCATTTACGATCAACGGGTAGTGGCTAAATTTGATGAACTGTACCATGCTATCGTGTCAGCCGACAACAACTATTCTGAAGTATTGGGCTGTGCACCTTCCCTGAAGCATACTACTGTTAAGCCATCCGGGACCGTTGCCAAATTAGCCGGCGTTTCCGAAGGGATGCACTTCCACTACGCCGGGTACCTGATTCAACGGATTCGGTTCCAAGATAGTGACCCGCTGCTACCAGCATTACGGCTGTCTGGCTACAAGATGGAACCAGATATTTACACGAAGAATACCGTTTGTGTTGAGTTCCCGGTTCGGGCCGCTCACGCTGACAGTAAAGAGTTCGCTTCAGCAGGGACTGTATCGATTGCGGAGCAGTTTGCCACCCAGGCCTTCTTACAGAAGTACTGGTCAGATAACGCCGTCAGCTGCACGATCACCTTCCAGTTGAAGAGGGAGAGTGACCAGATTGCTGGCTTGATGAAGCAATATCGGTTCAGTATCAAGTCCACTTCATTGTTGCCATATAGTGGCAGTGGTCTGAAGCAGGCACCTAAGGAACCAATTTCTAAGAACGTTTATGAGCAACGCAAAGCTCAGATCACTAATAACGTGAAGGACGTCTACACCTCACTGAATACGATGGATAAGAAGGATCTGGAACTGATCGACCAGTCCGACTGCATCGGGGGCGCTTGCCCAGTTCGGTAGATTTTGGTCACAACGATTAATGTCATGGCACCAATTATTGTAGTAAATTAAACGCATTTAAACAAAAACGTTCTAGCTATATCGGCTGGGACGTTTTTTGGCTGTAAAAAAAGACCATCACGGGTAGCGACCGCAACGGCTTGTGATGACTTTGCAACAATTTGATATAACTGTTTTCTACGCTGCCATGATTAACTATTTCCAATATTAGTTAGCATTCCCCAGCCAATATAAAAAATAAGCCCAACTATGAAAAGCATCACAATTGAAAGGAAGCCGTAACCAATGCAACCTAGACATGAATCTATTACGCCAAAACAGCCTTCTGGTTCGTCATCATCCACACTTATCCCCCTCTTTCTAAATGGCGTTACAGCGTTATTTCAAACAATTACTCGTATAACTATACCGAATGAGCCGTAGTTATTCAATGTATCATTATTCGTTAGCTGATGCTGTGTTTTTGGGGTAAACTATTTAGTAGTAGCATGATTAATTATAAAGGAGATAAGTTATGACAATGACGACTCAAAAAATTACTGATTTTCTAGCTGCAAATAACGTGGATCCCAACACATTAGGTGGATTCGCTGTGCAAAATAACTTTGGTGATGATTTGGTGATCGATGAAAAACCAGTCGATGATTTTTACACCTGTTTACAGGTTACTCGCCAGCAATTCGAAGAAAAGGCAACTAAAACTAAAATGGTTACCGCTTACAATAATTCGAAAATTGAAATCGTGCTTTTTAGCTGGCGTAAGGAACGGGCAGCGGGCACACCTAAGTACACCGATAGCGGTGATACTGGGGTCATTGTTAATACTGGTGCTGCGGTTTACGTCGACGTCTTTTCAGATAAAGACTTAAACAAACAGTTAGGTTCGTTGATCAGCAACTATATCGTTAAATAGATGTCTCATTGATAGGGGTGCTGGGTTAGAGCGCTGGCAGCTTTTTGAATTTACTCAAGCCAATCATCTTTGAAAGCCCTAACATGGTATACTTAACAAGATAATTAATTATTGTTTGGAGGATGGTTTAATGCACACTTATGCGATAAAGTCGATTTCACAGACGGACAGAGAAGCTATGCAACAAAAGCTTGACCAGCTTGCTAAGCCCATAGCCGGTTTAGGCCGTTTGGAAGAATTAGCGGTGACGATAGCTGGGATTCAACACCAGTCTGAATTATCGGTATCAAAACGGTGCTGTCTGGTCTTTGCGGCCGATCATGGTGTTGCCAGTGAAGGTGTTTCAGCTACTCCTCAAAAGGTAACTGCCATTCAGTCCGTTAATTTGCTTAACGGGCATACCGCTGCCGGGGCGATGGCTGCTAGTGTTCATTGTGGCCTAGAAGTCATCGACATGGGTGTCCGCGCTTCCCTGCCAGATAAGCGCATTATCCATCGCAAGATTCGCTGGGGGACCCGGGACATGCTGGTAGAACCAGCCATGACGCGCGACGAAGCGCAGCAGTCTATCGAAACTGGGCGAGAAGTCGCCAAGCAAGCGATTGCGGATGGCAACCGGGTGCTGTTACTAGGCGAGCTGGGTATTGCGAACACGACTGCGGCGGCGGCCATTTTAGCTGCCCGCTACGCCCTTTCTCCAGCCCAAACGGTTGGTTACGGCTCCAATATTTCTGAGAAACGTTATCAGCATAAAATTGACGTGGTGACCCAAGCACTTCACAAATGGCAGCCGGCTAGTGATGACGCGCTTGAGATTTTGCGGACGGTTGGCGGTTATGAAATTGGTGGTAATGCAGGTGCCATCATTGGTGCTGCGGAAGAGGGTGTGCCCATTATACTAGATGGGTTTATTTCTTACGCTGCCTTGTCCTTGGCCGAATTATTGGTTCCAGGAATCGAGCAGCACGTGATCGCTTCGCACGCCTCCAAGGAAAGTGGCACGGCATTAGTCACCAATCTGTTAAACATTAACCCGTTATTAGACTTGAACTTAGCGGTTGGTGAAGGTACTGGTGCACTTTTAGTATTGCCATTGATCGATGCCATTCAAAGTGTGTTGACCCAAATGAATACGCAAACGGATATGCAGTTTGGGTATCAACCGTAGAGAGTATGATGGAGCTGCTGATTTAGGACCATAAAATCTTATACATGAAGGCTATTGTGCTAGACAATGACAATAGTCTTTTTTATTTCTGATTGAATGGGCCATTAATAGGCATTTTGCTTGAATCAATAATTAATCATATAATATGACGTATATTGTACTTAATAAACTACATATTTGGAGGTACCACTTGATGAAAATTCGTCCCATTGAACCCAAGGATAATCAGCCGTTAAAGACTATTATTCAATCAGCAATTCGCGAGTATGGCAATAATTTACCCAACTCGCCGTACTATGATACGGTTTTAGATCATCTGGCAGAGCATTATGCAGCCCAAGATAAAGCCAAGTATTGGGTGGCAGAAGTTAACGGTGAACTGGTCGGTGGCGCGGGTTTAGGCCCATTCGGCTACCCGAAGACCGCGGAATTTCAAAAACTATACTTATCACCGAAGGCCCGAGGACATCACATTGGGCATCAACTAGAAATTACAGCTGAAAAGGCTGCTAAAGAGTTTGGTTACGAAAAATTCTATATTGAAACCTTCATGAACTATACCGCGGCTCGGGGGCTATACAAGCACGTTGGTTTTAAACAGCTGGATAAACCGTTAGCAAAACCTTCTCATAGTGCCTGCGATGCTTGGTATGTTAAGGATATTAAATAAAAAATAGCGATTATTCTGCTTGCTCAGGATAATCGCTATTTTAGTCTGAATTGAATAGGGAAACATTAGCCTTAATTTAAAGTTTTTGATTTTTGCTTTTCTTGGGCTTAGGAGCGGGCAATGCCTCACAAGTTGCAGTTGCGAGTTTACAAAGAAGTTCCTTGTTATCAAGTTCTGAGATTAAAAATTGTGGTTTCGCTCCCGGATAAGAAGAAGCAGTTTCTTGATCTGGCACTATTTTAGATCCGGCAGCCGTTATTTTAACAAACAGCTGATCGTCACAAACACTGGCGAAATATTTACCGTTACAGTAGAGACCGTACTCACCGAACATTTTCTTGTAAGTTATGGTTCCCGCATCGCTAAACTGTTCTGCGATATACTGCGTAAATGCTTCACTTGAGGCCATTGGGTTTACCTCCTTTAATGTATTTTCTAAATTTTACAGTCATAAATTTGAAGCGTCGATACCATTACTGTAAGATTAACAGCAAACGGTACTTGCATAAAGAGTTACCAATCTTTAATTTAGGGTGTGACAAAATGGCAAATTTAGTAGTCGATTCAGCGTTTTGGAAACTATTTCCAGACGCACAGATCAGTGCGTTGTCCGTTCACGGACTGAATAACACCGTTGACGAGACAAGAAAGCCGCATTTCCAAGCGTTGTTAAATGACGCGATGGACAAGTCCCGCCAGTATTTAACGGCCAATCCGTTTCGTAGTAATCCAGTGGTTGCGCAATGGCGCGAGGCTTACACGAAATTCAAGAAGAAGCGGGGTGCTCGCTCATCGATCGAAGCATTACTGAAACGGGTCGATCAGGGGAAAAGCCTTTCACCAATCAACCCCTTAGTCGATGTGTATAACAGTGTTTCTCTGGAATTTGGTGTCCCTTGCGGCGGCGAAAATTTGGCGGCGATGGCCGGCCCGATGCATCTGGGCGTTGCCAAAGGTGGCGAAGCCTTTAAACCGCTGGGTGAAGACGAGGACGAACCAGCCCTGCCAGGCGAAGTGATCTACTATGATCAGATCGGTGCGATTTGTCGCTGCTTTAATTGGCGCGATGGTGAACGCACGATGCTAACTAATCAGACCACGGATGCGATTTTAGTAATTGAAGCTATTAATCAAGAACAGCGCGTGCGCCAGGCTGAAGCGGTGACCGCGATGAAGGCGCGGATCAAAGCTGAATTTGGTGTTGATGCTGAAGTTGACGCGTTGACGGCTGAATAAATAATTTTAAATAATAAGTGCCCAGTTTCATCTTTTGTGATGAGACTGGGCACTTATTTTAGTTGAATAAAGCAACGGTTAAGTCTATAACTCCGATAAAATCAGCCGTAGCCGTTCCTGCAATTGCGGGATTTGGGCCGAATTCAAATCAGCGAACCCCATACGCAGCTTATTTTGATGCGCGCCAAATAGAAAATCAGGCTGTACCAGCACCTTTTGCTTGAGAAATAACGTATAGTCCGTGACGTTTAGCCGGCGTGTCAGCTGTAAATGCACCCAGAAACTATTGCCGTTAACGGGGAGCTGGTAAGTCAATTGGCCCTGATCGACAAAGGGCTGCAGGGCCTGTTGCAGCAAGGCTTGCTGTTGCTGCAGACGGTTGGCTTGACGCTGAATCTGCTGGTACAGGTCAGGCTGTGCTAAGAACTGGGCAGCGATGATCTGGGGAAAGATACTCATGCCGGCTTCCATTTGCTGGCGAATATCGGCTAGCTGATCCACGATAAATGCCGGTGCCAATAACCAGCCGACCCGCGCGTGGTTGCCGACCAGTGAAGACAGTGAGCCGACATACAGCACGTTATTAGGATCCAGGGCCTTTAGCAATGGCACCGATGCGGGCGCGTCAAAGGAGTTGGCGATACCAAACGGATCATCTTCGACAATGGGGAGCTTCAGGGTTTGGCAGACTTTGATCAAGGCTTTTCGTTTAGCCAGTGGCATCATTTGTCCAGTTGGGTTTTGACCGTTGGGGTTAACGAACAGAAAACGAAATCGGTGTTTGTAGTATTCTTGCTGGAGCCGGTTCAAGTCCAGACTGCCATCTGCCAGTAAGGGGATACCGTAGACCCGGATCCCGGCCACTTGAAAGAAGGTCAGCTGGTAAAAGTAAGAGGGTTTTTCAATGGCAATCGCGTCACCATAGGAGAGTAAGCCCTGTGTGATTAAATAAAAGGCCTGCTGTGCGCCTGAAGTAATCAGTAGCTGGTTAGCGGCGACGGGTTGCTGCAATAACGTCGACAGCCGGGAAATTAATTGTGATTTAAGGGAGGCAATGCCGCTGATATCGACTTGGTTTTCCTGTTCCACCACTTGCTTGGCCGAAATGTGGTTGGGCGAAATGGGTAGTGCCATGGTGCTGGGAATCTTAAAATTGGTCAGGTTAATGGCCTGCGGATCTGACTCTAGATTACGCAGTTGTGTCAGGTAATTTTCAGGGTCGCTGAAGCGGTTAGCAGCGAGGTAAGTACGCCAATTAACGCTTTCGTTTAAAACGCCCCATTTATCCGTACTGACCCAGGTACCGCTGCCACGTTTGCGCGACAATAAGCCGTTACTGACGAGTTCGTTTAACGCCCGTTGAATGGTCGACCGGTTAACGGTGAGCATCTGGGCTAATTTGCGTTCGGCCGGCAGTTGCTGGCCAGGTAATAGATTACCGGTATTGATGGCATTAGTGATCAGAGTAATGACTTTCACGTATAACGATTGGTTACCGCTGGGGAGCTGCCAATTCATGCTGTCACCTTCTTTTTTAAAATTGGATGGTTAATTTACCACCCAATTGGTTGCTGTCATTATAGTTGTTCAGCCTTAGTATGTAAATAATTTAAAGAGATGGAGGAATGATGATGAAAGAAACAGGAACAACAACGGTTAAACGTGGTATGGCGCAGATGCAAAAGGGCGGCGTCATTATGGATGTCGCTAACGTGGAACAGGCGAAGATTGCGGAGAATGCTGGTGCGGTTGCCGTCATGGCGCTGGAACGGGTCCCTTCAGATATTCGCGCAGCCGGTGGTGTAGCCCGGATGTCTGACCCAGCAATGATCAAGGCAATTATGGCCGCAGTGACGATTCCAGTCATGGCGAAGGTCCGCATTGGTCACATTGCTGAAGCGCGAATTCTAGAAGCCATTGGTGTTGATTACATAGATGAAAGTGAAGTATTGACGCCAGCTGATGATAACTATCACATTAATAAAAACGATTACAAGGTACCCTTTGTTTGCGGCTGCCGGGATTTAGGCGAAGCTTTACGCCGAATCGGTGAAGGCGCCTCCATGATGCGGACCAAAGGTGAACCGGGGACTGGTAACATTATCGAAGCGGTGCGCCACATGGAAAAGGTCAACGAACAGATCGGTCACGTCAAGGTGGCTGATCCGGATCAGCTGATGACTATTAGCCGGGATCTTAAGGCACCTTACGAATTGGTCAAGCAGGTGCATGATCTAGGCAAATTGCCCGTTGTAAACTTTGCGGCCGGCGGGGTCTCAACACCAGCGGATGCAGCCCTCATGATGAACTTAGGCGCTGACGGGATCTTCGTTGGTTCCGGAATCTTTAAGTCGGAGAACCCCGCTAAGTTCGCGAAGGCTATCGTGACCGCCACGGCGCACCCAACGGACTACGCGTTGATTGCCAAGGTATCCGAACATTTGGGCAAACCAATGAAAGGTATCGATATTTCAACGTTGACGGAAGATCAAAAGATGGCGGATCGCGGTATCTAAAAGGGGGGCAATGCGTGTGAAAATTGGTGTTTTAGCACTTCAAGGTGCGGCCAGCGAACATTTGGATATACTAACGGCTTGCGGCGTCACCGCACGTCCCGTTAAAGAACAGCCGGATCTTACCGGTCTCGATGGACTGGTGATTCCTGGCGGTGAAAGTACCACGATGCGTAAGCTGTTGGTTCGTGAACAGCTGTTATCGCCAATAAAGGCACTGGTTCAGCAGGGCTTCCCGATCTTTGGCACCTGTGCTGGATTAGTCCTGCTCGCCCAGCCGGAATCGCTAGATGGCTTGAACGGCACGGTGGTGCGCAATGGCTTTGGCCGGCAGCGTGAAAGTTTTGAAACGGCGCTGACGGTTAAAGGCTGGTCAAAACCGTATCATGGTATTTTTATCCGGGCACCGTACCTGTCCGAGGTGAACCAGCCGGCAGAAGCGTTGGTGACGCTAACGGATGGTCAAATCGTTGCTGCTCAGCAGGGAAACGTGCTGGTCACATCATTTCATCCGGAGTTAACGTTAGATAAGCGGTTCCATCAGTATTTTATTGATCAGATGGTGGCAAAACGATCGGATCAAGTGAGTTAAAATGATATAGCTTAAATGATTAGTGCCCAGTTTCATCATTTTTTGATGAGACTGGGCACTTATTCTTAATCATTTATTTTTCTTATAATTCCCCGGTTCTTGCTGATTAACAAGACACCCCAGACAATTGCGATAAGGCCAATGACTAAGAAGTAGGCCGCTTCGTGTCCCTTGGTATAAAAGTTGGCGGCGATTGCTGACAGGCCGGATCCGGCAGCTTGTGAAAGGGTGAAAATGGTCATCATTTGCGTCATAAATGCGGTGGGGGCGACCTCACTGGCCATTGCCCGGCCAACTGGGGACGTGAAGGTTTCACCAGCGATGATCAGCGCGTAGAAAGTGATGATCCATAATGGCGATACTTTAACGTTGCTCGGAAAAAGGGATAATGGTAGAACCATAAATAGTGGGCCAGCACCCCAAAGCAGCAGGCCGATGCCAAACTTTAAGCCGTCATTGGGCTGATGAGACCCCAGTTTACCCCAGATTTGGCTGCTAATGGTGCCAAATAAAACGGCGAAAACGGCTGGGAACGTTTGAAAACTGGCAGCGGAGAGATGGATTCCCCAGACGGTTAAATTAACGTGGTCCAGCGTATAAAGTGAGAGTATCCCGGTTGCCTGACCGGAGACCAGCATGCTGATGGTTGTCCCAATCAGGAAAATACCATACGTTTTAACGCGGCTAGCTTCCCGGTGCGTTACCTTAGGGCTGCGAACAATTTTAAGCACGTATCCCACCGGCAAGACGATGCCAATGAGACCAACAGCACTGCTGAAACTTTTGGCGGTCAACCAGCCTAGATGGATGAGTATTCCGACTAAAATGATGACTATCGCAGTGATTACCAGTAACCGTTTTGCTAGCAGGCGGCGTTCTGACGGTTGCATCGGGTCTGGTGGCACCATACCGAGATCACCGAAGTAACGATGATTCAAGAAAATGTAGGGCAGAGTCGTCAGTAATAGTACAACGACGGCCACTAAAAAGCCGGCGTTGTAGCCAAATTTCAGTGCCACGGCACCGGTAATGATCGGCCCCGCCGCACCTACGTTATTCATGATGTAGATCAGGGTAAACGCCGTATTGCGCATGGTGCCCATTTGCCGATAGATCAGGCCTACTAGGGCGTAGAGGCTTTGCCCGGTGATACCGGAAGCAATGATCTGCAGGGCCAAACTCGTGAAGAACAGGGGCAGTCCGCCATGGGGTACGACGAGTAACGAGATGGCCACGACGTTCAGCAGGGTCCCGTACAGATACGGTTTGCGCAGCCCAATCAGCCGATCAGCGGCGTAACTGCCAGCGATACCGGCGAAGTAGCCCAGTGAAGAGAACACCGCCATGATCTGGGTAGCGGTGATGCGGTCGATCTCCAAACCGCCAAGATGCAGCGGTTCGTAAAGATATAAAATCATGATGGCGCTGACGGCGTAGGTTGCGAACCCGGACCCCAGTGCGGCTAACGCCATTAATCGAAATGACTTTGGTTGTTTTGTGCCAATGCTTTTCTGGTTTGCCAATATGTAGTTCCCCTATGTATAAGATTTTTGCTAACCAAATAGCATACCACAAATTTAAACTTCAATGATAGGGATAGGGCGATTTAGTTGTTGGCTCTGCTTCGACAAAATGCAGGTAAAATAAAAAGATGATTTAAGAACGTTTGACGGTTCTAAATCATCTTTATTGGAATTCACCGCAATTACTTTGTTAAGTAATGCTGTTTTAACTGGGCAAGGTCACTAGCTGATAAGCCCAATCCTTTAGTTAAATAGCCAGTTAAGGAGCCATATTTTTTATCAGCTGCTTGGTAGGCTGCATCTAAATAGGATTTTTTTACTAACAAAGTATCTTGCTTGCGCGTAATAGCACCGTTGGAATAACCATGGTGCTTCATCGCGGAGACTTGCTGGCTGATCAATCCGTGATTGTAATGATTAGAAGCGAGGTAATCTTGATAAACAGTTTTTTTAGGAACGCCCAGTGCGGTTAAGACTAAGGCTGACGCGAAGCCAGTGCGGTCTTTGCCTTCACTGCAGTGCCATAAAATAGCGTGATTACTGGGCGCTTTTAAGAGTTGTTCAAACAGCTGTCGATAGGCGTGACGAGCTTGTTGGGTTGTCACAAAGGACTGATAAAGTTTGATCATTGAGCGCGAGCCGCTCGTTTGCGCTACTCGATTAACGCTAGCCATGGTGTTATCGGATACTACTGGATTCTTCATTAATTTTACACTGGGTATTGTGGCGTCTGGTGTTGCTTTGATGACCGCTGGTGTCCGCAGATCGACCACGGTCTTTAAATGATATTGGTGGGTCAGCAGGCGTTTATCGCTGGCGGTTAAATGGGCTAATTTTGCTGACCGCAGCAGTAAGCGCGGCTTCACCGTTTGCTTCGTGGCGGTTTGATAGCCACCAAGGTCGCGAGCATTATTAGTGCCCCTTAATTTGATTTGATGACTGGCTTGAACAGTAGTCATCAATGGCGCTGGCTGCGTCATGGGCACGCCCAGGCCGACTGCTAAACCCAATGCCATCATTAAGCTTGTAAGTATTTTTTTCATGTTGTTATCCCTTCATCATTTTAGTTAACTGCACTTACTGTAATAGCTGAACGGTTGGTTGGCAAGTCTGGTGGCGTTAGCGATGGAAGATTCCAAATCAGGTAAGGTTATTAAGCCAATTTTGGTGATGACAGAATAGTAAAAAATTAAGCACAGTATAAAAGAAGCAGTTTTAAGGATGCTTGACGTTCTTAAAACTGCTTCTTTTTGTGTCAAAATGAGTTATGCCCGCATTAAATCTCGAAAACTCCACTCAATCAATGAGTGATCTAGTTCTACGGCTAATTTTTCATCATTATCACTGATGGCATCTAAAAGTGCCTGATTGCGTTTAATAAACTCCGTATTGCCACCATCTTTGCTATTCCATTCGGCTAACTTCAAATACATCGGCCGAAAACTATTAATGATCAATGGATAAACCTGGTTTTGGGAGGCCAAAGCTAGGGCATGGAAGAAATCGAAGGTGGTTAATGACCATTCTTGCAGGGTATTACGCTGTTTAAATTGATCTAAAGCGGTTTGAGCCAACCGCAAACTGGGCTTGTCTTGGCGCTTCGCAGCTAACGTCACGATGTTTTCTTCCGTGACTTGGCGAAATTCATAAATTGATTGGAGTAGTGAGGGCTGATAATAGCCGCCATCAAAGGAGACGACTTGATTCAACGTTTCCAGAGTACCTTCAGAGCGATAATCGGCCACGATAGCGCCTTGCCGTGGCTGAATGTGGATGAAGTGCAGTTGCTGCAGGCGACTTAATCCGGTATTAATGACAGAACGGCTGACATTCATGGTTTCTGAGAGTTCCCGTTCATGGGGCAATTTTTCGCCAGGCTTTAATTGACCAGCGATAATGGCATTCTTAATTTGCGTGACGAATAAGTCCGTTGCACTAGGGGCCTCGATTGGTTTAAATTTCATGAAAGTCTCCTCCTTGTATTGGTCATACCAGATACCAAGAACCATTTTAGCACCGAAAATGGGAAATTGATTGAATGTGTATTTACTCACAAATTAAAACTATTTATCCTGTAATTAACTAAGAGAATACGGAGGGACTCACCATGACAATTGAACAGGTAACCGTGATTGGCGGTGGCATTTTGGGCAGCCAGATTGCTTATCAAACAGCTTTTAAGGGACTTAAAGTTGTCCTTTATGATATTAATGATGAAGCAATGAAGGCAGCTAAACAGCATATTAAACTGTTAAAAGCGGATTATCAGCGTGATTTGAAGATTACGGATGGTGCGTTTGAACAGGGGTTGGAACAATTAAGCTACTCAACCGATTTAGCGGATGCAGTCAAAAATGCTGATTTAGTGATTGAAGCGATTCCTGAAAAGATTGCAATCAAGCAATCATTTTATGAGTCATTAGCCAAAGTTGCACCAGCCAAGACGATCTTCGCCAGTAACTCTTCAACGTTGTTGCCTAGCCAGTTAAAAGATTTCACTGGTCGGCCAAAACAATACTTGCACATTCATTTTGCTAATCAAATCTGGATTCGTAATACTGCTGAAGTAATGGGCTCACCTGAAACTGATCCAGAGGTTTTTAATCAAGCGGTGGCTTTTGCCAAGACGATCGGTATGGTGCCCATTCCGTTGAAGAAGGAACAGCCGCGCTACGTGCTCAATACCATGCTGATTCCGTGGCTGAATGCTGCTTTGATTCTCTGGGCTAAAGGGGTTGCGGAACCGGCAACAATTGATAAAACCTGGATGATTGATCTGGGTGTTGCCGTGGGTCCCTTTGCTGTCCTTGATGTGATTGGGATGAAGACCCACTACAACATTGTGGTGACTGAGGCTGAAGCTACTGACAATGATGATCTCAGACTGGTCGCAAAAAAGATGAAGGAACGCATTGATGCTAACAAGCTTGGACCAACTACCGGTGAAGGCTTCTATCACTGGCCAAATCCAGAATTCATGGCACCTGATTTTTTAATGGATTAAGCCACGGACTACGGCTTCACAGTTCACATAAAAAGACGTATTCAATAAGTAGGAACACCCCATGTGGTCCGCCATCAGTAGACAACGTGATTTAAAATAGTCGAAAATGAGCTATAGCCATGCTATAATGTGGTTAAGAAAAAGGAAGCCCTGAGCGAACAGGACTTCCCGTGTAGAGCCGTTAAAGACGGTGGCATAACTTAATACGATTAAATAACCGCTAGCTCTGCCAAGCTAAGGCGGTTATTTTTTTTGTTGATTTTTAATCAACTCAACAATTAATGCAATGAGGGCCACGATAAAAGTACCGAAAGCCAACATTAATTGTAAAGCGTCCGATACGGACACTTAGGCTACTCCTTTCGCTAGGATTTATGGGCTTTAAAGGTTTAACACCATAAGCACCATCTCCAATCGGAAATAGCCACCGCCTTAATTTCTCTACAAAAATTAATTATACAGGAGGAATAAAAAATTGGCTACGTTATAAGGAATCATTGTAGAATCTAAAAATAATAAAGAGTACATACGAATTGACGTGAGAGAGGAAATCTTTCCCCTTTCAATAATCGCACAAAGTAGCCATTAGGATATGCTCTAATGGCCGTTTTTTTGTTTCATATTATATAAGTATCAAGCTAAAAGCGAACGTAAACGGGCTAGTGTCCATGGTGAAAGCCACGATATTTAGCCTATTGTTTGTTTATACACCTGAACCCAGGTTTATTACTTCACCTGTTTATGATGTTCCCAAGCATACTGATTGCCTCTATTAGCGCAAAGAACACAGCGGAACCGGCCATACTTCTAAGAAACAACAGCCAGTAGTGAAAGAGGTAGAGCTGACCAGTTGTAAACAGGTCAACGGCACCCTTAATTAGGATTAAAACGATAAGCAGAAGCAATATGAGTAGCAAATCAAAAAGATAGCTACTGATGTGTTTACGCCAATTCATAATGGTTTTCACTCCTTAACTAATCTACTTTCATATTATCAAGGACAGTTAAATCGAGTCAATCATCACCACAAACGGGATTGTATATTAACGATGCGAGAACTCACTTAATACCTTGAATCACTAAATTCAAAATATCATCTAGGGCTTCTTTACCCTGTGTTTTGCCATCTTGAAAGAAGTGATTGCGGTCATTCAAGACAAAGCCAACAAACGCCGACAGAAGTGTTCGCTTGTAGAGCTGAATTTGTTCGGAATCGGCAATCATACCAGCTAACAGTTGATGAAGGATCTGAATAACAGCGTGAAAAGATTGATCTAATTTGTCAGAATTTTCTTTGCCGGGTAAAAAGAAGATTTCATAGAATTGTTTATATTCGAGGCAAAAGGCGTAGAAAATCGTAAAGTAGGCTTTAATTGCCGCCTTACCCGTTAAGCCAACAAGATCTTCTAATAAGCGCGTTTTTAAAGCACTAAAAAGCGCAATACTCATATTGGTCTTAACTTCATTCAAATTACTGACGTGGTTATAGAGCGATTGGGATTTGATACCCAAAGCTTTAGCGATTTTGGGCATGGTTAAACTGGCCAGTCCATCTTGCTTAGTGATGGCAATGGCGCTTGCTGTGATTGATTCGGTACTAATTCCGCGATGTTGCATGATATTCACCTCAAATACAGTATAAATTAAAAAAAAACATTTCACAATTACAAGATAACGTGTTAAACTACACCTTGCCAAATAAATACTTCATAGTGTAGTTTAAGGAGACCTTGAATGAATAATCAAGCAAAAGTGTTGGACGTTAAAGGCAAACCGTATAGCCGAATGATCCTGGTGCTGGTCATGTCGCTAGGCAGCTTTACCACCACCATGACCGTTACCATGTTACTAAATGCTTTTCCAAACTTAATGAGTGCGTTTAATATTTCAGCCGATACCGTTGAATGGCTGACGAACGGATCAATGCTAGTATTGGGTGTAATGGTGCCCATCAGCGCATTTTTGATCAATAAAGTGCCAACTAAGACGTTATATCTGTCGGCCTTGGTATTTTTCAACGTGGGGCTGGCTATGAGTGCCATTTCCACTAACTTTGCCACGCTACTGACTGGGCGGCTGATTGCCGCGGTTGGTGTCGGGGTCATGGCACCGTTGATGCAGACCACGTTACTGGTGATTTTCCCGGTTGAAGAACGGGGAATGGCCATGGGGCTCAATGGCCTAGTGGTGGCGTTAGCGCCCGCAGTGGGGCCGACACTTTCTGGTTGGCTGCTGCTGCATTATTCATGGCGGATGCTGTTTTGGGCAATCTTAGTGCTTGGGGTGCTCGTCTTTGTTTTAGCGCTGTTCACTATGCGTAATGTGCTGCCCAACACGGCTGCCAGTCTTGACGTCATATCGGTCATTGAATCCACGCTGGGTTTTGGCCTATTACTGTACGCCTTCACTGAAGTGGGGACTTGGGGCTGGACCAGTGGCAAGTTCTTTGTCTATCTGGTGATCAGTCTATTAGTGATCCTGCTATTTGGTTACCGGCAGCTTAAGCTTGATAAGCCAGTTCTAGATCTAAGCGTGTTAAAATCCAAAAAATTCACCCTTTCAATTATCATTGTGGCAATCAATTACGCCGCCATGATAGGGGTTCAAACCCTATTTACGTTATACATTCAACAGGTCCGGGGCGAATCAGCTTTCCATGCCGGATTATTACTGTTCCCAGGTGCCATTGCCGTGGCCATCACCTCACTGATTTCCGGTCGAACGTTTGACCGACTGGGCGCCAAAGGGATGGGCGTTGCTGGTTTTAGTTTGCTGATTATCGGTAGTTTAGCGATGACCCAATTGGATGCGCAGTCGTCATTGGTTGTGATCATGACGCTGTATGCTGTTCGAATGATCGGGATTGGACTGGTACTGATGCCGATTACAACGTCAGGCATGAACGAGCTGCCTATCAACAAAATGGGTGATGGCACCAGTGTGAACAACACCTTGCGGCAAATTGCCGGGGCGGTTGGGACCGCAGTCTTGATGAGTATTTTAACCAACGAAGCCAAGCAGAATTTACCGGGGAAGCATATCTTGAAGACGACTCCGTTGAAATACAAACATTTAGCAGATAATGCTGTCCTGACTGGCTATCACACAGCCTTTCTAGTGTGCGCATTGTTCTGTATTCTAGGGCTAGTTTTAGTTATGTTTTTGTCCAATAACAAACAGCAGAAGGAGGGAGAGCAAGCATGATCTACATTTTCCTCTTTGTCATAATCACGGCCTTTTGTATCAGTGCCGTGGCCATGTTTCTGAATAAACGCTACATCGGCACAACTCTTCTGACACTGTTATTGGTGATTGGTTCGCTTGGGCTGATTGCTAAAAATGATAATGATCACCTGGGTATGCACGTGACTGAAAGTACGACCACTACAAAACTGGCCAGCAGTTATCGCAGTCAGTTGCCATTTCTAGTGTACAAACAATTAGGTACCACGAAACAGATGTCAGAACGGGTGTACAGTTATCGAATTGCTGGGCAATCAAAGCGCCAGCAAACCAAACTCGACCATTTTCAGATTCGGGTCATTCGGAAGAATCAATCTGGTGGTCACGCTAAGTTAGTGAAGACGGTCAAACAGTATCAATATAAAAATAATTGGTGGCACGGTCTCTTCTTGGGAAGCAAGGCCAAGCGGACCAAGTCGACCAGCTACGTTTTTGAAGTGCCACAAGACTGGTTAGTGCTGGAGAGCAAGCAAGCGAAACGCTTACCAACAGTTGCTAAGAAACTGCAAGCCCAAGCCACTCAAACTGGGGAGCAAGCAGTGAAACATCAGGTAACGCAACTTGTGACCCAGCAAGTGAAGGCGCAAGCGCCAGCAGCGGTTACTGCACAGGTGAAGGCTCAGGTCAGCGCTGATCCTGCTGTGATGCAGAATCAAACGCAGTACCGAGCACTGCAGCAGCGAGTGACCGCTCAAGTGACAGCGAACTTGACCCGTCAGGTAACTAAGCAGGTGGAGACTAAGCAGCTACCCCAAATCAAGCGTCAGGTGACTGCCAAGGCGAAGTCTAAATTAATTCAGACGCTGCGACAGGAACTGGAGTAACAACAAATAATAATTAAAAGTGAGTCCGGACAACTATTGGCTGTTCGGACTCACTTTTGTTTATCAGGACACGTTTTTGACTTTAATCGCTCAATTAGATATAGTTAGTATACTAACTAATTAAAAAGGAGCCCACTATGAATAACTTTGGCTATCTGATGATGGATGTGGCTAAGAAATTGCGCTATCAGCTTAACACTGCGCTTGAAAAAGAGGGCATCACTAGCGGTCAGTGGGCAGTGCTCGCTCAGATGGGGTTGGCTAAAGCTCCCTTAACTGCCACAGAGATTGCGGAGGTTGTTGGGATGGATCGGGCAACGATCTCTGGCGTGGTTAAGCGACTGGCAGGTAAACAACTGGTTGAAAGCCAGCCTTCTAATAAAGATCATCGCGCCCATGTTTTAAACTTAACGGCCAGCGGTGAAAAGATGTTTACCCAGTGTGAGCGAATTGCTGACGTCCAAATGTCGGCCTTTGCCACACCGCTAGAGCAAGACGAGCAAGAAACGCTGGTTCACTTATTGATCAAATTGGAAGAGGGACATCATAATGGATAAGATTTTAGTTTTAGGCAGTACGGGTAACATTGGCTGGCCAATCGTTAAACAGCTGGCAGCGGAGGACGATGTTGACGTGGTTGCGGGTATTTACCACACGGCATCAGAGGCCATGAAACAACTAGGGGTTGAGACTCGGCACTTTGATTTCTTGAATAGTGCTACTTTTGAAGTGGCACTAAAGGGGGTCAATAAAATTTTCTTTGTCCGGCCACCAGAACTGGCAAAACCCCAGAAGGATATGCTGCCATTTTTGACGGCGGTAAAGAAACACGGTATCGATCAAATTGTATTCGTGTCTTTGATTGGCGTCGAGAAGAATCCCATGGTCCCGCACCGCAAAATTGAACGGATGATCACGGACATGGATCTGCCGCACACCTTTATTCGGCCCAGTTTTTTTATGCAGAATTTAACGAGCACTCACTTGCAAGACATTCAGCAAAACCGTGACTTATTTGTACCAGCCGGGCATTCTAAGACGAGTTTTATCGATGCACGAGACATTGCGGCTGTCGCAGTGACGGTTTTGCGTGACCCGAAGTACCTTGGCCAAGCGTTAGCAATTACTGGTCCAGAAGCAATTACTTACAAGCAGGCGGCTCAGATCATGACCACCGAGTTAGGGGTGCCGATCACCTACAGCAAGCCGAGTCTACTCAAATTCCGCCACACGATGATTCAGCGCGGCATCAAAAAAGAGTTCGTCAATGTCATGGTGATGTTATACGTCATTACACAACTGGGGAATGCCAAGACGGTGAATCACACGATTGAAACGGTCTTGCACCGGCCGGCTACGACCTTTACCGAATTTGTGCGGGACAATCGGAAATTATTCTTAAATCAACAATAAGCGTTAAAAATGAATAAAAAAACACCGCGATGTAATCATCGCGGCGCTTTTTTACTATTTTGGCTACATGGTGAATTTTACCGCAGCAATGATTTTTTGGTCAGCACCGATAATATCGCCGTTGTGGTCCTTGCCATCGAACATGATCGCCATCATCTGTTCACCAGCTTCTTGAACGGTTTTCATAAACTTGCCAGTCCGGTTATTGTTGATATCCGTCGTGACACCGCCAGGGAAGATACCGTAGATTTCAACGGGATCCTTTTCATTATAGAAGTCAATGGCAATTGATTGAATCAAGCCATTCAGCGCAATCTTGGAAACTCGATAAGCGGCTGGGTTGTAGAATGGTGTGGCGAAGTTAGGACCAGATAGGTTGACGATTTGGCTTTGATGCTTTTTTAAGACGGGGACTAATTGCTGAATGACTTGTAAGGTGCCCAGTACATTCACGTTCCAGGTTGCTTGGTATTCAGCTGGCGTAGTGGCCAGAGTGGCTTTTTGCATATCACCAGCGATGCCGGCGTTATTGACCAGTAAGTCTAGATCGGGATGGTTCTCGGCAATGTAGCCGGCAGCTTTTTTGATCGAGTCGGCGTCGTTGAGATCAATCAAAACGTGATCGATTTGTTTAGGGTCGATGCCATCAGTGACTAAGGTCTGTTTCGTTTGAGTGGCGTGGGCTTCGGTTCTAACGCCAAGGATCACGAAGAGTCCTTTGTGGGCTAACCGTTTCGTCAGTTCCAGTCCAATACCGCGATTGGCGCCAGTAATAAATGCTTTTTTCATGATTTTGTACTCCCTTTAGTTGTAATAATAAGCTTTTGTTTTAACGTATTATACAACCCTGACTGGTAAATGAAAGCCCAATTGTGAGACAAATGGTACTGCTATGTTGCATAGCTGATGGCTACAGGGTTGGCAGCGCTATCATGTGAATAAATAATCAAATTAACTGTTTTTAATCATCAGTTGGTGATAATATATTAAGGGTAAATGATACTCATAAGCAATTTTTCATTTTTATTCGAGTTTGATTCTCGAAGAACATATTGGTAATATTTAACTTCGGGCGTAATGATTCGGTAGTTACCGGCATTACGCCCAATTTTAAGTAAACTAATCATTTTGTTAAGTTGGAGAGGCTGTTAGTTGATGAAACGAAAAGTAAAAGAGTCACCGGCGTTACGGCGTTCGATGACGGCGGGTCAAATGGAGATGATTTCTCTAGGTGGCGCGATCGGTGTTGGGCTGTTTATGGGTTCCACGTCTACCATCAAGTGGACCGGACCTTCCGTATTGCTGGCCTATATGTTTGTCGGTTTAATTTTGTACATCGTCATGCGGGCGTTGGGGGAAATGATCTACATTAACCCTGGGACCGGTTCCTTTGCGGATTATGCCACTGAGTACGTGCATCCCTTGGCAGGTTATCTGGCCAAATGGGCGAACGTCTTTGAATACATCGTGGTGGGTATGTCAGAAGTGGTGGCGGCGACCCAGTATCTGCAATACTGGTGGCCGCACATTAATACCTTTACGGTGGGGGTTATCATCATCGTCTTTCTGGTAGCGGCCAACTTGGCTAGTGCCAAGGCGTACGGCTCACTGGAATTCTGGTTTGCCATGATCAAAGTGATCACGATCATTATGATGATTATTTTGGGCTTGCTGGTGATCTTCTTTGGTCTCGGTAACGGCGGCCATCCGGTTGGGTTCAGTAATCTCTGGTCGCACGGCGGTTTCTTCACCGGTGGCGTTAAAGGATTCTTCTTCTCAATGTCGATCATCGTTGGTTCATATGAAGGTATCGAATTGCTGGGGATCACGGCTGGTGAAGTTGCCAACCCGCAAGAAGCCATTGTTAAATCGGTTAAGTCAGTTCTGTTACGGATCTTGATCTTCTACGTGGGTGCGATCTTCGTCATCGTCACGATCTATCCTTGGAACCGGTTAAGCGCGATTGGGTCACCATTCGTATCGACCTTCGCTAAGGTTGGAATTAGCGCGGCGGCTTCCGTAATTAACTTCGTGGTGCTGACTGCAGCCTTATCTAGTGCCAATTCTGGTATCTACTCTTCAAGTCGGATGCTGTTTAAGCTGGCACACGAAAATGATGCCCCGAAGATTTTTGGGCGTTTGTCTAAACGAGTGGTTCCTGATGCTGCTATTTTAGGGATTTCCAGTGGTATTTTCTTAGGTTTCCTGTTAGACATTATCTTTTCAGCTTATAACAAGTCTACCTCGAACCTGTTCGTGGTGGTCTTCAGTTCATCAGTGCTGCCAGGGATGATTCCGTGGTTCGTGATCCTGCTGGCTGAGCTGCGGTTCCGAAAGAATAATGCGTTGGTCATGAAAGACCATCCGTTCAAACTACCGCTTTACCCATTCTCAAACTACTTCGCAATGGCCGTGCTAGTGGTCATCGTTGGGTTCATGTTCGTTAACCCCGATACGCGAATCTCCGTTATTGTAGGTGCGGGCGTCTTAGTGATTGCCACACTGTTCTATCTGGTTCGGCATCGTAATGGGCGATTGGATTAAAAAATATAACTAATAAAAGACATCAATCTGATTAGCAGACTGGTGTCTTTTTTACGCTGTTACAAATTATTTTTCTTGGTTTTCAAAGGGGAGAACTCTGGCTGGAACAAAATAGTCGTTGATCTGTTTGATCTTGTCTGGATCGACCTTAAATTGACGATCATAAGTCAACAGACCATTGATTTCTTGCTCAACGTCACAAAGCTGGGTGTAGCAGAAGCCAACAATGCTTTGCGATTTAGCGATACCGTTAATGACCTGCTGGTATTCATGCAGATAGTCATCATCAGAGGAGGCTGAGGTGTATCCCCAGCCGTCTTTATCGGCATCCTTTTTATAACCGATTCCGCCACATTCACTTAAAACGATTGGCTGACCGGTGTAATGATAACCCTTAGCGAAGATGCTCCAAACACCAGGTGGTTGAGAAATTAACTTACGCCAGTTAGACAGGGTATCAACAAAGTAATCGTATTTCTGCGGTTCATCCTGATTGCCTTGGGCGTAGTTATGGATTCCGCAAACATCGGTCTCGGTCTGTTCCCAGCCATCGTTAGATTCAACTAGCCGGGTGTCATCTAGTGCGTGGATCAGGTGGTAGAGTGTCTGGGTGTAGTGCTGCTGCATTCGGTCACTGTGAACTTGCGGAACACCCCAGCTTTCATTGATTGGGACCCAGTTAATAATTGAAGGGTGGTTGAAGTCGCGGTCAATGATTTCTTCCCATTCGCTGGTCGTCCGACCAATGGAGGTACTGGTAAAGGCTGGCGCAGCGGCACATTCACCCCAAACAAGGTAGCCTAATTTATCAGCCCAGTACAGGAACCGGGGATCCTCAACCTTTTGGTGTTTACGACAGCCGTTAAAACCCATCTGTTTGGTCATTTCGATGTCTTTTTTAAAGGCAGCATCGTCTGGCGCGGTTAATAATCCTTCAGGCCAGTAACCCTGATCAAGAACCAGCTTTTGATAAAGTGGACGGTTATTAAGGAAGATCGAACCGTTTTCGGCATGAATCTTACGCATACCAAAGTATGATTTGACCGTATCCTGATTTTGTTTATTATTTGACAGTGTTACCTGACAGTCAAACAGGGTTGGATTTGCTGGTGTCCAAGTCCAGCCATCATTATGAAACGTGGTTCTAAAGATATGATGGTCAAAGAGATTCACTGTCATATCAAAGTTAGCGGCCTCTGGTTTGAGACTGGCAACTATCAGCTGCGTATCTTTGTATGAAATGGTCGCCTGAACTTCATCACCGGGTTTAAAACCGGTGATTTTACCAGTAATGTTGACAGTACCTTTATCGATATCCGGATAAAACTTAAGGGTGTTAATCCGTTGCTGACTGACGGGTTCCAGCCAAACGGTCTGCCAGATCCCAGTTGTGCCGGTATAGAAGATGGAAAAACTGTGACCGACCCAGTTCTGCTTACCACGGGGTTGTTCTTCATCTTTGACGGGATCCTTGGCGCGGACAACTAGTGAATGCTCTTTCGTGGTCGTTAAATAAGGAGCGATGTTAAAGGTAAAGCTGGTTTCACCACCCGTATGCGTGCCCACGAGCTGACCATCCACCCAAACAGTAGCCGTATAATCAACTGCGCCAAAGTGCAGCAGCAGGTCTTGCCCATTTTGATTATCATAGGTAAATTGACGCTGGTACCAGACAACTTCATGGGGTGCTAGATCATGGATGCCGCTTAACTTACTTTGGTAAGCAAAGGGGACTTCGATCATTTTTGAAAAGTGATGGTTCAGCCACCACTTTTCGGTTAAGCCAGCGTTTGTATCATCGTAGTCAAACGCCCACTGGCCATTTAAATTTTGCCACTCTGTTCGTTCAAATTGTGGTCTTGGATATTCTGTTCTTAGCATAATGTGTCACCTTCACTTATTAACTATTTAACACTCTTGATCAACATAATAATGCCACCGCCGATGAAGCAGATCAAAGTTTCAACCGGGAAGATAGCGTGATAACCTGCGACTGAAATGATCAAAGCGGCGACGATTGGTCCAAGGACCATACCAGCAGTGTTAGCCAAGTTGATAATACCAAGGTCCTTAGCGGCGTTTTGCTTGCTAGGTAAAACTTGGATATTCAATACTTGGTCAACAGAACTATAACAGCCCATCCCGATACCGGCAATGACACCGTAAGCAATCATTGTCCAAGGCTTGGGATCAAGGAATGGTAAAAAGGCACCAACTCCGAGCAGACCAGTGGTAATCGCAACTGGTAATTTAACCCGGTGAAGTTTATCGGTGATCGGACCGATGATAGCGGGACAGAAAATACCAGTAATCATAAGGCAAGTTGACATGATGGTCAATGTTCGAGCTGAAGCAGAAGCGTTTAATTTCATGTAATCTTTTAAAATATAAAGTTGATAACCAACAATGATGTATTGACCAGTGACCATCAATAATTTACCGACCAGTGCCATATAGTAATCTTTAGCATTATGGGTAGGAACTTTAAAGTTGGCGAGGAGCTCTTTAGCGGACACCTTAGTCCGTTCGGCTTCTACATTAGATGGTTCGTGGGCTAACCAAGCGGAAATTAAACCTAAGATCAGTGCCCAACCAGCGAAGAAGACGATTCCTTTTTGCACGCTGTTTAAGAACTGTGCAGCAATTACACCTGAGCCATAGTTCCCGACGGCCATCCCAACGGCATAGAACGATGAAATCGATCCTTGCCACTTCTTGGGAACCCGGTCAGAAATTTGGGCAACCATTGGGGCTACCACACCATTTGAAGCAATTTCGAATAACGCCCACATGAATAACATCGGCATGATGCTCTTTGAAAATGCCAGTAAAACTAGAAAAATAGCTGAAACCAGTGAATTACCAATGATCCAAGGGGTTCGCCGACCATGTTTGCTACGGGTCATATCAGATAAGGCACCAAAGACGATGTTAGCAATCGTTGAAACAGTCATCGCAACGGTTGAAAAGAGGGCGACTAAAGCAACCTTATGTGCGGGGTTGATTACACCAATTTGACTTGGCAAAAGAGTTGCTGCCAAACCAACGTATGAGCCCAGCCAACCAGCAGGACCAATTAATAGCGCCAGTCCTAAACGTGATGGAAATTTTGAGTTTTTACTGGTAACGCTATGTTTTTGTAAATCATTGTTAGCTTCCATAATTTATCTCCATGTCCTTTACTTAATAGTTAACTATTTATTATTTTTTCGGCCTGAATTAAAAATAGCATTTAATGAAAACAATTTCAATGCTATCATGACAATGATTAACGATATTCTAAAAGATTCAAATACTCAGTAATTTAAGTCATAGTTATCAAATTTACTTAACTAAAATAGAAAGGGTGTTGATTATGGAACTGGATGTGACTAATGTATCGTTGCCGGTTTTTCAAGCTTTAGCGTCGGAAATCAGGCTAGAGATTATTCGTCGGGTAGCCAGTGGAACGCACACAGCGGCTCAGCTTTCGAAAGAGATGTCGTTAAGTGAATCGGCCATTTCTAAAAATTTGAATATCCTCATTAACGCGGGGCTATTAACTAAGAAAGCGACCAAGGATAACCGCAAAAATGATTTGGAACTTTCGGTTCAGCAAATTAACGTTCAGTTACCATCACTGTTATTTCCAAAGTATCGAAAATTTACCTATACCATTCCCATTGGTAGTTATTTTCAGGTAACGGATGTTGAATCAAGCTGTGGTCTAGCCAGCAATGAAAACGTGATCGGTAAGCTGGATGATCCCAACGCGTTCTTATCGCCGGATCGATTTAAGGCAGAACTGTTATGGTTTACTAACGGCAAAGTGATGTATCAGATACCCAATGAGATTCCCCAAAATGCAACGGTCAAATTAATTGAGATTTCGTGTGAAATTGCTTCTGAATTTCCGCGATCGAACAATAATTGGCCATCTAAAATTGGGTGCTGGATCAATGATCAGCTGGTAGGTGACGTGGTTGTGTCCGGTAACTTTTCGGATGTTAGAGGGCGACTAACACCTAAGTGGTGGGGCAGTGATTTCAGTCAGTATGGACAATTAAAGCATCTGCGAATCAATGATGAAAGTACTGGCGTAAATGGTCAGCGGATATCTGATATTCAATTAAACCAGCTCAACTTAAAGAACTCACCTACCATTAGCTTAGCTTTAGGGGTGCAGCAAACAAATGGTGAGAGGCATGGGTTAACATTATTCGGTAAAGGATTCGGCAACTATAAGCAAGATATTGATGTGTCCATCTACTATTCAGTCGATGATTAATGACTGTTTAATGGCAAAAAAATAATCTTTTTAATACAACTATAATAATGTGTGATATAATAATGGTCAATTACTGTATGTGCAGTAACAAGCATGCTAAAGATGTTTCGCGTGCAGGACATATGTTTTTGGTGACATTGATTAATTACATATAGAGGAGTGTTTTTAATGACATATAAATTTTCTGATCGTGTTCCTGATCCAAAGAACGACGCTGTTGGTGACATTTTAAAGGCTGCTGCTGATCCTAAAGTCACTTCGTTTGCTGGTGGGTTACCAGCTCCTGAACTATTTCCCGTTCAAGGGGTTAAGGCTGCTGCTGATAAAGTGTTAGATGAAAAGGGCCCAGCTGCGTTGCAATATGGCTCTGCTCAAGGGGTGCCAGAACTGCGGAACGTCATCTTGAAGCGGTTGGAAGTTGAAGGTATCCACACCACCGCTGATCATGTGATGGTCGCGACCGGTTCACAGCAATCAATCGATTTAACGGGTAAGATGTTCCTTGATGAAGGCGATGTTGTCATCGTTGAAAAACCAACTTACTTAACTGCCGTTGATGTTTTCCGTTCATATGGTGCACGGTTTGTCGGTGTTGATATGGATGAAGACGGGATGAAGATGGATTCGCTTGAAGAGGCGTTAAAAAACAATCCTAGAGCGCGTTTGATCTATACGGTACCAACGTTCCAAAACCCAACTGGTCGGACGATGACCCTAGAACGGCGCAAAAAGTTAGTTGAATTAGCTGACAAATACGACGTCATGGTTCTGGAAGATAACCCTTACGGTGCGATCCGCTGGGAAGGCGAGAACTTACCTTCATTGAAATCATTAGATAAGACTGGCCACGTCATCTACATGGGCACCATGTCGAAGATTTTCTCACCAGGCTTACGGCTTGGCTGGGTAGTGGCTGAGCCTGAACTGCTCAAACGTTACACGATGATGAAGCAATCAGCTGACTTACACACTGATAGTTTTTCACAGTATGTCTGTGCCCAATATTTCACTGATAATGACATCAATGACCACATCAAGAAGATCACCGCGCTTTATCACAAGCGTGAGCAGCTCATGATGAAAGCCATTGATAAGTACTTCCCTAAGGGTGTTCAGCATAGCAATCCGCAAGGCGGGATGTTCCTGTGGGTCATGGTACCTGGCGTTAAGGACTCCAAAGAGTTGTTTGATGCAGCTTTGAAGCGTAACGTTGCTGTGGTTCCTGGTGATCCATTCTACGGGAGTGATCCAGTTCCTGGGACGTTTAGAATGAACTACTCCAACACCCCTGAAGACGGTATCGTCGATGGTGTGAAGCAGTTAGCTGCCGCACTGGATGAAGTGATGGCAGTTCCAGCCGATAAATAATTGAATCTATGGTTTAATAAAGAGCACTGTGATTGCTGTACTTCCAAATTTGGAGGTATGTGGCAATCACAGTGCCTTTTTATGGTTTCGGCTATGCTGATCAATGTAGATAAGCAGAAGTCCATCGACACATAATGAAAATTGCCTCGACTTGAAGTATGATTAATGTGAATTTGATTCTCCATAATGTGATGATACACAATAAATTAATATTTCTGGGAGGAAAAAGGGATGGCTAAAAATTTCGGGAGAAAAACGGGGCCTGCGTTATTTGCAGCCCTTACCTTTGCGTTAACTGCCGGTCTGGTACCAGCAACGCAGGCGACTGCCAAAACTAAAATTCATTATCAAAAGATGACGGCAGTAACTTTTACTGTATTAAAGAAAAATGCCACTGTTTATTCATCGGCATTTTTAACCCATAAAAAGGGCAATATGAAATCATTTGGCAATAAAGTGACCGGGTATAACACAGCTCGGGTAACTAAGAATGGCAAAACGGCTCTTTACTATCAATTCAAAGTAGGTAAAAAAGGGGGCTGGATTTGGCATGGCTATTTAAAAAAAGGTTCTCAATCAATAAAAAAGCCAGTAACTCAACCAGTAACCAAGCAAGGTCAGTCTGTTAAATTTAATGAAGGCAAAGTGGATGCCCGTTTTCTAGAATTGATCAATCAACAAAGAGTGAAAGCTGGGTCTAAGCCAGTTAAAGTTGATCAAAATCTATTTAATAAAGTGACGACGATTAGAGCACATCAGATTGTTTCGCGCTTCAGTCATTATGATTCTCACAGGAAGTTCATTGCTGAGGGATTAGCAAAGAAGAAGGGTCTTTCACCACATATTAGTGAAAACATTGCTTATTATCCGTATGATGGTGAGGGTACAAAAGTCGCTGACGATACTTTCAATGGGTATTTTTACCATGATGCGGATTCGAACTGGGGGCATCGCGATAATATTCTTGATCCTAGTATGAATCGTGTCGCAATTGCTTCTGTTTACCATGACGGCTATGTTTATAACGTGATGAATTTTACTTCGACTGATGGTAAATGATTGGAAGTAAAGTTAGTTAGGCTACTGTTATAATGAGTTTAAACCACAAGGAGAAAGGTTAATCAGTAAAAATGAATTTAGACGAAAAATTTGCTTATATGGCAACTGGACAGCCCTATGATGACGTTGATCCCAAGCTGATGAAAGTTAGGGAACAGGCAACTGCCATCACGCAGAAACTCAACAACACCATTGATCCGACTAAACGAAACGCACAATTTACCCAGTTAGTGGGTCACGCTGGCAAGGATCCCTTTATCGAACCTAATTTTCGGTGCGAATTTGGCCGTAACATCACGGTTGGCGACCATTTTTATGCCAACTACGATTGTGTCATGCTGGATGGTGCGCCCATTACCATTGGAACTCACGTGCTATTTGGACCTAAAGTGGGGCTGTATACCAGCAACCATTTATTTGACCCCGTTGAACGGCGGACCGGTGGCTGTACGGCCCAGCCGATAACTATCGGCAACGATGTTTGGCTGGCAGCTAACGTTACGGTTTTGCCTGGTGTCACCATTGGCAGTAACGTCATCATTGGCGGTGGCAGCGTGGTTACTAAGAATATTCCGGACAACGTGATTGCGGCTGGCAATCCTTGTCGGGTATTACGACCAATTACGGCTGCGGATAAGACCGGTTTTAACGGGCAGGATCTTTCAGCAAATAAGGCATAAGGGTTGCCTTAGTCCTACTGTAAAGGAATATACTAAAAGATATAATGGATAAGGAGGATTTCAATTGACTACAATTACGGATACATTTGAATTAAACAATGGGTTAAAGATGCCCAAAGTTGGTTTTGGAACTTGGCAGACTAAGCCGGGTAAGGAAACCGTTGATGCTGTTAGCAATGCACTAAAGGCGGGTTATCGTTTTATTGATACTGCTAAGGCTTATGGAAACGAAGCAAGTGTTGGCGAAGCTATCGCAGCGAGTGATGTGGCTCGCAAAGACATCTTTGTTCAAACTAAGCTCCCTGGTGAATCGAAGACCTACGATAAAACTATGGCTGATTTTGATAGCAGCTTGGCTGCGCTTGGTCTTGATTACGTTGATTCATATATCATTCACGCACCATGGCCATGGCAGCAAATGGGGTCCAATCACGATGCTGAAAACCGCGATGTTTGGCGGGCTATGCAGGATATCTACCTCAGCGGCCGGGCGAAATCAGTAGGGGTTTCTAACTTTAACTCCCATGATTTAGAGAATCTTTTAACCTGGGACGGACTGACAGTCAAGCCGGCTGTGGATCAGATTCAGTACTATATTGGCTACACCCAGGATTCCATTGTGAAGACAGCTAAGGACAACGGTATCGTAGTTCAAGCCTACTCACCACTGGCAACCGGTGATCTAGTCAATGACCCAGACTTGAAGCGCATGGCTGGTAACTACCACGTTTCAATCCCGCAGTTAGCTTTGCGCTTCGTGATTCAAAACAATATTGCACCATTGCCAAAAGCGCGTTCAATGGCCCACGTTGAAGCCAACGCACAACTTGATTTTGAAATTAGCGATGCGGACATGGCAGTCTTAAAGCAGGTCAAGGCTGTGGATCATATCCATCCGGTTGGTGATTAAAAGTTTACGTGTCATAAATAGAGGGCAGTGCTGGTCTTTTGATAGTGGCACTGTTCTTTTTTGACTTATTAAGGGCGCTTAATTTCACGGGATTTTACCGAAAAAGACGGTAATTAAATTTAATTTGGTCTATAAAAGTGGTAAACTAATGGTACCCAAGGTAGTATTTAATGGGTATTCGGTGCCTCGAAAATAGCGGGATCACCGAGTTACCGTTCTGATAGTGATGATCAACTTTGTCGGTATTAGCGCGCGTTAACGTGTTACAAGTTGACTAGTCAACTTGGCTAACAAGCTTTAGATCTGAACTTTTGAACGGTCCTGTATCTTTTCTTAAAGAGCCACTGTAATTGAGAAAGCCGGTCGTTATAAGTCCTGACGAGATAAAATAAACTTCTCCCTGTAAATTTTAATAAACTAAGTGTTATTTCCCCCATAATAGATAACCAATAGTTCTCGCGCAGGTTGATCAGGTGACTATTAATTATGGCGTTAAAGAGCTTCGAACCTCCCCAGTTCGGAGCTTTTTGTATGGACTAAATAATAGCTAGTGAAAAGGGACCTGATACTTCGCTTTGAAGTACCAGGTCCCTTTGAGTTTTAGTAGATTAGCCTAATAAATTTCTGCTAATCAAGAATATTCGTTTTGATTCGATTCTTAGGAATATCACGGTCAGCGTAGGCATCGTCAGTTGGACCAACCACTAAACCGGCAACTGGTGTTAAGCCAGCGTCGATCTTCAGGGTTTGCTTTAATTGAGCGTCGTTAGCGACTGCGGCAATTGCACCCCAGATATGGCAAGCACCAAGATCGAGATCTACCGCTGCGAGGTTGAGATTTTCAATCACCGTGGCGGCGTTTGAATATGGCGAATTGTCGCTGGCATCGCCCTTAACTTGGGTTGAAACAATGATCAGCATTGGTGCGCCGTACAGCATTTTTTCGTGACCGAATGCCTTGGCAGCCGTGTCATCGATCTGGGCTAATAGCTTAGAATCCTGAACCACGGTCAGTACAAGTGAATCGTATTGACCCATTGAGATTGGTGACGCGTATGCTGCTTTCAGCAACTGGTCACGTTGTTCAACCGTGACGGGATCACCCGTGTAACTCCGGACTGATTTCCGTTCTAACAAGGCTTTCATAGTGTTCATTCTTATCAGCTTCCTTTGCGTTCAGTCTATCACTAAAATAGGGTACTTGGAATTTAAACGTTTAATGTTTAAAGTGATTGGATTGAATTAATCGTTTTCCTTCAGCCAGTTATCCAGTACGCTAATAAATTCGTCGTGCTGATCCAGTAAGGCCAGGTGGCGACTATTTTCGAACAAGTGCCATTTAGCACCCGGAATATGATCATAGACGGACTTAGCAATGAGCGGTGTACATAAGTCATCCGTCCCATTAGTGACTAAAACGGGCACGTGAATTTTATGCAGGTCATCGGTCACGTCGTAATCGCTGATTGTCCCGTTTTCGGTAAATTCGTTAGGACCTTCAGCGATTAAACTAGCGCGCTTCCCGTTGGTTTCCCGACGCAGTGGTTCTGGTGAGTTTTCGTCGGGATCATCCCAGCAATAACGTTCCATGTAGCGGTCATTGGCAGCTAAGTATTTTGGACCGGTAAAGTCGCCGGTGCGCTCAGCTTCGGCAATCGCTTCGCGGTCTTCGTAGCTTAAGTAGGAAATTAAACGGTGCTGCTCTTTCGTCCAGAGCTTAATTGAAGCCGGGGAGCCATCGATCATGACACTCTTGACCCCAGTTTGGTCGTATTGCGTCAGGTAGAGCATTTCCAGCATACCGCCCCATGATTGACCCAGCATATGGATTTGGTCCAAGTGCAAGTATTTTCGCAGTGCAATCAGTTCTTCTGCCCAGGTTTCCTTAACGTAGACGCTTTTATCTTCCGGTAATGACGATTTACCGCAGCCAACTTGGTCGTACATGATCAGCTGACGGCCAGTTTCGGCGTAGTCATCCAGCAATTCAAAATAGTTGTGAGATGAACCGGGACCACCGTGAATTAGCAGTAGTGGTGCCTTTCCAGGTGTTTTTTCACCCACGATACGATAGTAGGTTTTGTAGCCGTGAAATGGCATGTAGCCTTCCTTGATCTTCATTGTTTATCGATCCCCTTTGTTATGTAGTTTCACTATCGATTGTACTCCTGATTTTGGTGGGTGTTGAGGGGCTTTGGGTGGTTGGTGGATTTATTTTACGTAGCTGAAACGTGCAAAAACGGGCATGCCCCGGCCATATAAGACAAAAAAACGAGTACCAGTCAAAAACCGACCGGTACTCGTTTTTTCGTCTTATATTCTGGGGCATTAACGCTCGTTTTTACACTCTACTTCTTTAACAACTCCTGCCCATTTTTCATAAAGATCCGCTGTTTCAACGCATCTGAAAGTAGGCCAGTAGTTTCCAGCTGTTTAGTTAATGATAATACCGCTGGGGTTGGCGTATATGGTGTATCTGAAGCATACAACAATTTATTTGGATCGATCAATTCCAGCAAAGTTGGCAATTGCTGTGGCAGAACCATACCAGCTACATCAAAGTACTGATTACTCATCACACTCATGATATCAACTTGATCATCAGTTAAATCATGGTTTAAGGCCTGCGTTAGATATTGGACTCGGCTTGCAACGATTGGTAGCACCGCACCCGCGTGAGGAATAATGAAGCGGATGTTTGGATAACGAGTGAAGATACCATTTTGCAGCATGTTTAAGACCGTTCGCGTGGTATCAAAGAAGAACTCCACGATTGGTGCTGGGATCTGGCTAGTAACCGTTGGATCTTCGACACCAGGCGCGTTGGGATGCAAAGCTACGATGGCATGGTTGTCATCCAACGTCTGCATGATTGGATCAAGACGCTTATCGCCGAGGTAAATGCCGCGGGAGTTCGTTGGCAACGTGAACCCGGTAGCGTCATCAGCTAAAGCATCCTTGATTGCTTTTTGGCTGGCCTCCACGTATGGCAGTGGTAATGAAGCGAAGAAGCCAATCTTATCTTTATAATTTTGGTGTTGCTTAGCGGCGTATTCGTTAACTTCCTGCGCTAATTCAATGGTGCTGGATTTTTCACCGGTGTTGATGTGCGGTGACGAAATCGAAATGACAGAATAGTCAATGTTAACTTGATCCATGATGGAAAGGGTCGTATCAATGGTGTATTCAGGCGTTGGCACACCATCACCCATGTCGTTGAACTGGTCTTTCAAATACTTCTTGTAACCAGGTGAGAGATAGTGAGCGTGAAAGTCGATTTTGTGATAAGTCATCTATAAAAACCTCCTATAATAAAACTGCTTCTAGCGTCGTTGCGAAACCTTCTGGCTTTTGAGCATAGCCCAAGTGACCGCCAGGAATATCGTAAATCGGTAGGTGCCAGTAGTTAGCCAGAAAAGCATTCACATCTTGTGGATAAGAACCAACTGAATCGGTCCCATTAAGTAAATGAATTCGATCACTGTACTTAGCCAGCTTATCGATATCCATTTCACGGCTGGTATATTGACGGATCTCATACTGGAACCAGTACTTCATGCCAGCAACGGCTGGGTCGTCATTACCGCTTAATGAAACGGCTGGTTTAGTCATCATTTTAGCATCTAAGTCACCAATGCGCATGGTTTGACCAAACTTTTTCATGGCGACACCCATATCCTGGTTAAAAGCTTCTTTGACGATTTCGTCATTATCAGCCTGATCCTTTTTGACAGTCGGTAAGAAGCTGTTGATTGGCGGTTCGTGGAAAGCAGCGCCTTTGATAATGTCTGGATAATCCTGCAGGGTTTCCATGGCGACGATTGAACCGGAACTAGAACCCATGATGTAAACGGGGTCGTTGGGGCTAAGCTTTTTAGCTAAGGCGGCCACGTCACTGGCATCTGTCTTCAAACGGTAAGTGCTGTGAATTTCGGATGCTTCATCTGGCAGCGGTTCAGTTAATTTACTGTTACCGTAACCGCGACGGTCATAGGTGACCACGGTAAACTTGTGCTGTAAGAACTTGGCAGCCCCTTGGAAGATGTTGCCGGTACCGTTAGCACCTGGAATTAAGATCAAAACGGGGCCGTTATTACCCGTTACGTTGTAGTCTAAGTTTGTACCAGTTTGGTTTAATGTTGTCATATTCAAGACTCCTTTGATTGATTTAAGACTTGCTGAATCCAGTGATTTAAGATAAACTCATGTCATGAGTTTTGAACTGTAAATGTATTATAAACTCATACCATGAGTTTTGCAAGCGAGGAGATTAAAAAATGAAACGTGGACAATTATCCCGTGAGATCATCTTAGAAAAGGGGCTGGCAATCGCCAGTGAATCGGGGCTAAATGGCATTACCTATAATGGTTTAGCTCGCGATATTGGTATTCGGCCGCAGTCGATGTACCGGTACGTCAAGGATATTGCTACCGTTAAAAGCGGCATTGTGGCGTTGTACGTTCAGCAATTAGTCACCTATTTAAAGCAGCAACTGAGTAAATTAACGGGCAAATCTGCGCTGCGACAGCTAGCGGTTGCCTTTATTGACTTCACTCAATCGGGAATGCCGTTTACTGATATGGTGTGGGGAATCTCTTATTATAGCGACGAAGCACCGGTAGCGGATGCCATGGCACAATTGCGGCAGTTGACTCAGGGACTGGTTGCTGAGGTGAGCGCGGACGAAAAATTGGTAAAGGCGAATACGGCCCTCTTTTTAGAATTTGTGATCGGTCATCTGGCACTGCTGACGGCCAGAAAAGAACCACAACGCGATCAGACGATTTTTGACCAGAACGTTGACCGGATCATTGATCAATTTTAGCGAGGGCAATGGCTGGAAATGCTAGGGATCGTATCGTAAAATGGTCTTAGTGATTTTGTACACAATACAGGGTGAAGGTATGGTGAGGCCAATCATGGCAGATTCAGTGGTTCAGTTAACAACGGCAGATGTGGCAAAGCTGCAAATGGTCAGTCAAGAAACGTTCAAAGATACTTTTGGAGCCTATAATACGGATGATGATATGGACTGGTATCTTAATAATCAGCTCAGCATTCAACGGCTTGAAGAACAGCTCCAAACTGAGAATTCCTTTTTCTACTTTTTGGAAAAGAATCATCAGGTCGTGGGTTATCTGAAGCTAAATATTAATGATGCTCAGTCAGAAGATCAGGGCAAAGACGCCCTAGAAGTTGAGCGAATCTATGTCCGTCCAGACTATAAACGATTGGGGTATGGCCGTCAGTTAATGGATTATGCAGTGACGCGCGCCTATCAGCTGGATAAAAAATTTGTTTGGTTAGGCGTGTGGGAGTATAACCATGCTGCTCAAAAATTTTATGCGGCGTTAGGGTTTAGCGAATTTGGCGATCACTTGTTTACATTGGGTGGTGCCCGGCAGCGCGATGTGCTGATGAAAAAGGAATTGAGAGCGAGAGTGTAACAAGAGGCGTTGTGCCCCAGAGTATAAGACGAAAAAACAAGTACCGGTCGGTTTTTGACTGGTGCTTGTTTTTTCGTCTTATACGGCCGGGGCATGCCGACTTGTTGCACGTTTAGACAAGGTAAAAGTAACGAACCACAATGGTCTCCCCGGGCTTTCCTAAAATTATCATCGTTTTCCCCTCAAAACACTAATCGATAACGGTAAAATAAAAGAAGTATTCTATGTAAAAGGGGAGAGCAACAATGAACACGCAAAAACTAAGCAGTCGCAACCTAATCGTCATCGGCATGATGCTGTTTGGCCTCTTTTTTGGCGCGGGTAATTTGATTTTTCCCGTCTTTGTTGGCCAACAAGCTGGGACCCATTACTGGCCAGCCTTAATCGGTTTTTTAATTTCGGGAGTTGGACTGCCGCTGTTAGGCGTAGCCGCCATCGGGATTACGAAATCGGCGGGTGTTTTTCAATTGGCGCAGCGAGTTAACCGGTTTTACGCCTATGGGTTCACCGTTTTACTGTATCTCTGTATTGGGCCACTATTTGCGTTACCGCGCCTGGCTTCAATTTCCTTTGAAGTGGGATTAAGCCCATTTGTGGCACCGGCCCATCAAACTAGTGGGCTGCTGATCTATTCCATACTGTTCTTCCTAGCTGCTTGGTGGTTTGCCCGTAAGCCCGGTAAAATTATGGTCTACGTTGGCCAGTTTTTAACGCCAGCGTTTTTGATCTTACTGGCGGCCATTTTGATCTTAGTGGTGGTCAAACCCATGGGTAGCGGTCAAGCACCAGTTGGCGATTACGTAAAGAGTCCAATCGTAGCAGGTTTTACAGCCGGCTATTCCACGATGGACGCCTTGGCAGCCTTAGCGTTTGGCATTATCGTGGTCAATGCTATTCGGGGATTAGGGATCACCGAGCCCACGCGAATCGCCGGTGATACCGTTCGAGCTGGCAGTATTGCAATCGTTTTGATGGCACTGATATACGGTTTGCTGGGCCTATTGGGACGCAATGCGTTAGGACAATTCAGCCGGGCCGCGAACGGTGGACCGGTATTAGCTAACGTTGCCCACTATTATTTTGGTGATTTTGGAAACTTACTGTTAGCCTTGCTGGTAATTTTAGCGTGCTTGAAAACGGCAATTGGTCTCATAACAGCGTTTGGTGATACGTTTAAAGAATTGTTTCCCCGCGTACCTTACGCGGCATTGATTATTTTTGCCAGTGCCACGCCGTTGATCTTTGCAAACATCGGCTTAAACCGATTATTGACCTTTTCGACACCGCTACTGTACTTCATTTATCCACTGGCCATTACGCTGATTTTAATGAGCTTACTGACCCCCATTTTAGGGGATTCGCGCTGGCTATTTGGCACGGTAACTATTTTTACGCTGATTCCAGCATTGCTAGATGGGTTAAATGCTTTGCCAGCTAATCTGCATCAGGGCTGGATCAATAGTATCTTAACGGTTGGTCACTTACTGCCGGGCTTTAGCATGGGCCTTGGCTGGACGGTGCCTTCATTGATTGGTCTAGCAGTCGGCTGGGGCTTGTCGGTGACGGTTGGTCGCCGCAATTAAGGGCAAAGAAAAAAGCATTACGACCAGTGTCGTAATGCTTTTATAATCAAAGTTAGAGTTCAGTTTATAAAGCCCAGGCACCCATACCTTGTGCTTTGTAAAGTGAAACTGCAGCGTTCACTTGGGCGTTTACATCGCCGCCGTTAATGTGCATGTTTTGGAACAGACCGTAAGCACCAGATGAACTGTTACGGATGTTTGAGTTCCAGCCTGATTCACGGGTGATGATGGCGTTCCAAGTAGAAGCGGGAACACCGGTCCGTGAAGCCATTTGGCTCAAGACGTAGCTCTTAGTGCTGCCACCGTTGGTACTTGCTGCACCAGTGTTGCTAGTGGTTTGAGCAGCAGCCGTGTTAGTGTTGTTTGACTGTGCTTGGTAACCACTGTAGTTGCTGGTTTGGCTTTGAGTGTTGCCAGTATATGCTGAAGTTGATTGACTAGTAGCTGCTGGTTGAGTAGCAGTGGTTTGACTAGTCGTTGAGCCATCAGGGATCGTTAAGTTTTCACCGGGGTGAATCATGTGAGCACTGATGTGGTTTGCTTGTTCGATTGAGTTCATCGAAGTATGGAAGATCTGTGAGATGCCCCATACTGAGTCACCTGACTTAACGGTGTAAGTCGTAGATGCGCTAGCGCCGGTTGCGCCAGCAAAGAACAATGCGACAGCTGCTGCGGATGTTGCTAAGATTGAAGTAACAAATTTTTTCAAGTATATACACTCCTATAATTTAAACCTGTAAGGTCCATCAATGTGTCGATTCATATCAATCAACAAAACTGAGTTTACATGGTTGGTATTACCTGGACGTATCACAGGTTTTAAGAAAATAAGTCACTATGCAACAAGAAATCAGGCTTTTGTAATATTTGAAATATTAAAGGTTCCATTAAGCAAAACGTATAAACGGGGTAGCTTCGAGTAAAGTCAACGCTTCCAAAATCAGTTATAGCTGAGGTAGATGTTAAATATATTACTGAAAAATGAATTTTAGAAACATAAAGGCCACTTGAAAATGTCAAAAAAGGGTTGATCTAAAAAAGATTGCCAGACATATTTCTAGAATACTATGATGAGGGATACTATATATTGTGGTAATATTGGAAAATTCTTTCGGATTTCACACAATATATGGTTGCAGTGCGTGATGCAAGCCTATATTATGAACTTATGGCACTAAAAAATTGGAGTGATCGGAATGCAGGAACCAAAAGAACTAACGATTGAAACGTTAACAGTTCTCAAACGGGATGGTCGTGCCGTTAAGTTCGATACCAAAAAAATCGAACGGGCAATCAAACGCGCCGCTATCTCAGTGAATTCAGAACTAACAGATGAAGACCAGCACGCCATTGATGACGTGGTGGACGCTGTTTTGACTGAAATCAGCAGTCGCTTCAAAGAAAACGTCAAGATTTACGAAATTCAAAGTATTGTAGAACATGAATTAATGGAACGTCAGCAGCTTGACTGGGCAAAAGCCTACATTAATTATCGGGCGCAAAAGGATCTCAAACGCAATCAAGCCACTGATATTAACTTTACGATTCAGAAACTGCTACATAAAGATGAGACAGTGGTCAACGAAAACGCCAATAAAGATAGTAACGTTTTTAATACGCAACGTGATCTAACGGCCGGCACGGTTGCTCGAACCATGGGGCTTAAAATGCTGCCACCGAAAGTTGCTAATGCGCACTTGAAGGGTGATATTCACTGGCATGATCTGGATTACCAGCCGTACAGTCCAATGACGAACTGCTGTCTGATTGATTTTAAAGAAATGCTGAATCACGGCTTTAAAATCGGTAACGCGGAGGTTGAACCGCCGCATTCGATCCAAACCGCCACGGCCCAAATGTCACAGATCATTGCTAACGTGGCTTCTAGTCAGTACGGTGGCTGTTCCGCTGACCGGGTCGATCAATTACTGGCACCATTTGCGCTGCGTAACTACGACAAGCACATGGTTGATGCTAAGGAATGGATCAAGGGCGAAGACAACCAAAAAGCCTTTGCTAAACAAAAGACGATCAAAGATATCGATGACGCCATGCAGGCTTTGGAATACGAAATCAACACGCTGTACTCATCTCAAGGACAGACGCCATTTACCACACTGGGGTTTGGCCTGGGCACTAGCTGGGTCGAACGAGAGATTCAAAAGGCCATTCTACACGTTCGAATTGAAGGTTTAGGTAAGGAGAAGCGAACGGCGATCTTTCCGAAACTTGTCTTTACCATTAAACGCGGCTTGAATTTGAAGCCGGAAGATCCCAACTATGATATTAAGGAACTGGCTGTGGAATGTGCTACTAAGCGGATGTACCCCGACGTTTTAATGTACGATAAACTTGTTGAACTGACCGGTTCATTTAAAGCACCAATGGGCTGCCGCAGTTTTCTGCAGGGCTGGAAGGATGAAAATGGCAAGGAAGTCAACGCTGGGCGGATGAACCTAGGTGTTGTGACCCTGAACCTGCCTCGTATCGCGCTGGAATCAAAGGGTGATCAGGATAAATTCTGGTCAATCTTGAAGGAACGTCTAAGCATCTGCAAAGAAGCCTTAGTCTTCAAGGTTAACCGCGCAAAGCAAGCCACACCGCAAAACGCACCGATTCTGTATCAATACGGTGCTTTCGGCAAACGTCTGAAGCCAACTGATTCCGTGGACGAACTGTTTAAGAACCGCCGCGCAACGGTGTCACTGGGCTACATTGGGCTTTACGAAGTTGGAACGGTTTTCTATGGGCCAACTTGGGAACACAATCCGGAAGCCAAACAGTTTACGGTCGATGTGGTTAAGAAACTCTATACCAGCTGCAAAGCCTGGGAGAATCAGTACGGTTATCACTTCAGTGTTTATGCCACACCTGCTGAAAGTCTGACCAACACCTTCTGCCAAGCTGATATCAAAAAGTTTGGTCGGGTCAAGGACGTGACGGATAAGGAATACTATACCAATAGCTTCCATTATGATGTCCGAAAAGCACCAACGCCATTTGAGAAGATCGATTTTGAAAAGGATTACCCGCCATACAGTGCCGGTGGGTTCATCCACTATTGCGAATATCCTAACTTAAAGCAAAACCCCAAGGCGCTAGAAGCTGTCTGGGATTACGCTTATGACCGTATCGGTTATTTAGGAACCAACACCCCAATCGATCAATGCTTCAAGTGCGGCTTCAAGGGTGAATTTAAACCAACTGCTCGGGGTTTTTCCTGCCCGAAGTGTGGCAACACGGATCCGGCTACCTGTGACGTGGTCAAGCGGACTTGCGGTTATCTCGGTAACCCGAACCAGCGGCCAATGGTCCATGGCCGGCACGTTGAAATTGCCAGCCGGGTCAAGCACATGACGTTAGGTAACGATCAAAACAACATTGCAAGACAGTAAGGATGACAATATGCCGACAAAAAAAGTGAGATTACCCAATAACCCGCAACCGAAAGAATGGTTGGCGGATGATTTAAGTGAACAGCGGATTGCCAGCTATAAACCCTTTAACTTCGTTGATGGCGAAGGGGTGCGTTGCAGTTTGTACGTGAGCGGCTGTAAGTTCAACTGCCCAGGTTGCTACAATAAAGTCGCCCAATCCTTTCATTTTGGGACGCCCTATACGCAAGAACTGGAAGACCAGATCATTGAAGATCTCAGCCAGTCTTACGTTCAGGGGTTGACCTTATTGGGTGGTGAACCATTTTTAAATACCCAGGTCTGTCTCCGTCTGTGCCAGCGGGTTCGCAAAGAATTCGGCCATGACAAGGATATCTGGAGCTGGACGGGGTATAAATGGGAAGAACTCATGAAGGAATCTGACGACAAGAAGGAACTGCTCAGTCTGATCGATATTTTGATCGATGATAGATTCCTGCAGTCCAAAATGGATCTGACCCTCCAATTTCGGGGGAGCAGTAACCAGCGGATCATTAACGTGCCTGAATCGTTGAAAAGTGGTCAGGTTGTGATTTGGGATAGATTAGTGAAGTAGAGTGTGAAACAACACGGGTTGATTCCAGAATATAACAACAAAAAGCGGGTTCCCCGATTTTGGGAACTCGTTTTTTGTCGTTATATGGCCGGAATCAGTGTTGTGAAGCACGTTTTGACAAGCTAAAATTACTCCATCATGCCCTAACCTGCATTATTTTCCCCAAACAACTTATGTTTCTATCAAAAGTGTAGTAAGCTAGAAAAAGTAAAAAATTCGGGGAGGACAAAAAATTGAGCAAGTATCGTTTACAGGCAGTCGTCTTCGTGCTAGTGGCCTTCATGTTGGGCTGTAATGAATTTATGGTCGTGGGGGTTTTATCTGACATTGCCAGTCACCTGCACGTGTCAATTGCATTAGTCGGGTATCTGGTGACGATTTTTGCCACAGTGTATGCTGTGAGCACGCCATTTATTACCATCTTAACCAGTAAGTACAGTCGTTATAAGACCTTGCTGGTGTTAATGGTCGTATTCCTAATTGGTAACACACTAAGCGGTTTGGCCACCAATTATTGGTCAATGTTAGTGTCACGTGTTATTACAGCGGCCGTTGCCGGTTCAATTATTTCGTTGATCATGACCTTTACCACGGTGGTTGCGCCGCGGGAAAAACGGGCCAACTTGGTTTCATGGGTCTCCGCGGGCTTCAGTATCGCCGCGGTTATTGGGATCCCCATTGGAACGACCATCAGCACCAACTATGGCTGGCGTTATGCCTTCTATGCGGTTTCAGTGATTACTGTGATGATTTTCTTTCTATTAGTATGGTTGCTGCCAAAACACGTTAAACAGGTTCAGGGATCGATCAAAGGGCAATTGAGCTTGCTGAAGGATCGCCGAATTTACCTAGCGGCGATGTTAGTGCTCTTCACAGCCGCTGCCATGTATGGGTATTACACTTATATTCGGCCATTGCTGACCACTACATTAGGATTTAGTAATGCCAGTTTGAATATTTTGCTGTTTATCATCGGCTTTATGAGTATTATTAGCACGCGGTGGTCAGGGCGAATCGCAGACCATGGCGGCTTGCGTGTTATACCGAAATACTATGTGATCAATACGATTTTTCTAGTCCTTCTGCCATTAGCCTTATCAACTAAGGCGACTGGTCTGACACTGTTGCTGATGATCTCGTTGATCGTGACGATATTTAACACACCGGTTCAAATTCATTTTTTAAATGTCGCAGAACGGAACTATCCGCAATCGTTGGTATTAGCATCGTCGCTCTATTCGATCTTCTTTAACTTTGGGATTTCGTTGGGTTCAGCCACGTCGTCCGTTTTAGTGGGCACGATTGGGCTGAAGAATATTAGCTTGGGGTCAGCAGTCTATGCACTGATCTCACTGGGACTCATAATTGGCTTAAACCGTGCTATTAAAGCTAGAAAAGCCAGTCGGCAGAACCTGTCAGCTTAATCAAAAAATAAACCGCCTAGTAAATCAATTAAATGATTGACTAGACGGTTTATTTTTTATTCAATGACGTCAAGGTTACTAGGTTTCTTTAAGTACGGAATCTCGAAAGCTTGAGTGGATTTTTTATTTGGGGCAGTTACGGTATAAGTTAAGTTTGATTTATACTGGGTCAATGGTAAATTAAAGACGACTTGTTTACTGCTACCGGTATTTTTAGTCTGCAGTAGCTGATTGCCACTAAAGAGTCGAACGGTTCGTAAGGTATCCAAGGTGTTCACGGTGATGGATGCATCTGACGCGGTCCGGACTTCACCAAAATCGATGACTTCGGTGGTGGCGTAAGCGGCACTGGAAAGTTTCTTCACTTGCGTAACCCGTTGATGGGCTTTAGAAGTGCCGTAGAGTTGAAACGTGTTGTAACCAGAGAACTTATAACTGAATGAAACAGCATTCTTCTTTAATTTGTAGTAACTGGTATGGTGCCCGTATTTAACTGCGAGCAGTTTTGCCGTTTGAGGGGTTTTGACCTGTGCATTTAATTTTGATGCTGTATACGTGACGTTCTGAGTGCTAAGCTTTGGCAAAGTCTTTGCTGAAGCTGATGTTGAAGGAATAATGCTACCTCCGAACAGTACCAGAAACAGGCCAGAAATAAACAATAACTTTTTCATGCACTCTCCTTTATTTAATCGTTAAGACAGCCGACAATCGCTATACTATCACATTGAAGATAGAAGGTAAAGAAAGCCTTAAGAATTCGTACCTACCAAAGGGCTCCATTATGTCACGATAAAGTTGAGATAGCAAGCATCAGCTCCGATTTGGCACTTATAAAAAATAAGTTATTAATGAATTGGAACTCAGCGCCTTTTGGGAGTTTGTTTGAGTGGGCCTTATCATTCTGATTGGCAACAGCTAATCATTTTACCATTGTAGTCAAAAAACATATAATTAAGGAAATGACTCATGGGAGAGGTATTGTGATGGGAATGGTAACGGCTATTTTTCTGCTTAGTTTCATCAATATTGGGGTCATTGGGGTCCTGCAGCGATTAATGCATATGCTGGATCCAGATATTGAGGGCAATAATCCCTCGCCGTGGCGGACAGAGTTACTGTACACACTCTATTTTACGGCAGTCACTGCGTTTGTGTTTGTGATCGCGATTCGCTCATCATCGCTGGATCGGCTGATGTGGGTCAACCTCTCACTGGTCTTGATGATGAGTTATACGGATGCGGTGAAGACACGGTTAAATATCATTTTGCCGTTAATGATCACGGTGGCGCTGTTCTTTCTTATTACGAAATCGTTTAGTTATTGGCTGGTCTTGACCCTAACAATCGGGATTATTTTACTGCTGATAGAGCGGCAGTGGTTTTTCCCGTTCGATAAACACCCAGTGATGATTTTTAGCGTTAAAGCAGGTGTCGGTGCGATCTCCTGGGCAGGGTTGGCAGCGATGCTACATCTGCCGCTGAAGGTCCCTGTTAGCATGTATATCGTGTATCTGGTGGTCACAGCCTTGACCTATGTCTACATGGTGCTGATGCGCCAAGAACACATTAATAACGTCGATACAGCTCGAAACCTGCTTTACGATAATCTGACCCACGCCCGTAATTGGTTAAGCTTCCGGTCAGATTCTGAGGATTATTTTAAAAATGATCATCAGTTAGGAATTATTGCCCTAGACATTGATCATTTTAAACAAATTAACGATACTTATGGTCATTTAGCAGGAAATACTATTCTGATTCACTTTTCAGACCGACTGGAGGAAATCTTAGCCGAACAAACGGAAGGGGCCCGGCTTTATCGCACTGGTGGTGAAGAATTTACGATCCTCTACCCTAACGCAACTGAAGTCAGCTTAGATCAAACAGCTGATAAAATCCAAACAGCAATTCGTGGTCTACAAGTTAAAATTGACAAGGGCAGACAAATTAATGTTACAGCTTCGATGGGAGTTGAGAGGCGACATTCAGCGGATAAAAACGCTTTAGATATTTTTAAACGCGCGGATCGGCTGTTATATGAGTCCAAGCGCAAGGGCCGAAACCAAATTTCAATTGGAACAAAGCTTTAAGTTTTGGTACAATTAAAATGAAGTCAAAGTTCGTTTAACTTTTTACAATTTAAGAGAGGAAGCAGATTGGAATGGCTGAATTAAATCCAAAGAAATTCAAGCACATTTTAGTTGGGGTCGATGATTCACCGGATGCGCAGTTAGCGTTTCGTTATGCGATGAACCGTGCTAAGGAAGATGATGCAGAGCTGACGATCACCTCGATTCTAGAATCGGATGATATGAATGTGTACCAAGCTTTGAATAAAGACTTTGTGCACGGGCAACGTAATGATTTGGAAAAACACGTTTTAGGATATCAGGACTTAGCCATGCGATTTGGTATTAAGAACGTCAACGTCATTATTGGCGAGGGCGATCCTGGCGAAACCATGGTTAAGCAGATTATTCCGGAAGTGCAACCTGATCTATTGATCGTGGGTTCATTGTCCAAAAAGGGTCTTCGCAAGCGCTTTGGTTCCCAAGCGGCTTACATGGCTAAGTACGCACCAATTTCGGTATTAGTGATCCGGTAATCGTACTTAGTTAGTCTCGTTAAGTGAGTGTTAAACGCATATAAAGAAGGATTGAATTTCCGTTAGTTGGAAATTCAATCCTTCTTATTTTTTGCGTCCCTTATTTTGCCAATACTTAGTCACGTAATAATTCTGCCGGCTGACGTAGTCGATGACCATCACATCTGATTTATCGATCAGCGTGGGTGCGCCAAAGGATAAGGATTCGAAATCTACTAACTGCAACCCAATCTGATGGTCACTAATTAAGGAGATATGACCCGTATAAATTTCTGATTCAGTCACCAAACTGATCAGTCGCCGTTCATTTTGACATTCCACTAATAGCCGATCCATTGACTGCCAGCTGTGCGGTAATTGTTCTGCTAGTTGGAAGGGGTCGAAGATATTAGCGGCGTTATTTTCGGCAATCATTGACTGACAAAAGTCGAGATAAGACGAGTCAGTGACGATTTTAGATACGTGGGCGCGGCCAATCAGTTCAACGCTGTCCACCTGACCGTTGTCGTCAATGGCCACGATCAGGAGCTGCTGCGGCGTTTCAGCAACGGCGGTACCAACGACAAAGGAGTCGGCATCGTCTTCTAAGTAAAGTTCAAACAGATTATTGGCCATCTTCTATCTCGCCTCGTTCCTTGGCTTCTTGGTTGAGTTTTTGCGCCTTATGGAAGTCTTCGGTCACAACGTAGCTACGGATGCCCCACCAATAGAAGCCCAGCGATGCAATGATAATGACGACAAAGTCCAGCGGGTACGGAATCCAGTTTTGACCGTTAAACTGATGACTGCCGATGTAGGACATGATTGAAATGAAGATCAGGTAGCCGATCATCCAGCCACTGGCTTTAAAGGCCTGCTTCGTTGAAACGAAATGGTTGCGCCACTCGTAATAGAAGTAGAAGGGCAGCCCCAGTAAAATGATCAAGATCACTTCAACGGTGGTTGGCCACATGGCCCAGTAGGTTGCTAAAGAAGCTAGGACAAATGAAACGGGCGCGATCCATGGCAAGTTTTTCAAGCGAATCGGCCGGTAGAGCTTCGATCCCATTCTACGCAGTGAGACCGCGGTGACGGGGCCGGTCAAATAGGCGATCAGGGTTGCCGTTGACAAGACTGTTGCCAAGACGGCCCACGACCGGAACACGGAAACCATCACCATGCTCAGAACGGTATTGACCACCATGGCATTACGAGGAATGCCATATTTTAAGTTAATTTTACCCAAGAAATGCGGTACGTGGCGGTTGCCCTCCATGGCAAACAGCGCCCGAGCGGTGTTGGCAACGAAGGAAACGCCGGTCCCAAATGGCGAAACGAAAGCGTCCATGTATAGCAGGACGGAAAGCCAATGGATCCCCAGCAAAATTGCCATGTCAGCAAAGGGTGAGTTGAATACGATACCGTGCCAGCCAGTCGCCGCAATCATTTTCGGTGGGATGGCGGTAATGAAGGTAGATTGCAGGATCACGTACAGGATCCCGCTGATCAGCAGGGAAATGGTGATGCCACGGCCGATATTTTTCTTTGGGTGTTCAATTTCACCGCCCATGTTAATGACGGTTTGAAAGGCATCAAAGGAGAAGATGATTCCAGCTGCCGAAGTGGCGGTGAATATGGGTGCGGAACCATAGGGCATGAATTCGTGTAGATTACTGCCGTAGTTCCCCGGATGGAAACCCGACATTGTCAGCATCACGATGGTCAGCAACGGGATACCGATCTTAAACACGGAGATCAAACTGGTGAAACGGGTCAGAATCGTGACTGACCAGAAGTTGAGCGCGGTGAAGACCAAGATGAACCCAAAAACGATCAGGAGGCCACTGTTGGTAATGACACCATTGCTGAGAAAATGGTGGGTCCAATGCGCCCACGACCACGGCCAGGTACTCATGTACTGAACCGCCGCCACGGCTTCAATGGGAATCAACGTGATCAACGAGACCCAGTTAGCCCAAGCGGCGATGAAGCCTAACAGCGAACCGTGAGAATATTGGGCATACTTGCTCATGCCACCGGATTCGGGGAACATGGCGCCAATTTCAACGTAATCGTAGGCGATGGAGCCGATGACTAAGCCCCCAATGATCCAGGAAAAGATTGCCGCCGGTCCAGCAATTTTAGTGGCCTCCCACGAGCCGAACAGCCAGCCGGAACCAATTAATGATCCCAGTGCCAGCATGACTAACTGAAAGAGGTTTATTTTTTTGAATTTTGGTGCTTCCATATGTTGCCCTCCATGTTTTCATGTCCTATATGTTATTACTATGTATGAAAGAAGAGTCGAATTGAAAGGCTGCCAATTCGACTCTTCCAGCTAATTCTAATTTGAGGCTTACTTTTTTTCTTTATCTGCATTCATTTTGGTTCGGAAGGGACTTTCAATTTTCTGTCCCGGTTCGTTAGTTAAATTAGTGCGGACAACCAGTACATCGCAAGTTGCATTACGGGTCACAAAATCGGTAACAGAGCCGTTCATCACGCGTTCCAAGGTCCCCATTCCTGAGGCCCCCATCATGACCAGATCATTTTGGTGATCCTTAGTGAAGTCAAACGCGATCACCGTCTTGGGATTACCAAAACGGATGTGGGTGCTAATATCAGTTAACCCATATTTTTCCTTGATCTGACTGACTAATTCACTGAGGTATTCCGTCGCATCTTGTACGAGTGAATTCACAATGGCACCATTTGATAAGCCACCGTAGTAGTCAGACTGGTGGGTATCAATAATGCTCAGCAGATCTAGATGCGATTTATTTCGCGTTGCGACACCAATGGCCTTTGCGAGAGCCAGCTCAGCGAATTTTGAGGTATCTAATGGTACAACGATCGATTTGTATTTTAACATCGCTCTTACTTCCCTTATATCAAGCGGGTTGGGCTTGGAATTAGATGAACAGGTTTAAAATGGGTGACCTATACCCGACCTAAAACAACTTGTGTGGCTTCCGCCAAGATGTGGCCAGCCATTGCGTCATGCAGCTGGTTGAGCCAAAAACCGTTTTCTAGTGGCAATTTCGTATCTAAGGCGTAGACCGTTACCGTGTAGTGATGATCTTTGTCTGGTGGTAGCGGACCGCTGTAATGCTGACTGGTCTGTGGATTTTGATTATTCACTAAGCCGCCAGCTGTGGAATTATTACCGAATGTCATGGGCACATCGCCACTTTGACTAGCATTTTCAGGAATCGTTGTTAAGTTACCCGGCAGGTTAGCAGCGACCCAGTGAATCCAAGTGAAACCGCCGACTGGAATGGCGTCGTGGTCGATCATGGTCACTGCGTAAGTTTCCGTTTCTGCGGGTGCGTCTTTAATGTCAATGGGAAATGACCGGGTAGGGCCGTTATCAATGCGATACTCTTTGGGTGCGTACTTACCGTAAATATCGGGCAAATAACCATTTTCTTCTGGCACTTTGATTTGCATCATACCACGCTCCTTTATCGAACTTATCTCCATTATTATAACGCATTTTAAAGGCAGTGCGACAACCACTGTTCACCGAGTGTGGCAAAGGTGTATTGCAATCCTAGTTCAGAGCGGAGTATGCTGGTTTTAAATAACAATAAGGTGGCGTCTGCAGTGGAGAATACTGAAAAAATTGCGATATTACAAAAACTGATTCAAATTAAGTCGGTCAATGGTAATGAGGCCGCCGTTGCACGCTACATCGCTTCGTTATTTGCGCCTTATGAGCACCGGGCTAAGGTGGAAGCTGTTACTTATGCACCCGATCGTGATAATCTGGTGGTCACGATTGGTGATCCTGAGGGGCGACAGCTGGGCTTTTCCGGTCATGAAGACGTGGTGGATCCCGGTGATATCAGCGCTTGGCACCATGACCCATTTGCGGGTGAAATCGTCGATGGTAATCTGTATGGCCGTGGCGCTTCGGATATGAAATCTGGGCTGGCGGCGGTCGTGATCGCCATGCTGGAACTGCTTGAGGATGACGTGCCATTGAACGGCTCGATTCGCCTGCTGGCAACGGTGGGTGAAGAGACCGGTGAATACGGTGCTGCCCAGCTAACCAAGGGTGGTTACGCGGATCAGCTGGCTGGCTTGGTCATTGCAGAGCCAACTGGGTTAGACAAAATTGCCTACACCTCTCGTGGGGTGATCGACTACCATGTTGATTCGATCGGTAAATCGGTGCACAGCGCCCAGTCGTCTAAGGGCATCAATGCCATCGATAATCTGATTGTCTTCTATAATGAAGTGACGGCTATCATGCAGCAGTTTGATAAGATCGACCCGGTACTGGGCGGTCTGCTGCACAACGTGGATTTGATCTCTGGTGGCGAGCAAATCAACAGTATTCCAGGTAAGGCTCGCTTATCAGCCAACGTGCGAACCATTCCGGCGTACCCGAACCAATTGATCTATGATACACTGGAAAAGCTTGTCCATCGCTTAAATGACCGGTCTGGCTTCCAATTGAAATTATCATACAGTTACCCGGAAGAGGCGATCCCTGGCCGGGCGGATGCACCGTTAGTTAAATTAGCCCAGAAAATCGGTCACCGCATCGTCGGTAACCGCGTAATGCCAGTGGGCGCTGGCGGTGCCAGTGACGCCTCGGAATTTTTACGGGCCAACGCTCGCTTTTCAGCAATCGTTTATGGACCGGGGACCGATACGTCTCACGAAGCGGATGAGTATGTTGAAGTTGAGCAATTTTTACAGGCAACGGTACTGTATCGGAAGCTGGCGCTGGCGTTTTTGGCGGGGTGATATCTTATATTGTCTAATCGGGCTCCAGAAAGCAGAGAGCTGCATGTAAGCCCACTATGACATAAATCCAAGCCCAGGATTTTTGCCATAGTGGGCTTACACTCCGCTCTCTAAGCGCTTTTCTCCGCACCTTACAATAGGAGGCACTATTCATGCAAGTTTCAAAAGGACGCGCCAACTTAATGTTGCTGTTGGCCGCTATTATTTGGGGCGCTGGTTACATTTTTTCTAAAATGGCCACCAACGCCCACATGCAAGCCGGCTTGATCAACGCCATCCGAGGGTTCATCTACGCCGGCCTTGCCTTTATCTTTTTTCACAAATTCATTTTGAAAATGAACAGCGTTGACTTGCGAATCGGGTTAACGGCTGGGTTTATCAACTTTTTAGGGTATCAGTTTCAGACCTGGGGTTTACGGTTTACTACACCCTCTAATAACGCGTTTTTAACGGCGATCTACGTGGTGATCATTCCCCTGATCGTGTGGGTGATGTTTCGGCGCCGGCCAGAAGCGAAGAGTTATCCAGCGATTATTGTGGCCATCATTGGCATGAGTTTTTTAACCAACATCGTGCAAAATGGGTTTACCTTACATATTGGCGATTTGCTGACTCTGATCTCGGCCTTTTTTTATGCGCTGCAAATCGTTTACTTCGGCATGCGAACCACCAGCACCAGTCCCTTCGTGCTGTCATTTATGCTGGGGATCACGCAGGGGACTTTTGGCCTGATTTGGTCACTGTTATTTGAACAAACTTCCTACGGTGTAATTAATTGGCAGGCCGGTTTGTGGCCGGTGATCGTGTTAGGTATCCTGTCCTCATTTGGCGCGCAGACCCTACAGATTATCGGGCAGCGGTTTACGGATCCTACGCCAGCTGGCTTGATCTTAATGACCGAGTCCATGTTTGGCAGTATTTTCTCCGTGGTATTAGGGTTTGAGCCGTTTACCATGCATCTTTTGGTGGGAGGCGTCTTGATCGTGATTGCGATTTTGATCATGCAGCTCGACTTTTCCCGCTTTCGGTCAGTTAAATAGGTCTTAAATTCAAAAACAGCGTTCGCAAAACACCAGATGGTGTCTCGTGAACGCTGTTTTTGATCAAGTTCGACTGAATACTGCACGACTCATTACTTCACGAAGCGAAGCACGTAGTTACCCTGTGCATCTGAAGTAATCGTATAGGTAGAATATCCATCCTTCAGCCATTGCGATTTCGTGGCTTGGGCCCAACTCCTGGCGTCCGAGACGGAGGAGAAGGTATGAGACTGACTGAATGTGATGGATCCTGAGTTGTTCTTGTTGTTGTCGGTTTTCTTGGAAGATGACCCAGCAGAGTTAGAAGAAGTAGTATTGGCCGAGCTAGACGATTGCCGGGTATCGGACTTGGCTTTCGCGCCGTCTAGCTTTTTTTGTTCGCGGTTCTTAATTGTTGCATCTGATTCCTGATTAATCGAACTTTGCAAAGAGCTTCGCTGAGATGAAGTGACCCCTTTATCAGCATACGTTGACCCATTCGATGGGGCAGCGTCAGAATTGTTAGACTCTGAATCGGCCGCATCGTTTTGTGATGTGCTATCAGATTCCGTGTGACTACTTGAACTATTATCATTAACAGATTGTTCGGTGTTTTGAGCACCATTTTCGACTTTAGTCGAGCGGTTAGCAAGCCAGACGCCAACGCCGACCACCAGCGCTAGTGTTACTAAAAAGCTGACGATGATCTGCCGCAAATGCTTAGGACGTTTCGGCCCCTTCCGCTTTGGCGACTGATTCTGATCGGTGTTGAAGTTATAGCGTTGCATACGCGATTGCGGTTCTTGATTATTCACGTAAAATACCTCCAAATATCAAGAACGAGCGAACAAGCCATTAGAATACTACTAAGATTAGTTTAACTCATTTAGGCTTAAAGTTTACTATTTTTTACTCATTTTGTAAAATTTGCGTTAAATATATTAAATGGTCAGTTTATGGTAAAATCAAATGTGACGGTGTGTAGGGGAAAGGGTTGATTTGAATGTCTGCAACGATCAAGGATATTGCGGAGGCGGCTGGCGTTTCTGCCGCGACTGTTTCACGGGTACTGGCTAATAAAGAGGGGTTTTATTCACAGGCCACAGCAACGCGAGTACGTAAAATTGCGGTATCGCTAGACTATGAAAAAAATACGAGTGCGGTTGAACTGGTTACTAGAAAAAGCCGTGTCATTGGGGTGATCATTTCGGCCACTAAGACCAACTTTTCCGATAAGATTATTGAAGGTATTCACGCCGAAGCGATTCGGCATGGCCTCAGTGTGATTATGCTTTATGCGGGACAAAACGATCCGCAGTTGCAAGAACAGGCGTTACGCACCCTGATTGAGCGCGCAGTAAAGGGCATCTTAGTAGTGGCCATTCAACTGGCTGATGAGAATTTAGCCTTATTGCAGGCGTCGCAGATTCCTTATCGTTTTTTGTCGACTTCATATAATAGTAATAAGCTCCCTTCGATCGCCTCGGATGATTATCAAATTGGCTATCAGGCAACTCAGCATCTGATTGAACGCGGACACCATAAAATTGGGTTGGTCGCCATGGATACTAGCGGTCATATCGGTCAGCAGCGTGTTGCTGGTTATAAAGCAGCCATGATCCAAGCAGCGTTGTCGATCGAGGACGACTGGATCAAAGAGGGGATGTACACTTATGAAGATGGTGTGCGTGCCATGCAGACGTTTGGCCGACAGCCAGAGGTCACCGCAATCATTGGCGCCAGTGACCTGGCGGCAATTGGCGTCTTGAATCAAGCCATGCAGTATGGTATTCAAGTGCCCAAACAGCTGGCCATCATCAGTATTGATGGTACCTATCTCGCCCGCATCGTGCGGCCACAGTTAACAACGGTCACGCAGGCGTTTTATGAGATGGGGACTTTAGGGACGCAGATGTTACTGGACCAAACGCAGCAGACGGTCTCGCAATTCACACCCATTAAGATTGAAACGAGACAAAGTACATAATTTGAAAGGTGGTTTTTTATTTTGCATAATGATATTCCGCAGATTCCGTTAGCAAATGGTCAAACGATTCCTCAACTAGGCTTAGGTGTTTTCCAAGTTGATAACGAAAACGACATTAAAAATTCAGTGAAGTGGGCGCTGGCAGCCGGCTATCGCCACATTGATACCGCTGCTTACTACGGTAACGAACAGTGGGTCGGCGAAGCCATCCGTGAAAGCGGTTTGGACCGTAAAGACCTCTTTGTGACGTCCAAGCTATGGAACAGCGTGCGCGGTTATGACGAAACTAAGCAGGCCTTTCAAGCTAGTCTGGATAAATTAGGACTGGATTACTTAGACCTCTACCTCATTCACTGGCCAGCTCCAGGTTACGTTGACAGCTGGAAAGCCATGGAAGATTTGTACCGTGATGGTAAGATCAAAAACATCGGCGTTTCTAACTTTGAACAAAATCAACTAGAAGATTTGATGAGTAAAACTGAGATTAAGCCCGAGGTTGATCAGATTGAAACCCACCCTTACTTCCAGCAAAACGATATGCACACTTATCTGGAAAGCCAGGGTATCCAGCACGAAGCTTGGAGTCCCCTTGGTGGCGGTAATAATAACGCGATTAACGATCCGCTGATCAAAAAGTTAGCAGCTGTTCACAACGTGACGCCAGCTCAAGTAATCTTACGCTGGCACGTACAACGTGAAGAAGTGGTCATTCCCAAGTCGATTCACGAAGATCGAGTTAAGGCTAACCGTAATATCTTTGCGTGGGGTCTTGATGAAGATGAAATGGAAGCTATCGCTAAACTGGATCAAGGCAAGCGAGTTGGCCCAGATCCACAAGATGCGGCCTGGCTGAAAAAGTCACAAAGTTATAGTGGGCGTAAATAATAGTTAGAATCTAGTAGCACGCGTAGTGCTAGTTTCGTAATATAGCTCAGGCAGTTCACTAATCTATTCTAAGCCCACTTTTTCCTTGAATTAAATTGCTATGAACCTTGATGACAT
>NZ_BJDO01000012.1 GCF_005405185.1 Secundilactobacillus hailunensis
TTGAAGCTTAGTCATAAAAAATCACCTCATCATAATTGATAAGGTGATCATACTGCGCCGTTAGACGCATTCATAGACGTTCGGTTATAGTGTGCTTACAGAGGAGATAAGTAGGCAATCAAACATAATACCGGGATGTAATAATCGGATAAAAAATATTTCTGAAGGCAGGATCTGTTCTTTTGCTTTAGAATTTATGCTTAATTAAAACTAGAAAGTGATGGAAAATGGAGAAAATGTAATGTAAGATTGCTGTAGTGACGGGATTCGTTTAGTGTATTCCCCGCGTATGCGGGGGTGATCCCGCTGGCGCTGATCTTAGGGATTTTTGTCTGTGGTATTCCCCGCGTATGCGGGGGTGATCCTTAAGCTAAGAAACTTCGGCCGCTTAACTAAAATAAGAGAAAAGTAATTACAGTTGGCTAAATGAGAAAAAAGCGGAGCAACTTTTTAACTATCTTTATTATAAGATAAATTATAATTAAACGCAAGTAATTAACCGGAATACAGGGCGAAGCAAACGGCGCTGTATCAAGGGATAGGCGGGCTGTAATGGCGAGTAAGGTGCTGGGTAAATGCCGTCTATTCAATGGACTGAAATAAGTTTAGCTAATAAATTACTGAAACAAAAAAAGAGCACCCAGAAAGTGTTCTTTAAGTTAAACAGAAAAATTAATCAATATAACTGGCAGTTATGTTACCATCGCCATCTTCAACATAACATTGAAGTTTATCTTTAGTGCCTTGGTAGTTAACTAACATAATCTTAGCTGAAAAGTTCATTAAGACCAGGCCTCTTCCAACAAATGGTTGATCAGCAAAACCCTCATCTTTTTTCTCGCCTTCAAAAACATAGGAATCATAGTAGTTCCCAAACTTAGTATCTGGCCATTCATCGTCAGGGGTACCATATTTAGGATCATTGACGTAGTATACTAACCAATGTTTAGTATTGTTAGTATAATTGTCTTTAAAACTCTTACGAACTCCAGACATCCGCTCTACTGCTTTACCAGGATTGCTCCGGTTCCAGTAGACAACATGTCCGTTGGTCATCTTTGCTTGAGCTTGGGTATCATCATCGTGCCAGCCAGCTTTAGCCGTTCCTTTAACAAGGTGAATATCCTTTGGTAATTTCTTAGCAGCTGCTAAGGTTTTAGCATATTCTTTTGCTAAATACTTGGGAATTTTCTTAGTCTTCTTACCAGTGTTCTTATGATGTTTCACTACCTTGGATGACTTGGCACTGGCATTCACCGCGGTACTGGTTTCTACACTGGTAATTCCCCCGACCAGGCCACAGCTCAATAAGGCGATGGTCAATAATCTTAGTTTCATTTAATTCTACCCCCTATTATTGTATTAGATTTATTCAAGGCAATTATAGTCATATTCATAGCCATTATACAAGCCTTAGACTAATATAAGTTATAGTCAAAATAACGGATGAATTGCTATGTTTCTGTGTGCTGATTGACGCGATGAACCCAATGACGGTTATCAGTACGCCCCAACCTTTCTTGATCACCAGCAAAGTGAAATTAATCAACCGACTAATAATGTGGCCAATTCCATTTAAGTTATTCATTGCTCTATCACCTTCTGCTGTTTAACTGGGCTTAATGCTGGCAGTTCAAAGATCATTACTACCCAAAGTAAGGTCGATTAATAAGCCGATAAAATCAAAGAACAACCCAACGGTCAAAATGACCACCACGGGAATTAACACGCGGAGGATCTTCCGTAGGATCCGCCACAGCTGACCCAGAATAATCCCGATAATTTTTAAGATTTCCAGGAAGAATGAGCCGATCAACTTCAAGCCCGATCCCAGCAGCTTAAAAATACCTTTAATCAAGTTCATTATTGTTTTCATTTACGCTCACCTCCATTAGTTATTTATTCGGTTTTTCCCAAGGAGTGGGCTTATGTTTTAATGGCTTCTCGCCTTGACCTAAGGTACTATCACCACTATCATCCGAGCTGGTGATCCCCATTACCAGGAACGTGCCAATGCCAACTATGGCCATTACAATACCCAGGGCAATCTTCCAAAAAGCCTTCAAGACCTGTTTCAGAAAGATCATTACTTGTTCAATTACTTTTTTCATTTTTATTCGTAGCTTGCGCTTATTTTCTTCTGGTATTAACTCCGATTAATACGGTAATTTCGATGAAAATAAACTCAACCTACTCTCTCACCCTCTTTTTTGATGGAACTTTTGCCACGCTAAGTTCAATTGGGCCTGTTCCACTTGATGTTCAAACCTCAGCTGCTGGAACTGTTCAACTAAATCTTGCTGACTAAGGTTACTTTCGTTTAACAACTTTACATAAGCTTGTTTAATAGCAGGCAGTTCCTCCGGGTCGGCCTGGATGTTCCAGTAGATGGCATTGGCGGTCTCATCGCCACCGTCACCGAACTGATACTCATCATCTCTCAGCCCCGTGGTATCGAGCCAGCCTTCAAATATTTCCGTTTTAAAGACGTTCAGGAGCATTACAATGGTCGGCGTATCCAGGCCTTTGGCTTGAAAGTAATCGACGACTTCATTGATGAACCAGTCCCGTCCGGCGCTTAATTTATCTAAGGTAATATATTGGCGCATTATTACTCACTTCCTTGGTGGTAAATCAGCCGTATTATTGACACTGTTTTTAACGCCTGGCACTGATACATTGGGTGCTTTGGGAGCTGCTTTTAATGGAGCGGCCGAAGCTGGATGTTTCACTAACTTATGTAAAGCGCCGGATAATTTACCAGCTGGTTTAAGACCAGGCGCAGGCGTAGCGTGTTTAGCTGAATTATATTTCAGGCCAAGTATTCCCCGCGTATGCGGGGGTGATCCTTACTTGGCTAACCGGCGGGGGCTTCACCCTGCGTATTCCCCGCGTATGCGGGGGTGATCCTTGAACGATGTCAAGCGCCTGAGGAACGCATTCGTATTCCCCGCGTATGCGGGGGTGATCCTAATAATGACTTGGACGAAATACGTAACTGATGGTATTCCCCGCGTATGCGGGGGTGATCCCTTTCAAGGTCAATCAAAAGAGCTTCGCCACTTGTATTCCCCGCGTATGCGGGGGTGATCCCACCTTGCTCAAATCAGCTTGTTTGGTGTTGGAGTATTCCCCGCGTATGCGGGGGTGATCCCTTCATTTGATCTGTTGTCATGGTCAACGCCCCGTATTCCCCGCGATGCGGGGGGATAATTTCACCTATAAGATATATATGGAAGTATTCATTACCTATGTAGAGAAGTTTTCAGTATGATAAAGAATGAGCCAAAGTTTGGGAAAGGAGAAAGCTTAATGGCTGATAAGCAACTTCAAACTTTTTCAAATAATAAATTACTAGTAGTCACACAGTATTATCAAGAACAGCTTCAGTTAACTAATCGTGCTATCCTAACCATCATTAACTATGAGCCAACGACAGAAAGCCAGTTTTTCGCTGGCAAAGCCAACCATGTAGCTTACGAACAAGTTGCACAGACGTTAAAAATGATTTTTCAATCATTAGCGCAACATCCGTTTAACGTGGCTGATTACTTACAGCAATTACGAACTTTACCACCGCATAATATTTTCTTACGCAATCGCTATGCCTTCTGGTTTAGTAATTTCGTTAACGCTGGTGGTACTGAAAATGACCTGATTCAGGATGCTAAAATGAACGGAACTGACATTTTGGAGCAAATTGTTTGGAGCGGTAACTACTTGATAACAATCAAGAGCGTAGCGCATTTAAAGACACAAGCTAAACAAATTGTTGATTTATCAGCTAACGAATATCGCGTTGTCCGAAACATTATGCACCAATTTTCAACCGCATCTCGGTTATTTTACGTTAATTTTGATCAGTTATACCAAACGCGGACAATTTTAAAGTCCGCTGAATTACAACCATATTGGAATCAAACCATACAGTTCAAAAAAATGTAAGACATAGATTAGGTAAACAAAAACGTCAGAAGAATTTTCCTTCTGGCGTTTTTTGAATTTTAAGCGATGATTTAATTTTTAGCCGAAATTTTAATCCCATCCTGACGGTAATCCGCCTCATGGTGCAGCATTTCCGCTAAAACAGTGGCTAACGTTGCAATACTAATTGGGCCACCAGAAACGGGTTGATCCTTAGCGTCTAAAACGGCGTGTTGGATAGACTGGTCATATTTAAAGAAGTGAATCATGAGTAGCGTACTGTCCAAATGACCAGCTTCGATAATATCAGCAGCCTGGCGCTGGTTTTTAACGTAGCCGCGTTCAGTAGGTTCATCAAACCCGAAGCTAGCGGCCAACTTCAGATTTTCAGGTAAGATATCATCATCGTAAATTTGAAATTGGGTGGACCAGAACAACCGGTTAACGCCAGCTTCTTTCATGGCCTGTACCAGCGGGGTAGCATAAGTTTCAACTTTGTATGGTCCAAGTGTTGAAAAGACCACATCGACACCGCTTAGAGCATCCTTTAAATCAGCAACGCTGGTGGCATCACCGACGATATGTTCAACAAAGTCAGGGTAGGTCACACCCTTTTTACCACGATCAAAAACGCGTAGATCAACGTCTGGCAATGGCGCTAATTGTTTCATCACGGCCTGCCCCAGAACGCCAGAACTACCTAGTATCAAAATTTTCATCATGAAACACCTCCTGAAATTAAGTTTAGCACAATCAATTAAATTAACAGGGAAGGGGACTTACTCCGGATGAAATTGTAGAACAATAATCAAATACAGTTGACGTTTGTCCAGTTAGGTGCAAAAATAGCTTTCAACCATAGATAATAAATATCCAAGGATAAAAGGAGCTTTTAAAATGACAAATAAAAAAACTGATGCAAACATTGTCGACCAAAAAGTAGCAGAACTAGCAAGATTAACCCCGCAGCTTAGCCGGGCAATTGCGAATACTGGAAACGAACTGAACGCTAACGCCATTATTGGTGACCGTGAATGGGCGATGACGACTTTTGCGATGCTGATCGGCATGGGCGATATGAGTGATCAGCTGCAAGTTTACGTTCAAGCAGCGCAGGCGGCCGGTGCCACGGATGATGAGATTCAAGACGTCATCAATTTAGCCAGCATCTACGCGGGTAATCCCCGTGCGGTCAGTGCAGCCCGCACAGTTGCACCTTATTTAAAATCCGAACAGCTTCGCTTACGGCCTAATGTCACTGAATCGTTGGTAAACGTAGGCGACCACGAAACGATGGTCTGGGATAATCACGCGGATGGTTTTCCGGTAGTTTTAATCCACTGTCTGGCACTAGATCACCGAACCTGGCGTGAAGTTTATCCAGAAATCGCGAAAACGGGCGCACGAGTGATTGCTTATGATATTCGTGGCCATGGCTGGGCACGTCAGGCACCAACGACGCAAAACCTTGATCAGCTGGCTGACGATCTACATCATTTATTAGCGAAATTGGGAATCAAACAAGCAGATGTTTATGGTGCTTCGTACGGTGGCGCGGTTGCGCAGTCCTTTGCCGTTGATTATCCAGAAGAGGTCCGGTCATTAGCACTGATTGCTACTGGATTGAAGGGCTTCCCAGTGTTAGCAGCCAGAGCGGATGCCGCCGAAAAAGAGGGTATGGAAGCTCAAGTAGCCGTTTCATTGATTCGCTGGTTCACACCGGAAACCATTGCTAGAAATCCATGGGAAGTCCGCTATGGGCGCGAATGTGTCCGTCACATGAGTGTTGCTAACTGGGCCGCTGCCTGGCGGGTAATGGCTGCTGGTGATGCCACTGAAACGGCACCCAAAACTACTGTACCAGTATTAGCACTGGGTGGCGCGCAGGATGCTTCCGCTGTACCACAAATTATGGCGCAGATGGCAGCTGCTTATCCAAATTCCAAACGGGTTACCATTGACCCAGGTACGCATATGATGCCAATGGAACAGCCTCAGACAACGGCAAAAGAACTGGTAGAATTTTACCAGTCAGTTGCTAACCAGACCTTCAGAAAGGACTAGTGGTTATGGTCAAAAAGAAAGTTTTTGTAGTCACTTATACCCATGATGATATGGTGGGCTGGACGAAATATTTGCTGGCACACATTAAGTATCTGAAACAACAGGTAAATGACGGTGATTTAATCGTTTCGGGACCCAGTGAGGGTGACCATAAGCGTCAGGCTATCCTGATCTTTGCGGTTCGCGATAAAGCGGCCTTAATGGAATTGATCCATCAAGATCCTTATTTCCAGCATGATCTGATTACTTCGATGACCATTACACCATGGAAACCGCAGTTTGGTAATTTAGATGAAAGTCGGTTTGAATCACAGGACGATTAGTTGTTAAAATCCAAATTGAATAAGCAAACAGCACCGTACAACCAATTGTAGCTGTACGGTGCCGGTTTTAGTTATCTAGTCTCTGAAATATTATTCCAGTCAACAAAGGAATCAGTTTCATCGCTCAAAAGGTCGGCAATTGAAAACTTCGCTAGTGTGGCTTTATAGCTCTCCTCAGCCTGTTTGAATTGTAGACTGACTTGATCAAACTTTTGTTTAAACGCGTGGTTATCTAGCCGTAATACTTGATCACGCAGATTATTCCAAGAGGCAAATGAATCGGTGCCTTCGATTGCTTCAAAGATATCTAATAACGAAATCTCACTGGTTGGACGAGCCAGCGTTAAACCGCCAGTTTTGCTGGCATCAGTGGTGATGATGTGCTGAACGGCTAATTGACGCGTAATTTTGTGGAGGTAGGAGTCAGAAACCTGTAAAATCTGGCTCAGTAATTTACTTTTCAGAGGCTGCTGATCTTGCTGGCGAGCCAAAATTACAACCACGTAGATGGCTTGTTCAACGCCAATTTTAAATTTCATGAGCTACTCCTTTGAATCGATTATTGGATTACTGAATATTACTCTAATGCTAATTAGGGGAGTTAGCAACTTTTGAAAGATTTCTAAAGGATGAATACACAAAAAGAAGTACGCCAGCTGACGTACTTCTTTTTTGATGTTTAGTTAAAGAACCATTCACTAGCGTCTGCGTACAATTTTTCAACCGTTTCTGGTTTGTCGTCGCCAGGCTGGCTTTGGTCAGCTTTTTGACCTGAACGTGAAAGAACATAGCATAAGCATTTATAGCTTTCACGATACTGATTAATTTCATCATTATCTAGCTTTAAGTTTGATCCAGGTAGGGTTGGTACCAGTGAATCGCGTTCGTAAATACAGTCGCCATAGACGATCTTCCATTGACCGTTGATCTTCTTGAGTTCACTGAAAATGCGGACATAGGAAACGAGATCGAATTCGTTACCATCGATTGCTTGGCGCGGGGAAAGCATGGTGACGGACATTTCGGCAATGGCTTTATCACCATTCAGCCAAATCATGGTACTGTTCATCTTATGCTTAGAGCCGCCACCACCGGCAGCCTTGGTTTTAGCAATGTAATCCTTAGCTGGGCCACTAAACCACGAAACGTGGATTGAAGCATCATCGCTGTAACAAGCAGCTTCCTGATCGAAGTAGCAGTTATCTCTGGTATAGCGTTCGTATTCTAGTAATTCACGGATCTTCAAACGGTCCATGACTTTTGTATCATCAGATTGATCTAAAACAACTTCATGAAAGTCTTTTGTCATATTTTATGCTTCCTTTAATTAATTGACTTCATTATAGTGTACGGGAATAAACCGATAGCCCGTAGTTGCGGTGTTCTTAACAATGTGGCCAATACCTGGGAAAGGCAGGTGGGCACCGGCAACTAATTCTTGTGTGTTGGCCACCTGTTCAACCGTTTTCTTTGCCGTTGCAATTTCAATTGCAATCCGTTTTTCATCCATCTTACCCATGACGACTTCAACGCCTAGATTGTTCAGCTGCACATCCGCATCATGAATGATGTCGCCCCACGCAAATAGTTTATGACCAGCTGATTCGATCTGATAGCCGGTATGGCCAATTGAGTGCCCAGGTAATGGAACGGCCGTGATGCCATCTGCAATTGGATCGCCATCGTTGAATAAGACGCATTGGTTTTTCTTTTGATAAGGTGCCAATAAATCTTTGAGATTAGGGAGAATATTGACCCAAAGATCGTAGTCGGATTGTTTCAAATAAACCGTGGCATTAGGGAAGATCATCTGATTATCGATCGTCAAACCGTCGATATGGTCAGGATGAGCATGGGTCAACATAATCTTATCAACGTCTTCTGGCTGATAACCGGAAGCTTTCAAGTTGGTTAATAATTTGCCCATGGTAGGTCCCAAGGCTTTGCCACTGCCGGTATCAATCAGATACAATTCTTTGCCAGTATCGACCAAGTAGGTGTTAGAAGCAGCTTTAATGTTCGTTCGGCCGTCAATCACGGTTGTGTTAGTGTAATTTGTCTGCCAAATCTTTTCGACCGTTTCAGGATCACTGCCAAAATAAGCGTCACTATTCGCACAGGCGAAACCATCATATAAAGCAGTGATCTCATAATCACCAAGGGTGTACCTAAAGTATCCAGGGACTTGTTGTTTAACCATTAAAATCATCCTTCCCAGCAATTGAGTGACTAAAGATTATCATCAACTATTGTTTTTGTCAACAATTGATTAAATCATTTATTTTTGCTATTCTTAATACTGAAGGAAGTGATCACGTTTGGCATCATTAGGTATCGGAATTTCAATAGGTGTCTTTTCGCGGAAGACCCAAGCGTTCATGAAAGCAGTCATTAAGAAAATGGGGTTAAAGGAAGTTGATGCCATAATCTTAATCAATGTTCAAGAAAACCCAGGCATTATTCAAGATCAAATTGGGCATAATTTATCAGTTGACAACGCCATGGTGGCGCGAAGCTTGAAACGGATGGAAGCCGATGAACTCATTAAGCGAGTCGTTGATGAAAATAATCAGCGGACGAAACAGGTTTATATTGAACCTGCTGGGACTAAATACGTCACTCAGATCACGGACGAGATGCAGTTTTGGGATTCAATTATTTTAGAAGGCCTTTCTGATCAAGAGAAGACCACTTTAGCGGCGAACCTAGTAGCCTTAAAAGATCGGGCAGAACAGATCGATATTGAAGCGGTGCTGGCAGCTAGAAAAGATGAGAAAAAATAAATCGATTTTAAAATAAACGCCATACATAGTCCTTAATTTAGGCTTATGATGGCGCTTTTATTCATTCATTATAGCTACTGGGATAACGAATGAGGAGAACCAGAATACTGAATTGTGTCCCAAATTACTTCAATTTAAAGAGCCCAGCAAAATCAATATGGTAAGCAGCTAACGCACCGGTTGTTAATCGTGTCAGTTGTTCTGCTAATTCATCAGGTGTACTTGGATCATCAGTCTGCAGCCAGTTGATGGCCATGCCGACGTGGGCTGACACAACATAAGAAGCAATTGTAGTGACCGGAACGTCTGGCTGATTGATCCGACTAAGAATTGCCGTGTAGTTAGCCATTCCGTCATCTAGCAAGCGTCGTTCGAATTCTAGCCAATGATTGTTGACGATAAAGGATTTATAGGCCAGCCGATAAGTCTGACATTTTTCAAAATAGCGTTTATAAAATGAAAGTGGTGTGGCAGCACTGTAATCAGTATCCTGCAGCTGGTTGAGCAGGTAGTCAGCTACCCAATCATAAAAGGCAAATTTATCAGCATAATGACGATAAAAGGTGGATTTTGAGACGCCTGCTTGAGTCAGTAAATAGCGGGTGCTGATTTTATCCAATGACTCACCATCGTTAAGCAAGTTAATGAAGGCATGAAATAGTTTAAGGTCACTCGTACGTGCTTCTGGAACGGACATGGAATTCACCTCAATTCAAAGATTTAATTGGTTGACTAAATTTTAGCATAATCGTGTTAACCAGATTGATTAGTTCAGTAATACCAGAGTTAGTCGGGTGAAAACCCTTTAATTCAATAAGTTACGCTCAGAGAGTGGACAATGGGTCATTCAGTTGTTACCATTATTGTTATGACTACAACAATAAGAAATACAAATTGTTTGGCCACAAATCTGAATTGGCAGGTATAAATACATGGAGAGTTACGATTCAAGTAGCATCGCTGATCGGTTGCATAGCCTGGTCAGTCTCGAAATTGAACTGGTTAACGTTCGGTTAAAGGAGATCGAACTTAATAGTCAGCAAGCACGGTTAATTAAATTCATCGGTGAAAATCCCAATACGATTCAGAAAACAGTTGCCCAATTTTTAAATCGGCAAAATGCCACAATCACTAATATGTTGAAGTCGTTGGAGAAACGGGGTTATATTACCCGGACGATTCCAGACACTAATGAGCGGCAAAAGCAGCTTAATTTGACGGCTAAGGGAAACGAAACACTGGTTGACATTAACCGCGTCTTTAATGAATTGGAATCCACCATTAAATTAGCGGTTCCGGAAGATCAAAGAACTGGATTAGTTACTAACTTGAACCATATTAAACTAGCGTTAGACCTTCAGCATTAAGGATATTAAAAAAAGTGAGTCCGTAAAATTACGGGCTCGCTTTTTTATTTAAATTAAGCTTATTAATCAAGGGTCTTCATAAATTTACTTAACTGATTCAACCCGTTCTGCAGTTCCTGACTCTCAAAGGCATAGCCAATTCGCAGTGCGTGTTCAACGTTGAATTCAGCACCAGGTACGAGTAATACGCCAGTTTGTTTAAATAACTGGTCACAGAACTGTTCGCTTGGCAGGGCAAAATCATAATGCAGCAGCGCGGTCGTTCCAGCTTGCGGTTTGACCCAGCTGATATGCGGCTGAGCGTCGACCCAGTCGCTTAAAATGGCCAAGTTTTTCCGGACGATGCCGCGATTCCGCTTCAATAAAGTATCCTTATGATCTAAAGCAACTTCGGCGACCATTTCATCTAGGACGCCACAGCTGATGGTGTTGTAATCACGGTGGGACAAGATCGTCTGCATGAAGGATTCATCATGAGTTGCAACCCAGCCCAGACGCAGACCAGCCAGTGAGAAGACCTTGGACATACTGCTGGTTGAGATACCCTTAGCGTACAGATCGATGATGGAAGGAGAATAGTCATCCGTTTGGGTCAAATGACGGTAGACTTCGTCACACAAAATGTAGGCGTTCACCGATTTTGCCACGTCAATGATCCGTTGCAGGTGTTCCTGTGGCATTAATGAGCCAGAAGGGTTATCAGGGTTATTGAGGATGATTAATTTAGTTTTATCATTGACCAAAGCTTTTAGCTGATCGATATCTGGCAGATAGTCATTCTCCGGCTTCAAGGCCAGCAACCGTACAGTGGCGCCAATCGCCTCTGGAATGGACTGCAGCTGCTGATAAGTTGGGGTGACGACGACCACTTCATCGCCGGGTTCAACGAGGGTGGTCAACACCAGACTGTTAGCGCCAATGGCACCGTGAGTGGTCACGATGTTTTCCGGTTTTAAGTTTTGATACAGTTGGGTGATACCGGCACGCAGTTCAGGCGCGCCGACGATGTCACCGTACGTGAGGCGGGTGTTTAACATCTTTTGGGTAAATTCAGTTTCGTTGGTTTGTGTGAGATCCAGTAAAGCGTGCAGCGACAATGGTGAGACACAGGTTTCACCTAAATTATAGGTGGCAGTTGTTTCGTATTCGTTCATCCATTGTTCGACACCAAAAGCTTTCATTTTCATGATTGTATTCTCCTAAAGGTTAATTGTTTGACCGAGGTTTAATTGAGCGGCTTTGTCTAAGGCTAAGTTAGCAGCGGCAATGTCTTGCAAGGCGATACCGGTACTGTCAAAGAGGGTGACGGTTTGCGGATCCCATTGATTGTCAGTGGTTTTAGCCAGTAGTTCACCAATCTCTGGTAACTGTTCTTCGGAGACGATGCCAGCTTTAACTGCCGTTTGAGCTTCACCCACACTAGCAGCCTGTGCCCGGTCGTCTACAAAGACCTTAGCGGTGTTAAAGAGCTGTTCATCAACTTCCTGTTTACCGGCCATGTCGGCCCCCATCGTATTGATATGGGTTCCTGGCCTTACCCAGTCAGCTTGGATCATGGCGCTAGTCGATGGTGTTGCAGTGACGATGACTTCTGCTTGCTGAGTAGCAGTCTTAAGGTCCTCACTGGCAGTGATTTTAAGCTGTGCGAGCTGGTCAGCAAGGCGCTGATAATCAGCACTATTTTGGTCAATTGCTGGTAAAAATTGGCTGGTCAGCTGGGCAACAAGCTTCATTGCTACATTCTTAGCTTCTACTGAATTAACCGGGTTAACAATGGTCACTTCACTTAATTTAGGTAAGACCGTCAGTTCAGCCATTACCTGATAAGCAGCCTGGGAACCTGAACCTACCAGCAGGAGTTTAGTGGCGTTCGGGTTAGCCAAGGCTTTAGTAGCCACGGCACCGGCAGCACCAGTTCGGTAGCCGGTCAAAGCGGCGGCGTTAACGATACCCTTAGGTAAGCCAGTTGCATCATCGTAGAGGTTTACCGTTCCGTTGAGCTCGGGTAATTGTTTCGCATCGTTACCCGCGAACCAGGACAGCAACTTCATGCCGTAGACACCCTGTGATTTTAGGTAGCCGGAACGAATATCCATATCGGCCTGATCAGAAATAAATTCGTGATAGATCATCGGCCAGATGGTGCCTTCACCGGTAGCCTTTTCGCGATAGGCGTCCGCAACCACGTTGATTACGCCTGGAAAATCCAATACTTGTTGTAAATCAGCTGCATTTAATACACGCATGCTAAAACCTCCTCAGAATAGTAAAAAAGAAAAAAGGTATTCATCATTCAACCCTTGTAACGCCATACGGCGCCGTACCTACGGGTAGAATAACAAATACCATTGTGCTTATAGTCGAGTATATCCGGTGACATATCCGACCAAGTTTATTTAATTAGAATGAGCTTAGCATGAAGTTATTTGAAAGTCAATTTTAGTTTTAAGGGCTGGCACCGGTTTAAGATGCTGGCTATACCACTGCTAGTTGCTAGCAAAATCACCGTATCTATGCTAAACTATTGCCAATAGAGCGATTGGAGGGAATTCAGATGACAGAACCAATTTTTGATGTTCAGGGATTAGGGTATCAAAATGGCGGAAACCGGATTTTGGAGGATATGACTTTACAGGTTGAAAAGGGTGCTAACCTCACCATTGCCGGACCTTCTGGCTCAGGGAAAAGTACTTTTTTGCGAATTCTGGCGACGTTATTGACGCCAACTCAAGGTGTAGTGAAGTTTGCTGGTAAAAAACAGTCAACTTATCCTAAGCCAATCTATCGGCAGCAAGTGTCATACTGTTTTCAGCAGCCTACGCTATTTGGCGAGACCGTCCGCGATAACTTGAAGTTTCCCTTTGAGATCCGCAATCAAAATTTTGATGAATCCAAGGCGTTAGCAGCGCTAGATTCAGTTGAGTTAAAAGCCGGTATGCTGGACCAGCCGATTATTGAACTGTCCGGTGGTGAGAAACAGCGGGTAGCATTAGTAAGAAATTTATTGTTCAAGCCACAAGTGCTGTTATTAGATGAAATTTCAGCTGGGCTAGACGTTGATACGAAAGGTGTTGTTCACCGTTTGATTCAATCCTATCGTGAAAACGGTGTGACGGTCTTATCGGTCACCCATGATGAAACGGAGATTGCTGCTGCGGATAACTTGCTGACCATTCGTGATGGAAAGCTTGAGGTGCCCGCTCATGAATAATTTAATTGTTAGCCCGACAGCGTTAGCGTTTGCCGTTGTACTTGTTGTGATTGCCTTAGGTATTAATTTAAAGGAAAAAATTGGCTTGGAACGGGACATGGTCGTTGGCGTTATTCGAGCAGTGATTCAGTTAACCGTGGTTGGCTATGTATTAACTTATATCATTAAAGTTAACCGAATCTGGTTAACGGGATTAATGGTTCTTATCATCATTTTTAACGCTGCCATGAATGCGAATAAACGGGCGGATGGAATCCCCCACGCGTTTTGGATCAGCCTGTTAGCCATTGCGACTTCGACGTTGATCACTATTTTATTATTAGTTCTGGCTGGTGCTGTCCGGTTTACTCCGAGTCAGATCGTCCCAATTTCAGGAATGATCGCCAGCAACGCCATGGTTGCCATTGGATTGGCGTACCGCAGTATGAATACCAGCTTTCATGATCAGCGGCAGGGTGTGCTGGAACGCTTGGCTCTAGGAGCTAATCTCAAGCAAGCATCTGCTCACATCGTTCAAATGGCCATTCGAACGGGGATGGCCCCCACAATCGACTCGGCCAAAACGGTGGGTATCGTTAGTTTACCAGGGATGATGTCCGGCCTGATCTTCGCTGGCGTGGATCCGACTAAAGCGATTATGTATCAGATCATGGTCACCTTTATGCTGCTGGCTGCCACCAGCATCGGCAGTGTGATCGCTTGTTATCTGGCTTATCCACGGTATTATAATAGTGATATGCAATTAACAGATAGGAATGGAAGCCATCAATCATGAGAATAAATGTATTACAGCACACACCTAGTGAAGGACCCGGCAGCATTGCTGACTGGGCTGAAGCTCACGGGCACCAACTTTATATCTATCATCCGTATCAGTTCAACGGCGTTTTACCCAGTGCTGACGAGACCGATATGTTAGTGATCTTGGGTGGCCCGATGAGCCCTAACGATGATGTTGATTGGATCTCAGCTGAACGACAGCTGATCAAACAGCTTCTGGCCCAGCATAAGCCAATCTTTGGTGCCTGCTTTGGCGCCCAGCAAATTACGAAAACGTTGGGGTACCAAGTAACTCAAGCGCCACATAAAGAAGTCGGCTGGGCGCCGGTTTACCGGCAAAATGATTTGATTTCCGGGTTACCCAAGCAGCTGACAGCCTTGCACTGGCACGAAGAGATGTTTGAAGTGCCAAAAGAAGCACAGTTGTTATTTACCAGTGACCTCGTTAAAAATCAGGGCTTTATATTAGGCAATAACGTTATTGGGTTGCAGTTTCATCTGGAACCGAAAGCCATCAATGTACGGACAATGGTTGTCAATGATGGCCAATACGCCCGTGCGCATAATGCGCTGCAGCAAACGCCAGCAACAATTTTAAAAACGGCGGTTCCCACAGCAAATCAGCAAGCAATTGCGACCTTGTTTGACTTCATGACGCGCAAACACTAATTTTCGCCAGATTGCAGGTACTAATTACCCGGTAACTGTGTCTGATGTCTGAATGAAGTTAAACCATTAAATTTACCGGTTATACAGCGTTCATCTTGTGATATCATAATCCCTATGAACATTTTTAGGGGGATGATAGGATCGTTGAGCTGTTTGAAAAGGCACCAATACCCAAAGCGTACTTTACACTAGCGCTGCCAGTCGTTTTTGGGACGGTTATTTCCATGATTTATAACTTAACGGATACCTTTTTTATTGCGCAGACGCAAAATGCCAATTTGGTTGCCGGTATTACGCTTTGCACGCCGTTATTTTCCATGATGATCGCTCTAGGTGACATGTTTGGATTAGGCGGCAGTTCCGCTATTTCGCGGTTATTAGGGAAGAAGAAATACCAGTTGGCCGGTCGCGTCAACAGTTTTTGTTTCTATGGCGCGCTGTTGCTGGGAATCATTGTCATGATCTGCCTGTTTGTATTTAAAAAACAGGGTTTGGGTTTATTAGGGGTGACACCCAGCACGTATCAATATGCCAACATTTTCTATGAAATTATGGCGGTTGCTAGTATTTTAATTATTATTTCATTGGTACCTATTAATACTTTGCGGACGGAAGGCTTAGCCACGCAATCAATGATTGGGACGGCAACTGGTACGGTCTTGAAGATCTTCTTAGACCCGCTGTTTATTTTTGGCTTTCACTTAGGGGCTGCTGGAGCCGCTTTGGCCACTGTTGTCGGTTACATTGTCACTGATACGATCCTGATTGGTTACACCGTTAAGCGAGCACGGTATCTGCACGTTTATATTCGCCAAATGCGCATTCCGTTAGCTGAAATCAAGGATGTTTTGATGATTGGTCTACCAGCCTCCATGACTAACTTTATGACCATGCTGGGGACAGCGTTGATGAATAACTTTTTGATCGTGTACGGGGCGAACAAAGTTGCAGGCTTCGGGATTGCAATCAAGGTTGAAACAATCGTGATCATGGTACTGGTTGGCTTTTGTTTTGGGTCTCAGGCATTGATCGGGTATAACTATGGCGCTAGAAATCGGCAGCGTTTAAAGAAGATCATTCAGTTTGACCTGCTAGTGAACGTTGTTTTTGCCTTTATCATTGCGTTGGGATTGATGGCAATCGCACCTGGTCTATGCAGTTTATTCATGAAGAACCAAAGCGTGGTTTCGTCAGCCAGTTATATGTTGCGCTGGTTCTTAATTACCACGCCGTTTATTGGCGCAGTGATGGTTTTCACGACCATGTTTCAGTCAGTCAACCAGCCACTAGAAGCTTTCATCATGTCGATTTCGCGGCAAGGCGTGGTCTTTGCAGCAGTGATCTTCATCATGGCAGCTACTATGGGTTATCAAGGCGTGATCGTCTCGCAGCCGGTTGCGGATGTGATCACAGCAGTTATCGGTATCGCCCTGTATTATCGCGATTTTGGGCCTAAAGGGAAGATCATTGAAAACTGGTAAAAAGGTATTCTTAAAATAATAAAAAAATGAAAACGGTCTGCTTAAAAGTTAGTCTTTAACTAATAAGCAGGCCATTTTTAAGATTAAAATAAATATAAATCCAGAAAAACCGGTTCATTTTCAAAAATGGTTTACTATGTGATAAAAATAGCAAGCCTTAAATTTTTCTAAGAAAAATTTAATTAAATTAATTTCTGTAAACGCTTTATTTTTTGCTGGAAAAGAGCTATAACAGAGGTGTAAGCAAATGAGAAGCAATTCACAAGCAATCCCTAAATACAAATATAACTATAATTTTTTAATTATGGTTAGTGCTTTCAGGATAATTTGTAAATTGATTTTCATCTCAACTTTCATCTAATTATTTTGTTTAATTTGTTTAAATTAATCATTTGGAGATGATGGAGTTATGCGTATCAAAGCAGCAGTTGTTGATAAAAAGGGTGCTTCATTTGAAATGCGCGATGACGTCGAATTAGCACCAATGCAAGCAGATGACTTGCAGATTCACATGGTAGCTACAGGGATTTGTCATTCTGATGAAGCCTTACGTAAAGGTGACGCCGAAATTGGTTATCCAATTATCCTCGGTCATGAAGGCTCAGGAATCGTTGAAAAGATCGGCCCAGAAGTTAAAAACTTCAAAGTCGGTGATCACGTTGTACTTTCATTCTATGGTTGTGGAAACTGTGTAAACTGTTTGAAAGGTGTCCCAACACAATGCTTGAACTACGCAGCTAATAACTTATCAGGAGTTCGTCCAGATGGCAGTGCTCACTTTACTGAAAACGGTAAAGATGTTGCTGATATGTTTGACCAATCATCATTCACTACAACTACTGTTGTTCGTGAACGTAACGCCGTTAAAGTTGACAAGAGCCTTGACTTACGTAAGTTAGGACCTCTGGGCTGTGGCTACGTTACAGGTAGTGGTACTGTCTTCAACACTTTGAAGCCACGTCCAGGTCAAACCATTGCCGTCTTCGGTACTGGTGCCGTTGGTCTTGCAGCTATGATGGCTGGTAAGATTTCTGGTTGTGTCACCGTTATCGCGGTTGATGTTGTTGACTCACGTCTGAAGCTTGCTAAGGAATTAGGCGCTACTGATGTTATCAACAGCAAGAGTGAAGATGCTGTTGAAAAGATCAAGTCATTAACTGATGGTCATGGTGTTGACTTTGCTGTTGATACTACTGGTGTTAAGAAGGTCATGGAAGATTCTATCCAAGCCTTAGCACAAGGCGGCACTTCAGCTTGCATCGCCGTTACTCCTAACCATATTGATCTGGATACTTGGAACGATCTTTGCACTAGCGACCGTTCAGTAATCGGTGTCAACATGGGCGATTCTGTACCACAGATCGATGTTCCTCGTTTGATTAAGTTCTATCAAGAAGGAATGTTCGACTTTGACAAGACCGAAAAGTTCTACAAGTTCGATCAAATCAATGAAGCTAATGCTGATTCTGGTAGTGGTAAGACGATCAAGCCTGTTTTGGTCATTGATCCAGATTACGTACCAGGCAAGTAATAGTTAATTAATATAGTAGAAATTAAGTTTAATTTGAAAGGAAGCAATTACCGTGTCAGAACTAAAACATTTTAAAATGTATGTCAACGGTGAATTCAAAGATTCCAAGTCAGGTAAACTGCTGACTGTTATCAACCCATCAACTGGTGAGAAGATTTCGACAGTTCCTAGCGCAACCCGTGAAGAAACTCAAGAAGCCATTGATGATGCTTATGAAGCTGAAAAAACATGGAAATTTGTACCAGCTGCAACCCGTGGCCAGTACTTACATGATGTAGCTAGCGAAATTCGTAAGGACCAAGATCATTTGATCGATATGCTCCAAGAAGAACAAGGTAAGATTCGTTCATTAGCAACGACTGAAATTACCTTCTCAGCTGACTACTTTGATTACATGGCATCAGCTTCTCGGACTTATGAAGGCGAAATTCTTCAATCCGACAACGCTAATGAAAACATTATGATTACGAAGCAACCAATCGGTGTTGCAGCTGGGATTCTCCCATGGAACTTCCCATTCTTCCTGATTGCTCGTAAAATGGGTCCGGCTTTGGTAACTGGTAACACTATCGTTATGAAGCCAAGTTCAGATACACCAAACTTAGCCCTCGAATTTGCCAAGATTGTTGACAAAGTTGGTATTCCAAAGGGTGTTGTTAACTTCGTTACTGGACCAGGTTCGGTTGTTGGTGACGAATTATCAAAGAACAAGAAGATTGGCATTATTAGTTTGACTGGTTCTGTTGGTTCAGGCAAGCAAGTTATGTCTTCAGCAGCTACTCACATGGCAAAAGTTTCATTGGAACTCGGTGGTAAAGCACCTGCTATTGTTTGCAAGGATGCTGACATTGATTTGGCCGTTCAATCAATCATTGATTCACGTGTCGACAACAATGGTCAACTTTGCAACAACTGTGAACGGATCTACGTTCAAGAAGATGTTGCTGATGAATTCGTCAAGAAGCTCAGTGCTAAGATGTCTGCTATCAAGGTTGCTAACCCAATCACTGACAAAGACTCCGGCATTGGCCCTCTGATCAACCAAGCTGCTTTGGACAAGGTATCTGGTATGGTTGACCGTGCTGTTAAGGCCGGTGGCAAGATTACCGCTGGTGGTCACAAAGTTCAAATCGAAAATGGTTTCTACTACGAACCAACAGTCATTACCAACGTTAAGCAGGATTCCGAAATTATCCAAGACGAAATCTTTGGCCCAGTTCTGCCAGTTGTTACCTTCAAGACATTAGATGAAGCTATCGAAATGTCTAACGACAGTGACTTCGGTTTGACTTCATCAATCTTCACCAAGGACATTGATAACGCACAACGCGCTGCCAACGAATTGGAAGATGGTGAAACTTACATCAACCGGTTTAACTTCGAAGCTATGAACGGTTCTCACTCTGGCTGGAAGGAATCAGGTATCGGTGGTGACGATGGTCGTCACGGTATTGATGAATTCCTGAACACTCATGTTATTTACTTACAGGGTCACCCAGAGAACACCAAAGCATAAATTAAATCAAGTGAATTAACGTCGAAAGGTATCTAGGGGTGATTTGTCTCTAGGTACCTTTTCTGTTAAGCTGTAAGTGGTACCGTTTACAATTATAAATGTAAATTATCGCACTTTGTGATGAAACTTACAGTGATAATTGTAAGGGGTGCTACCTTAGTTTCAATCTCAGTCCAAGGCTTTCACTGGGTAACCGCTGTTCAATGAGGGTGAGTGGCTGCTTGAAATTAAGTTTTCAGAAAATACTTCAAATTATGGAGTGGAGGTAATTTTGATGAGTATTGTGGTTTCTGCTTTAAAGGAAGAGCAGCCCCATGAAAAACGGGTTGCCATCGATCCAGACGTTGCCAAACGGCTAATTAAGTCCGGCATGAAAGTCTTGATCGAGAAGGGAGCAGGGGTTGCTTCTTATTACAACGATGACAGCTATAAAAAGGCTGGCGCAGAAGTAGTCGATCGAAAGACTGCGCTGTCTCAAGCTAATATCGTTGCAGTGATCAACCTGCCCAGTGATGAAACACTGAAGGCTTTGAAGTCTGGCCAAGTTATTTTAGGGCTATTGAGTTCTTTGATCAAGCCTGAAAAGATGCAGCAATTGGCTGATCAGAAAGTCAGTGCATTATCGTTTGAACTATTGCCACGGACGATCAGCCGGGCACAAACGATGGATGTTTTAAGTTCTCAATCCAGTGTTGCCGGGTATAAAGCAGCCTTGGTTGCCAGTGATACTTATTCTAAGTATTTCCCAATGATGATCACTGCTGCTGGTACCGTTAAGCCAGCTAAAGTCTTAGTCCTTGGGACCGGGGTTGCCGGTTTGCAAGCCATTGGGACTGCTAAGCGACTGGGTGCCATTATTTCCGGTTACGATGTTCGGCCAGCTTCTAAGGGTGAAGTTGAATCCTTGGGTGCGAACTTCTTGACCAGTTCAGTTTCTAACGGTGCTGGTTCCGGTGGTTACGCTCGGGCGTTGACTCCAGAAGAAACAGCTGCACAGCAAAAGGAATTAGCTGGGTTCATCGCCGATAATGATATCATCATTACCACGGCCCAAGTACCTGGTCACAAGCCACCGTTGATGGTACCGCAAGCTAGTGTTGATAACGCTAAGCCTGGGACGGTCTTCATTGATTTAGCCGCCAGTGATCTTGGTGGTAACGTTGCTGGCAGTAAACCAGATGAAACGGTTGTCACTGATAACCAAGTAACGGTCGTTGGTGGTAATAACCTTGCCAGTGAATTATCAAACTCAGCTTCACAATTATATGCCAAGAACGTTCAAGCAGTGATCAATGCCATGGTTGATAAAGATGGTAACCTCAACATTGATCCTAAAGATGATGTCTTTAGCGGTTTGACTGCAACGACGAATGGTGAAATTATTAATGCACGCTTGCGCGAAGCCCTTAAGCTCGCTCCATTGCCAAAGGATGAACCAGCTAAGGACGAAACCGACGAAAAAGCTGATCAACCAGCCAAGTCGAAGGGAGCTGAGTAGAATGAGTCAGGAATTATATACGAATCTTGCCATTTTTGTATTAAGTTTATTAGTTGGTTTTGAAGTTATCAGTAAAATTCCAGCAACGCTGCACACACCAATGATGTCTGGTGCCAACGCGATTCATGGGGTGGTTGTTGTCGGTGCTATTTTGGTTGCACTAGAAGCCAAAACACCACTGTTCTACACCATTGCATTTATTGCCGCACTGCTTGGTGCAATCAACGTTTCCGGTGGTTACGTGGTTACTGACCGGATGCTTGAAATGTTCTCGAAGCCTAAGGACAAAGGTAACAAAGGAGGCGACAAGTAATGTCAGGGTTAATGACACTTGTTTCCCTATGTTATTTGATCAGTGCGATCTGCTACGTCATGGGTCTGCACATGATGCGGACGCCTAAGACGGCCCGTAATGGTAACCGATTATCATTTGTCGGTATGATCATTGCCGTCATCATGACTTTCTTGATCGTATTGGAAAAGAACGATACCAGTATGACAGCATGGTGGGTCTTGCTGGTTGCCTTGGTACTTGGTGTCGGCTACGGGGTTTACAGAGCTCGTACCGTTAAAATGACCGATATGCCACAACTGGTTAGTCTCTTCAACGCCGTTGGTGGTGGTGCCGCTGCTGCTATTGGGACCTTTGATTATTTGAGTAAGGCAAATGGCAGTTCGTTATCCGTTGCCTTTTCACTACCCGTTATCTTGGACCTGATCATTGGTAGTATTACCTTCTCTGGTTCATTAATTGCCACTGGTAAATTGGCTGGTAAAGTTTCTGGTAAGCCAATTACTTTCCCAGGCGCTAAGGTGTTAAACGGTATCGTGGTTTTGATTATCATTGCTGCTATCGTTATGACGGTTGGCTTCCCAACTAGTGTTTGGACCTTAGTTACCGCGATTGTTGCCAGTTTAGTCTTTGGTATCTTAATGACCATCCCTATTGGTGGTGCCGATATGCCCGTTGTGGTTTCACTGTTAAACGCCTTCACTGGTTTAGCCGTTGCCATGGCTGGTTTCGTTATCAATAACCAAGTCTTGATCATTGCCGGTGCCTTAGTTGGTGCTGCTGGTACCATTTTGACCTTACAAATGGCTGCTGCCATGAACCGGTCAGTTGCTAACATCATTGCCGGTGGTTTCGGTACTGGTGATTCTGGTGGTACTTCTTCCGCTGATGACGTCCCAGTTAACGTTAAGGAAACTTCTGCTGATGATATTGGGGTTCAACTGGCTTATGCCCAGAACGTTATGATCGTTCCTGGTTATGGTTTGGCTGCTGCTCAAGCACAACATGAAGTTGCTGAATTAGCTAAGTTATTGACGGATAATGGGATTCATGTTAACTATGCTATTCACCCAGTTGCTGGACGGATGCCTGGTCACATGAACGTGCTGTTAGCTGAAGTTAACGTTCCATATGATCAAATGAAACAATTGGAAGATGCTAACTCCATGTTTGAAAATACCGATGTCTCATTGGTCATTGGTGCCAACGATGTTACCAACCCAGAAGCACGTAAACCAAATACTGCTATTTCTGGGATGCCTATCTTGGATGTTGATAAGTCGAAGTCGGTCGTTGTCATCAAGCGTTCTATGAGTACTGGTTATGCTGGTATTCAAAACCCACTGTTCTCTGATGATAAGACCAGCATGTTCTTCTCAGATGCTAAGAAAGGTCTGCAAGAGATCATTGCTTCTACCAAGGAGTATTTGGATCAATAATAGAAATTTAAAGGGTGCATTTTAGCTTATTTCATTTGTTCGCTGATAGGTGTATCTGATTTAAATTTAATCAAAGTGACCACTCATTAGACAGTTAGGGCTGTCTGGTGAGTGGCCATTTTGTGTCGTTAAACGACTGAAGCGAAGTTAAAGCTGTAGCGTATAAAACCGGCTGTTTCGGTCTGGAAAGGTGTAGTCGACGCCCAGATCCTGATAAGAACACTGTTTAAAGCCCTGGCGTTCGTAGAAACGATGCGAGCGGTGTTCCGCTTCTGGGGTATCCAAAATGAGGCGCTGAAAGCCAAGCTTTTTTGCTTGAGTGAGTAGTTTTTGATAAAGCTGCCATCCCAAACGAATTGGCTGTCCTCGAAACTGCGGATAAACGAAGAACTTTTTCAATACTGCAGTGGTTGCTGAAACCCGTAAGAGGCCAATACAGCCGGCAACGTGACCATCATCAAAAGCTATCCAGAATTGGCCACCGGGGGCTTGATAATAGTCAGCAATGGCGAACACATCGGGTTGTTCAGCCATGGTGATACCTAATTTAGCTTCGGTATTTTGACAGTACAGGATCAAGTCGACTAGCTCGGCAATGACGGTTGGTTGTGATTTAAAAGTTGTGATTTTCATAATTGCCTCCTGAAATTCTCTAATATCTGATAGTATATAAGCAGATATTCATTTGGTATAGTTGAAATATTCAAACCATTGCTTCAATAATATTGAATTATAGACGCTAACGAATTAAAGGGGGCAAACTAATTGGAACTTAAATATCTTAAAACCATTCAAACGATTGCTGCGGTAGGCAGTTTTCAAAAGGCTGCTGCGTTACTCAACTACGCACCATCCACCGTGACTTTTCACGTCCAGCAAGCAGAAGCACAGTTAGGGTTTAAACTTTTCACCAAAATTGGTCGGCAAATGGTCTTTACGAGTACGGGTAAAGCCGCAATGCCGCTGATCAATCGATTGCTGGCTGATGCAGCGAGCCTGAATCACTTTGCTGATCATAGGGATGGCTTAGTGGGAAGACTCGTTGTTGCAGTACCAGAAACTTTGTTAACCTATGAAATGCAGGGTGTCCTCAAACAATTTAAAAAACAGGCGCCCAATGTTGAATTGGTGATTCGGGTACTTAACTGCTATGACATTTACGCACAAATGCTGGATGGGAAAGTCGATATTGCAGTGCATTATGATGTCCGGTTATATCCGCCAACGATTCATACCAAGAAGCTGAAAGACTTCCCGTTGGTGTTAGTTGCTGCGCCCGAACTAGCTAGGGAAGATTTCATCACACCGGATCAAGATAAGTCAGTCTGTGCATTGATGAATGATCCCCACGCGCGTTATTTGGAGCTATTTGATGAGTATCTGGCTGAAAAGCATATTCGCCTACGACCAAATATGGAACTTTGGAGTATTGAAGCAATTCGAAATTCCGCCATTTCGGGGTTAGGGGTGGCTTTTTTACCCACGTTTTGTGTCCAAGATGCGCTGATTGCTGGTCAACTGGTCACTATTCCGACCACGATGACCACGCATCAGTTGACAGCAGTTTATGCGTATCGCTACCTAAGCAAAGCCGGTGAATTGTTTGTTAAATTGCTCAAGCAGGCCACATTTAATTAAGGCTATTTAGTACTAAGAAGCAGGCCTGAGATATGCCTATTTTGAATGTTAATAAGGTTGGTATGTGACTAACTTACATCTCTAATTGAAAACAGTCTGATCGTTGTCATCTTAACGTACGGTTAGGCTGTTTTTAATGCTCAAACAGTTATTAACTGGGCTTTAGAAGTGTATAATAGCAGTAAAATAGGCTGAAAGGAATGATCAGCGATGAATGGACAAACTAGAATGGCACGATACGATAAGTCTTCAAAAAAGTATTTGTTGCCGATAATTTTTCTAATAACGATCATGGCGGTTCTTCTGGGAATTAGTTTTGTCAACACTTCCGTACACGCTGCGCCGACCCAACAGGCAATCAGTGGCCAGCAGAGCGCGGTCAAACAGCAGCTGCAGACGTATATTAACTCGGTCACTAAAGATGGGACAGTCAGTGTGTCATTTTACAATCTTGGGGCTCAGTCAACTACCCCAGCAGGCTCCAGCAATACGGCTGGGTTTTACAGGGCAGGCCAGTTGGCCGTTGAGAGTCCCAACGCACACAAGGCTTACACATCAGCCAGCACTTATAAAATGTTTATTGTGACCAATATTTTAGCCCGCATCGATGCTGGTACTTTGAATAAAAGTGTTTTGAAATCGTCAGGGTTTAAGGAAATGATCTTACACAGTCAAAATGGTTTTGCTGAAAGCTATCTAAGCTCTTATGGCTTAAGTAATATGAATAGTTTCGTTAAAAAGCAGGGCTGGTATTCACACCCGTTTGCGTCTAATCGGGCAGCGCGGACGACTTCGGCAACATTGGTATCCGTCATGCGTAAGTTAGATCAGGGACGCTATCCGTTTGATAACGCATCTAATCGTAGTCAGGTACTTACTTTGATGAACAAGCAGGTCTATCGAACGGGCATTCCAGCAGGATCTGTTCAAGCAATGGCCGGCGCAGCGACTGCGGATAAGGTCGGCTGGCTCTGGTCGTACAACAACGATGCTGGAATCGTGACCTTACCAAACGGGCAGCGGTACGCGATTGCGGTGATGACTCATGGCCACGGACAATCTGGCTTCAGCGGGTTTCCAAAGATTGCTAGAATCACTAAAAACGTCCAAACCATTGTTTATGGTAAGACCACAACCAACAAGGTCAATCAGTTATACAATAACTAAAATGCTAGGTTTAAAAGTCCTGAATGATTTCGGTCATTCAGGACTTTTCGTGTGTTTATAGCTCGTTTAAATGATGCAGCGCGATTAATAGCATTTGATTAAAACTATCAGTTTCCTTGACGGTTTCGGTTTTAAACCAGCCACGGCCAACGTTAACCACTTCGCCGATAATCAAGTTGCGAATCATTCGGGTTGCATTGAGGCGAACATGATCGTCCATGTCCATCGTTAGCAACAGCTGGTAGAGAATTTTCTTTAACGCTTGAGTATGCGGTGTTTGAGCCGGATCATCGTTTAATAGTTCACGGGGGATGGCCAGCACAAACTGGGTCAGTTTGAATCGGGTCAAGGCGTACTGTCGGCATACGTTGGCAAACTTCAGAACTGCTTTTTCACCAGATAAACCTAATAACTGTTGCTGTAATTCGGTCATTAAACCGGCATTATAAGCTTCATCGATAGATGCTTTCAACGCCGTCACATCAGGAAAATAATTGTAGAGTGCCTGAGAATGTGTCCCCAATTTACGGCTAATATTAGAAAAGGTTAGCGGTTTTTGGGTCTCAATCAAATTTATGGCAGTTTGAATAATTTTTTGCTGATTCAAAATTCGGCTTGTCAAAAAGATCCCTCCCTCTCTTTTAATTTTACATAAAGTAATTTATAATTACAAGATGTAAAGTAAAACCGAGTTAAGTCATGAAAGAAGACGTTATTGTGAATACCATTGTGTTATTGTTCGTGGGTCTAATCGTGGGGATCATCGTGATTTCTTTAGGTGGCGGTGGCGGCGCGATTTACCTAGGATTATTAGCTTCCGTTTTTAAAATTTCACCGCTTTCAGCTGCTGCGACATCACTGGTGACCTCATTGCCCTCAGTAATTATTGGGTCCTGGGGCTATTACCGTCAAAAACAAATTAATTTCCGTTTGGGTAATCAAATGTTATTTTCAGCGGTACCAGCAGTGGTCATTGGTGCGTTACTGGCGCCCTATATTCCCTCGCTCATTTACCGTTGGGTCCTAGGACTGATTTTAATCATCATGGGACTTCGAATCGTTATTAGGAAGGGCAACAGATCGTCAAATAAAAATCATACGCTTTGGATGGCTTCGCTGTATGGTGTCTTAAGCGGTTTGATGGTCGGTATTGCCGGTATGAGTGGTGGCGGTCCCATTTTAGCTGGGTTATTGATTCTTGGCTTAAATACGTTTCAAGCCGTTGCTACTTCGTCTTATGTGTTAGTGGGTTTAAGTATTATTGGGGCTTTAATGCACATGACTGGCGGTCAAGTTGACTGGCAGTTAGGGCTGCCATTAATGATTGGTGCGGCCGTGGGTGCGCTGATTGCGCCACTTCTAGTGAAAAAAATTTCCAAATCCTCACATTCAAATATTGTTCAAGTGATTATGGCTCTATTAATGGTTTTAATGGGAATCAATACGATTCGCTAGTAATCATGGCGCACAATTTTGATTGATCAACTGTCTGTGGTATTTTAAGAGTAATTCATTTTACTCGGAGGCAGATATGTATCATTTAAAAATCGTTGGTGATCAACGTTGGCAGCTGGGTGCTGCTATAGGGAGCCTGATGGTTTTCTTTGGCGTTTCGGATAGCTTAAAACACCTACTGGTCATGACCAGCCACGGAATTGTCACGTTCCCTTACGCTGCAGCCCGATTACTGCTCGCTATCATGTTAGCACTGTGCATGTTTTTCTTTATTAAAACGGGGAAGATCACAACACCTGGGCGGATCGGCTATCAACGGCCAATTAGGACTTGGCTGGCGCTAATTATGTTGTTCTTTGCGACCATCCTATTAGGCAAATTTTATGAAATGTCCGTGGTAGCGCCCAAACCGCTGCAACTCTTTAACATTGCGCTTATTGCACTTTCAGCCGGCATTTATGAAGAGATTCTTTGCCGGGGATTACTATTTTCCTTTTTTCTCGGTATTTTTAAAGCTCGAAAACAGCCATTATTGTGGACGGCAATTGCCAGTAGTCTCGTGTTTGGCCTGCTTCACCTGATGAACCTGGTTGGTGGTCAATCGCTTCAGACAACGCTGCAGCAGGTTTTTTACGCGTTCGTTATTGGGATGATGTTTTCAGCCATCCGCATTTCCACAAATGGACTCTGGGTGGGAATCCTCATTCATTCGCTGATTGATTTTGACCCGTCAATTGCCACGCCCATGACGGGAAACGGTAACTGGGCCGTGGACTTGATTGTCTTTATACCACTGCTGATGATTGCTGTGCTGTATTTAGTGAACGTGGACAGGCTGATAGTCCGGCAGTCAGTGGTAAATTGAACGAAATCTTAGCCTTCTTGGCAACTGATTTTTAATGAAAGTCGTATAATGGACGTAATCAAATTATTAATGGAGGCCAATATGGCAGCAATTAAACATTTTTATGAGACCTTTCAACCAAGTCATTATGATTTATATCTCGACATTAACCGGGAAACTAAACTGATTTCCGGAAAAACCACGATTACGGGGAATGCAACGGAGACGAACATTTCACTCAATCAAAAATTCCTGCAGGTGACTGCAGTTGAAGCGGATGGTCAGGCCGTTGATTTTACAATGGATCAACCAGCCGAAGCGATTCGCATCAGTTTGAAAAAGACTGGTCAAACGACACTGACGATTACCTATACCGCACCATTGACTGATTCCATGATGGGCATTTACCCGTCATACTACGAAGTCAACGGTGAGAAGAAGCAGATCATCGGGACGCAGTTTGAGACGACCTTTGCCCGTCAAGCTTTTCCTAGCGTGGATGAGCCTGAGGCTAAAGCTACCTTTGATCTCGCCATCAAGTTTGATGAACATCCGGGCGAAACCATTATCAGCAACATGCCTGAAGCGCGCACGGAAAACGGTGTGCACTACTTCGACACGACCATGAAGATGTCGACTTACCTGATTGCCTTTGCCTTTGGTGAATTGCAGTCTAAGATCACTAAGACTAAATCTGGCGTTACAGTGGGCGTCTTTGGTACCAAAGCGCACAAAGCTAACGAGCTGGACTTTGCCTTGGACATTGCCAAGCGGTCAATTGAATTTTACGAAGACTTTTATCAAACCAAGTATCCATTACCACATTCATGGCAGCTGGCATTACCAGACTTCTCCGCTGGTGCCATGGAAAACTGGGGGCTGGTCACTTATCGCGAAGCTTACTTACTGTTAGATCCAGATAATACGTCGTTGGAAATGAAGCAGTTAGTGGCCACCGTCATTGCTCACGAACTGGCTCACCAATGGTTCGGTGATCTGGTTACCATGAAGTGGTGGGACGATCTCTGGCTCAACGAATCCTTTGCCAACATGATGGAATACGTTGCGGTAGATGCCATTGAACCTGACTGGCACATCTGGGAAATGTTCCAGACCTCTGACGTACCAATGGCTCTGAACCGGGACGCCACGGATGGGGTTCAGTCCGTTCACGTGTCCGTTGAAGATCCAGCGGAAATTGACGCGCTGTTTGACAGTGCCATCGTTTACGCGAAGGGTGCTCGGATGCTGGTCATGGTCCGCGCATTACTTGGCGACGATGCGTTGCGTAAGGGCTTGAAGAAATACTTTGAAGCCCATCAGTACGGTAATGCAACCGGTGCAGATCTCTGGTCTGCGTTAGGCGAGGCGTCTGGCTTGGACATTGGTGCCATTATGAACTCCTGGCTGGAACAACCCGGCTATCCCGTCGTTGATGCCTCGGTTGAAAACGGCGCGTTGATGATCAGACAGCACCAGTTCTTTATCGGTGATGGCAAGGATACTGGCCGTCAATGGCAGATCCCGCTGAACAGTAACGACAAACAGGCACCGGTCATCTTTAAAGATGATGAACTGTCACTGGGTAAATACAGTGAGGTCCGCCAGCAGCTTGGTGAACCGTTCCGGGTCAACGTGGGCAACAGCTCGCACTTTATCGTGCACTACGATGCCACGTTATTAGACGATATTTTGGCACACCTTGATAAATTGGATGCTATTACACAGCTGCAGTTGCTGCAAGACCTGCGTCTCTTAGCCGAGGGCCGGCAGATGTCGTATGCCAGCATCGTGCCATTGCTGCAGCGGTTTGCTGACAGCAAGGCTACCGTGGTCATCACGGCACTGTACGTCATGGCCAACAACCTCAAGAAGTTTGTGATTCCTGATTCGGATGAAGAAAAAGCGCTGCAACGGTTATTTGACCGATTGAGTCATGCCCAGGTTCAACGGCTAGGCTGGTTACCGGTGGCCGGTGAATCAAATGATGATCAGTTAGCGCGGCCAACGGTTTTGAGTGCTGCTTTATACGCACAAAATCGTGACGCTGTTGCGGTTGCCCACCAAATCTTTACTGATAATCAGACGAAATTAGCCACGTTGTCAGCTGATATCCGCGGGCTGGTGCTGAGCAATGAAGTGAAGCACTATGGCAGTGAAAAATTGTTCAACCAATTGTTAACCACCTACACCCAAACATCCGATGCCAGCTATAAGTCAAGTATTCGAGCAGCCTTGACCAGCACGCCGGATGCCGCATTGATTCAAAAATTGATTGCCCAGTTTGAAAACGCGGATGTGATCAAGCCGCAAGATCTGCGTGGCTGGTTCAGAGGCGTTTTGGAAAATGCCCATGGCGAACAAGCCGCTTGGGATTGGATTAGAAACGACTGGCAGTGGCTGGAAGATACAGTTGGCGGTGACATGGAGTTTGCAACCTACATTACCGTGATTACCGGCGTCTTCAAGACGGCTAAACGCCTGTCAGAATTCAAGACGTTCTTTGAACCGAAAGTAAATACGCCAGGGTTAACCCGGGAAATTACGATGGATATTAAGATCGTTGAGAGCCGGGTAGCTTTGGTTGAAGCTGAAAAATCGGCGGTCAATCAGGCAGTTGCAACTGAAATTAAATAATTAACGCTGGTGGAGAAATTCCTTCAGTATAGAAAAAACAGACAGACTATCAATCGAATAATTGATAGTCTGTCTGTTTTGCTATACGAATTTTAATGCCAAAAGAGTTTCCTTTAAATTAACTTTTTCACTCGTGATAGCCGGTGTTTTACGGTATTCTATTAATAGTTATTAAGCGCTAGCGGCAGGTTATTCTTCTGAATCAAAATTTAACTCCGCCATAGAGTCTTCCAACTCTTCCAGTAAATTATTCTGTTCAATGCGTCGGAGCCAGGCTTGCTGGCTCTGCTCACCACGTAGCTGCTGGGCAATTTTACCATGGACCTGTTCGACAAATTGCACGTACAATTTATCGGCTTGTCGCTGTACCACCGTTGCATTGTATCGACGGGCAGGGGCTCGTTTGAGATTTTCAGCATTTAAATAAGGTAGTGCCTTGGCCATGAAGCGTGCCTCAACTTGACTGTTTTGTGCAAGGTAAGCTTGTAACTCTGAAGGATTCAACTCGTTCACATCACTTTCCGAACAAACGTTCTTTTTAGTAGTATAACCGAAATATCGCTTTAGATAAACAGGAGATTTGATTATGAAACGAATTCAGCTGCTATTATGTGGATTATTCGCTGTTGTGTTAATTCAAGGTTGTGGTCATAAACGCGCTAGTGTCCCTGTGCCCAGCAAACCGACCACTGAGTTTATACCGTCTACGAAGTATAAGGATGATCAAGAGCGGGTGAATCAACTGGCTAGATTTGTGACTACTAACTTGGTGACCGCCAAAGGTGTCAACAGTCAAAATTCGTTAGGCAATGATGCGCATCCTATGCTTTCTGAAACTGCTGGGCTCTGGCTAATTTATTTGGCGCAGTCTGGTCAGAACACCCAATTCCGGCAAGCCTACCAGCAAACGGTGATGAATTTTGAGAACGATGGTTTGTTGATGTATCAAGTTCAAACAGGCAATCGGCAACAATCCAAGATGAATGCGACCTTAGATGATTTACGAGTGATTCGCAGTCTGGGGCTGTATGCAGTTAAAACCCATAATGATCATTATCAAATCAAAGCGATTCAACGCTTTGCTGATTTGAAACGCAAGGTTGGGAGACACGGCCAATTAAGAGATTTTTATGATACACAATTCCACCAGGTCAGTTCGCTGACTTCAATGGCTTACTACGACCTGTTGACCATGCGAGAATATGAAACTAAATCTATTTTTGATGGTCAGCTTCAACTGATTCAAAAGGGCTATCTGGGTTCTCAGTTGCCATTGTACGCGGCGAATTATAACTGGACTCGACGACAATATTCGACCAGTCCATTAAACACCTCTGAAGCACTATTAACACTGCTGCATTTGGCAGAAGTTAAACATCTGAAGGAATCGTCCTTGCGGTGGCTGGCTCATCAGGTTACCAACAGTACGCTATATAACCGTTATGAAGTCAGTGGTGCAGTTAGTAACTGGGGTGAATCAGCGGCAAACTATGCGATTGCCGCCCGGATCTTTGCAGTGACTAGGCAGCCAGCTTTATACCGATTAGCCATGAACCAAGTTTGGCGGTTTCAAATTCAGAATCGCCGTTCAGATCTGCAGGGCGGACTGGGAGATGATAGCCAAAAGGTCAGCTACGCGTTTAATGATCTGCAAGCGTTGATTTCTGCCGGGTATTGAAAGTACCTGCTAAGCAATTCTTTACGGGTTTAGCATGGTAGAATGAAGGTAATCTATAAGTAGGAGGAATCTCAATCATGGCACAGATGAAAGCATCTCAAGCACTGGTAAAAGAGTTGGCAAATTGGCAAGTTGACCACGTTTATGGTATTCCCGCTGATTCGCTGATCGACGGTTTTGCTGCCGAGCAGGATCTGATCCGCTACATTCAGGTTCGCCACGAAGAAGTTGGCGCACTGGCGGCAGCGGCTGAGTCGAAGCTGACGGGTAAGATTGGTGTGGCATTGGCAGCAGTGGGACCGGGTGCGATTCATCTGATTTATGGCCTGTGCGATGCGAAGATGGACCACACCCCCATGCTGGTGATCATCAGTAACGTGACCACCAGTACGATCAACACCCATTATTTGCAGGATATGGATGAAGATGAACTGTTTGCTGGGCTAGATACCTTTCATCGCCAGGTCAGTGATGCTAAGCAGATTCCAGGCACGATTCGAGCGGCGATTCAGACGGCTTATGCAACCCAGTCGCCATCAATCGTCATTATTCCAGATGACCTAGCCAATGTAGAAATTAATTATGAGCCCATGCCAGTTCATCGTCTGGCTAAGCCGGTCTTGGCAGGAACTGACGCGCAAGTCGCTCAAACCGTTTCGCTGATCAAGCAGGCCAAGCGACCAGTCATGTTCGTGGGGAAGGGGATTCGGTATGCTCAAACAGAAGTTGCCGCCTTTTCGCAAAAATTTGGCTTACCGGTAGTGACCACCGCGCCAGCAGTTGGTTACGTTGCCAGTAACTTTGAAAATAATTTAGGCTCACTGGGAACGGTTGGGACGCAACCGGCTTTTGAAGCCATGCACATGGCTGATCTGGTCGTGATGGTCGGGACCAGCTACCCGTTCATGCGCTTTATGCCGCATACCATTAAAACGATTCAAATTAATCAGGATAGTCAAGCATTGGGTGAGCAGTTCCCAGCGGTACAACTGGTTCAAGCGGATGCGAAGACCTATTTAACACAGGTTATAAAGACACAGCCTGATCAGGTACCAGCCAGTGATTTTCTCAAGGCCCGCCACGTTGCGCGCCAAAACTGGCGGGGGTATTTAGATGAACGCGTGGCTGCCCGGCCAGCAGGGTTACTGACGGCTGAGGCGGTTTTACGCGAGGTAGCACAGTTAGCGACGCCGGATACCATCTATGGTTTGGATATTGGCAATAATATGGTCTGGTCAACGCGGATGCTGCCCTTTGGTGACGGTCAGGAGATGACCATGTCAGCCTGGTTCGGTGCCATGGGTTACGGCCTATCGGCGGGAATCGCAGCACAACTGAGTTATCCAGACAAACGGGTGATCACGGTTTCTGGCGACGGCGGTTTTTCAATGGTAGTGCAAGATCTGCTGACTCAAGTGCAGTATCAGTTGCCAGTGATCAACGTTGTGCTGGAAAACGGTGGCTACGGGTTCATTCGGCAAGAAAAAGCGAAGGTCGGTCAAAGTGATTATGGTTTGAAATTTATGAATGCCAACTGGGCTGGAGTCGCTGAAAACATGGGTGCCATTGGACTGCGTGTGACTAATGATCAAACGTTGAAAGCTGCTATTCAAACGATTGAGCACCATTTAGCCACTGGTGACAAGCAGCCCATCGTGTTAGATGCTGTAATCACGGATGAGGAACCGCTGGACACCAGCACGATGAAACTGGATCCAGATCAGTATTCTGAACGGATGATTGGTGAATTTAGAGTCAAAAACCATTTGGATGGTGATCGTTATCCATCACTTAGAAGAATTTTAAACCAACTAATAGCACAGCAGTGAGATTGGAGCGGAGCGAATCAATGGAATTTACGTGGACGGTCAACGAACCGGGCTTATCTGCCAAACAGGTCTTGAGTCAGCACGGGGTCAGTCACCGGATGTTTACGCAGTTAAATCAAAGTAACGGCCAAATACTGGTCAACGGGGTGTCTAAGAAACCGGCTGTTAAGGTGCAGCCGGATGATCAGGTGACCTTGGTCGTACCAGTGGAACCAGCAGATCCGGCAGTCCCGGTCAGTTCTGAGCCGATCCAGATCATTAATGAAGATGCCAATACACTGGTGGTGTTGAAACCAGCTGGACTGACTTCTGTTCCGGGACCCAGTAACCGTACTGATACGCTGGTTAACCGCATTAAGGGGCATTTGGTTGCCAGTGGCGATCAGAATTTAGTGCCCCACATCATTACTCGGTTAGACCGTGATACTAGTGGGCTGGTGCTAATTGCTAAGCACCGATTAGCGAATTCCTGGTTGAATCAGCAGTTAGCTGATCACCGGCTTAAAAAACGTTATTTGGCAATTGTCAGTGGCCAACTCGACTTGGACCATGATATGATTGACGCACCGTTAAGACGTTCGGACAACGGGTTTGATCAGATTGTGGCACCGGACGGCAAGGCGGCACGGACCGAGTATTGGGTGCGTCAGCGCAGTACTAACTGGACGTTAGTGGAAGTCTTGCTGCATACGGGCCGGACCCATCAGATTCGTGCCCACTTTCGTTCAATCGGCCATCCGCTACTTGGCGATGAGCTGTATGGTGGGCCAATGGAGCAAATCACCCGGCAAGCTCTTCATGCGTACCAATTAGATTATCAAGATCCAGTGACGGATGCGCCACGGCATTTTGAGGCTGAATTACCGGCTGATATGGCAAAAGTGATTAAATGAGCAATTTGAAAATAAATGCAGTTTATTGAATGATTATCTGAGCAAATCATGTTGAAAACGACTGTAAGTTAAGAATTCATCTCATAATAAACTTTTTAGTGTAAAACGCTTGCTATTCTCTAGAATGTCTGTATTATAGCAACTATAAAAACGACTAAGGAGTGAATTTGATGACAACTAACGATGTGTCACAGCAGGCGATTGCAAAGATTTTAGAGCAAATGGATGAGAATCTTTCTGAACTATCGTGGTTTGACTGTGACCTTAAAGACGACAAGTTTGTTAAGCACATGGCTGAGATCAAGGCATCTTTAAAAGCTGCTAAAAAGCCATTTGTTGAAAAAGACTTAGTCATAGAATAAACCGTTGCTGGCGACATAGTCTGTCACCTTTAATTTTGCTACAGCATACTCAGACGATTTCCAAAAACCACCCGCTGCAAAACAGTCGTTTTGCAGCGGGTGGTTTTGCGTTAAACTATTGACGAGAGGAGTGAAAATCATGGCGGAGAATTTAACGGTCCACTGTATCGTGGATGATCAAGAGTACCACGTTGATGAGGGCCTGTACCTAGCTGATCTGTCCACTGCAATTCGGCAGCGGGTCAAGCAGGACTATCCCCAAGCCAAGGTCACCGATTTTATTTGCGGGCATCATTTATTAAAATACCGGTTAGCCAACGTTGATGCAATGATCAGCTCAGATTTGAAACAGAGTCAAAAAATCAACCGGAAGCTGACCCGGGCGATGCAAAGCGATGACTATGAGATCACTGATGTGAACGAAACCCTCACTAAAAGTTTGACGTTCGGTGAGCGGATTGCGGATGATGTGGCGCGTTTCGGTGGTAGCTGGGGCTTTATTGGCATTTTTATCTTTGTTTTAATTTCCTGGATGCTGGTGAACAGTCTGCAATTATTCGGCATTCACTTTGACCGGTTCCCCTTTATCCTGCTGAACCTAGTTTTAAGCTGTATTTCAGCGATTCAAGCGCCCATCATCATGATGAGTCAGAACCGTTCGGCAGACCGTGACCGAATGGCTGCTGAAAATGATTTTCACGTGAATCTGAAATCAGAACATGAATTACGCATCTTGCACGCTAAACTGGATCATTTATCGCAAAATCAAATTCCCCATACGCTGGAGATTGAAAAATTACAGATCGAAATTCTCTCTGAGATCCGCTCTGAATTAGCGGAGTTGCGGGATCATCATAAGTAAGCAAAAAAGGGATTGTACCAATCAATGCTGATTGGCACAATCCCTTTGCTATTTAATTAATCATCAAAAGTTTTTAATTTACCCCGAAAATCATCGATGCTGGTATAGCCCTTCTTTTTCATGATATCGGTCAGTTCAGTAGCTAACCTGTCAAAGAGTGGGATGCCTTCATAACCAAACTGCGTCCCGATTTGAACCATAGAAGCGCCGCAGAGGATGTGTTCAAACACATCGACGCCGTTTAAAATGCCACCAGTGCCGACGATCGCAATTTCTGGTTTCAGCCGTAACGCGAGGCCACGGACGTTAGCGAGGGCAGTGGGCTTGACAGACGCACCGCCAATGCCACCATAACCACCCTTTGGCCGAATAACGACTTGTTCAGACTGAGGGTCAACAACGAGGGCGTTACCGATACTGTTGATCGAGTTGACAAAGGTGAGCGGGTACTGATTCAAAATTGCCGCAATCTGGTCAAAATGAACCAGATCAAAGTACGGTGGCAACTTAACACCCAGCGGTTTGGTATAAAAGTCGAATACCTGATCCAAAACGGTATGCACCCGATCAAAGTCATAACCGACTTGCGGTTTACCAGGAACGTTGGGGCAAGATAAGTTTAATTCAACAAAACCGGTGTATTCAGAAGCTTGAATCTGATGCAGCATGGCAAGGTTATCTGCCAAACTGGTCCCAGCAACGGACAAAAAGTTCGTCGTTCCAGGCCGCTTTTGCTGGTCGGCAATGACGTAGTTTAAGTAGTAATCCAAACCGTTGTTGGGTAGACCCATCGAATTAATACTGCCATGGGGCAGCGTGTGCATCCGCGGTGATGGGTTACCAGCCCGCTTTTGAGGCGTCGCGCTTTTAGTGACGTAGGCCCCGGCATCCGACTGCACCAGTGCGTCTAAATCTTGCTTGCTTTGACAACGGATCCCCGCTGCATTCATCATGCAGTTATTAAAGGTTCTGCCGCCAATCGTCGTTGCTAACATGTTCATCAAAAATCAGCTCCCTGTCTGAATTTATTTGGTCTTCAATTGTCATTAACAGTACCTTAAAAATTTGTCAGCGTCAAGGTGTTCTTAAAGGGGAGACGATGAACGTTTAATGAACCCACAAATTTCTAGGATTTTGATTGCTTCCAGCAGACAATCACTACTAAGAACTGGTAAAATAGAGCTTAAATGTTTAAAGGAGGGCCAAACTTGAGTGAAGATGATAAACCAGCTTTAAAGCTGGGTGACGATAAATTTGCTGAAATGATGCTGTTTTTGAAGACGCCCATTAACCAAAAGAATCACCGGGACTACCGGTTCGGTGAATCCGAACTGCGTGAATTGCAGGAGGGCATCTGGGCCATGCCAGCCTATCTGGAAGACGATGATCCCTACAGCCTATTTTTCCTGTTTACCACGATCGATACGGGTGAAATGGTCGTGGCCTTTGCGGAAGGGGAGCGGCAGGATAAACAACTGAAGCTAGGCCAACCGCTGACAACTGGCGCTGGGTTGAACAACCTCTTTGCCCAGCAGGAAAAACGGGCGCAACGGGTGCTGAAATTTTTGAATGATATTTCCCGGGCGGATGAAGCGGAGTGGCACCAGATCGTTTAGTCAATCAGCTGACGGTCTGCTAATGCTGCTTGACATGTAACGGGCTGAAATTTATACTTAGCTCAATCAATAACCTTTTAAATTTAGTCCCGTGAGGCTAATAAAGGGTCGGCGCTGACAACAGCAATAAACACGACACCTCTATACCCGCGGGCATAGGGGTGTTTTTGTGTGAGCAATAGCAGATATACTATAAAATGATCAATGAGGAGTGTTTTAGTTGGCGAAAAATGGGTTAGGACGGGTCCCCGCAATTCCAATGGCAGCCCGGCACATGTCTTACTGGGATATGTTTGCCACTTGGGTTGGTGCCAATGCCAATAACGGTACTTGGTATATCGGCGGTGTGATTGCAGCCTGTGGGTTCTTAACGGCTTCAACAACCTTAATTATAACTGGCATTATTTCGTATCTTTTATTAGCAGCAGCGAGTTATATGGGGTATAAAACGGGGCTCACAGCCATGACCTTAACGCGGGCGTCCTTTGGATTACGAGGCAGTCTGTTGCCTTCCGTCATTAATCTGGTTCAGTTTATCGGCTGGGCGGCCGTGAATACGTTTATTGCGGCCACCTCGATGAGTTTCCTGTTTCATGACTTGTTTGGCTGGCCAGTCTACGGTAAACCGGGCGGAACTATGGGAGTGGTTGTCGGAATCCTCGTCATGAGTGTGTTTCACCTCCTCAGTGTTTCAGTCGGGCAGCGGTCAGTTCAACTGATTGAACGAATCGGCATCGTTTTGGTTTTTATCTTCGTGATTTGGGAATCGATTGTAGTGTTTAAAACTGTTTCGTTCCATGAAATTTTGAACTGGCAGCCACCGCATGATCTCAAAATGACGTCAGGCGCTGCTATTGATGTTCTAGCAGCTTTCAACTTGGCCTGGGTAACGGCGGCCAGTGATTTTTCCCGCTTTACTGGCGTCAAAAGAAACGCGACCCAAGCTTCCTTTTTGGGGGCTAACCTTGGCCTTTTCTGGTTCGCCTTTATTGGCGTCATTGCCACGATTGGGACGGCTATTACGTTGAACCATTTTGATCCCAATAACTCGGACCCCAGTACGATTGCTAGTAAACTGGGATTAGGTTTTCTAGCCATGATCGTCATTATTTTAACCAGTACGACTGCCAACGCGGTGAACTTGATGTCAGCCGGCTCGGCACTTACTAATATGACTCGGCGGTTAAGTCTGAAGGTCAGTCTGTGGGTGGTCACCTTAATTGCCTGTGCAGTAACGTTTTTACCACTTTTTGTAGCGTCGTTTCTAACGATTTTTACGGCTTTTCTGGATGGTATCGGTATGGTACTGGGACCCGAGATTGGCATCTTCTTAGTCGACTATTTCTGGTTATGTCATCGCCAATATCAGATTGCGGACTTCACCAAGGTTCACGGGAAGTATTGGTATCAGGGTGGTGTTAATTGGATCGCCATTTTAGTTTGGGTGGTGTCAGTGGCCTGCTACATCGGTTTAAAGCACGTGACCGTGATTGCGAACTCGATTGGGGCAACGTTTGTGGTGATCGTCTTGAGTATGTTGCTGTATGGTTTGCTGATGAAATTCACACAAAGACAGGTTCAATAGGTGTTCATTAGGGTTTGATAATGTTATTCTTACTATAGTGACAGGATATGACTCACTAATACTGGAAATACTTTTGAAGTTTGGCTTTGAATGTAGTTTGTTAAACGTCGCTAGTTGCTAAACGTGACAGCATTGCCATGGATGGCGCTAAAATGCGCTTTGAGTGTCCAGTGTAAGCTGGGCCAGTAATCGTATCTGATTGACGGGTAAGCGAAAATTAAGAAATTGATTTTCCCAGTGCTAGCCGGTCACCCTGCCACTCGGAAGGCCCCTTCAGTGAAAAACTGAGGGGACCTTTTCGTGTAAGGTGTGGAAGAAAGCGGTTAGGTAGTGGAGTGTAGTGAGCCAATTGCGAAATTTGCCTGGGTTTGGCAAATTACGTGATTGGCTCACTATATGCAACTACCTGCTTTCTGGAACCCGATTCAGCTAGGTAAGAGTAATGAACTAAGGCTTGGTTGCTTTATACGGCCGGAATCTGAGTTGTGGAACCCGATTCGGCTAGATAAAAGCAATGAACTAATTTGCCTGGGCTTGGCAAATTACGTAATGACTCACTACATGCAACTACCTGCTTTCTGGAACCTGATTCAGCTAGTTAAAAGCAATGAACCAAACTTGAATCGTTAACTTAGTGAATTTAGGTTTCCGCAACACTAACTGATAAACCGAAACTAACAACACATCGACAAACCACCATCAATTCCATTTCACAAACTTCCTGTGAACCCCCATATTTTACCCGTTTCCAATCCCCGTTTAGCAAGCTTTTGAGATTAGAAAATCCTTCATGAAATTATTAGAAAAAATTCAAACGAATTTCCTAGACATTCATGAGCATTGGGTTTAAACTATCAAAATATTGTGAATAATAAAGGGGTGGAACAAATGTATTTACGTCGCGCAGAAATGAAGGATTTACCACAAATCGAATCAATCATCCAGGATGGGAAAGCCCACCTGGCGGCTCAACACATTGATCAATGGCAGGGGGGATATCCCAATACCAGCGTTTTGGTCAACGACATTCAAAATGGGCACACAGTGGTCTTAGTTGAAGGTTACGAAGTGTTAGGAACGGCTGCGGTCATTCCAGCACCAGACGAAAGTTACCAAGTTATTGATGGTGATTGGCTGACGCACGACGATACGTACGTTGCCATCCACCGGGTTGCCGTATCCGCTAACCATCGCGGACAAGGGCTATCCGGGAAACTATTTGCAGCTATTTTTAAGGAGATCGAAGCTAATTCTTCGATTAATGGCATTCGAATCGACACGCATCCGGATAATAAGGGGATGCAGCATATTATCAAGAAGGCTGGTTTCAGTGATACGGGTACCGTTGAAGTATTAGCTGATTCACAGACATCGGTTCATGATTTTGCTTATGAAAAACTAACGACAGCTGGGGTACTTGTAAAAACCCACTAGTATGATAAGAACGTTTGCCCTCGGGTGAGCGTTCTTTTGGTTTGAACTGCCTAACTTGTTAGCTGATTTTCCCTAAAAATGTGATAGTATAACCTTGTAGGGGGAATCGGTATGGCAGAAGATAAACAAATGTCGGGTAAAAAATTTTTCGTAGTCACCGTTTTAAACGGAGTGATCACAATCGTTGAAGCGATTGGTGGCTTATTGTCTGGCAGTTTGTCGCTGCTATCCGATGCCTTTCATAACCTAGGTGATACTTTTTCCATTGTGATTAGCTACATCGCCCATCGAATTAGTCTACGGGACGAAGACGAACGTAATACCTTTGGTTATGGCCGGGCGCAGATTTTGGCTGCTATGCTGAATGCGTTATTGTTGATCGTCGTGTCGATTTTTTTGGTGGTCGAAGCCATTAAACGACTAAGTCATCCTGAAACGATCAATGGCGGACTTATGATGACGGTGGCAATTATTGGGCTGGTTGCTAATTTGGCTTCAGCCGTTTTAATGCACCGCGGTTCAAAGCATAATTTGAATATGAAAGCCACTTATTTACACTTACTCAGTGATACGTTATCATCAATTGGTGTTATTTTCGGTGCAATCATGATTCAGTGGTACAATGTTACTATCATTGACCCAATTATCACGATCATAGTGGCGGCTTATATTACATTTGAGTCATGGCCGATTGTCCGCCACACCATTACGATCTTGATGCAAGGAGCACCACAAATGGATTACGAGGCCATTAAGAAAGATTTAATGCAGATTGACGGGATTACAAGTGTGCATCACATTCACGTCTGGATGATTGATGAAAATCGTATCATGTTTTCTGCTCATATTAATATGCGCGATATGCTGCTGAGTGAAGCTGAACCGATCTATCATCAGGTCGAGGAAGTTTTAGCTAAAAAGTACGGTATTTGTCATGTCACGCTACAGGCAGAAGATATTCGCGGACGCAATGAAGAAATGATTCTTAATGAAGACTTTGATCAGCAACTTTTAAACCGACAAAATGAAGAATAGCAAGGAGTAAGATAGTATGACACCCATGAAAGAGGATTATTTAAAGATTATCTTTGAACTTGGTGGCGCAAGCGAGAAGGTGTCGAATAAACAGATTGCCATTAGTTTGAACATTGCAGCGGGTTCAGTCACTGAAATGATCAATAAAATGGTTGAGGAAGGGCTCGTTAACCACGAACCGTATGCTGGTATTTCGCTGACTGATTCTGGTCGTAAGAAAGCGGTAACATTGGTTCGCAAGCACCGTTTATGGGAAACTTTTTTGGTTAAAAAGTTAGATTTTGCGTTGCCCGACTTGGATGTTGAAGCTGAAAAGCTGGAACACGTGACCAGCGAAAAATTAGCCAATGCCATGGATGATGCGTTGGACCATCCGAAAACCTGTCCTCATGGTGGGACAATTCCTGATCGTAACGGCCACTTTGAAAGCGAATCTCACTTGATCTTAAATGCGGTAAAAGACGGTCAAACGGTCACAGTTTCCCGGTTTATTGATAACCATGATCTACTGACTTATTTGGGTGATATTAAATTGGACATTGGTGATCAGTTAAGAGTTAACAAACACGATCCGTTTGAAGGCCCCGTTTTGGTGACTAATCTAACCGATAAACAGGATCTAACGATTGGCTACAAGGCTGCGCACTATATTTTTGTCGAATAAGGGTGCTAAAAGGGTACACTAAAAGAAGCTAGTCACCTGATGTGGGTGCTAGCTTCTTTTAGTGTACCTTAATGAAGGTTAGGGTTATAAAATCAAGAACAGCAAAATAGCGTTGACTAAAGCGGTCAGCAGCGGACCAACGGTTTTGAACAGGCTTACTTTTAAGCCAATCAAACCGTCGAATAATTGGATCAAGATCATGATCGTGGCCAGGCCAATTAAATAGGGCCGTGAAATAAAGATGACTAAACCAATGGCAACAATCACGATTGCGAAACTTCTGGATACGGCGTACTTGGCAGTGGTCAGCCCGCTTGCTGGCTGCTTTTTGGCAGTTATGTAGGCTTCAATGGAGAAACCAAAACTAACTAGGGCGCTAATTAAAGTGAAGATGGCACATAAATAATAAGTCATTTGATCATTTACCTCATTTCTAAGTGACACTTGTATTTTTAATTATAACCGGTAATTTGTTAAATATGCTGAATTTCTTTCTGTTTTGGATTGATTCGAACAAAAAGTTATCAATTCACGTAATTAAGGATAGCGCAACATTGCCTTGCAACGTATAATTTAAAGCAGAATGTTAGCAAACGGAGATGGTGGGTATGACAAATGATCAGGGCCATTTGATGATTAAAACCGCGTTGCATGCAGGGCGTATCATGATCGAAAATGGGTCCGAAGTTGCCAGAGTGGAAGATACGATTCAACGGATCGCGTTAAATGCCGGGTATCCTGATAGTAAAGTTTACGTGACGATCACCGGGATCATGATGTCGATTTCGGGTGAAGAAAACGCCCAGATCGAACCGGTGAAATCACGTTCGATCGACCTGGAGAAAATTACCCAGGTGAACGATCTGTCACGGCATTTTGCGGCCCACAAAATTAGTCTAAAGCAGTTTGATGACCGGTTGACACATTTAGACCAGCACCCCCGCTATTTTCCACTTTGGCTGCAGTTGATCTCTGCGGGTCTGGTAAGCGGGACTTTGGAAGTCGTTTTTCGTGGTAACTACCCGGACTTTTTAGTTAGCTGTTTAATTGGCTTGATTGGCTGGGGCGTCTTCTACGGGATGAGCCAACTAGCGAGGGTCCGCTTTTTGAGCGAGTTTCTAGCCGCCACAGTAATCGGTATTTTAGCGATTTTAGCAGTTAGATTTCACCTTGGAACCAATGCTGATGACATTATTATTGGGAGTGTGATGCCGTTAGTCCCTGGTGTACCGCTAACTAATGCGGTAAGAGATATCTTAGCCGGTGATCTGGTCAGTGGGATTGCTCGGGGCATGGAAGCTTTAATGAGTGCCGTGGCAATTGGCAGCGGGATCGCCATGATCCTGCAAGCAATGTGAGGATGAATCAATGCGGAATTTAATAATGGATTTAATCTTAACGTATATTGGGACGATTACCTTTGGCGTACTGCTAAACGTCCCGCGGCGAGGGCTTAATATTGGTGGCTGGATCGGTGCGCTCAGTTTTCTGTTTTATCGGCTCTGCATGATGGCTAACATGGGGATTGCCTTTGCAAATTTGATTGGGGCGCTGATCATCGGTATTTTAAGTATGCAAGCTGCTAGGTATAAAAAAATGCCCGTCATCAACTTCAATATTCCAGCACTGGTACCGTTTGTTCCTGGTGGGCAGGCGTATCAAATGGTGAAAAACTTTGCGCTGGGCAACGTTTCCGAGGCGATTAGTTTTTTACTGCAAGTTATGATCATTTCGGGGTCGATTGCCTTTGGCTTTTTATTAGCTGAAATGGTTAATCGAGTTCAGGCAAGGTTAATGCTGTCAGTGTCCAGTCGCTGGCGCCATGAGCATCGGCATAATCCGCGATTGTAAAAAGAGTGTGCGGAAAAACTCGGTAGATTCCAGAATTTAACCCAATAATGCCCATTCCGGCGAACTTTGTCGGGATGGGCATTATTGGGTTAAATGGCCGGAATCTGAGTTTTGGAGCATGATTAGGCCATATTGAAGTATTAAACAAATGGTTGTCTTTTTACTGTTTACAGTTAGGCGGTCAATTGAAATACTGACCAATATAGGGCCTATGGTGTAGCCTTTTCTAAACGGTATGCCCGATGATAAAACTAATACATAGGATGATTAAAACGGTGGACGTAATCCAAACGTAAAGGGTGTCGTGTTCTTTGTAGAACGCGTAAATGGAAACGACCACCCGTAAAACGGGAGTTATGATCAAACAGAACATCCCGACCATCATGACTGCGTAAGGCTTTAAAGCCACCGTACCGGAAATGATGGCGCTGATGGTGGTTGGCTGATGACCAACTGGATAACCGCCGTTACCGCCATGAACTAATAATAAGATTAAGCCGAAGAGCATGATAACTGCGGCAACCACAACACCAATTTGCAGGATGCGGCCAATGATCACTTCAATGTGGTCCATTTCGTTTTCAGTTGCGCTATTTTGATGTGATTGATCGTCCATGTGATTAACCTCCAATGATTCCCTTATACAGCATCTGCAGCCCAATAAATAAAATGACTGGAATAAAGATTATCCGAATTACGCGGGCAGGCAGCACTTGCATGATTCGTGAACCGATAACAGCGCCAACGAGGATACCTAACGCTAGCGGTACCGCGATATTAGGCAAAATTGACCCGTTAAAGAAATACACTGTGGCACTAGCTGCGGCAGTGACTCCCATCATTAAATTACTAGTTGCAGATGATGGCTTCAGCGGCATTTTCATAAAGGTATCCATGGCGGTGACTTTAAAAGCTCCTGAACCGATGCCTAACATGCCGCTGGCTAGTCCAGCCCCCAGCATGACTAGAAAACCTTGGGGAACCTGTTCAACTTGATAATCGACCCGTTTAAGTTCGGCCTTATCGAAATAGGAGCCGTTCAGCTTTAATTTAGTGGCAATGGGGTCAGCTTTAACGTTGTTTAAGCTCTCTTGTCCCCGTCTTAACTTGCGCCACATGTTCCAGCCGGAAAAGACCAGCAGTGCACCAAATAGGAGATAGAGATACTTGGGATCTAAAACGCCAGTGAGCAGCGCGCCAGCGATCCCGCCAATGGTAGTTGCGATTTCCAGAAACATGGCTACTCGTAGGTTTAGGACTTCATCTTTCAGGTAAGCAATTGTGGATCCCGAACTTGTTGCGATCACAGCGATAATACTTGCGCCAATCGCATACTTGATATCTAAGCCCATCATTAACGTCAGCACGGGGGTGATGATAATGCCACCGCCAAGGCCAAGAATTGCACCGGCAATTCCCGCAAATAGGCCGACCCCCATCATTATTAACATTGTTTGAATCATGATAAATTCCTCTCTTGTACTGTCAGTAAAATCCACCTCACCAACTTTAGCATATTTTTGATTATCTGGGTATGTGAAAATCGGTGTATCCGGATACAATTCCGCCCTGATATTTCTAAATTTTCTAATAACAATCTGAATCCAATATCAGGCGTGTGATAATCTATGCTATACTCAATTTCGCAATATCAATTTGTTATCAATATTGGGAGGAAGCAACAATGATTATTCAAAAAGAGCGGGATCGACCGTTTCGCTTATTAGTCAGCGGTGGGCTGTTCGTCTTTTTAGCAGCCGTCGTTATGGCACAATCTGGGCTATTAGAATTCATGGACAGCGTCATGATTCAAGTTGTTCAAAAACATCAATCCGGTACCAAAGAAGCGGTGATGAAACTCATTTCATCTCTGAGCAGTCCCACGTTTGCCATTATCTGGGTTCTGATTATTGCGTTTCTACTGTGGGGATTTAAATATCGTATTCCCGCGCTATGGGCACTGGGTACCTTAATCGGTGGCGATGTGATTGCCACGCTGGTTAAGCACATTGTCGCTCGGCCACGGCCAATTGGTCATCTGGCAAGTGATAACGGGTTTAGTTTTCCCAGTGGCCACGTTTTCGGCATGACGTTAATTATTGCCATTATTTGGATCGTAGTGGTGCCGATGATCAAAAAAGACTGGCAGGCTATTTTAGTAAGAACCGTGATGATTATCTGGTTGCTCTTGCTGGCCTGGTCACGAATCTATCTGGGTGCCCATTATCCAACTGATACCATTGGTGCCATGTTGTTGGCCTATGCTTGGCTGCAGATCAGTGAGTGGTTATATATCTGGTTAGCGCCAAAATTATCACGGGTCAAATTATTGGAGCGTTCATTTTATTAATTTTATTGAGAGTATCAAAAAAACGGGTGAGCAGTCAATCTTTGACTGTTCGCCTGTTTTTAATTAATGTAGTGGGACTTGTCGACTGGTTGAACGAAATACCTTTATTGTTAACTCGAAGCAGATTCGATGATATTACAACGTGGCATTCAGCCATTCTTCAGCGAGATCTAGCCAATGGGCCACGTGCGGCTGGTCGGCGTCACGCTTCCAAGCGGTTAGATGGTTAGCCAGAGCCAGCCCATGGGGACCGTGATTGAAGAGGTGCAGCTCAACCGGAATTTGGGCGATATTCAAGGCACTAGCGTAGGCCAGACTGTTGGCTGACGGAACCAGCGAATCATCCGCGGTCGCCCAGATAAAGGTTGGCGCATTGTGCGCGTTAACGTGTTCATCGGCTGCGATAACGTCAGGATCATCAGCCCATTGTGCCAGTACCCCGTCTTTAGTGGGAAAGCCCAGTTTAGGACTGATCACAGGATAGCCCAGCAAGATCGCTTGTGGCTGTAGCTCATCAGCCGTTGCGCCAACTTGACCAGCTAACCATTCTGAAGCCCAGTAATCGTTGTAAAGGGCCACGATATGACCACCTACAGAAAAGCCAGCAATTGCAATGCTTGCAGGGTCAATGAGCCAGTCAGCGGCGTGCTGTCTCAGCAAGGCCATCGATTTGCCTAGTTCAACTAGCGGTGCCGGGTGCAGCGGCTGTTTTTCAGCCACAAAGCTGTAGCGCAGGTAAAAGGCTTGGTAGCCCAAGTTAGCAAACGCCATTGCCAGAGTTTCCGACTGCTGTTCTGGAATGTGGGTGTAAGAGCCCCCCGGAACCACAATAATTGCTGGATAGGTTTGATCGGGGTTATCGGGATCGGTTTGTCTCAAGTAACCTTGTAAGTAAGCGGCGGTATCGTCGCCCAGTGATTCTTTAATAATTTGCATAGTCATCATCCTAATTGTAATCTATAATTAAATTAACCCAACAGTGTGTTAAATCAGATTCAGTAACAATAGTTTAACGCATTTTGGACTACGATAAAAAGGGTACGGTTGATAGATGATTAATATTCAAACAGAACGGCTGATGATTCGGCAATTTGTTGAGTCTGATCTGGACGACTATTTCGCCATCGTTGGCGATCCTAAAAACGCTAAGGCGGCTGGTTTTCAGTATGCCCATCACAAGACGGATGCTGCGTATTTGCTGCAGACGGCCATTAAGCAGGGAATGGTGTTTGCCATCGTTGAAACGCTGACACAGCGAGTGATCGGCAGTGTGGGGTTTTACCCCAAAATTGGCCAGAACGGTGAACAAGAAGCGGATTCAGCTGAGATCGGGTACGTCTTAAACCGCTTATACTGGGGTCAAGGTATCATGACGGAAGCAGCTACGAGTTTGGTTAAAACGGTATTTGACCAGCAGTTATTGAAGACGATCTGGGCCAGTATTTTAGATGATAATCGGCGTTCACAGCGAGTTTTGGAAAATCTCGGTTTTGATTACGTTGATCAATTTACGCATTCAGCTCATGCCATCTATCAACCTGGCAAAACCGAGATCATCTACCGGCTAGACCGGCCAAACTAAACCGTGCTTGCATTTTAAGTGGGAACGGTTTAGTATTAAATGCATCAAAAGAAGAGGCGCGAATGACAAGAGTCGCTTTCAGGAGAACGATTAGGTTCTGTGATTGAAAGTTAAAGGGTCATTTGCCGAAGCTCGCCGTGGCTAATAACACGCGGAGCTGGGGCCAGTCCTAAGAAGGCTGGAACTGTCGCAACGATGTGTTGCGGAGAGCTTCCTACGGTAGAATGACTCTTAGGTCGTCTCGCAGGTAGCTGCAGGCGGCCTTTTTTGTTGGCAAAAATGAGAGGGAAAGTGAGTGTAAGTAATGGCGAATCAAACAAGTGGCAATGGTGGTAACGAGGTTAAGCGTTCGCTCAAGACCCGACACCTTTCAATGATCGCGTTAGGCGGTAGTATTGGGACCGGGCTATTCGTTGCCAGTGGGTCAGCGATTTCAACGGCGGGTCCTGGTGGTGGGCTTTTAGCCTACGTTGCTCTAGGAATCATGGTTTATTTCTTAATGACTTCCCTGGGTGAAATGGCAACCAACATGCCGGTATCAGGATCGTTTGCAACGTATTCAACTAAGTACGTCGATCCGGCATTGGGGTTTGCAATGGGCTGGAACTACTGGTTTAACTGGGCAATTACGTTAGCCGTGGACATTAGTACGGCGGCGTTAGTCATGAAGTTCTGGCTGCCTAACGTGCCCGGTTGGATCTGGAGTACGTTAATCCTGTTTCTGATTTTTATGATCAATGCGCTGACCGTTAAAGCCTTCGGTGAAACCGAATACTGGATGGCCATGATCAAAGTCGTTACTGTCGTTATCTTTTTGATTGTCGGTTTTGCAACGATCTTTGGGATTATGGGCGGTCACGCAGTCGGTCTTTCAAACTTTACCTATAAGAAGGCGCCATTCGTCGGTGGTGTGCCAGCTATCTTAAGTGTCTTCGTCGTTGCTGGGTTCTCATTTCAAGGGACTGAATTAGTCGGAATTACAGCCGGTGAATCAGCTACCCCTGAAAAGAGTGTGCCAAAGGCGATCAACCAAGTATTCTGGCGGATCTTACTGTTTTATATTCTAGCAATCTTTGTCATTGCCTGCCTGATTCCTTATACCAGTCCTAAACTGCTGGGGTCTTCAGCCAGCGATATTGCTATCAGTCCCTTCACTTTAGTCTTTGAACGGGCTGGGTTAGCAGCAGCGGCCAGTGTCATGAACGCCGTTATCTTAACATCAGTTATTTCAGCCGCTAATTCTGGGATGTATGCTTCGTCACGGATGTTATATTCATTAGCACTGGACGATTTTGCACCGAAGTATTTTGAACACACGACTAAACACGGGGTACCTTTGCGGGCCCAAGTTGCTACCACGATTGTTGGTGCGATTGCCTTTATTACCAGTATTACCGGGCCAGAAGTTTATTCTTGGCTGATTGCTGCGTCTGGATTAACCGGGTTCATTGCTTGGGTGGGAATTGCGATTTCTCATTTCCGGTTCCGGCGCGCCTTCGTTAAGCAGGGGCATCAACTATCTGAACTAAAGTATCATGCTAAGTGGTTCCCATTTGGTCCAATCTTAGCGTTTGTTTTGTGTATCTTAGTCATTATCGGCCAAAACCCATCAGCTTTCGTTCGCTTTGACTGGAAGCAGATCGGTGTGACTTATCTGAGTGTCCCACTGTTCTTCATCCTATTCTTCTGGTATAAAATCAAGTACCGGACACACGTTATTCCTCTAGATGAAGTGGATGTGTCACCGCATAAGCGGCAGGAAGATGTCGATGATAACTAGGTTTTAATTTAATTAAATAGTGAATAAGAACGTGATCTTTAGTCAGTTGATTGGCTGAGGATCGCGCTCTTTTTAGTTTAAATACTGTGTAAAACCTCACTAGGATACAAATTACCCCCAACATATTGCATTTGCGGTCAGCCATGATACAATATGAAGTACTGACTTTTGAGATTAAAGGAGAAATTAGCAATGATCGTACTTTCAGGAACCATCGGGGCTGGGAAGACCAGTTTGACCCACTTACTTGCGCAACACTTAAACAAACCAGCTTTTTATGAATCAGTCGAGGATAACGAAATTTTACCGTTATTCTACAAGAATCCTAAAAAATACGGTTTCTTACTGCAGATCTACTTCCTCAATAAGCGTCTAGATAGTATCAAAGCAGCTTCTAAGGATGATGAATCCGTTTTGGACCGGTCAATTTTTGAAGATTCACTGTTGTTTAAGTTGAACGCTGATCTAGGTCGCGCAACCCAGACTGAATCTGATATTTATAATTCTCTCCTTCAAAACATGATGCAGGAGTTGCCAAATACCAAGGAAAAGAAGAACCCTGACCTGCTGATCCACATTAATATTTCGTTTGATACGATGCTGACGCGGATCAAGAAGCGTGGCCGGTCATACGAACAGGTTGATAAGGATCCGGAACTGTACGACTACTACAAAACGTTGGATGCCCGTTACGTGAAGTGGTACCAAAATTATGATAAGTCACCTAAAATGCAGATCAACGGTGATGAATTTGATTTTGTTGAAGACACTGGTGCGCAAAAAAAGGTCCTTTCAATGGTCGATCAAAAGATTGCTGAATTAAATTTGTAACCCTGAGTTGCTTTTAGGGGCCAAATATTTTACAATGAGTTCAATTACAAAACGCAATGTGCCTTTAAGTAGATGCTCAGAGAGACGGGCTAGTGGAATCCGTTCATCGAAACTCCAGTACATGAAAGCGGACAGTTAATCCTGTACGGTTGATCGCCGTTACCGATGTTTGAGTGTGCAGTTAGACTGCAAACTTGGGTGGTACCGCGAGCTTTCGTCCCAATTTTTGGGGCGGAAGCTTTTTTGCGGGCCAAAAAAATGAGAGGAGTAGTATTTATGATTGATTTAAAATTAGTACGCAATGAAACCGACTTTGTTAAGGAAAAGCTGGCTACCCGTGGCGTTGAGGCCGCAGAAATTGACGAGCTATTAGCTGCTGATCAAAAGCGCCGTGACTTGATCGTTAAGAGTGAAACCATGAAGGCAACTCGGAACCAGGTTTCCGATGAAATTTCGCAATTAAAGCGAAACAAAGAGGATGCAGGAGACAAGATTACCCAGATGAAACAGGTGAGTGCTGACATTAAGGCCATGGACGATCAGCTCACGACCATTGCTGAAGAAGTCCACGATAAAGCTTCAAGACTGCCAAACATTCCTAACGATAACGTGCCGGTCGGCTTAACTGAAGACGGTTCCGTTGAATTACGGAAGTGGGGCGATATTCCTAGTTTTGACTTTAAACCAAAGTCACACTGGGAGATCGGTGAAGCGCTGGGAATTTTAGACTTTGAACGTGGTGCTAAGGTTTCTGGCAGCCGTTTTCTGTACTACATCGGCCAAGGTGCACGTCTGGAACGAGCACTGTATAACTTCTTCTTGGACGAAAACGAAAAGGCCGGCTATACCGAAGTCTTGCCACCCTACATGGTCAACAGTGCTTCCATGTTTGGGACGGGTCAATTCCCGAAGTTTACCGAAGACGTTTATTCGTTAAAAGAAGCGGATGAGACCCTGATTCCTACTGCTGAAGTGCCACTGGTCAATTACTACCGTGACGATGTGATCGATACTGAGAAGTTACCCGTGAAGTTTACCGCGCTGACACCAGCTTTCCGTTCTGAAGCTGGGAGTGCTGGCCGCGATACCCGTGGACTCATTCGGTTGCACCAATTTAACAAGGTTGAAATGGTACAATTTACAAAGCCGGATGAATCATGGGATGCCTTGGAAACAATGACCAATCATGCAGAAGATCTGCTGAAGAAATTGGGGATTGCCCATCACGTGATCACGTTGACCACCAGTGACATGAGCTTTACCGCAGCCATGACCCATGACCTTGAAGTATGGCTACCCTACCAAGACAAGTACCGTGAAATTTCCAGTTGTTCAAACTGTACTGACTTCCAAGCACGTCGGGCCCACATCCAGTACCGTGATGACAACGGTAAGCTGCAGTATGTGCACACCCTAAACGGTTCTGGACTGGCAGTTGGCCGGACAGTCGCTGCTATTTTAGAGAATTATCAAAATGCGGATGGCACGGTTGATATTCCTAAAGTCTTACAGCCATACATGGGCGGTCAGACGAAGATCGTTAAAGAGTAATAGTGTCACAAAAGTAGGCTTAATAGCCGGTAATCAGTTAATCTTAGCCGGTTGCCGGCTATTTTAATAGCGTAAAGGCGTTTAAATACATTTTTATGAAGTTAAATAGATAACTTATTCATTGACTTAATAGCTGGGTTTATAAAATAAACGTTAGCAGTAAAGTTAAACTCAGCTGGATCTCAAAAGTTAACGGGGAACTACTGGTAGCGCCTAACCCCCGTTCTAAAATAGTTTAAAGAAATTTGAAAAAGGGGTAGCTTTTTTTAGAAAAGACGTGTAATATAGTTCTTGCAGTTGAAACACAGGACATATTGCTCTGAATAACTATTCAACAACTTAAAAAAAGTTGTTGACAGCCAATGGGCTGAATGATAAACTATAATAGTTGTTTCAAAGAGGTCGATCGTAATTGTTCACCTTTTGAGCATCATGGAGGATTAGCTCAGTTGGGAGAGCGTCTGCCTTACAAGCAGAGGGTCACAGGTTCGAGCCCTGTATCCTCCATTGAGCCGTTAGCTCAGTTGGTAGAGCATCTGACTTTTAATCAGAGGGTCGACAGTTCGAGACTGTCACGGCTCATTAACCAGTATCACCATGCGGGTGTGGCGGAACTGGCAGACGCGCTAGATTTAGGTTCTAGTGTCTTACGACGTGGGGGTTCGAGTCCCTTCACCCGCATTAGTTTAAAAACTAAATAGTGTATCATCACTTTCGCCGACTTAGCTCAGTTGGCAGAGCATCTCACTAGTAATGAGGAGGTCGGAGGTTCGAATCCTCTAGTCGGCATTGTGCGGAAGTAGTTCAGTGGTAGAACATCACCTTGCCATGGTGGGGGTCGCGGGTTCGAATCCCGTCTTCCGCTTTTTATGTTCATTCCTGCCGGGGTGGCGGAATTGGCAGACGCACAGGACTTAAAATCCTGCGGTCAGTGATGACCGTACCGGTTCGATCCCGGTCCTCGGCATTTTTTAATTTAATAGCTTTATGCACCCATAGCGCAATTGGATAGAGTGTCTGACTACGAATCAGAAGGTTGTAGGTTCGACTCCTACTGGGTGCATTTTTGTTGTTTTCAAACAGCAAACGGGAAGTAGCTCAGCTTGGTAGAGCACTACGTTCGGGACGTAGGGGTCGCAGGTTCAAATCCTGTTTTCCCGATCATCGTCCAAACGAAAATACAGTAAGAAAGAGGTTATCAGTAGTGGTAGCCTTTTTTGGTTCTTCGTCAACTGTTGTTGGTGAACAAAATATTGGAGTTCTAATCACTTGGTGATTAGAGCTCTTTTTGTATGAACTCGAAAAGCGAACAGCACTC